>JAJRPG010000022.1 GCA_024280855.1 Planctomycetota bacterium | reverse complement strand
CGAGTTTCTAGTTCATCGAATCCAATTGCCCAATTTTTGGCCTCAGAAATTGAAATGGGCTACGCCAGCTTACACGTCCGCCCATATCTGAACGATGGCTGAAAATGAGGATTCTTCAACAGGCTGCTAGCGCATCAATGCCCGAATGGAGATAATTTGAGTCATCTCATAATTTGTGGTAGGCTGTGAACTTGGATGACGGAACAGAGTCGTTTCGTTTCTAATTATGTTCTATTGACTCAGCGTTGTGTGCGCCTCCAATTACACAAAACCTGAACCTTGCTGTGACCGGACAATCGGTACGCGCACGGGATGCGTGGCTACTTACGAACAGTCATGTACGCGCGATGACCCCCAGTCATTGCGGGCGCGATATATCGCAGTGCGTCGCGTGACGGAATCGTTGTGCGAGCCGCTTTGCCCTGAAGATTATGTTGTGCAGTCAATGGACTTAGCTAGCCCGGCGAAATGGCATATTGCCCATACTACCTGGTTTTTCGAGACGCTGATTTTGGAAGCTCAAGTTGTCGGTTACGAACCTTTCAATTCGGCTTACCGCAGCTTGTTTAATTCCTATTACAATACGATCAGTCAGCCATTTGAGCGCGGTCAGCGCGGCGCGCTTTCTCGGCCTACGGTTACTGAGATTTTTGATTATCGCCGGGCCGTTGATGCTTCGATGATTAATTTGATTGAGCGATGCGGCGAAAAAGATGCTGCGCTTCGTCATATGATTGAGATTGGCCTGCATCACGAACGACAGCATCAAGAGTTAATGTTGACTGACCTCAAGCATATGTTTTCGGTTAATCCGTTGAAGCCTTCTTATATAGTAGCCAAGGAGAAAGTTGCATCAGCGAGTGGGATGTCTCGTAAATGGGTTCCTGTTTCTGGGGGCATTCATTCAATAGGTCATGCTGGTTCTGGCTTTGCTTATGATAATGAAAGTCCTCGACATGAAGTGCTTGTACAAGATTTTCAATTGGCGTCGCATCTGGTGACCAATGCCGACTTCATGGCATTCATCGAGGATGATGGCTATGGTCGGCATGATTTATGGCTGGCGGACGGTTGGAGAGCTGTGCAAGCGGAGAATTGGCTATCGCCTTTATACTGGCAGCATGGGGACGGACGATGGCGATATATGACTTTGTCTGGCCTGTGTGATGTGGCATTGCATGAGCCGGTGTGTCACGTTAGTTTTTTTGAGGCGGATGCATTCGCCCGCTGGTCAGGCGTTCGCCTGCCTACCGAAGCCGAGTGGGAAATCGCAGCGACGGGGCTGAGAATCAAGGGGAATTTCTTAGAATCGCAAACCTATCACCCTCTAGCGGCGAATGATGTCGCTTCGGAAGATTTTCAACAAATGTTTGGTGATGTGTGGGAATGGACAGCGAGTCCTTACATTGCCTATCCAGGTTTTAAGCCAGCGGCTGGTGCGTTGAGTGAATATAATGGCAAGTTTATGTGTAACCAGTTTGTGATGCGCGGTGGCTCGTGTGTGACGCCGCGCAGCAGTGTGAGATTGACGTATCGGAATTTTTTTCATCCTCAGAACCGGTGGCAGTTCGCCGGCATTAGATTGGCCAAGTGATTTATGACGCAGGACGAGCAGGCAAACGAACCGTTAGAATTTGAGAATCGCCATCCTGGCAAAAAACAGATGCGCGATGAGGTCATAGCCGGGCTGATGCTCAGCCAGAAAATGATTCCTGCAAAATATTTGTACGATGAGAAAGGCTCAATACTTTTTGATCAGATTTGCGAGGTTGAGGAGTACTATCCTACGCAAACTGAAATGGGAATTCTTCGTGACAACATCGAAGAGATTGCAGAGCTTGCCGGGCCAAATTGCTTACTTGTTGAATATGGAAGCGGCAGCGGCGATAAAACGCGCATCTTGCTAGAGCATCTTGTTTCGCCTGCTGGTTATGTGCCGATTGAAATATCGAAAGAGGCTTTGCTTGCCTCAGCTAAACGGTTGACGGCTGCTTATCCACATATCTGCGTGTTGCCAGTGTGTGCGGATTTTTCGCAGCCCATTAAAATTCCAAGTAGCGTTAATCCCGCTGGTAAGCGACTTGTATTTTTTCCGGGTTCTACAATTGGCAACATGTTGCCTGAAGAAGCGACTTCGTTTCTGAAACGTTGTGCTAAGGTTTGTGGCCCAGGGGGTGGGATGTTGATTGGCGTTGATCTTAAAAAGGACACGCAATTATTGGAAGCGGCTTATAACGATTCGAAAGGGGTATCTGCCGCGTTTGCGCTAAATGTTTTAGACCGATTCAATCGAGAATTAGACGCTAACTTTGACCCGCAGAAGTTTGGTTATCATAGCGCTTATAATAATCTTGAAGGTAGGATTGAGATGGGCATACGGAGCTTCGCTGACCAAATTGTAAAATTCGGTCATGATGAAATCGGGTTCGCTAAGGATGAGGTCATGTTTACGGAGTTTTCGCATAAGTTTAGCCTGGACCAATGGCGGGAAAAGGCGAATTTCGCGGGGTTTGACATCACGCACGTCTGGACGGATGCACAACAGCTATTTAGCGTGCAATACATGACGGTTCAATCTTGATGTACTATCATCCATGAGTTGAGGGTCGTTATGGCTGCGTGTTAGCTATTTTGGTTTTGTTTGAGAGAAGAATTCGATGATAACATCCGGGACGGATAGTACGCGTGAACAGGTCAAGAAATATTACGGAGAAACAGTGCTTTCTACCCGCGACCTTAAGACAAAAGCTTGCTGTGTGGGCGGGACGATGCCCAAGCACGTCCGGGCTATCCTTTCTGAAATTGAAGATGAAATAACACAAAAGTTTTATGGCTGTGGCTCACCTATTCCGTTGTCGCTAGAAGGCAAAACCGTGCTTGATTTAGGGTGTGGCACGGGGCGCGATGCCTATATGGTGGCTAAAATGGTCGGGCCAAAGGGGCGTGTGATTGGTGTGGACATGACCGAGCAGCAGCTTGAGATTGCACAGCGACATGTACAAACCCAGATGACGCGATTTGGTTTTAGTAAGCCCAATGTTGAATTTCATCTTGGCTATATTGAGGATTTAGCCGCGGTCGGCGTGAAGGACGATAGCGTTGACGTGATTATTTCCAATTGCGTATTGAATTTATCTACAGAAAAGGACAAGGTGTTTTCCGAGATATTTCGGGTGTTAAAGCCAGGTGGCGAATTGTATTTTTCTGATGTTTTCGGCAGCCGTCGTATCCCAGAATCGCTGATGAATGATCCCGTTTTGCGCGGGGAATGTCTTGGCGGGGCGATGTATATCGAAGATTTTCGCCGTTTGTTGGCGTCGCTAGGCTGCGCCGATTACCGCGTTGTAGATTCGCGAGCGTTTGCTATTAATGATGCGGAGGTCGAGGCGAAGTTGGGCATGGTTGATTTCTATTCGATTACCGTGCGCGCGTTTAAGCTAGACTTAGAGGATACTTGTGAGGACTATGGCCAAGTGGCGACTTATTTGGGAAGTGTGGCTGAGTGTCCACACCAATTTATTCTTGACGACCACCATGTATTTGAAACGGGTAAGCCGGCGAGAGTTTGTGGCAACACGGCTTCGATGCTTGCTGATACGCGGTTCGCGGAACATTTTTCTGTTCAAGGCGACCGCTCAACTCATTTTGGTCTGTTTGATTGCAAGGCTGGCGTGCCGAATGTGAGTCGTTCGGCTGATTCGTCTTCAGCTTGTTGTTAGCTCGAATATCCTATCAGACAGAACCGCGCCCGTGAGGAAGCGGCCCCTTAGCTCGTTCGTCATGCAGATCGCATGACCTAACTTAATTTTGAACCAATCGAAGACACCGGGCGCTTGCGCTACCGGCTCTGATTGGATGTAGACACCGGGCGCTGGTACTACTGGCTCTGATTCAAATCTCTCTGCCCACTCGACTCTATATGGGGAAAGGTGCGAAATTCGGCGAATCTGCTACACTGTGACGCTGTGATGAGTTTTCGTGAGACGATAAAGTGATGGTTGAAAACATACAATCTGATCCGAATGACGATGCTTTGGAGCCGGTAGGGGATGTTCCCAGTATCGAAGATTCGGGTGACCCAGACTTGTCCGAGTCGGCTGAGGTGTCTGAGGATGATGCAGAATTGTTAGATGCGTCGTCGAGGTCTTTGGAAGCATCTGGGGCGCTGGCTGATGGCGAGGGTGAAGCGAAGACCCGCGATGGCGTTGTTGATGTGGACGATGCTGGCGATGCGGATTCGATTGAGGCTTCGGCTGACGAGGGTTTTTTCGGCATTGATGAGAAGCGGCTGCAGGATGGTATGACGCCTGCGCCGTCTGCACATCGCATTGCGGTTGAGCTGAAAACGATTGAGACTGAAGTGAGGGCGTTGCTGGCGGATTTTGATCCTAGGCGCAAGCGTAAGCTTAGCGGTTCCCGTCGCTGGTTGGAATTGGAGGAGGACATCATTTCCTGGCGATTTTCCTCTCGAATTCAGGAAGATGTTTTGACACGGCTTCGTGAGTTGATTGTTAAGAGAAATCACTTGTTTCGTCGTCTACATTTTTTGGCTGGTATTCGGCCAACCTGGAATTCATAGATTTGTGTCGTGCGAGAATGTAGTACTCGCAAGTGTTTATAGATTGATACGAAAGGTTCATGTATGTCGTTGGTTCCCGATACTGACGGTTTGTCCGAAGATCACTTGCTGTTGATCGAAACGGTAGCCGATTTTGCAAAGAAGGAATTGCTACCGCTCGACCGCGCGTGGGACCAATCCGAGGGGACGGTGTACGACGTATTGCCTCAGTTGGGTGAGATGGGGCTGATGACGCTTTGCGTTCCGGAGGCGTATGGCGGTTTGGAATGTCCTTATCGCGTATATGCAGCTATTGCACACGAACTAGCTAAGTGGTCTCCCTCAACGAGTGTTACGGTGGCTGTGCATAGCATGGTCGGGCGTATTATTCACAAATATGGCAACGCGGCTATTCATGATATGTGTCTGAGCGGTTGGTCTGATGTGAGGCATTTTGGTGCCTTCGCTTTGTCAGAAGCCGGGGCGGGTAGCGATGCGGCTGCGGTTAAGACGATGGCGGTTGAGTCGGACGATGGGTATCGGATTAGCGGTGAGAAGATGTGGATTACTAACGGCATGCACGCGCGTTGGTTTCTTACGCTAGCCCGTTTGCAAGGTGCGCCTGATGGCGAAAGCTTGTGTGCCTTTCTGATCGACGGCGATGATCCTGGGCTGCAAAGATCGCAGATTCACGGAAAATTAGGCATTCGCGGAAGCGAGACGGCTGTGATCCATTTGGACCAGGTTTTTGTGCCTAAAGATCGCTTATTGGGAGATCGTGGTGAGGGTTTGAAAGTCTGTTTGTCCAGCTTGAATGAGGGGCGAATTGGAATTGCGGCACAGGCGTGTGGCATAGCTGAGGCGTGCCTGGAAGAGATGACATCTTACGCGAGCCATCGTGAGCAGTTTGGCAAGCCTATCGGAAAGTTTCAGGCGATAGGTGATATGTTGGCTGATAGTGCTGTGGAGTTAGAGGCATCAAAGAATTTAATCTGGCGGGCTGCGACGACGGTTGATCTTGGCCAATCGGATCGAAGTGAATGCTCGATGGCGAAATTGTACGCGAGTGAAAGTGCCAATCGTATTGCGTATCGCGCGGTGCAAGTTCACGGAGGTTCCGGGTTCGTGCATGAGTGTCGCGTTGAACAATTGTTTCGAGATGCGAGAGTCACGCCGATTTACGAGGGGACTAGCGAAGTGCAGCGTATGGTCATTGCGGCGTGCCTGGCGAAAAAAGCTGGGTGAAAATAGTTTAGCGTGTTGCATAGATTTTTGGGAAATTTGTTGACTAAGGTAAACCGATGAATTTTGAACTTTCTGAAGATATGATAGCCCTGCGCGATATGGCGAAACGTTTTGCTGAGGATCATATTGCGCCGAACGCGCGTCAGTGGGATCGTGAAGCGGATATTCCGAGGGACACGGTAGCCAAGCTGGCTGAGTTGGGTTTCTTAGGCATTTTCACACCGGCGGATTATGGCGGTTGTGGGTTTGGTGATTTAGAAGCTACCGTCATTATGGAGGAAATCGCTCGTCATTGTGGGGCGACGGCTTTGATGTTGGATGCGCATAATGCCTTGTGTAGCGCGCATTTGATTATTGGGGCGAATGAAGAGCAGAAGAAGAAATATCTGCCGCGATTGGCGAAGGGTGAATGCTTGGGCGCATGGGCGCTTTCTGAGCCTGGGTGTGGCAGTGATGCGGCTGCGCTGAGTACGACGGCTGATTTGGATGGCGATGAGTGGGTGCTTAACGGAGCGAAGCATTGGATTACGAATGGTCATTATGCGGGCGTTTATGTTATTACGGCTAAGACCAAACCTGAAGGTGGGGCGAAGGGGATTAGCGCGTTTATTGTGGAGAAGGGAACGCCTGGTCTGATCATAGGTCCGAAGGAAGATAAACTTGGGATGCGTGGCTCTGATACGGTGGGACTCACGCTCGAAAATTTGCGCATTCCAAAAGAAAACCTTTGCGGTGAGTTGCACGGCGGTTTTATCGATGCGATGAAAGTGCTTGAGCGTGGCCGAATTACGATTTCGGCAATCTCGCTTGGCTTGGGGCGTGGTGCGTTGGAAGAGTCTTTGGCTTATGCCACGCAGCGAAAGGCGTTTGGTAAGAATTTATTTAAGCATCAGTCGATTCAATTTATGTTGGCAGACATGGCTATGAATTTGGATGCTGGCCGATTGCTCACGCATAAGGCGGCGATTCTATCTGATGCGAATAAGCCTTCAAATATTGAAGCTTCCATGGCTAAGCTCTTAACGAGCGAGGCTGCGACGAAGGCGTGTATGGATGCGATTCAGATTTTTGGCGGGATGGGATATACGAAGGAAGTTCCCGTTGAACGATACATGCGTGATGCGAAGTTGTGCGAAATTGGCGAAGGGTCGAGTCAGATTCAGCGTATTATTATTGCACGTCAGCTACTTTCACGTTAAGGAATTTCGAAATGGATTTTGAATTCGACGATGATCTGCGAATGCTGCAAGAGCAGGTTAGCGATTTCGCTGCTAAGGTGGTTGCGCCCGGTGCGGAGGCGCGCGACCACGCGGCTGAGATGCCTCAGGAATTGATTGGGCAGCTAGCAGATATGGGCTTGTTTGGTATCTCTATCCCAGAGCAATATGGAGGTGCGGGCCTGGGTTGTGATGCGTCGAGCATGATCGTCGAAGAAATTTCTAAAGCGTGCGCGGGTACTGGTGTGCTGCTCAGTGCGCATACTTCGCTCTGCGTTTATCCCATAATGGCATACGGTAGTGATGTGCAGAAGCAAAAATATTTGCCGGGGATGGCTACTGGCGAGACGATTGGGTGCTTGTCGTTGACTGAGCCTGGTAGCGGTAGTGACGTCGGCGCGGCATCATGTCGGGCGGAATTGCAAAGCGATGGCTGGCATATCAACGGTACGAAAATATTTGTCACCAACGGCAAAGAAGCCGAGGTGATGGTGCTTCTTGCGGTGACTGATCCCAATGAGAAAAAACACGGCTTGTCCGCATTTATTGTGGATAAGAATGCGCCGGGTTTGCGGACCGGGAAGCTCGAAAAGAAGTTAGGGATTAGATGCTCATCGACTGCGGAGTTTGTGTTTGAAGATTGTGTGATCCCGGAAGAATCGCTGCTTGGTGAGAAAGGGCATGGACTTCGTATCGCGCTTTCGATATTGAACGGCGGTCGTATTGGAATTGCTGCGCAGGCGCTGGGCATTGCTCAAGCGTGTTTGTCTGAGGCGACGCAATATGCCAATACACGCGAACAATTTAGTCGGCCTATCGGGACGTTCCAGGCGATTCAAAATAAGCTGGCGGACATGGCGGTGGAAATTGAGGCGGCGCGGGTTTTGGTGTATCGGGCTGCGTGGCGAAAAGATAACGATTTAGAGTATGTGCAAGCTGGTGCGATGGCGAAGCTTTTTGCGAGTGAGGCTTGTTCTAAAGCGGCTAATCATGCGGTGCAGATTTTTGGTGGATATGGCTATTGCCAAGATTATCCGGTGGAGCGATTGCTGCGAGATGCGAAAATTACGGAATTGTATGAGGGGACGAGTGAAATCCATCGGATTGTGATTGCACGTTCGTTGGTGTAGATCGCAGGCGATACCTGTACGCAGGCGATGCCTAGTTGCAGTGAATTTCAGAGAGAATAGAGATGACTGAGAATAATAAGCGTATCGCTGTCATTGGCGCTGGGACGATGGGGAGAGGTATTGCGCAGGTTTTTGCGCAGTCTGGTTTTGATGCGTATGTATTCGATGCTTTTCCTGAAGCTTTGAAATCGGCATCGAAGCAGATTAATAAGATGCTTGATCGCGGTGTTGAAAAGGGGCGGATGTCGGCTGATGATGCGGCTTCGACTAAGGCGCGGTTGCACTTTGTGGAAAGCCTTTCTGATGTGGGTAAGCAGCCGTTGATCGTTGAGGCTGCGACTGAAAAACTTGAAACTAAGATCGCGATTCTTCGGGATGCTCAGCAGCATGTCGCTGATGATGGGATATTGGCTAGTAATACGAGCAGCATTAGCATTACGCAGCTAGCCGCGGCGGTGGATCATCCCGATCGATTTATTGGTATGCACTTTTTTAATCCCGTGCCGTTGATGAAATTGGTGGAGATTGTTCGCGGTTTGCAGACCTCGGATGAGACGGCGCGTAAGACGATGGAACTAGCGACGGCTGTGGGTAAGACGGCTGTTTCTTGTAATGACCATCCAGGTTTTGTCTCGAATCGCATTTTAATGCCTATGATTAACGAGGCGATTTTTACGCTTCAAGATGGTGTAGCTGAGGCGAAAGCTATTGACGACATCATGACACTCGGCATGAATCATCCCATGGGGCCTTTGGCGTTAGCGGATTTGATCGGGCTGGATGTGTGTTTGCATATTATGGAAGTCATGTTCCGCGATCTTGGCGAAGACCGCTATCGACCTTGTCCGATGCTACGAAAGTATGTAGCTGCGGGGCGTATGGGTAGAAAATCCAAACGGGGGTTTTATAGCTATGAGTAATACTTGCATTGATGTAACTATCGATGGTTCTATGGCTACGCTTACGCTATCGACGGAGTCGGGCATAAATGTCTTGTCTTCGGCGGTGCTTGAAAAGTTGAAGGAGGCGCTGGCGAAAGTTCGCGACGCTTCTGTTGTTAGGTCGTTATTTATTCGAGCAGAGGGAAAAGTATTTGTAGCTGGCGCGGATATTAAGGAGATGAACAATTTTTCTCCTGAGCAGGCGCGGGCTTATGGCGAAAATGGTCAGGCGATTTTTAATGAGCTTGAGCAGATGCCCTGTTTTACGGTAGCTGGAATTAATGGGGCTGCGATGGGTGGTGGGCTTGAGTTGGCGCTGGCGTGCGATTTTCGAATTGCGGTTAAGACGGCGAAGCTTGGTTTGCCGGAGACGTCGCTGGGTTTGACGCCGGGCTGGGGTGGTATTGGGCGTTTGACACGATTGATTGGTCCTTCGCGGGCGAAAAAGATGTTTTTTAGCGCGATGCCCGTTTCGGCTGAGGATGGATTGGCTTTTGGTCTTGTCGATGAAATCGTGAATTCTGCGGAAGATGTGATCGCACGGGTTCCTGCTTTTTGTAAATCTTTTCGTCGAGGCGGTCCGAAGGCGCTTGCCTTGGCTAAGCGGGCATTTACTGATGGCGATGAAATCGGGGCTTTTGTAGAATGTTTTGGGGGGGACGAGAGCAGGGAAGGGTTAGCTGCTTTCGTTGAGAAGCGACCAGCTTCGTGGATGGAGTAGTGCAGTATGAGTATTGAACCCGGTGTAGGGAAATCTAAACGCAGTGCGGACGATGCCAACGGCAAGTCATTTGTCGGGCCTGAGGATTTGCGTGGTTATGATCCGGCTTCGGCGCTTTCGGTGCCTGGTTCGTTTCCGTTTACGCGCGGTGTTCATCGCACGATGTATCGTGATAAATTATGGACCATGCGTCAGTTTGCGGGATTTGGGTCCGCGGCTGATACCAATGAGCGGTTTAAGTATCTATTGGCCCACGGGACAACTGGGCTAAGTACGGCCTTTGATCTGCCCACGCTCATGGGGCGAGACAGTGACGACAAGTTGGCACTAGGGGAAGTCGGGCGATGTGGGGTCGCTGTTTCTACTTTGTCTGATATGCACGTACTTTACGATGGGATCAATCTCGGCGAAGTCAGTACGAGCATGACAATTAACGCCCCGGCTGCGATTGTTTTGGCCTTTTATATATGTGTGGCTAAAAAGCAAGGCGTGCCATTGGATCAGCTTCGCGGCACGTTGCAAAACGATATTCTTAAAGAATTTCACGCACAGAATGAATATGTGTTTCCGCCTGAGCCTAGCGTTAAGCTGGTGATTGATACGATCGAGTATTGTACGCAGCATATGCCTTTGTGGAATACGGTTAGTGTTAGCGGCTATCATATTCGTGAAGCGGGGGCCTCGGCTGCGGAGGAATTAGCTTTTACCATTGCAGATGGCATGGCTTATACACAGCTTTCAATTGATCGAGGATTGGATGTTGACGCCTTCGCGCCGCGACTCAGCTTTTTCTTCGATGTGCATAACGACTTTTTCGAGGAAATAGCGAAGCTTCGTGCGTCGAGGCGCATGTGGGCACATATCATGCGCGACCGATTCAAAGCGAAGCATGAGCGAAGTTGGAAATTGCGAATGCATTGCCAAACGGCTGGGGTTACGCTGACCGAGCAGCAGCCTATGAATAATGTGATGCGGGTTGCGTATCAGGCGATGGCTGCGGTGCTGGGTGGTACGCAATCGCTTCATACCAATAGTATGGATGAGACGCTAGCGTTGCCGACGGAGGAAGCGGCGAAAGTTGCGTTGCGTACACAGCAGATTATTGCTCATGAAACTAATGTGCCTCAGGTGGCAGATCCGCTAGGCGGTAGTTATTTTATCGAGAAGATGACCGACGAGATTGAGGCTAAGGCTTACGCGATTATCGATCAGATCGACGCGATGGGCGGCGTGTTGCCAGCGATTGATCGTGGTTATTTTCGCCGGACTATTGCTGAGTCTGCGCAGGCGGAGCAGCGACGTATTGATGGTGGCGAGCAGAAAATCGTGGGCGTAACCGACTTTGTCGAGGACGGGACGCACGATATGGAGATGTTGAAAATATCTCAAGATACTGAAGATAAACAGGTTTCCAAGCTCAAAGATATTAAGGCCAAGCGGGATGTTGCTAAACATCAGGCGGCTTTGACTCGATTACGAGAAGATGCCAATCAAGACAAAAACGTGATGCCCGCGTTGGTTGAAGCGGCGGAGGCTGATGCGACGGTGGGGGAAATGATGGACACGATGAAGGAAGTGTTTGGCGCCTATGGCGGAGGCCCGGAATGGTAAGCCTCGCACCAGAGCCTATTGAAATGACGAAACCAACAAAAAATAATCAGCCACCCCGCATTCTGCTAGCCAAAATTGGTTTAGATGGCCACGATAGAGGTGTCAAGGTTTTGGCACGATCATTTCGTGATGCTGGTATCGAAGTGATTTATACGGGCCTATGGCAAACGTGCGAGGCGACGATGTACGCGGCGCTTCAGGAAGACGTGGATGTGGTCGGTGTTAGTCTATTGTCAGCCGCTCATCTCACGGTGATGCCAGAGCTTCTTCGACTTCGTAAGCAATTGGACATCGAACATATTCCCATCATTTTAGGTGGTATCGTCCCCAAAGAAGATCACGCGGCGCTGGCTGATATGGGCGTAGCTGCGGTATTCAATCCTGGTTCATCGGTTGATGATATTGTAGGCAAGGTAAAGCAACTCGCCTCAATGCACGAGCCGGTTAAGTTGGAGGATGTCGTTGATGGATATGCGAAGCGTAAGCAAAATGCGCTGGCTAAGTTAATTACGAGCGTGCAGCGTGGTGAGTCTGTGGAAGGTTTTGAGCCGCCTGCGGGTGATGCTGTGGTGATTGGTGTGACGGGGGCGCCGGGTGTCGGGAAGAGTTCGTTTATCGGTAAGCTTGGCGAGGAGTTGGTTTCGCGCGGAAAGCGAGTGGCAGTGTTAGCTATTGATCCGAGTAGTCCTATTACGGGTGGGGCACTGTTGGGTGATCGGTTGCGCATGATGTCAGCGTCTCCTGAGCGAGAATTTTTCGTGCGTAGTTTAGCTTCTGGCGGAGCGGCTGGTGGGCTTGCTGATGTTTGCCCGGATGTGCTTAAGCTGCTTACCGGTTTTGGTTTTGATTATATTCTTGTTGAGACTGTCGGCGCGGGGCAAGGCGATGTTGGTATTCGTGAGTTAGCTAGCCATACGCTGTTGGTCTTGATGCCTGATAGCGGCGACGCCGTGCAATTTTCAAAAGCTGGTATTATGGAAATTGCAACCTGTTTTGTGCTGAACAAGTGCGATTTGAGCGGGGCTGATGCTACGCAATCGCAGTTGATTGGCGCGGTTGGGGATGCGCGACCCATATTCAAAACGTCTACCCTCAAGACTGAGGGGATCGACAAGGTAGCTGACTTCATTGTGACACTGTCGTAGCGTGGGTTATTCAGGGCTTGTTGATGCCTACTTCATCTGTAATTAAAACCCGCGCAGACAAGTTTTTGATCGACTTCGTTCATGCGTTGAGCGAATCGGCTAAGTCGATTTCCTTTTCATCACCGATCACGCATGTGTACAATCCGCTTGAGTATGCCCGCGAGGCTCATCTTCAGTATTTACAAAAGTACGCTAATCCTGGCGCGGAAGTGATTTTGTTGGGGATGAACCCCGGTCCGTGGGGGATGGCTCAGACGGGTGTACCTTTTGGTGAAGTTGGTTTCGTGCGCGATTGGTTAGGCATCTCGGCTGAGATTGGTCAGCCGGTTGACGTGCATCCTAAGCGGCCAATCGCTGGGTTTGATTGCGAGCGAAGTGAAGTAAGCGGGAAAAGATTATGGGGGTGGGCTAAGGAATCTTTTGTCAGGCCTAAGCAATTTTTCAAGCGGTATTTTGTGGCGAATTATTGTCCGTTGGTGTTCATGGAATCTTCAGGGAAAAACTTTACACCGGATAAACTACCAGTAGCGACACGGACGCGATTGTTTGAGGCGTGCGATGAATCGTTAAGGCAACTCGTGAATCATATTCGTCCTCGATATGTTGTTGGTGTAGGCGTGTTTGCTGAGAAGCGCGCCCAAACGGCGTTGAAGGAGGTAGATGTTTCGATAGGCCGAATCTTGCATCCCAGCCCAGCGAGTCCGTTAGCTAATCGTGATTGGGCTGGCAGTATTAAAAAGCAATTAACTGCTTATGGCTTGTCAACGTCGCGAAGCTAATCAACCTGGGCGGACTGCGGAATGGATATGTATTTACTTAACTCATGTAGCAGTCCGTCGAAGTCCAGGGGCTTAGTGAGATAGCCCGCCGCGCCCAAGCTAATCATTTCTCGTTCAAGGGCGTATTCATCTAGCGAGTCAAATCTCCCGCATAATCTCAAGGCTTCTCTTCTGGCGCTTGCTCAATCAGATATCCTGAACAGCTCATCTCTGAAAGTCGAAATCTAATCAATAACTCAATGTGCAGAGCCAATTGTTGTCGACATTTGGTTTCGTGCAAATATAATCCTATCAGCGTACAGTGCGCCATAGTGTTGGCCTTGTGACGGTTGGTAGGAGAATACGAATGAAGCTTTCGAGAAGCAGGACAAAGATGTCTCGGACAATTGGGGTCTGCTTGATCGTAGGGATTACCATACCGATCTATGGCGCAAGGGCCGATGTCGATCACAGTATTTTCGATACGATTTTGCAAGCCCATGTACGCGATGAGTGCGTGGACTATCTCAGCTTACGCAAAACACATTGGCGTGAGTTGATTGAATACCTGGATGTGTTAGCGGTCATTGATCCTGATACGCTATCTCGGGATGAGCAGCTTGCGTTATATATAAACCTGTATAATGCGTCCATGATCCGGGCTATGACCGAGCGATTTCGTGCGGATTATACGCCTTCCGAATCGCTTTATGGTGTCTTCAAAGAAAAAATTGTTCGTATCAACCATGAAACGATCACGTTGGACCATCTTGAGCATAAAATCATTCGCCCGACGTTCAAAGACCCTCGTGTCCACGCGGCGTTGGTCTGTGCGGCTCGTTCGTGTCCACCGATATTAAATCATGCTTTTGTGGCTGATCGCTTGGACGAGGCGCTAGACAAAAAGATGCGTGACTTTGTGAATGATGCGAAGCGAAACCAAATTAAAACTAGCAAACGTACGTTGCATCTTTCTAAAATTTTCGATTGGTACGCTGGCGATTTTGGTGGTAAATCCAAATTGGGTGAATATGTCAGCGCATATCTGGGATCAGATGTGGCTGGTTTTCGTGTGAAATTTGTAGACTACTCATGGGAGTTGAACGTTGTTAATCCACGTCAGGGAAAGTGGGCCAAAATCACGGCTACTGCAAGTATCTATGATTCTCCGATTGGCCATAATAAAGTCGGCCGCGTAAAGAAAATGGAGGTTTTCGAGGTTCTCGGCGAACAGGCAGACTGGCTTCTGCTTGATATTCCCTTTTCAGATGACAACAGCTGGGTGAAGTCGAAATTCACGACGACGTATTGACGCATTGACGCTACATGGCGTTATTAAGCATGTTGCGATAGCCATTCATGTAATGTTGTAAAAAACTTTTCCCGTGCTTCAATTTCCAGCCAAGGATAGTGTCCACACGCCGGCCATTCTTTGTAGGTCAGTTGAGGGATGTAATGCCGTAAGCTTTCATAGATCATTTTTCCTGGGTGCGGGTCATAGGCTCCGTGTAGCATGATGGTTGGTATATCAATACTAGAAAATGATTGGGGAAATTCGCCTTTAGTTTGCAATCGTATCATATCTTGCCATGTTTCATCATGGCCTAGCGCGTCGCAAGATAATATGTCATCCTTTACCGGCATCAACTTGTATGAATCCAGCTTAAGGTAGAATCCACCCATCGCCTTCATACGCTCGTCGGGCGTTGAATCATTTGCCATAATTTGTTGCATGTGGCGTGCGAATTTATCATCCAATCTATCTTTGCGCATGCGTTCAAGATGTTGACGAGAAACCGTGTCAAACGTTCCGCATCCTATAAGGACCAAGCAGGAGATGTCGTTTGAATGCTTAGCCGCAAATGCGAGTGCCAACATTGCGCCCCAAGAATGGCCAACCATGGCAGGTTTTTCGAGGCGAGTAGATGAGGTAATCAATTCGCGTAAATCTGCTACATGTTTAGCGACGGTGAGTGGTTCTTGGCTACTGCGACGTTGCATTGGCTCAACGACACGGCAAGATTTCTCCAAAACTTTTGCTATCGTCGCCATATATCCTGGTGCGCCCGGTCCACCATGAATGAGAAGAACTTGAGGTCCAGTTAATCCATAATGTCTTGATTCCATCATTTTTTATTCCTCGTGTATTTCCGGCATGCTAGGGCATGTCCTAGTTATCAGCTAATAACTGATTACAGGACAATCTACCTGGAGGTGGTTAATTGCATAATGTGTAGTACATCTTGCTTACTTCCGGGTTTGTAATAATAATACACGGGCTGGGCCGGTTAAGTAACCAAAGAGTAAACCATTGCGTATTGCGCGATTGATGGTTGCAAGGAAAACGCTCCTGGGTGGAATGCATGTGCAGTTGGGGTTTACTATAGATGATTCGTTAAGATGACTCTGTGGTCAGTGCTTTTTTTATATAGGAATTGGATTAGTGTAAGCAGGCTTGCAAATTGTATGCAGCCGCCCGTAAATTTTAGAAAGGATTGGCCGGATGAATGTAAAGAAATTGGCTTTCAGTGGTTTGAGGACACTTAGTATTGCTTCGCTACTAGCAGGCAGTGCAATCGCGATGACGTCAACGGGATGTGCCAGCAACAATCAAGGTGCAAAAATGTCCGGCGAAAAAGGCTGTGGCGGAGAAAAGGGTTGTAAAGGCGAAAAAGGCTGCGGCGGCGAGAAGGGCTGCGGTAGTGAAAAAGGCTCTGGCGATAAGAAATAGCACTCGATCACATAGCTGAGGTGTTTTCTTTTCATCATGCACCTCCGAGATTAAGATTGCAGGCGAGGCGTGGGATCGAGTTGTGCCGAGGCACGCGCGGTCCTGCTCCTCGCCTTTTTCATTTTTATCGTTAGTGAATGAGATGTACGAATGTCTGAGCTAAGAAATTATGGACTCACGCCTCTTGGTGCTGGCATTGGTCTTCGCCGGCAGCATTTCCCCGATATCATCAATCAGCAGCCGCAGGTTAATTGGTTTGAAGTCATTCCAGAGAATTACCTTGGCCGCGGCGGATTCGTTACAGACGCACTGCGACGCATCGCAGAGCGATACACCTTGGTGGGGCACGGCGTGTCACTTTCCATTGGAAGCACTGACCCGTTAAATATGACACTCTTGAAAGAAGTGAAGGAGTTTTGCGATACTTGCCGTTGCTCCTGGTATAGCGACCATCTTTGTTTCACTATGGTTGACCATGTGAATCTCAACGATTTGATACCATTGCCGTTTACTCAGGAAGCGGTCAAACACGTGGCACAGCGCGTGAAAATTGTGCAGGAAGTTCTGGAGCGGCCTTTCTTGTTGGAAAATGTGACGTATTACATGCAAATAGCTAAGTCGCAGATGACTGAGCCTGAATTCATCTCAGCTGTGCTGGAAGAAGCGGATTGCGGACTTATGCTTGATGTCTCAAACGTAATACTGAACGCCAGCAATCATGACTTTGATCCAATTGGATTTCTTGATTCGATTCCGCTACATCGCGTTGGCCAACTTCACTTGGGAGGGTTTGAGAAACACGGTGGCATCCTGCTAGACACGCACGCCAAACCCGTAGCGGAGGAAACCTGGGCGTTGTATCAGGAGGTACTCGAGCGCATCGGTCCGACATCCGCATTGATCGAATGGGATTTTGAGATACCTTCGCTTGCTCGTTTACTTCAAGAGGCAGGCATGGCTCAGAAATTAATGGACGATATTACTCAATCGCACCATCCTGCGACATCACCATGACACTCAAATATTTACTTTCTGCTGTTCGTGAACTCATTCTCGATAAAGAGGCGACGCCCGGTTCGCTCGAAAATCGTCAGGCAGAATTCGCCGAGCGATTTCCTTATTTAGACAAAACGGAGTTGGACGACTTAGCCGCGATCAAGCCGGATAGCATGAGAGTGTACAACGAGCTTATTTATAATGGAGAGCTTTCCATGTTGCGGTGGATTTACCCCATAACTTTTGCGGTTATGGCGCGGCTCAAGAAAATTTCTGGAGACGATCAAGAAGAGCGGAAGTATTTCAATGGCATTGTTCGAGAGTTGCACCAGTTTCGTGCCTGGCGAAGTGATTCCTCGCGGTTGTTAGCCGTTAATTTTCAATACTTTATGGTTGAAACCAAGCCATATCTACGACAAGAGTGGCCTGGATTGTTAGACATAATTGAATACGAAAAAACGGCTGTCGATGTTTTTTATGCGATTGATGTAGCACGTCGAGACACGACGTTGGCACAGATGAGTGCGCTCTCGGTGGGTGAGTTGATGGATTTACCCGTTTTCATCCCGGCGATGGTGGCAAGGAGAAAATTTACATACGATGTGTTACCGTTGGGGACGCATTAGCGAGACGAGGAGGGTCTCCCCGATAATCTTCCATTGCCGATCGGAAATCAGGCAGTGTGTGGCCGAGATGTAAAAACGCTGATGCCGAGATGGCTCGCGCTTGACGAGGCAGCCTCAGAAACACTTCATCATCTGTCCAGTGTTGAGGCTATGACACTCAACGACGTGGCGGCTAAATATTTGCAGCGGCAGTCTTGGACAGTAGGCCAATCAGAAGAAAATCAGTTTCAACATTTTTTCAAGACGCTTCTGGAATGGTTTTCTGCAGGTGTTATTTATGTGCAATGCGACTAAACAGGTTTGCGCTTATTGCGGAGTCGCTGGCTTATTCAGTTATGAGAAGCGGTATGAAGTGGTTAAGAAATTTTCTGTTTTGTTGTGTATGACTTTGGCCAGTTGCCATGTAATGAGTAATACGACGGGCGGTGCGGACGGCGATAGTATGAATGATGAGGCTGATGTCGATGGTGTTAGGGCGTTAGCAGCTATCAGCTTCAGTTCCGATGTATCACGAGGGATGGCCCCGACTAACTTTGCCATCGGAGATGGTAGTATCGATTTCGCTGGAGGCGTGGCGTCTTTGGACAATTTAGTTCTTACTGTTGCATCGCCGTAACCAAGAAGAAAACAGATTGTTAAGAGAGTGGGTTATAAAAAAAACGCCCGGACGGCATACCATCGTTCGGGCGTTTTTCGTAATATTGAAATTTCAGAAAGCCGTGTTATTACTTTTTTCGGCGTTTGGCAGCGAAGGCTAAGCTGCCTAGTCCCAGCAATGCTAGTGTGGCTGGTTCAGGAACGACTACGCCAGTTGCGGATGTTGTAGCATTTGAAAAGTCAGTCGGAACGCCGCCGCCATCAGTGAACCAGTTGCCGAATTCCAAGGATAAAACTGCCCCGGAAAAAGGAAAACCTGCATCGAATAGTGTAGAAAAACCAGAGCCGGTATTGCCATCGAAAGTATTGTCGCCGGAAATATCGACTGACACGAAGTTGGTAATTTCGCCTTGGAAAGTGCCAGCAGTTATTCCACCAACAAATTCATTCCAGAGGCCAGTGACATCTCCGGTAAGCGAATCTCCGTTGATATCGGTAAACGTGATGGTTCCTGTTGAATTGGCTGACGTTGATGTTATGTCAGTCAAGTTGAGTGACAAGTCGAAGGCCGCTAGCCCAGGAAAGCCCGCATCGCCTGCTGTTCCCAGAAAGTTGGCATCGCCTGTAACAGGCACGATGCGAAGAACTTGGCCCGAAGAGCCTGAATCATCAGAAGCTGTAAACAAGCTGGATGATGAATTAAACGAACCGTCTAAATTATTGTAGCCAAACGAAAGCACTTCGTCGTTGGTAGCAAGTGCGGATGATCCGCCAGCTAGGCACGACGCAAATGCGACGAGAGCTACGATTGGTACAAAACGTGTCATCTTCCCTAACCTCCGATTTTCAACCCCAAAATACTGTCGTTCACCCCAGTGCGCTACGGCAATATATATAATGCTCAAAGCAATCCTTACACCGCATTATAGCGGCTGTAGGCGAGGTAGGCTAGTAATAAATTGCAAATCTTTCCTATAGGATTTAGCCTTAAACCCCTACTGTAGGTCCGATAATGAATACTATGTGATCTGCGTATACATGGTGTCATGGCTATGGATAGTGTTATGCTGATCGAGAGCATGTGATTTCCCCCATGTTAACCCGTTGGCCTTAAGAATAATTTTGCATAAAGCTGGTCCAGCTGATCGACCATCCGTCGCCAGTCGAAATCTGAGAGGCATTTGCGTCTAGCGGCGCGTCCGAGTGTGAGTCTTTGTTTGGGATCGAGGGAGAGCTTAATGATGGCTGTGGCTAATTGGTCTATTTGGCCGCATTTCACCAGGACGCCTGTTTGGTTGGGGATGACAACTTCTGGCGCGCCGTCGTTGTCATACGAAATCGCGGGAACTTCCGTGAGTGACGCCTGCACGACAGTTCGCGGCAGACCTTCCCAATGAGAAGCATGGACGAGCATGTCAAAGCCGTTCATAAGCTTGGGGATTTCCGTGGGAGATACCAAGCCTGTCAAGTGTACTCGGTTGCGTAAGTTAATCGCTTGTAACGATTGCTCGTATCGTTGACGATAAGCGCCGTCGCCAATCCAGACGAATTTTAACTTTTTATTCCCCACGACAGCCTGAGGGATCGCTTGGATGATGTCTTCATAGCCTTTATTTTTGAACAATCTAGCTACGGTTCCTACGACAACTTCATCTTTGGAGACGCCCCATTTTTTTCGCAGGGACTTTCGCAATTCTGGATTCGGCGTAAAGAGATCGACCTCCATGCCTGAGCGAATTGTTATAAAGCTTGACGCAGGGGCTAATCCTGCAGCGACGGCTTGTTCTGTCATGGCATCAGCTACGCAGACGAATGCGGTGGTGACGCGGGCCGCTCTGCGTTCGAGCGTGCGGTATAGCCATCGCGAAAAGGGCGGCTGGGTTCGGTTAAAACTCATCCCATGAATGGTGTGAACAATGTTTGATACGCCAGCAAGTGATGCGGCTTCGCGCCCGATGATGCCAGCTTTGCTGCTATGGGTGTGGACGACGTCGGGCTGAATGCGTTTGAACAATGCGGTTAAGTCGCGCCGCGCCCGCCAATCCGATAGCGGCGAAATGGTTCGGCGTAGGAAATCTATTTGTTCAATTGCGCAGCCTGTTTGTTTGGCTTGATCCCACAATGAACCTTCTGGTCCGGTTTCAGGGCCGGCGATTAGTGTTACCTCGTGGTCTTTCTCCACCAGCCCGCGGCAGGTTAGTACGGTGTTTTCCTGGGCGCCGCCAATGATGAGCCGGGTGATGACATGGCAAATTTTCATGCAGATCGCGCGTGTGTGAGTAACCGTGATACATATAATGGGCCTACATCACTTACGCTAGAGGCAAGCAGGAAGTTCGATGCAGGGGCTATAACCATGTTATGCGGTCGTTGCGCCTGTCGATTGAGACGAACGGGAGCGTCTTGTAGGTTTACCTGATACTTCAAGTACATGGCCATCTACGTTGCAGTTTAGTAGCAAGTCGAAGTTTGAGGTATTATCAAATTTTTGTGCCGCGAGCCAAACCTGCGTGAGCTGTGGACTAATCCGCCGAAGCACCTCAATCGCCTTGGCCATGCGGTGTTCATCAAAAAAGGCGAACGGTTCGTCAAAGAAAATGAACTGAGCAGTGTTGTTGGATGAGGCGATGAGCGCCTGCGACAGAGCCAGGCGAACGCTGAGCATTAGCTGGCGGTGCGTTCCATTGGAAATTTCAGATAAGCTGACGAAGTCGTTTTTCTTATTGCAAAAAACGCGCACATGTAAGTCGTCGTCAATTTCCAGATGCTCGTATCGCTCTTGGGTTAGGTGAGGCAGAATTTTTCCTACGAAGCGTCGCAGTTCTGGCTCGAAACGAGAATAGATACGGCGACATCCGCCTTCGATGAGTTCGCAGGATAATTTGCGAACCTGTATGTTGTGACGAAGCTGCTTGGTCTGAGATTCCAAGTCGGCTAACGATCTTTCAAGCACCTCTGATTTTTCCCATAACGCGCGTTCTTCGTTAATCTGCTGTTCAAGGGTCGCTGCTTCTCGACGATGCTGCTCCGCTTGTGCGGTCGCCTTGGCCGAGCGCTGGGAGATTCGGTCTTGCCCTTGTTTGAGTGAGGATACCGCTCGGCTGCTACCACGTTTGAGATCATCTAACTTGTCAGACAGGTGGTCCGGCTTGATAAGGATCGCACCTTGGCTGTCTAAGAAAGAAGTAGCGGCACTGTTAACTAAATCGTTTTGTACGCCGCGTAATGCTTCGATGGCCTTGGGTAAGGTCGCTGCGTCGATGGCTTCAATGACGCCAAACTCAGTTCGTGCAATATGTTCTTCTGTGTTGATTTGGGATAGCTGCTTTTGCGAATCTTTGATACGTGCCATTGTTCTAAAGCATAACGCGATTGTTCCAGCTGTTGCGATGGTTCCGACGATGCCCCCGGTCAGCATGATTGCCAAGCGGGCGGTCTGCGATACGGGGAGGATGCCAGTCAAGAAGCCAGCCAGAGCGGTATCGGGCCAGGCGTACAACGCGCCCCAGCATAACCAACCGCACAGCGAAAGCAGGGCGACGAAGACGGATGAACCTATATACATGCTTCGCTGCTTGGTGCGTGCGTTGAGAAGTAGAGTGGCGCCATGTCGCAAATCTGCAAATTTTGAATCCGTTACGCGGGTGGCGATATCTTTAACTGAAGCTTTACTCGCGGGAGTAATGGTTTCCTGTAGACGATGAAACAGTTGCTGCTTATATCGAGAAGCTAGGTCGGCGACTTTTTCGTATTCTCCCAGACCCAGGTCAAAGGCCTTCATTGTCTCAGCCGTATTGGATAAGGCAGTTGTGCCTACTTCCATGCCTGTCGCTTTGGATGCCTTGGAGGCAACGGCTAAGCAAGTATCGAGTGACTGGCGGCGTCCGCGCCATTGGCTGAAGTTAGTTTCAACAGATGTTTGGGCAAACGCAGCGGCTGCTTGTTCGAAGGCGGCGGATGCTTTGCCGATGGCTGATGCGCCGTTGGCTAATTCCGTAGCTGATTTAGTCGCTTCGGCGGCTGCGGTTAAGACGGTTTCTCGCTGGGATTCTAATCGGCCTAGCTTGGCGCGATCTAAATTGATGTCTCGTACCGCTTGCCTTGTTTTGTCAATGTCTCCCTCAAGGGCTTGTGCCGCGTTAGTGAATTCTGTTTGCTCGCGTTTGAGATGAGCGGCGGCTGTTTCGAGTTTATCCACGCCGATGAGTGCTTTGACGGTGGCACTTTTGCTGTGGGGGACTTCGATTTCTCTTTGGGCGAGGTAGAAGCTGTCAATATAGCTTTGATAGGAAAAGCCTGTCACTTTTTGAATCGCCTCGGCTACTTCATTTACGCCATGAGCGGTTGGTTTTCGGTCACCATCAAGAAAAAGCTCGGCTTCGTGTTTGCCGGTGTTGTCGAGCTTGCGCACGATTCGGTACGTTCGGCCATCACAGCCCGCAAAATCTACGCGCACATATCCGGAGTATTCGCCCCATCGTATGACTTTGTGCAGGTTGTTGGAGTCCAGCGAGTAGGTTCGGCCAAACAGCGCCAGGCAGATGGTTTCGCCGATAGCGGTCTTACCTGATTCGTTTAAGCCTGATACGGCAATCTGTCCACGTTCGGGCAGGTCCGTAATTTTTAGCCTTTGATATTTGAGGATATTTTCTGCTTCAATATGTTTTAAGATCATAGTTGTTGGCCTATTCCTGCGGGGCGCAATTGCTCCATGACCAAATGAATCGCTTCACGATAGCTACCTTCGTCGAAATCTGATTTATCTTTTCTAAGCCTTTCGATTTCCAATCGGCAATGCGTTTGGAATTCTTCGATAGGGCTTTGTAGATGGAATTGTTCGACAAACCATTCGTTTCGAGATTGGCTCATAATTGCGCCTCCTTGCGTGCGTTGCACCGCCATTGAATCTGATCGAAATAATTGATCAATTACGAAGCTGGTCGATGCTCATACTAGACATCGGCCCTCCACCAGCATTGTCGGATAGGAATGCAAACCTGACAAGCCTTCGCCGGGCAAAACAAGGGCTAGCCGCCGCCACAGCCTGTGAGTTGTTTGTTTTTTGCACGAAGAAAAAATGACAGGCCATCATTAGGGCTTATTTAGGTGGGCCATGTTTAGTTGTGCTGTTATCCTAGCTCCGCTAAGTGCGATTGTAAGGACTTCTGTTGTGTCAGCATTTCTTCGAGACGTTCGCGTTCGACGGTAATGACTTCCGGTGGGGCGTTAGCTACGAACTTTTCGTTGCCGAGTTTGCTCTGTTTGCCCTTGATTTGTTTTTCAAGATTATCCAGCGTTTTCGTAGTACGCTTTCGCTCAGCGGCGTCGTCGCTGACGTCGTGAACGTAAATGCGCAGGCCTTGGATGTTTACGCTGGCGGCGTTGGAGGGGCGTTTGGCGCTTGGATCAACCGTCAGCGAACCAATCCCAGCCATGTTGGTGACGATGTGGGCGTGAGACTCAAACGAGCTGACATCGTCGGCGGGTAGAGCGATGGTGACTGTTACACGATCTTTCGGGACGACCTTGCATTGCGTGCGCAGATCACGAACGCCGCGGGTGGCATCTTGTAATTGACTAAATGTGTTGACGATGGCTTCGTCTTCCAGCGATGCGTAACCTTCGACTGGCGGGAACTCAGCTACGATTAGTTGTGAGTCCGTGTTGAGTTCGGCTATGCCAGGCAAACCCCGCTTGGGCGCGATTTCGTTAAGTTGTTGCCAGAGACGTTCGGTAATAAATGGTAGGGTTGGATGAAAGAGGCGTAACATCTGGTCCATGCAGAATGCTAGCACCTGCTTGGCGGTAGCTGATGAGTCCACATTAGTTGTTGCAGTTAATCTTGGCTTTGTGAGTTCGATGTACCAGTTGCAGAGATTTTCCCAGAAAAATTCGCGGAGTATTTTTATTGAGGCTGAGAACTGGTAAAGTTGCAAGGCTTGATGATACGCGCGGATGGTTTGGGAGAGCGTGGAAAGAATCCAGCGGTCTTCGGGTAGCAAGGCATTGGGGTCTAGTTTGTTGCAGGCTGCGCCTTCGATGTTCATAAAAGCGTAGCGAGCCGCGTTCCAAAGCTTGTTGCAGAAGTTTCGGCCCAGGTCGAATTTGTCCGATGTTTCGCGCGCGGTCTTTAATTCGTTTCTAGTATCTTCGTCAGCCCACTTGGTCGAAAATTCTTTTCCACATTCTTTGTTGAGGCACTTGACGCGGTGACAATCGGATGGCTGAAGTTTTCTGTCCAGCTTAATACCGCGAGATTTACGAGATTGCTCCTCGGCTTTGATGGCTAACGATTGGTCAACCAGTTTTTCGCAATGCGGGCAGATGTATTCGACCGGCATGCGGATGTCCTGGGTCTCCGTGGTCATGTCGGCCATGGCGTAACGGAGAGCGTCTGCGCCGTGGGTGTGGATAATGTCCACCGGGTCGACGCCGTTGCCTTTGGACTTGCTCATCGTCTCGCCCCGGCCATCGAGAATTTTCGGGTGGATGTAAACGTGGTCGAAAGGAACTTTGCCAATAGCATATAAGCCGAACATGACCATGCGGGCGACCCAGTTTGTAATAATGTCACGAGAAGTAATCAGCACGCTGCCAGGGTAGTACTGTTTGAGGTGCGACGTTTGCTCCGGCCAACCGAGGGTGCTGAATGGCCAAAGGGCGGATGAGAACCAGGTGTCGAGGACGTCTTCATCTTGGGTGAGTCCTTTATCATAATCAAGTAACAGGCTAGATACCGCCATGCCAGTTTCAGTGGCGTGCGGGAATCCTACCAATCTTGCTTCTGTCGGTTCTTTAGGTTTTCCTGGTATTATTTCTTTGAAACCAAGATTCTCGTGGAATCTTTGTAATGACAGCAGAGCGTCGTCGCATCTCTGATCCGTTGTGCAAACGCCAACATTGTATCCGAGCTGCCCTCGTCTTAAGAATGCGACTTTGGATTCAGGGACTGCAACTTTTAAGAAGCTACGTATGGCAGCTTCTAGTTTGTCTAATGCTTGATCGTATCTTGATATAGGCTGATCGTCAGACTGTATATCTTGTGGGTTTATTCCACATCGGAAAGTCCATACAGGAATTCTATGTCCCCACCAAAGCTGCCGACTAATACACCAGTCGCGCTTTTCGCCGAGCCAATCTACATAACTTTTTGCATATCGCGTTGGGAAGATATTTATGCGTTCGTGTCGAACGGTATCAATAGCAGCTTGCGCAATGCCGGAGACTTTATTATCGTTGGCGAGTAAGACACCGTCTCCGTCAACGTCGCCGGTTTTTACGAACCATTGATCGGATAGGAACGGCTCGATGGGGGCTTTGCTTCGGTCGCTGTGTCCTACTTCGCGGGCGCGGTCTTCAATGTCGTGGACTAATTCGAGTGCGTCTAAATCAGCGACGACTTTATCTCGGCCTTCGCCTGCGAAAGTTAGTCCTTCGTATTTTTTACTGTTTGGGTTTTCACTGCCGTCTGTCTCGACGATTATCGCGATCTTGCCGTCTCTGGTGAGTACGTTAATCATGGGCAACGGCGGGTCTTGTCTCATGCCGACTTCGTAATCGTTGGGGTCATGCGCAGGAGTGATTTTTACGCACCCGCTGCCAAGTGTTGGGTTGGCGTGTTGGTCGGTGATGAGCGGGATTTCTCGATCAACCAATGGCAAGCGTAACTTTCGGTCGGCGTTCGCCATTTTCGCTAGCGTAATAAGTTGAGGCAGGTGTGTTTCGCGTCGCTCGATAATGGAATCAATCTTCGCCTGGATGCCCGGTTTATCTTTTTCGGAAGCCTCCGAGAGACTATCGAGCAATTTTTGCTCAGCTTTATTGAGTTCACCTTCAGGGTCGGCGCTGACCGCGACAGCTGTATCTCCCAACATGGTTTCAGGTCGAGTCGTAGCGATGATGACGAACTCTGGCTCGCCGGGTTGTGGGTCGATGACCGGGTATTTGAAGTGCCAAAATTTTCCTTTGATGGTCTCGTGATAGACTTCATCATTGGCGACAGCCGTTTGCAATTCTGTGTCCCAATTGACCAGACGCTTGCCTCGGAAGATAAGTCCGTCTTTGAAGAGGTTGAAAAATTGCAGTCGAACCGCCTTGGCTAATCCATCGTCGAGGGTGAATCGGGACCGCTCCCAGTCGCAGGAACAGCCCATGAGCTTTAGTTGGGAGAGAATGCGTTTTTCGTATTCTTCTTTCCACTCCCAGATGCGGCGGACAAGCTCCTCCCGGCCAATATCGTGGCGAGACAAACCTTCGGTTTCTCGAATGCGGCGCTCGACGACGGCTTGGGTCGCAATGCCCGCATGGTCGCAGCCTGGTTGCCATAAGGTGTTGAAGCCGCGCATGCGGTGATAGCGAACTAGCATGTCTTGAAGCGTATTGTTAAGTGCGTGACCTAAGTGAAGCGCGCCGGTGACGTTGGGGGGAGGGATGACGATGGTGTAGGTTTGGGCGTGAGGTCGGTCATCAGGCGTCGAGCGGAAGGCTCCGCTATTTTCCCATTGCTGGTATATATCGGATTCGACCTTTTGCGGTTCGTAAAGTTTCTCTAGTTCCATCGTTGACTAAGCCCATTCGGGTGAAATTATGCACGGCGGCCCTTGGCAATCATGAGTCGGGTAACGCCAGCGAATTCATGGAGTCTGAAGGTAGACAATGCACGGTAAATGTCAATGCAAAAGGATGGATAGCTGCATGTGGGTGTCGTGATTTTGACGGATTTGCGATTGGGGATTCTTTTACGGAATCGCGCCCGTCAGAATGAATTCCACGAATCCAATGTTATCGATTTAGCGTACCAGAGCCGCATGGCGCAAGCCTGCGGGCACGTTTATACAGTGTACATCAAGTCACACCGTTACCGACAGAAATGCCACCAGGCTTGCGCCAGGTGCTCTGATATATTCAAATTATTCATATGTTTAGCTGCTGGGCGGCGGCGTTAGCCGTGTTATCTAACAGGGTGGCTATGGTCATAGGGCCTACTCCGCCGGGGACGGGAGTTATGTGTGATGCGATTTCCTTGGCTGGCTCGAAATCCACGTCGCCGACGTTTCCTTCGTTGTAGCCACAATCTATGACGACGCCGCCGGGTTTAATCCATGAGCCTTTGACGAAGCAAGGCTTGCCGACAGCTACGATGAGGACATCGGCTCGGCGAACGATGCTGGACAGGTCGCGGGTGCGAGAATGGCAGAGGGTGACAGTGGCGTGATGGTTGATGAGCATGGAGGCCATCGGCCGACCGAGGATGGGGCTTCGGCCAATGACGACCGCTGCGACGCCTTCTAACTCGATGTTGTATTCTTGAAGCAGACGCATGATGCCAGCTGGGGTGCAGGACGGATGGGCGGTCATGCCAAAAACATTTCGCCCGAAAGCGGCAGCGCTGACGCCGTCAACGTCTTTGAGAAGTGGGATAGCTTCAAAGGCGGACCGCTTGTCGATAGTCGCGGGGACGGGGTGCTGAATGAGAATGCCGTGAACGGTTTCGTCTTGGGCTAACTGTTGTACTGCGCTGAGAAGTTTTTCAGTGGTCGTATTTTCCGGAAATTCTTGGCTAATGGATTTTATGCCAACCTGTTCGCAGCATTTATGTTTCATGCGGACGTAAGTCGCTGATGCGGAATCGTTGCCGACGAGGACAGTAGCTAGGCAGGGTGTGACGCCGGATTCACGGATTATCTGTTGAATCTTATTCGCGGTTTGACTTCGTAAGGTTTTGGCTAACGAGCTGCCGTTAAGTAGTTTTGATTCTGATTGGCTGGTGGTATTTTGATTCATACTACAAGGTAGCTTATACGTCCGTCAGCTAATCGTCACTAGGCCGTCTGAAGCGTTGATGTCTTTGATGGTCTGGCAACACGGGAGACAATCGCAGCTACGGTGTCTATTTCCCGGCCGGTGATGAATGGGCAAATCGGCAGCGAGAGTAATTCGTCGCAGAAAGATGCCGTGTTAGCTAATTGGCGTGGTACAATGCAATTATGTCGTAAAGCTTCCTGAGTGTGGATTGGCTGCGGATAGTGGACGCCTGCGAAAATATCCTCATCTTTCAAAGCTTCGAGAACTTCATCTCGATTGCCACACCGCACTACGAATAGGTGATAAACGTGTTCTACATTTTCGAGGGTCGTTGGCAGCACCACGTCCGAATCTTTCAAAAGGTCCAGGTATCTCGCCGCGAATTGGTGACGGGCTTTATTCCAGGTGTCAAGATGTTGAAGTTTCACGCGCAGTATCGCCGCTTGAATCGTATCCAGTCGATTGTTGTAGCCTGGAATAATGTTTTCGTACTTAGACTTTGCGCCATAATTCCTGGCGGTGCGAAGCCAATCGGCTAGTTCGTCATCGTCCGTGACGATCGCGCCGCCATCTCCAAACGCCCCTAAGTTTTTACCAGGATAAAAGCTAAAGCAAGCCGCACGACCTAGGCTGCCACAACGTTTTCCATCAAATCTTGCGCCGTGTGCCTGGGCTGCGTCTTCTATCACGAGTAAGCCATGCTCGTCTGCAATGGCGCGAATGGAATCCATTTGTGCAGGTTGGCCATAAAGATGAACGGGCATAATCGCTTTAGTTTTAGAGGTTATCGCTGAGACGAGTTGCGTTGGGTCCAGGTTGTAAGTATGGGGGTCGTGGTCAACGAGTACGGGAGTCGCGCCAGCGTGGTAGATACCAAGAGCGGTAGCGATGAAGGTATTGGCCTGGGTAATCACTTCATCGCCTTGACCTATGCCTAGCCCTTTTAGGGTCAAGGTGATGGCATCTAACCCACTGCTTACGCCGATGCAATGTTTGGTTTCGCAGTACTGGGCGAATTGTTGTTCGAAAGTATGAACGGCTTCTCCAAGGATAAAGTCGCCGCGACTAATCACTTCTGAAATCGCCGTGTCTATCTCGTGGCGTAGCGCTTCATGTTGTCTTTTAAGATTGATGAGTGGGATAGCCATGATTATTCCTTATTGTCGAATTCCGAAACCAAGTAGGAAGATCGGTCGTAATATATTCCACCAGCCTACGATCGGTTTCATCTTTGTATAACCCATACTCTTAGGCGGGTAAACTTTTGTACACGGTACTTCCAGGTGTTTGTAGTTAAGTTTTAGCACCTTCCAAAGCAGGTACACCTCCAAGCCGTAGTTGTCCAGCCAGGGTTGGTTGAGACGGATGCGAGAATCTTCCAGTAGTGAAAGATTGAATGCCCGAAAACCATTGGTGCTTTCAGTGATCGGTTTACCCGTGAAAAATTGCATGAGCCAGGGGTGGATGCGCGTGGCTAATTTTCGATAAAGGGGCATATCGCCGCCGGTGCGCCCGCCAGCGAGATGGCGTGAACCGATCACGAAGTCGTAACCATCATCGCATATGGGGTCGAGCAGTCTTGGTATTTCCTGCGGGTTGTCTTTATTATTGCCTGCGAGGATAACGACGATGTCGAACCCGTTATCCTTACCATATTTAAGTCCCAGGCGAATAGCTGCGCCTACACCGTTTCGACGTGGTAGTGAGATGACCGTCGCGCCTTTGTCAGCCGCAACTTGCGGGGTGGTGTCTGTCGAGGCGTCGTCTACAACGAGTACGGTATCGAGCGCGCTGATGTCACACCTTGTGACTACGCTACCGATCTTAGCCTCTTCGTTGAAGGCTGGTACGATTGCAAGAATTTTCTTGTTTTTGTACATAAAATTAAATACTGGCCAGTTATAGCTACCAATCGCTTATGCGCTTTGCCTCATCATTTTATTCTGATACATAGTGCGTTGGTGCTGGCATTGTTGTGCAGGTCGTCGTATCTGCTTCAGTTCCACGGACCCATGTTCTTGCGGCGACTGCATCCATTGGAGCGCTAACGACTGGGCCTACGCGACCGGGCGTATGCGAAATCGGACACTTCGCGCCGCCATTGGCCATGGATAGCGTGGCTGCTTCAAGCACGCGAGCGACGGCTGCACCTTCCTTAGCGCCCGGGCCTTGTTGCTGTCCGGTGGTGATCCAATCTAAGAATGCAGTAGCTTGGCTAATCAGTGGTTCGGTGCGATGAATGGCTGGCAATTGGACATCCGCATTGCGCAGTAGGTAATTAAATTCGCCGAAAGAATCGTAATAAGGAGGCTCTTGGACGCCCTTGTCATACAAGCGAAGCATGTCGTTAGGGTCAACATCATCCCAATGTGCCATCTTGTTGTCACCGATCACGGTGAGTGTTCTTACCTTGCGCGGGTTTAGCCAACTGACATGAATGTGGCCCAGCGTACCGTCAGCATAATGCAGCGTTGCAAAGCAGACGTCTTCAATATCAGCCTGGGTTATACATCTACCCGTCGCAGATACCGCGACAGGTTCTTCATTCATGAGGTAGTTGAAAATGGTAATATCGTGCGTGCCAAGATCGTATAGGGCATTCACATCACCGCGAATTGGACCCAGGTTGGTTCGTACCGCGTCGAAGTAATGAATCTTGCCAAGTTCCTTAGCTATGATGCGATTGCGAAGTTCGATGATGCCCGCATTAAACACAAATACATGCCCAACCATGAGTACGCGTTCGTGGGCGTCAGCTAATCGGCCCAGTGCTTCGGCTTCGTCTGCACTGGGGCAGAGAGGTTTTTCAACCAGAACATGTTTACCCGCCAAGATGGCTTCTCGCGCGATAGCTGCGTGCGTCTTGGTAGGCGTTGCGATGATGACCGCGTCGATGCTATTGTCAGCTAGAATTTCTTTGTAATCGTTTGTGGTATGGACGCCGGGGAATCGCTGCTTGATGCGATCGAGGTGAGCCAATTTCAGGTCGGCACACGCGACGACATGGGAACGGTCTTGTTCTGAAAATACGCGAACATGATTTGGACCCCAATGGCCACAACCTATGACGCCCACATTTACAACTGAACGATTCGCAGACATACGTTTTTGCTCCGCTAATTACGCTTTTCGATTTAAGACTACGCTTCTAATATCGGAACCCCACACCTGGCGCTGCAATAAGAGCCGACCTATAGGATTTGAAGGGGCTTAGGTCCGATAATATGTGGCTTTTTCTGTTTTTATATAGGTTTTGAGGGTTGGTGGCGTGATTGTGGAAAATCTAGGAAGTGGTAGTCGAAGGGGTTGGAGTCGGCGGGGCCTCGTGATTTACGTTGAGTAATTCAAAAAACTTGCCTGTCGCGGCACATAATTCAGCCACGTTCGCACCGACGAAGAAGATGAGGCGAGATACTTCGTCTTGCTGTTCAACGAGCGTCTTTCTCCTGATTAGCAAGTCGTCTATGTTGAGTTTTCCTGCGAAATAGTTCATGACGCCAGTTTCGTAATCCTGAAGGTATCGGGGTAAGTTCTCCATGAGTTGGTCCCGGCTTGCTCCTAGCGTCTCGATGCGCACTAGCGGCTCCAACGTGTCAGTGAAAATTTCGTTTTCTCGGGCAGCGATAGCCTGCTTGAATCGATTTATCAATCCGGTTGATTGCCGAATTAGGCTATTCGTCACGCGGGCATCGACGGCGCTGATGTCTATTCCCACGGAAACTGACCAGTCGGAAATACTCTCGTCCTCACCTCGTCCTTCCAGTGCTGATTGGCCGCCTAACAGCAGGGCCATGTCCCATCGACCTCGCTCGGCTAAGTCCAGTTGAACCTCCGCGTTCTTGAGAGAATTATTGAGCGTGGCTATTTCCGGGTCGGTGTCGATGCTGGTCCGGAGTAATTCCTGATGCGTGCAATTCTCGAAGGGGTTAAATGGCTCGTCAACCATGTTCACTTGTATGTTGAAGGGAATACCAATAGCGGCTTGGAAACGTGCGGACTGAATTTCATATCGTCCGGTAGTGTTGCGGACGTTAGAGGTGACGGTGGCTAACTCAGCATCAAGGCGAACGAGGTCATCCTTGGCCTTCGTGCCTGCTTGTGTAATGATTTGTTCCCGGAGCTTTTCTAAATCAAGCTGTCTGTCTGTCTGGTTCTTGACGCGACGCGCCAAGTTCGTGACATCGTAAAAACGGAACAGTGAGTTTCGCAGCCGGCTGCGAACGGTTTGAATGTATGCAAGTTGTGCGTCGTCTAATTCGTTGCGGCGGAAAATATCTTCGCTGGTACGTTCTAGTTTGCGACGAGAGACGGCGAAGGGATAACGCAGGTCGGCTGATACGAATGGATGGTTCCCAATTTCGTCTTCAGTTTCGTTTGTTTTATAACCCGCGGCGAAGTTGAATTCGGTCGTGTCAAAAAACAGGCGCTCAACGCCAATCTCAACCGTATGGTCTCTTGAGCGAACTGCATCTACATCGTTGCGTGATTCGTTGAATTGGTTAGACACACGGAAACGCGGCGTAAGCGAATCACGGGAGGTATAGAAAAAGTCATAGCGAGCCTCCTCAGACTTAAATCGCGCGAAACTAGACGCAATGTTAGGCTGGGAGTTAAAGGCCATCGGGATGAGCGTGCGGGGGGTGAGGTTAAGCGTTTGGCCGCTGTCAATGCCGGTCAGTCTCTCGGGAGTAGGCAATGAAGTCAGTGATTTTGGGATGGGCAACGATACGCCGCTGTCCATGCTGACTGAGGGGATGTAGCTGGCACAAGACGCCAACCATAAAGGCATCAAACATAAGATAAGTTGGCCAAGTGAAATTAAGTGTTGCAATGTGTGATGTCTCATGCCTGCATAATATATTCGCGCATTCCCGTATCGGTCGGTGTACCAATGCCATGGCTGGTGGAGGTCAATTTAGCGACTATGTATTCCCAGGGCAAGGCAATTCATGTCGAACTTTGTCTGACTGTATCTCGGTTGTTCGTTATCCACGCGATTTTTTCGCATGGCTGGTCCCGACCATCTGTGGTGAGGATTGGGGCGAAGGGGCTGCTTGTAAGTCATATATACGTATGGTTCCTCCTTCAGCTTTATTCATGTGGTCTAGCCTGAATTGCCCCCATGTACCCTCGGCAAGGAACTCCCATCGAAAGTTGTCCATATGGGTATATTCCGCGGCCATTGCGAATTTCTGTTTGAGTAAAGCATCTACCGCAAGCCACCATGTGAGGTCTGCATTGCTAGGACATTCATGCCAAAACTGCGGATCGACTGTTACCAGTCTGATACCTTCGTCGAGCCATCGTTGGATGGTTTGTTCGGGGGTATGGGTGCGTGTCCACAGTTCCGCTTGGACCATTTCATGCGTTGAATGTTCAAGATGGATGCCGTAACGGCGGAAGCTGGGGATGACAACCTTGCCGGCGGGAACCGTGTTTATGTACTGACACGCCTGGGCAAGGCCGCTGTGTTTGCTTTTCAGTTCCATGCTTTGCCCAATGGCGGGCGTTAATACAACGCACATGAGCATCGTCATAGAGGCGTAGGCTAGCTTTGGTTTTTTGGGCCAAATTTTGATTAGTTGGTCAACTGCGACTGCGACGCAAATGGCGATGAACGGTAAGCAACTATTTAGCCCGCGGGCGATAGGATGAGCCTGCAAAATCAGAACCCCCGACGATGAGAGAACTATCCAGGCAACGATGCTGGATGCGTTTCGTTTGCGGATGACTAGGCCTGTACCTGTCGCCGCAAGAACTAAAGCTAGCCAGCCATGCCAGTGTGTGAAGTATTGGATCATAGACCAGCCTACATCCAGGTGGATGAGATCGCCGCCTACTGTGCCCCCACGGAGTAGGAGTTGCGCGTGGCGGACAAGAAGGTGAGAGAAAGAATATAAAGGTAGATAGCTATTGGTAATGGTCGCGGCTATTCTCGCTGAAGTAAAAACGGATTCGATGGCTAAAAATGGAATGGCAAAGCCCAGGCACATCCATGCCGTAGACCGAAGCCAATGGCGATAGTCTATTCGTTTTGTTGTCGTCAACGAGTCCGTTCGGCGGTTCGGAGCTATGAGTTCCATCAGCAGTGGTATGCCGGCAAAGTAGGCGACGCTATAGTGGCATGTCGTTGCGAAACCACAGGCGAGACCTGACAGGAGGAATGTTCTGCGCGTTGACCATAAACGGCTTTTGCCTAGTGCCCAACAATACATGCCCAACAGCGCGAAGTACCCAGCCGACGTATGTGATAGCGCGGATCGACAATAGTTGAGATGGTAGGGCGAGACAGCTAGTAACAGGCTTGCGAGCAAGGCGATGCGCGGACTAAATAATGTGCGACATAGGCCATATACAAGTAAGACTGTGAGCGTACCCAGGAAAGCGTTTAGCAGTAGCAATGCGTTTGGCCCGTCACCGACGAGGAACATGACTGCCGCCGCTGACATCGTGTAGCCCTGTGATGGCTTGCGATAATGCCAGGAGAAATCAATGCCAATGTCGTCCATTCTTTGTTGGTACGCTGCTTTGTCGTGATTTAATAGTGCGCTCCAGGCGGGGCCGTCCATAAGAACCTTGGCGCAGCGATGCCAAAGTTGTGCGTCGCTAACATACCAGGCGTCGTCTTCATAACGAACACCCACGGTCGTGATGTTATCAAATCGTAGCCAAGCTGCGGATAATAGGATCACAAATACAAGCAAGTAATGCCAGCGTCCGGGACGCGACGTGTTAAGCAAAGGGGTGTTTGGTGTTGTTAGGGTTTCGCTCATTTTGTATTCTCATCGAAGGTTGTCGTTAGCCGGGGACGATTGGGCTATCGTTACGTTTGGCACAATTTGATATATACGGCACGGATAAACAGAGGCAAACGATGCATCATTTTGAGAGTCGTATACCACGACGGTCGGAATTTTGTCGATCCATGACGAAGGCATTGGTTCACCTCGGCCTATAAAAATATAGTCGATGGATTGTTCTCGCAGGCGATTGGCCGTGACTTCGCCATCTAAGTAGATCGTGTACCACTGGTCGTGAGTCATGACATCGTTAGTGAGTGATGCACCTAACAAAGCGTATGTTGAATCAGGCTTCGCTAAATTGAGAATCCGCGTGCCTTCGGAAAACTGATCTACTAATGAAGGCATCGCGTACAAATACGAGCGGTCCCAACGATTATCTTTTATGCGAGAGGCCAGCGCCCCAGCGGGTTGGATGGTTGTCGTTGCGGCGTTTACCAGTAAAGCTAATGATAATAGAGCGATACAAATTCGTGGCGTGGTTCGTATCAAATGGCGCAGCATAACGGCGGACATGGCGACGGATATTATCACAAAAGGCAGCACAAATCGTAGCATTTCCTGGAAGGCGGTTAGCAGTAATACCGCACCTATAGCCGACAAGGCGACCAGTAAAAACTGCCATCTTTGTGAAGGTGTTTGTAGCTTTAGGCTTACGATTGAAAGCAGGGCGAGTATAAACGCAGGCGGAATAAACGTTGCAAACGCAGCCCCCAACCCATTGTTTACGCTTAATGGATATCCGCCGCCGGCCCGTTTGGCTTCGTGCCAGGGATAATTCCACCAGTGCCGCACCTTGTCATTGAATGATCTTTTGGGATACCAGTCCTTAGCCACGAATCCGGGAAGAATTTTTTCGCCGCCGACTTCAAAGGTCAGCGGGTAGATGGGATTTCCAGCCTGGACCGTGCCGCGGGCAAACCAAAAACCTGCACAAGCAAGCATGGGTAAAGCAAAGGCAGATGCGTAGATAAAAGTCTTACGCGAAAACCAGTCGAATTTTCCCGTGCGAACCCAATTGACGCACAATGCAATCAGGCCAAGCAGGGGGGATAACGCGAGGTAGGTGGTTTTGGAACCAATAGCTAAGCCTGCGGCTGTCCCTGCCAGGAATATAAGGCTGTTTTGTTGACGCGACGTTGAAACTCTCGTTGCCCAGATGATAGCCAAGATGCCCGTCAGCCAAGTGGTTGCTGCGTATAGGTCGATGTATGAAGATGCGCTTTGAAATATTACGATTGGCAGACCTGCAGAAATGGTAGCTACCAAAATAGAAGCGCGTACGCCACACTTTAGTGCCCGAGGTATGGCATATCCCAGCGCTGCTATGATAGCTGCTTGAGGTAAGAAAATTCCCGACACGACACGTTCCAAGCCAGCCGCTAGTAAGAGCATGGGGGCGAACATGGCATTGTCCGGGTAGCAATGAAGGATATGGTTGAAGGTCAGGTCAATCGCTCCGGTTTGTAGCCATCGTGCCGCAGCGGGGAGATGATAATGTAAACCATCGTAGCCGGTGGGGTATCGTGTTAATGCGTCAATGGCGAATACTGCAAAAGTTGCGGTGACTATAAGCACCGGCAGCCACAATCCATCGCTTAAAATCAGGTTGCGAAAACGCGAACGGTAGTCGTTACGGTGTAGTGTCGGTGGCGGATACGAGAGCGAATTTCTCTGTAGAATTAAAGTTATGAAAGAAGTAATTAGTACATAAGTGCAGGCGATGAAAATTGGAGTAACGGCTTTGATGTTTGTAAATAAGGATACGAACGCCGGAATATGAACGGCTAATACCAGCGCCACCTTGGGGATTAGCAATGCAATAAGCCCGCGTGAACATTTTTGGGAAACGCCAAGCCCCGCGCATAAGTGAATGCCTAGCCGCCATAAATGGATCGCACAAGCAGCCACAATAAGTAAGCAAATGAGTGCGGTAAGATTCATGATCATGCTACAACTTGCTAGCGAGGCGAGAAGCTTCTTCGATGAACGCGCGAATGGTTTGGGAGTTCGCCATGTAAACCATGAAGCTAATCAGGCAAACCGCGAGTAAGCCATGTGCCTTTCGGGATTTACTAAATGTTTGGCTAGTCATCATAAGTGACAATATTTACTAATCGTGAACAGGGTGACGTAGCAACGGCTTACCCGGATCACTGGAGGTCGACAATGCGTAAATATCGGACGCAAAGAGACCTGCCGTGAGGTATGGCGCGTTTTCGACAAGTGTCAGCCCCCGCTTCTTACAAACTTGATCCACGAAAATGTCGATACATAGATACCAACAGAACCGTTCGTTTACGGTGGTGGGGAAGTCATGCGCTCGTAGAGCGCTCTAGTGGGTTACTATAGCTAGTGAGATGTGATATGAGCGAAGTCATCCAGGTAGGTCTTTACAATGCTGATACCGGCTCTTTGGAAGAACTCCATAACCAAATCTGCAATCTGAATTTCGTTCGGTTTGTTGGCCATGTTGATACTGAGAGCGAGTTATTAGCCCTGACCAGTGAGGCGAAGCTGGAGCTTGTATTCTTTAATCTGGACCCGGAGCCTCAGAACGTTATTGAAGTTATTGAGCAGTATGCTTCACGGTTTCCTGAGGTCGCGCTCATCGCGTTGAGCGCTCAGACAAGTCCAGAGGCGATACTTGCGCCGATGCGAGCCGGGTGCGATCAATTTGTATGCACACCTATAGACCCGGAAGACCTCGCCCGTGCTGTCAGTCGGGTTGCGAGTAAGCGATTACTTACACAAGGTAAGAGTCGTCGCACTTGTGTCGTTGGGGCTAGTGGTGGAGTTGGTGCCACGTCCATCGCAAGTAATCTGGCATTAGAGATCGGTCTTTCTTCGCAGCATCCATGCGCAATCGTAGACCTTGATTTACAATTCGGCGACGTTGCAGCTAATTTTGACTCAGAGGCTAAATATACACTCTATGACATTGCGTCCTCGACGGACAACATTGATAAGACAGTGCTTGAGTCCGTACTAACCGAAGCCGCTGAAAATGTATTGGTCTTAGCCCGTCCGTATGCAGTCGATCAAGCGGATTCGGTCACACCACAAAACATTCATCACACAATAGATATTCTGTCATCCATTTATGAGAATGTGGTCATTGACCTGCCGCGAAAGCTAAGCGGTCATGAATTCGCAGCGCTTGAGCAAGCTGATTGTGTGTTAATCGTATGTCAGTTGCTTGTGCCTAGTATTCGAAATGCTCGTCGATATTTGGATGCAGTTATAGCTCATGGCATTCCAGAAGAGCGGATCCATATCGTACTCAACCGTGGAGACACCAACACCGGGCGCGTAAGCAAGGAAGACCTGGAAGAGACGATCAAGCGCCCTGTGGTAGCTGTTATCCCCAACGATTTCCAATTCATGGCTAAGGCTCTCGACTTCGGTCAACCCGGCGCCACGACAGACCGAAACAACCCGGTCGGCTTAGCGATCGCATCACTGGCGAGGTTCGTCGTCAGCGGCGGACAGGATGTTGGTACCGAGACTGCGGAAAAGAAAAGCTTTCTTGGACGATTGCTGTCCCGGTAACGTTTTGTTCGTTTATCAATTTCAAGAGGCCAACCCTGGGCAGTCATGCCTGTCGATATTTATATACAGCGAAAAATTTACATTGCTCAGAGCGATACGATCTAGTACCTGAATTCTCACGCGAGGTCTGACTATTGAGCATGAACAAGCCCAATGAATACGCAGCCCGAATTTCCGCAATAGCCATTACCGCTCGGTAAAACGGTGTCACATCGTTTAGTAACGTACTCGCTGGAGCCTTAGCAAAAAAAAGGTTAGTAGCCAAAAAAGTAATCGAAGCGAGTTGACTGTTCTGGAAACTCGTAAGATAGTTTACTCATGACTATGATCACAGGTGACACGCTGCCTACACTTACTGCATCGCGGCTAGCATTGCGGTGGCTGGAAGACCGCGATGCAGAGGCGTTGTTTGAGATATTTTCTGACACGCAGGTGATGCGATATTGGAGTTCGCCGCCTTGGTCTGGCATGGCTGAGGCTGTGGAGATGGTCGAGAGTGTGCGGCGATATTTTGCAAAAGGCTCGCTCTATCAGTGGGGCGTGGCTCGTCTTAGCGACGACGTTGTCATCGGCACTTGCACATTGGCTGAAGTTGATGTTCAGAATCGCCGCGCGGAAATCGGCTTTGCCCTGCGTCAAGACCATTGGGGGCAGGGCTATATGACGGAAGCGCTGCGACGCTTACTGGGATTTTCCTTTGAAGAACTAAAGCTGCATCGTATTGAAGCGGATGTAGACCCACGCAACGAAGCCTCGATTCGTCTACTCGAAAAATTAGGATTCCAACGCGAGGGATACCTGAGAGAAAGATGGCTCGTGGGGGACGAGATTTGCGATACGGTTTTTTATGGATTGCTGAAAAGTGAGTGGCCAAATAAATGATTCGCTCTCGTAACAGGATTTTTATAATGATGTTAGTAGCCATAACCTTGGCGGTAGTGGCTGTCCTCGCTGTGGCTATCATGAAACGTTCGCCGGTCATTCCAGAGGTGCGCGTGGTAGAGGCTAGGTTTAAGGGGCAGTCGCTTGTCGTGAAGCTTGAGGTAGACCGCGAGAAATTCCAGCGTATTACGAAGGCATTTGTGCATCCACATACCGATGCGTTCCGAATGTATCTTCTAAAATATGTAGGGCCTTCTAGAGGTACGACAAAGATGATCGGCATTTCGACGCAGCAGGTAGCGCCGCGGCTAACGCATCATACCATCGAATTTAATCAGGTAGACGCCATCAGCAGCGAGGAGAAAAAAATGATTAACTCGCTTGAGCTGATAGGGACCAGGCCGGATGGTAGTGATTTTAGGTATGAGGTTGATTTTGAGTTGGTGCAGTAGCCAGTAAGATGGTGGGCCTACCGGCATAGAATATCTATGGATTGACGAATCCGATTCTATGCCATGGCCAAACCCTAAGCCAAGCTCTCGATTGAATGTCTTCCGGCTGAACGGGACCGTCAAAGCGACTATCTGCTGAGTCACGTGAATCGTCACCTAGCACATAATAGCCTGTACCACTGGCAGCTATCTTCCCGTTGTTTAGGTTTCCCCATTCGTAATATCGTAAGAATGATAGTGGCTTGGGCGGAAATAGTTTTGTGCCGTCGATGACTGGCTTTAAGTCGTCTAATGATATTTCCTCGCCAGGTAGTCCCACGACACGCTTGGCGACAAATAGCCCATCTACGTTTCGGAATGTGACAACTTCCCATCGTTGCGGTGATCGATACCAATAGGTGAATTTCTCGCATAGTAGCCAATCACTTCCTGGTCCTCCTTCTCCCTGAAGCGTTGGTTTCATGGAAGACGAGACCACCATAGATAAGCCAAAAAAAAGATAATTAATCACCAGTACTAGGCCAATTATTGCGAATGCATTGCGCATGAATCGAAATAGAGAACGAATGCCTCCGCGTAGAAAAGGTTTTGATATTGCTAGCCGGGGCATCTGTATTTTCTCAATTCTTCTCAGTGGAAAATTTAATCAAAGCACCAATTTTAGTCAGATTCACGGGACGGTCACGATTCCACTCTGGGCGTATCTGCAACGGGTTTAGAATGAATGTCATCATTTTCTACATTATTTTGTTCAATTGCAGCGTTTACTTGTTGTTGGCGGGTTTGCCATTTTAGCCTGGCGGACTGCGTTGCTCCTCTAGCACGAGTCATGCTCGCTGCAAGTAGCGTGAACGCTCCGCCGCCAGCAATCGCAACAAACACTGTCCCCCGCACAAGCCTATACCAGAGTGGTTTCTTGACGATTGGATTAGGTGCAAGCGGTGCTTGTTGAGCATTTTGAATTTCATTTTGGATTTGTTCCTGATCGTTCATCGCGGTTCTCCTTTAGTTGAGCTAGATACGGAAAGTTGCACAAGATTATGCATCGCCGTGGCGGTCTCTTGTAAACAAGATTGGTTCCATGCGCATAGTAGGCCATCAGGTTTGCTGACGTCACCTGTGCGGATGTAATTGCTGCATCTACAAATCGTATTGCAATCTGAACTCAATACGCATTCGCCGCAAATATGTTTGTTTCGGCTTGGCGAAGTGTATATGTTTAGAAAGTCTTTACCTACTAATACGTTTCCGGGGATGGAAGGTTCTTGGTTTTCGACGTCCTCTCCGATTAGGCGTTCACATGGGTATAGCCGGCCTGAGGGGGAGACGGCTAATTCCGCTTGGCCGTAACCGCATTGAACACCTGATTCCATAGGGATTTGAGCCAGTTGTGCGGCTTTTTCATCAAACCACCCAATACGCAGTCGTGTCAATTCACGTTTCCAAATTTGGGCACATTGACCAATGGCGATTTCCAGATTTTGGATGTCTGCTGTGGTCCACGATGTCCAAAGGTCCAATGAAGGTTCGATACTGGTGACGCCCAAATCATAGAAATACTCAATGGTATCTGGTAAATGCTTCACGGTGTCAGGGCGAACTACGCAGATGACATGAAAGTCTAATGGCATCGAAGTCAAGCGACTTAGTGTTTGTTCTACACATTTAGAAGTGCCTTGGCCATCAATCGTTACGCGGTGTTTGTCGTGCAAGTGTGGCGGCCCGTCGCAACTTATAGACAGTTCCATGTCAGGCGTTGTCATGATAGACCACGCGGTTTCGTTGGTTACAGTGCCGTTGGTTGTCATATTTAGTTTTAAGTTAATGCCATGATGCGAAGATTGGCTTCGCGCAAAATCGATCAGGGACTGAATGCGCTGGGCTTCGAGTAATGGCTCACCGCCAAAAAAACCTAGCGAAAGTGTTCCACCGGGGAGGATAGATGCCATTGCACGATTGATGGCTGCGTGGCCTATCTGTTCTGTCATCACGCGATTGAACTTGGCCCCTGTATAACAATAAGTGCATCTCAGGTTACAAGCATGGGTTACGGCTAGTGTTAGGTTGAAATGTTTATACATGTTCGACCCCCAAAAGAAACAGAGCGTAAGCAATGATCCCCATCTATTGCTTGACTAGCCATGATTCACTCAACATCATGCCGCTCAAAACATTATAGCCAATGGTTTCCGCCTTGTCTGATACTTCATCAAAAAATTTAATTTGCCATCTTCTGCCTAAAGAATAAGCTGGTTTAGTCTGGTGGCCCATGTCCTTCTTTTGGGACATGGGGGAGTCGATGATCGTAGGTAATAATTGTTCAATTTGCATGGCTATGTGGGAAATAAGTTATGGAAAATAACGTACATTTAGAGGCGTTTGCAGCTAATTACGAAGTGACTTATCAGCTTAGGACGATTGATCCTGAGCAGATTTATCGAATTTCACACGACAGGGAAGGTAAGAGCCATCTAGCTGTAGATACACTTCAAATTACACCGCATGGCGGCAAGCGATGGGAAGGTGAGTTTTTTCAAGGATCAGGTATTTCTGGTGCATATTCAACACCGAATCCGGATGTGCTTTGTGTTGTATCAGCTGGAGAAGGTTATCTGGTAGATCCGTTACGACCACTTGAATTTCGTGTTTTAACGATTGCTGTCCAGGATGTTTTTCAGTTTGAGTCCACACCTGCAATCGTATTCGTTTCATTTACTGCTATTGCAATTTACAATGGTCTTGGAGATATTTGGGTTAGCGAACGCATATCGTGGGATGGAATCCGGGGCATTAAAATACAGGCTGATAAAATTCTAGGTCAGGCGTGGCTAGCACCTAGTAATGAATGGTATGATTTCAGTATAGATTTGGCTACAAGAACAGTTCATGGCAATAGATTTGAAATTTGAATAGATTCTGTTCTCGCCATCGAACATAGTTTGGCGTAGGATTTCCCTAGGCGGATTCGTCAGGCAATAGCCTGACCTACGAAGAAATTACGACGTGCATTAATGACAACGAAAGGTTTTTATCGTGACGGATTCCAACGAGGTTTTATTGGTTAGTGATGAGAGCGGGGTTCGGACGATTACGCTTAATCGGCCTGACGTGCTTAATGCTTATAATGAACAAATGCTTGTCGCACTTGGCAAGGCTGTGCGCGGGGCGGATAAGGATGACTCCGTTCGATGCCTGGTTATCACCGGAGCCGGGCGGGCCTTTTGCAGTGGGCAAGACCTGGCTGAGGTGGCTAGCCAATATGAGAGCGATGAGCCTATTGAGTTGGGGAACCGTTTGCGGACTTTGTATAACCCGATGATTACCAAGATTCGCACGATGGAGAAGTTGGTGATCGCTTCGGTCAACGGCGTAGCTGCTGGTGCGGGGTGTAGTTTGGCGCTGGCGTGTGATCTACGCGTAGCTGGTGAGTCGGCTAGTTTTGTTGAGGCGTTTATTCATGTGGGGCTAGTGCCGGATTGTGCGAGTACGTTTATGTTGCCTCGACTAATTGGGATGGCTAGGGCGATGGAGATATGCTGCTCGGGGCGGAAGGTTAAGTCGGATGCGGCGCTGCAGATTGGTCTGGTGAATCAGGTTGTCGCGGATGACGAGTTAAAAGCTGCGACGGCGAAGCTCGCGGGGAAGATGGCTGGGATGCCGCCGAAGGCGATTGGGCTGACGAAGCGGGCTATCAATGCTTCCTGGAATGCCGATCTGGAGAAGCAGTTGGATTATGAGGCTATGCTTCAGACGACGGCTGGTCAGACGCAGGATCATCGTGAAGGGGTGACGGCGTTTTTGGAAAAACGTAAGCCGACGTTTACGGGGAAATGATGGATGTCAGAGCACCTGGCGCAAGCCTGGTGGCCACGTTCATGGGGGCGAATCTTGTAAGACATGCCCGCAGGCTTGCGCCGTGCGGCTCTGGTTTGGGTAAGAAATGCCCGCGGGCTTACGCCTTGCGGTTCTTGCGTCCTGTGAAAAAAAGACGATTCACAGGGTTGATTGTGGCTGATCTCACTCTCTTTCATTTCATGGCTTGAACCAGTCACATAACCTCGCTAATCTTCCTGTCTAAGATGTCGTCGAACCATGTGGATGGTTTGTGATTTTTGGCGTCGAGATGCTAGGAAACGATGTGAGAGCTTGCTCTCGTTGGAGCTTTTGATGACGCAGTTGGAAACGCCACCTATTTCGGAGGAAACACCCTTGACGGATGTACAGACAGCCCATGCCAAAGCGATTGAGCTGGGTCAACATATGATGCGGATGACGACGGCTTCGGGTTCTGGGCATCCGTCTAGTGCGCTGGCGATTTCTCATATTGTGGTGCAACTGATGTACCGCACGATGCGTTACGATCTTAACGATCCCTGGAGCTTGGCTAATGATCGCTTTGTGCTTTCGATTGGCCATGCGGTTCCGGCGGTTTATGCTGCGTATGCCGATCTTGGCGGCGTGATCGGAACTGACAAGGGCTCGGCACGAAAACTTACCGTTGATGATTTATGGCAATTGCGCCAGCAGGATAGTTTGCTGGACGGCCATCCGAACCCGGCTGAGGGGTTCCCGTTTTTCGATGCGGCGACTGGTTCGCTCGGGCAGGGGCTTTCTGTGGCTGCGGGTTTGGCGCTGTCGGCTCGTTTGGATGGTATTCATAAGAAAGTTTACTGCGTTATTGGTGATGGCGAGTCGCGCGAGGGGCAGGTTTGGGAGGCGGCTGACTTTGTTGTTGACCACAAGCTGCATAATGTTTGTGCGATTTTTAGTTGTAATGGCCACGGTCAGGCGGATTCGGTTTCGTTGCAGCAATCTGCGGATGCATTAGCGGCTAAGACGAAGGCGTTCGGTTGGCATGTGATTGAGATTGATGGGCACAACCCGGCTGAGATTGCTGAGGCGTTGGATGTGGTTGGCACGGTGGATAAGCCGGTGGCGATTATCGCGCGGACAGTGAAGGGCTGGGGCGTGGATATGATGCTGGGGGCGAATTTTCATGGTAAGCCAATCCCCAAAGATAAGCTTGATGAAGCTTGTGCGCAGTTGGTAGAAACGGGTGAGAAACTTGGCGCCACTGCGGCAGAAGCGTGGTCGCCAGAATCGCCGTCGGCAATTAATCGAGCGGAAGCGGCTGTCAAGGTGTCGCTGCCTTCGTTTGAGGATGCGATGAAGCGTGCGGGCTTGGAGTCTGCGTTAGAAAAGAAAAAGCTGGCGACGCGAGTGGCGTATGGGGCTGCGTTGGTGGCGCTGGGTGATGTGGATAAGCGGGTGGTTTGTTTGGATGGCGACGTCAGTAATTCGACGTTTGCGAATATGTTCCAAAAGCATCATGCCGATCGATTCTTTGAATGTAAAATTGCGGAGCAGCATATGGTGACAGCTGCGGCGGGAATGGCTGCGGCGGGTAAGATTCCATTTGCGAGTACGTTTGCAAAGTTTGTGGCACGGGCGGCTGATCAGATTGATATGGCGGCCATTTCTCGGGCTAATATTAAAATTGTTGGCTCCCACTCTGGTGTGTCTTTAGGGGCTGATGGTCCGTCGCAGATGGCTGTCACGGACGTGGCATTTTTCAGAAGTATGACGCGGGTGGATACAGGCGGCGGTCGTATTGGTTGTCATTTGTTTCAGCCTAGTGATCCGATTAGTGCTTACCGATGTGTTGAGTTGATGGCTAATGTGGATGGTATGTGCTATATGCGAACGCATCGGCCTGACGCACCGTTTTTGTATGATCTTAACGAATCGTTTGGGCTGGAAGGTTTTAAGCAGCTACGCAAAGGTGATAAGCTAACGCTGGTGAGTAGCGGGTACATGTTGCATACCGTGTTACAGGTGGCTGATACGCTGGCGAAGCAGGGCGTGGCGTGTAATGTTTTTGACGTCTATCTCATGCCGCTGGAGGCGGATGCGATTCTTGCGGCTGCTCGTAGTGCCGGTGGGACAATTCTGACGGTGGAAGATAATTACATTGGTGGTTTACATTCTGAGCTAGCTGAGGCGGCTGCGGCATGTGGTGATGTGCGGGTTCATGGTATGACTGCCCGTCGGATGCCGAAATCAGCGATTAGCGCTGCAGAAGTATTTACGCACGTTGGCGTGGGAGAAGCGTATATCCTAGAGAAGGCGACGTCGCTGGTTCAGGGTTGAGCTGGCGAGTAGGCCCGCAGGCTTGCGCCGTGCGGCTCTGATAAGCGACTTAGGCGATGGAGATGGACGATATGCGGCGGGTACGAATATGGTTACTGGGGGCGTTGTGCGTGGGGGGGGGGGGGTGGCCCTTTGGCAGCCCAGGAATCCAAGCAAGATACCAAGGCTAAGAAATCTACCAGCGTGAAAAACGCTGAGCGGCTGGTGATGGCGGATGGTTATCCTACTGGCCCGATGTGGGATGTGTTGGATCAACTATCCGGCGTGTGGAACGTGACGGAACATCACTATAACGCGATTGGTCAAGTCATTGCTACGGTCGAGGGAACGGAAGAAATTGTGTGGGTGTTAGATGGCTATGCTATCGAGCGAACCTATACAACTAAAAGTGGAGATGAATTGTACAAGGCGGTTGGTACATTTGTTTGGAACGAAACTGCGAAAGCTTTCGAGGGTGTCTGGTTTGATAATCGCACAGGCGGTGGAGCGACTATCTCCAAGGGCGTGTGGAACGAAGATAAGCGGATGATTCATTACAAGCTTGAGCCGGTGAGTGATTCGCGTAACGCTGTGCGGTACGAAGTGCTGGACCGTGTGCTTTCCAAGGATGCCCATGAAGCAACTACCTATACCATTTCAGGAACGAATCGCTTGAAAAGACTTGTCGTAAACTATCAACGAGCCGAGTCGTGCGGTTTGAATAGCGTGATGTCGCTATTTAGCATTACGCCGACAGAAGAAAAAAAACCTTCGAGAAAGTAGTAGTCACCCGGCTGGGCTAAATCTGAATGACTTGCGGTAACTCTGGTGCTAGCGCGGCGTATGAAATTAACAGGGCTGCGATGACGAGAGCGAATCCGACCTTGGCGGCTGCGCCTAGTGCAAATCCCATGGCGGAGAACACGCCCACTTTCGCCCCTTGAACAAAATCTTGTTTGACGCTGAGTTCTCCAATGGTTGCTCCGAGGAAGCAGCCTAGTAGTGCGCCGATGACTGGGCCTATGAGGGGGATGGGGACGCCAATTAGTATCATGCCGACGATGCCGCCAATGAGTCCGCCCCAGGATGCTCTTCGACTGGCTCCAGCTTTTTTGGCTGTGAACATGGACATGAAAAGCTCGACAACTTCCGCGACGACGGCGATGGCTATGGCGATCAGGATGATGGTGACAGTGATTCGCTGCCAATCACTCCACCAGGCAAATAACCCGCCACTGCCGACCATTAGCCAAGTGCCGGGAAGTCTTAGCGCGGTTAGCATGACGCCGATTAAGCAGGCGATGCCTAAACCGGACAGGGCTAATATATTCCAGATGTCTTCCACGGTCGGCCTCCCACGAGTTAATCGAATTTCTCACTTTCGTATTCGGACATTGAGGCAAAAGATTCTGTTTGGCAAGGATTTGTTTTCAATAAGGGTGAGGAAATGACGATTTTTTCGGGCGTGGTATGGCTCATGGGGCGACAGTTGGTTGTTAGTGGGTATAGAATGTGTGCGGCGTGGAAGATATATACTTCTGAGGGTTGAATGATGACTGGTAAGGTGACTCGGCTGGTGTTCATGGCTTTGTTGGCGTTGGCTGGGGCTGCGTTTATGCCAGGGCGGGCGATAGCTCAAGCGATGCCGGTTGACCCTGTGATTGTGGAGCCTGTTCGACCTTTGTTTTCTGCTGGTGAAGTAGAAATTCCGACGGTTGGTGCAGGCTGTGGGCAACTCAGTCTTGCCCCTTTGCTTTTTGGATTTCCGGCTCTTTTATTGATGAGTTTTTATCATTCGCGCATTTCGCCCGCGCGTCGCATTTCAAACTAATTTCTGCACGTTCGTTTAAGAAGCCCTCTGAGGCGTTGCATAGGGCTTTGTGCATGAGGCCTGCGCCGCCATGCAAATAGTATTGTTAAAACGCTTGTCATTATAGGGCGTAAGGCATATCAATAGTCGTCGTTAGTTGAGCGTCGGTAGCGACGATGTACATGATAGGTTTCCGTGCCAATTGGCTTATTTGGGTCTTAGATTGACCATTCAAACATGGCTGGAGCGAGGCATGATGAGGGTCCGCGAGCCGGTGGTCGCCGGTCAGTTTTATCAATCCGATGGAGAGAAGTGTCGTCAGGCGATGGATGCGCTTTTAGTGGACGCTTGTCAGCCGGACTTTTCGTCTCAAAAGCTTTATGGCGGGCTAGTGCCTCATGCGGGATGGTCCTACAGCGGGGCGGTTGCAGCTACGGTGTTTGCAACCTTGGCGGACTCTTTCGCGCCCGATGTGATTATTATGTTCGGCGGTGTTCATCGAAGTTCGGTTGATGTGGCTGCGATGTTTGGGGATGGGAATTGGGAGACGCCGCTTGGTCCGGTTCCGGTGGATGGGCGATTGGCTGAGCGGATTTTAGGGCAAACGAATTTAATCGTGGATGATGTTTTCGCTCACGAGCAAGAGCATTCACTTGAAGTGCAAATGCCGTTTGTCGCGGCGCTATTTCCCTATGCGAAAGTGGTTCCCATTATGGTGATGCCCGGGCCAAAGGCTGATGCGGTGGGGGATGCGGTGGGGCGTGCGCTAGAAGCTTATCAATACAATGCGATGATTGTTGGCACGACCGACTTGACGCATTATGGTCCGAACTACGGATATATTCCGGAAGGGGTAGGCGGAGAAGGGAATCGCTGGGCCAGGCTGGTGAACGACCGGCGATTTATTGACCTGGTGCAAAATATGCGCAGCGATAGTGTTGTCGATGAGGCCCAAACACATAAGAATGCGTGCAGTAGCGGGGCCGTGGCTGCGACGCTGGCTGCGGTAAAAAGAATCGGTGCGACCTGTGCTTCCGTGTTGGCTCATACCAGTAGCGCGGAAGTGTTTGTGGCTGGTGGCGGGCGTGAGCCGTCGGATTCTGTTGGTTACGCTGGGATGGTTTTTAAGTAGGCGTGTGCGGCGAATAAGTATTAATCATTAATGAGGTGAGCGATGTTAACGGTTTTGGTAGCGGACAAAATTGCGGAAGCAGGCGTGGCTATTTTAGATAAAACGCCCGGCGTGTCTTATGAAGTCAAACATGGGATATCACCTGCGGAACTAGCGGAGTGCATAGGTCGCTATGACGGGATTTTGATTCGGTCGGCGGTGAAAATTACGCGCGAGACATTGGCTACGCCTGGTAATTTGATGGCTGTTGCGCGGGCGGGAGTCGGCGTGGATAATATCGACCTTGATGCGGCGACGGCTGCGGGTGTGTTGGTGCTTAATACGCCTGATGCCAATACGATTTCAACGGCAGAACACACGCTGGCGATGATGCTTTCGATGTATCGCTGCCTGCCGGATGCGCATGCTCATGTGCGAAGTGGGAAGTGGGATCGCGCGGGATATAAAGGTCAACAATTATGCGGCCAAACGCTTGGCATTATTGGTTTGGGTCGCATCGGTCAAGCTGTGGCTTTGCGAGCGCTTGCGTTTGGTATGACGGTAGTAGCTTATGATCCGTTTGTGAAACAATCCACTTCGCTTAATGGTGAAGTGACGATGACGGGTGATTTGGACGAGCTTCTGTCACGGGTCGATTGTGTCACGATTCATGCGATGCTGACGGAAGAAACGCGACATATGATTGGCAAGCCTCAGTTATCAATGATGAAAAAGGGCGCTCGATTGGTTAATTGTGCACGCGGGCCTTTGATAGATGAAAATGCGTTAGCGGATGCGCTCAACTCGGGGCATCTTGGCGGGGCGGCTATCGACGTTTATGAAAATGAGCCGCCGAGCGGTAGTCCGTTATTGGACGCGAAAAATATCGTTCTTGCACCACACCTTGCGGCTTCTACAGATCAAGCGCAGCAACAGGCAGGTGTTGATGCGGTAGAGTCTTTGTTGGCGTATTTGCTTCGTGGAGAAATTAGGTCGGCAGTGAATGTGACGGGTATGCCTAGAGCCATGCCGCCGCGCGCTCGGGCGTTTGTCGATCTGAGTTCGCGGATGGGCACCATTTTGTCGCCGTGGTGTGCATCGGGCGTTGAGCATGTGCGGGTAACGGTTTATAGCGAAGCGTTGTCAGAATTTGCAGGAACTTTTGCATCTCAGCTTGTGGCTTCAGTGCTAAGTCCGCATTTGCAGGAGCGGGTGAACTTAGTTAATGCTAAAGAGCATGTGCGGCAGCGTGGGATTCGGGTGGATCATGTTTCGCATTCGCTTACGCCTAATCAGATGGAAACGGTTCATGTGAGCGTGGAGACGGGGTCGCAAAAACATGAGATCGAAGGAACCGTTTGGGGCGACGGTCGGCCTCGGATTTTGTCGATTGATGGCTACCGCATGGAGCTTGTGCCTGCCGGAGCGATGGCACTTATCTATAACGATGACACGCCGGGCGTGATTGGCCTGGTGGGAAATACGCTTGGTGATGCGGGGATAAACATTGCTGATATGGTGCTTGGTCGGCGCGGCGGTCGGGCGCTCATGGTTTTGAAATTGGATGAGCCCATGTCGCAGGAGGTTCGTGATACGTTGGATTCGCTTGCGCCAGTGCAGGCGATTCGCCGCCTTGAATTGCCGCCTCTTGCCAGCAGGAACGTGGACGCATGAGTGCTCGTGTGGCTATTGGTATTGATCTGGGGGGGACTAATCTCAAAGTCGCATTGGTTGACTCGGCTGGGACGATTGTCGCTCGTGCTGCGAGGCGCTTAGCAGATGGTCAGCCGTCGGGCGAAATTATTGATACAATGGTGTCACTGTCTCGGCAGTTGATGTTAGAGGCTCATCTCGATAAAGCGGATGTCGTGGGTGTGGGGGTTGGTTCGCCTGGGCCTTTAAGCTCCCGTCGGGGCATGATAATCAAAGCGGCTAATTTGGCTGGCTGGGAAAATGTCGCGGTGCGCGATCTGTTGAGCGAAATTCTTGGTAAGCCTGTGGTACTTGATAATGATGGCAACGCGGCTGCCTTTGGGGAATTCTGGGCAGGGGCTAATCGAGATGGACACGATCTTGTTTTACTTACTTTGGGTACTGGCGTAGGTGGCGGGATTGTATTGGGAGGGAATATTCTTCACGGGCATTTTGAAAACGCTGGTGAGATTGGTCATTCCATCGTAGAGCCTCGCGGTCGAGCTTGTACCTGCGGCAAGTTGGGTTGCCTGGAACAATATGCTTCTGCGTCGGCGGTGGTTCGGCGTGCGCTGGGGGGTGTAAAGGCTGGCAAGGCGTCAGCGTTGAGCGGTTTGGTTGATCGAGGTGACGAAGTTACGGCACAAACGATTGCGACTTTAGCTGGCGATAGCGATGCGTGGTGTGAGCAGGTGTGGGACGAGACCTGTTTCTACTTAGCTGTCGCCTGCGTGAATATCCAGCATGCGTTTAATCCGGCGAGGGTGCTTCTTGGCGGCGGGTTGGCGTGTGCGGGCGAGCAGTTGATTGACGGTGTGCGAAATCATTTTAGCGCAATGTCGTGGACGTTGCATGATGATTTCCCAGAGATTCAGTTGGCATCGTTGGGTTATGATGCTGGTGTGATTGGCGCGGCTGGTCTTGCCTGGCAGGCGCTTGGCGCTGGCGGTGACTGATTTTTCTTTGTTGTTATAACATCTAAGACACGGGTGATTCCGGATTCAGATTTTTCATCGGAGTCGGGAATTACCCATGCCACCCCATGCTCTATATTATTTTGTGCCTTCGATGGCTCTTCGGCGGATAATGTTGGCTTGGTCGATTAACTGGTCAGAAGTTATTTTCTTGTCTGGTGTCAGGACGAAATGCCGATCATGGTGGTCGTGAACGTGTCCTGGCCAAAGCACCTCGGAGAAGAAGTCGATGGGGATATGTTGATACCACGGAGCTACGACTTGTGTGTGGGTCTTGAGCGTTTCAAACCCCTCCTTGCGAATGACCACATCGTAATCGCCGTACCATACAAAATCAGTCGTCACCTCGCTTTGGCCAACCTCCTGGTCATTCAGGAATACTAGCGCGCCGGTGGGTTCGGTCGTGATGGTAATGGAGCGTCGGACGCAGCCAATGCAGCTCATGGCTATGGCGATAGTGATGACGAGTTTGGTGAAAGCTGTCGGCGACGAAAATTCGGTCATGCTACAAACCTAACAAATAATGACGGTATCAATTTACGTCCGTCCGTGAAGATATTCATGAAGGTATTCTATCGTATGCTGCTGCTCTTCGCACTCACTAGCCATGACGTCGCCGGCGGAAATAATACCGAACAACTGGCCATCCTCTACAATGGGGAGATGACGAATGCGTTTGCTGCTCATGATAGACTGACATTGAGCGAGTGTCGTGTCTCTGGTGCAGCAGGCCATGGGAGAGGTCATGACATCTCCGACGGGTGTGTCGCCTGGAGATTTTCCTACCGCGACTATGCGGCACAGTATGTCTCGCTCCGTGAATATGCCGACAATTTTATCGTGATCGTTTACGACCACTGCGCCAATGAGTTTGTCGTTCATCAGCTTAGCCGCGTCCAGTGCAGACGCAGTGCGCTCGATGGTAGTGACGTTGGTTCCCTTTCGTTGCAGAATCGCTCGAATGGTCGGCATCGTAAGTCTCCTGTAAGTTAGGACTTTTCTATGCGTTGTTATAACAAACGCCACGCGCACTCAGGCGTGATTATCGCTGGGCTGGTGATTCCCTGCAAGGTGTGTGATTTGTTGAAAGGTGGTTAGTCTTCGGTGCGGGATTGGATGAATTTTTCCATGGCGCCGAGCGTAATCTCGCTGATGTGATGTTCGATCCCTTCAGAATCGATTCGGGCTTGTTCCGGTGGTACACCTAGCAGACATAGGCAAGATAGGACGATTTCGTGGCGTTTGCGGGTTTGGGCGGCTAGCTTTTGTCCTTCTGGCGTGAGAAAAATTGATCGGTAGGGTCGTTTGCTGACTAGCCCATCGCGCTGCAGACGGCTGACGCTTTTATTGGCGGTGACGTGGGTGACACCCATGCGCGCCGCGATATCGACCAATCGTGCTTCGCCAAGGTTGGTGATGAGGTCGTCAATCAGCTCCACGTAGTCCTCAGCGAGTTCGGTCGCATGGTCTTGCCGGGTGCGTGAAAATCCGGCTGTGGTGCTGTGGTGTAGTGGTAGCTCCATATCGGTCATGCTTTACGTCCTTTCTTGTTGGAGTTCGCTTCGTCAGATTGTTGATTGGGAATTTTTTTGCCGTGCGGGTCAGTTTGCACATGTCGCAGTTCTTCAATCATCTCCTGCTGCATGGTCTGCGTAATGTAATGCTCCGTCCGCTCAGCGGAGTCATGCAAATGATCCACGTTGAGATCAAAATGCTTAGCTACATAAGATTCCCACAAACGATGAGAACGGACCAACTGCCTGGCTACGTTTCGTCCTTGTTCTGTTAAGCGATAGGCGTTTTGCTCGCGGGTAATTTTTCTTGTACGCGATAAGTCCATTCGGGCTAAGCGATTGATCCATTTGTTGGCGGGAATAGCCACTGCCTGGGTATATGTGGGCTGGTCGCTGGTCGCTTCTTCCAGTCGGTAAAGTTTGCCGAGAATATCTTCGCTGGCGATGCGAAGGGATAATCTGAGTTGATGCCAGATTTTGCTGAGTATGCCTTGATGCGGTGCGAATAACATGACAAGAGAAAATAGCAGGCCCGCGACGACGGCTATCATGCCAGCGGTGCTGGTGTCGGCGAATCCGAACCAAGTGGGTACAGTGATGGCGGATATATGACCTAACGCGGCTGAAGTCGCTGCGAAGATCATGCTCAAGGCTAACATCAGTCCGTAGCGATTGGTGAGTAAGTGGGCGGCGGCGGCAGGGACGATGAGCATGGCAATGACGAGGATGCTGCCAACGCTCTCAAAGGATGCTACGGTCGTGATAGCTACGAGGGTCATGGTGACATAGTGCATGACGTTGGCGTTGATGCCCAGAGTCGTGGCTAAGGCAGGGTCAAAACATGTGAGGCGAAGCTCTTTATAGAGCAATAAAGTGAATAGTATATTGATGAGCAAGACGCAGCCGAGAATCCACACGGCTTGGGGGCATGTAAATCCTAAGAACGTGACCATGTCGAGGGGGACTAATTCGATCGCCCCATAGAGGACGCAGCCGGGGTCGAGGTCGATGCTGTCTGCGCCTCGAACGATAAGGATTAGTCCAATGGCGAATAACGCCGTAAACGTGACACCCATCGCGGCGCTTTCTTCTACCTTGCCGAATTTGTGAATCCATTGGGTGAATAGGGCAGTGAGCAGGCCTGCGATAGCCGCGCCGACGAACATGGTTATGCTACCTCGGCTTCCGGAAATGAGAAACGCGACAGCGAGTCCGGGAAGCACTGCATGACTAATGGCGTCACCCATCATGCTCATCTTGCGCAACACGAGAAAATTGCCGATCAGCGCGCACGACATAGCTGACAGTACGCCAGTGATGACAATCCAGGTATCCAGTGTCGTCCAGTCCATTACGTTCGTTTTGCACTCCCGGTTTTTGAACGATGTCTTTCTGCCCTGGCGGCTGCGCTGCGAGAATTTATGACATGCGGGCTGGGCGGCATAGCTAACTCAGGGTGTTTGACGGCTAGTAGTTCCAAAAGCTCATCTACCATAGAAGGGCCTAGGATGTGTTCGAGTTCATCCGCGCCTCGGTCTACGTGACTAGGGGCGATGTCCGCATGATTAATCAGATACAGTTCCCAAAGCCTATGATTACGCACTACGCGACGAGCCTCGGCGAGGCCATTACTGGTGAGGGAGAAATGATTGTATTGCCTCGCGCGAACCAATTGTCGACTGATTGCATGGCGAATCGTACGCCGCAATTTTCGCGGGGACCAGGAGCGTGCCAGTAGTAGTCGCTTAAAAGAAGTTGATGCCGCGGAAGCGTTAGCAGAGAGGTTCTGTTCTGATAGTGATCTTGAACCTTCTGACCGTTCGAATAAAGCGCGCAATAGGTTTTGTTGAGCGACTTTCCGCGATAGTTTCGTGTGGTCGATTAGTCGATGGACAACGCCTCGTGCCGTCCCGAATAAGAGACTCAATGCAAATATGACGCTAGCGACGACGACGATAATTGCACCAGCGGGAAGCCGTGGTAGAAGCGCGCTAAATGCTGCACCTGCAAATCCGCTGGCTGCGCCGATACCGGCTGCGATGAGGATCATGGGGAGAAGTTTCTCAGTCCAGAACCGCGCAGCCGCTGGCGGGATGACTAGCAAGGCGATCATTAAAATTAGTCCTACGGCTTGAAGGCCTATGACGGTGACGATAATGATTAGGGCCATGATGATGGCATCAAGGAAAAATATAGGCCAGCCTTGTGATTGGGCGAAAGTTGCGTCGAAGCAGAGTAGTTTGAGTTCCTTGAACATGAGGCTACAGATGGCGACGATGAGCAGTGCGACGAGGGCGATAATTTTCGCGTCCTGGGCGAGCATGGCTGCTGTTTTGCCGTATATAAAGGACTGAAGGCCGGAAGCTTGCCCCGTTTGCATTTTTTGAATGATGCCCAAAATCGCGATCCCCAAGCCAAAGAAAACGCTTAGAACTATTCCCATCGCGGCGTCTTCTTTAAGGCGTGTCCAATGTCTTATAGCCATGATACAGCCCAGTCCTATCGCGCCGGATACGCTAGCGCCCAAAAGTAAACCGGGCAAGTATTTCCCCGAACCGCCAAATTGAATCATGATGATAAACGCCAAGCCAATGCCTGGAAGCGTAGCGTGGCTTAATGCGTCACCCATAAGGGCACGCTTGCGTAATAGCATCATCGTACCAATCACGCCTGCGGCAAGGCCTAGAGACATGGTGCCGAACATGACTACGCGCGTATTGTAATCTTTCAAAAGAAAAACGCGCATGAGCATGTCCCACGAGGGGAGTGACATGCTTGTGTCTCGAATGGATGATAAACCCGAGGCCATCGTCACCGATGCGGGACAACTGAAGAAAATAATCAGTAACGTAAAGAAATAAATCCTCGACCGCGACATTATGTTTCCCCTTGTCGAGCCATCGCATGGGCAGCTCGATCTAACAGGGTGAGGCGTCCGCCGTAAGTTTTCTTGAGGTTTTCCGGCGTAAACACTTCGTCCGTTGGGCCGTGGGCGACGATGCGCATGTTCAGGAGTATGACGTAGTCGAAATAGTCACGCACGGTGTGGAGGTCGTGGTGGACGACGAGTACGGTTTTCCCGGCTTCGCGTAGTTTTTGCAGGATGTTTACAATGGCTATTTCTGTGCTGGCGTCTACGCCTGCGAATGGTTCGTCCATTAGATAAAGCGAGGCGTCTTGAACGAGCGCACGCGCGAGAAAGACGCGCTGCTGTTGGCCGCCGGAGAGCTGGCTAATTTGACGTTTGGCGAAATCAGCCATGCCCACTTGCTCGAGGGCGTCCATGGCGTCTTGCTTATGACGCCGCGACACCAGCCTACACCAACCGATGCGACGATATAAACCCATCGCTACGACGTCGAGGGCGTTGACGGGAAAGTCCCAATCGACGCTCTCTCTTTGCGGAACGTAACCTACGAGATGGCGTTGCTGTCGATAAGGCTTGCCGTAGACCATGACCCTTCCTGAGGCTTTAGGGATTAGGTCTAACGCGGCTTTGAGTAGCGTGCTTTTGCCTGCGCCGTTAGGGCCGATCATGCCTATGAGGCTTCCAGCGGGGGCGTCAAAATCGACATCCCATAGAACAGGCTTGCGATGATAAGCCACCGTCATGTCGTGTACGGATAATGGGGAGGTGACGGGATGTTCGTCACCAGTAGCGACACGCACGCTGTGTGGCGCACTCGTCGAGGCCGAAGTCTGTGACGATGCAGTAGCTGGCTTTTGATCTAGCGGTTCTGTATTCATAAATGTAAGCCTTGAACAATGCTTAGGGTTGCGAGAGTTTTTCCTGGAATCCTTTTTGCGGCGCGGTTCCGCCTAGAGCGCGGGTGATAACGGTAGCGTTGTGATCGATCATGCCGATATAGCTTCCTTCGTAGGTGCCAGGCTTACCCATCGCGTCTGAAAAAAGTGTGCCTCCGATAATCATGTTGTGGTGTCGGGCGGCTGCGCCTTCGGTTAAGGCTCTTACGTTTTTGTCCGACACGCTTGTCTCGACAAACACCGCTTGAATTTTCAGTTCGACGATATAATCGATTAGGTTGTTGATGTCTTGTAAGCCAGCTTCGGATTCGGTTGAGATGCCTTGGATACCCTTGACCTCAATGTTAAAAGCTCTGCCAAAATAATTGAAAGCATCATGAGCGGTGATAAGCACGCGACGGTCTTTAGGAATCGTGCTGATGGAGGCTCGCACATAGTCCGTTAGTTTTTGAAGTTGCGCATTGTACTTAGCCGCGTTTGATTGATATTCGGCTGCATTTGGCGAGTCATACGCTGACAAGGCGCGAGCGACGGCGTCCACGGCCTGTTGCCATGCAGTAGGGTCCATCCAGACGTGGGGGTCGGGATGTCCTTTGAATTCCGGCGGTTCGAGTAGGTATGACTTTTCAATAGATTCCGTAACGGCGAGTACGGGTTTGCCGGATCTCGCAACTTTCGACAGAGTGCCAGCCATTTTTCCTTCGAGCATTAAACCGCTATAAAAAATCATGTCAGCCGAGAGAAACGCGGCGACGTCTCCGCGCGTCGGCGTGTAAAGGTGAGGGTCGATGCCTTCACCCATGATGCCTCTTACGATGGCGCGTTGGCCTACAACCTGGCGGACTATGTCGGTAATCATGCCGGTGGTAGTCGTAATGTTAAACGGATAATTTTTGGGAGCGGCATTGACCATGGCGTTATCAGTCATCGTAACTAATAAGGCCCAACCTAATAGGCAAACAAGGAGGCCGATTTTCTTATGGTTTTTGTGGCGTTTATCTTTCATGTTCATCTCTCGTGTATTTCTTACTGTTTGCGGGGATCTATTGTCGAGCATCTACTTATTCGGGTGTTCAAATTATGCACTACCGATTTCAAATCCTTACAGAAAACCCAACACCGGCAACGATGTCGTCGGCTTGGTCGTTTAGCCCCGCGCCGAGTCGCATATCGAGCTGGAAATCATTGCTAATTAAATAAGTGAATCCACCGTTGATGTTGTGTGCATCATCCGTGTCCATGCCTCCAGGATAGAAACCAAAGTACTCAACGTAGAAACCAAGCCGATCGGAAAGGGACATAGCAAGGCTAATAGATGCAGATGTTTGTAGGAACCGTTCTACATCGTCGCTGATACCGGCGAAACCGATATTGCCAGCAATAGCAAAGATATCGTTAATATCGTATGCCCATAACAACACCAGCGATGGATCGACATCACTGGAAGAGAAACCCGGACTCCCCGACGGGACGCTGATGGCTCCGAGGATTCCAAAATGTGGAAGAAATCCTTCTTGTTCAAAGAGTTTGTGCTTAATACCTACCGAGAGATCATTCGATCCTTGCCGAGTATCTTCGCGCGAGACTAATCGACCGCTGCGGTTGGGAGTATCAAATAGTTCGTCTGAGATTGAATAACCTTCCCAGCCGATACGCAATTCGAAGTCCGGCGCTATGCCGATTCTCACTAAAATTTCAGGGAATGTTTGATTGCGTTGGCGCTGGCCATCTTCTCGATCATAAGTAAAGGTATATCCAAGCTCGAATTGTGTGTGTGCTGTAGGTATCGCTTCAGTGCTTTCTGTGAAGTCGGGTCGATCCGTCACAAGTGGCTCATCCATAGCAGAGTGGAGTATGGGATCCGAATCTTGCGCGAAAATGGGCATTGTCGATTGGGCTGAGAATGCCAAACAATAAACAAGAGTTAAGAGGCGGTTAGGACTCCGCGGCCCTGTTGAGAGCTTACTTGAAATTGAAGTATCACTTCTCATTTATTATCTCCACATACTTGCCTGTGAATATATGGTGGACAAAGCCCAGCGATGGCTATCTCATCAAGAGTCGATGTAGTATATTCGTCATATTGTTCTCCCGGCTTTAACTGTTAGCCGGAAGCATATTATGTATCATAGGCTACATTCGTTCTCCTATTCAGTCAAGAGGCACTTAGTGTAAGGAATACCTTCGCCGGTAGAGGCTCAAATTTGATCTTTCGCACACCGCGAGATCAGCCATAATGACTTCAGCTGTACGGTTATGGGATTGCTGGAGATTAACGGGTGAATCGAACAAGAAGAGAGCAGATAGCCTCCGTCATAGTGGAGAACAAGCTCAGTGCGATTGTGCGCACGCAGGATGAGTCGCTCGCTCGAGAGGCTATGGACGCTGCGGTGGCTGGCGGTTTTCGGCTGGTTGAATTTACACTGACTACTCCGAACGCATTTGGGCTGATCGCATCGTTTCGGGAAAATACTGAGCTTACGGTTGGTGCGGGGACAGTCATGAGCGCGGAACAGGCCAGGCAGGCTGTTGAGGCTGGTGCGCAGTTCCTGGTGTCTCCGATATGCGATCCAGAGGTTTTAGCTGCGGCTGCCTCGCTGGATGTGCCCATGATCCCTGGGGCTTCGACGCCGACGGAAATGGAACGTGCCCATCGGCTTGGTGCTGACTTTGTGAAGCTGTTTCCGGCACCGGCTGGGGGCGTAAGTTTCGTGCGGGCGGTGCGCGGGCCTCAACCTCATCTGCGCATTTTCCCGACGGCGGGAGTTGATCCGGATAATTTTATTGAGTTTCTTGAGGCTGGTTGCGCGGGGGCGGGATTTGTCGCCAGTTTGTTTACGCCTGACGACATGGCTAATCGACGTTTTGATTTGATTGAGCAGCGGGCTGAAGTGATATTTAAGAAACTTCGTGCCTGGTTAAATTCGCGGTCGTCTGAGTGAATTAGTTTGTAGCCACTAAAGGGCTGCGTATCTGCGAAAGATAGCATGACAGCTTTTTCATCTTATCCAACTATTGGTCCCAAGTGCATAGATGCTTCGTGCGATTCGGATGCATTGTTGCGCGAGGCATTTTCTGCGAACTCAGATTTTGAAACTGCGATGGTTGAGGCTGAGAAAGATGACCAGCCTGTGCTTATTATCGTCAATGATAGTCACCGCTCAACCAGGACGCGCGAGACGTTATTGGCTATCGCTCAATGGCTTAATGAACGTAAGATGTCTCGTCGGTTTCGTTTATTAGTCGCCACGGGTACGCATGTTATCGCCGATGATGAGAAGCAGGCCTTCGAACGCGATACATTTAGTGACACAGGTCTGACGCTAAAAGAAATCCAATGGCACGATAGCCGAGATGATGGTTACTTGGTGGCCTTTAAGGATTGGCATATACACCCTTGGTTGGCTCAAAGTACTACAATTATAGCGATTGGGAGCGTGGAGCCGCATTATTTTGCGGGGTTAACCGGCGCTCACAAGACGGTGACGATTGGTTGTATGGGCATGGCTGATATTCAGCAAAATCATGCGCACGCTTTATCGCCTCATTCAGACGTGTTGCGGTTAGATGGGAATCCTGTTTTTGACGGGGCGGCAAAAGTTGTTCGCGCTTTGCAGAACGCCGGCAAGCGCATCGTAGCCGTGAATCAAATCGTTTGCGGTGAGCATATTCTATTCGTGGCAGTGGGTGATCCTATTGATACTTTGTATGAGTTATTGCCGAAGGTTGAGGAAATATACGTTCATAAGCTTGATGCGCCGGTTGATTGTCTTGAGCTGCGCGTGCCCTTGCCGCTGGGGCGGAGCATGTATCAAGCGGATAAGGCCTTGAAGAATAATCACCTAGCTGTGCGTGATGGCGGGGGGATCATACTCGATGCACCGTGCCCGGATAGTATTGGTGATGATGCGTTTATAAATTTGTTGAGGCGATGCGAGAGTTATGCCCAAGCGGTTCTCACGGTTGAGCAAGATGGGTACAAGCTGGGGGATCACAAAGCGGTGAAACTTCGCCATTTGACTGATCCGAAGTCGCGCGGTGTTCGCGTGGCGATTGTCACGCATCATATTTCAGATGGTGATGCTCAAGTATTGGGGATGCGGCGATTTGATGACGTGTCGTCGGCGCGGGCGTGGCTGGCGGAGGTGGTAAATCCTGCGGACAAGTACCTGGCTATTGAGGATGCAGGGTTTGTGACCGCCGCTGTGGTTTAGATCGGGTTGCGTGGACGAAAGTGCAATGGCTCCTTATTATTCCTTAGTCGGATCGAGTTAGAACGTTGATAATTAGGCGTGTAATTATAGCACGGTTTTAGAAGAGGTAACATACGATGATGATTTCGCAAACGATGTGTGATAAGCTCAATGGGCAAATTAAGTTGGAGTTTTCCGCAGCTTATCAATACCTGTCGATGGCTTGTACGTTCGATACTATGGGTTTGAAGATTCTGTCACAGCTATTTAATCAGCAATACGCGGAAGAGCGCGAACATGCTTTGAAGATATTGGGTTATGTGCAAGAAGTTGGCGGCAGTGTCAAGTTAGAAGCGGTGCCCAAGCCTTGCGGGGATTACAAGTCAGTCCAGGCGATTGTAGAGGCGGCATTGGAAAGCGAGTTTGAAGTGACGCGGGCAATCGGCGGATTGATGGACGCGGCTATCGCTGAAAAAGATCATGCTACGCAAAGCTTTTTGAAGTGGTTTGTGGATGAGCAGGTGGAAGAAGTCTCGTCTATGTCGGACCTGTTGACGCTGGTTAAGTTAGCTGGTGATAACGTGCTACAAGTTGAATCGAGAGTGCGTCACCAGATGATGACACAGGCGTGACACCCACGAATGGGCTATTGGCGAAAGTGGATTTTGAGGGGCAAGCATGAGTGATGTAATACCTGTTGACCTGCGCAGTGACACGGTGACGAAGCCAAGTGTTGCCATGCGTCAGGCGATGGCTGAGGCTGAAGTGGGTGATGATGTTTTTGGCGATGATCCCACCGTCAATCGTTTGCAAGACCGCGTAGCTAAGCTTATGGGCAAGGAGGCGGCGATTTATATGCCGTCTGGGTCCATGGCTAATCAGACGGCTATTCGCGCGCAGACTCAGCCTGGTGACGAAATCATTGCGCATGAGGATAGTCATATTTATCATTACGAAGCGGGTGCGCCCGCTGCGTTGTCCGGTTGTTTACTGCGACTGCTTCCCGGCAAGGGCGGACAGTATGATGCGGCTGCGGTTGATGAAGTGATTCGGCCTAAGGATTCTCATTTTGCACAATCGCGTTTGGTGGTGATTGAGAACACGCACAATCGCGGTGGGGGAACTTGTTGGTCACTTGAGGCTATTGAACAAGTGAAAAACGTGGTTGACAAGCATGGGCTAAGTATGCACCTGGATGGCGCTCGCATGATGAACGCGTGTGTGGCGAAAGGGCATAAGCCTGCGGACTACGCGCAGTATTTTGATACCGTGTCGATGTGTTTTTCCAAAGGGTTGGGCGCTCCGGTGGGTTCAGCTGTGGCGGGTTCTGTGGAGATGATTGGCCGGGTACATCGATTTCGGAAAATGTTTGGTGGTGGCATGCGTCAAGCTGGTGTGATTGCCGCGGCTGCGATTTATGCGCTGGATCATAACGTGGAACGCCTGGCTGAGGATCACAAAAATGCGAAACGATTGGCAAAGGCTTTGTCGGAAATGAATCATGTTCGTGTCGATGTGGATATGGTCGAGACGAATATCGTTTATTTTGATATCGACGAAAAATTTGGCACGGCTAAGCAGGTGTGTGATCGTTTGCAGGCTGAGGGCGTGTGGATGATTGGGGTGTCGGCGCAGCGCGTGCGGGCAGTGACGCATATGGATGTGTCGGATGCTGCTATTGATAAAGCTATTGTAGTCTTGGCCCGTTTGTTTTCAGCGGCGGTGTGATTGGCGGTAATAAATAACAAATGGATGTTGAGATACATCGGAGAATGATTATGCGAAGAACGTCTTTATTTTGTCGCGTTACCCGTGCTGGATTATTGATGAGTGTGGTTGTTTTGGGGATGACAGGTTGTGCGGCGACTCGTACCGCTGGCCCGGGAATTGAATCATTTGTGAAAATGCGCTGGCCTAGGTCGGTTAATATTGCGGCTGATAATACGGTGTATTATACGTTCAATCCGGACGGAATACGTCAGCTATTTGCGGTGGACGATGCTAGTGGCAATCCTGTGGCACTGACATCGTTCGAGGATGGTATTGGCGGTTATTCCCTTAGCAAGGATGCCCAATGGATAGGCATTACGGCTAGTACTGGTGGAAGCGAGCAGGCTGATCTGTTTCTGATGAATGCTGAAAAGCGGCAGCTAGAGCCTTTGTTTGAAAATCCTAGAGTTGTTTATGGAAGCGTAACTTGGCAGCGAGATTCAAAAGCTTTCGCGTATCGGGCTAACGATGATTCGCCATCAGATTTTCATGTGTATGTATACGACGTAGCTAATCGCACTTCGCGCAAGGTTCATTCGGGTAAGGGGTATTTCTATCCGGTCGATTTTAACGGGGACGGAAGTAAGCTTGTCATTGGTAAATATAATTCAGCTTCGTATTCACAACTTTTTGAAATCAATTTGACGACGGATGAGATGCGTGAGATTACGCCTCACGATGAGAAATGGTCTTTTTCCGGTGTGGGATATTCTGCGGATGAAAGTCGGTTTTTCGCCAACTCGGATTATCATGGCGATCTGAAACGCATACATGCGATCGATTTGTCCAGTGGAAAAGTCTCGCCGATGTTGGCGGAGTTGAGCGGTAAGCATACCGACGGTGCGACGCTAAATGATGATCGAAGCGTATTGGCTGTGGTGGTGAACGACGGTGGTTATGGCGTGTTGCATTTGCGTGATACCACCAGCATGAAGCCCGTGGCTGGGCCACCGATGACGAAGGGGGTGGTGGGGAATGTTGTGTTCCAAGGTGATCGTTTGCTTTACTCGCTTAGCAATGCCAATACACCGGGGATTGTGTATCGTTGGAATTGGCGACAGGCTAGCGGTGGCGGCGAGGCGATTACCGTGGCTGATACGCAGGGCATTGACGTATCAAAATTTCGGTTGCCCGAACTAATTCACTACAAAAGTTTCGACGGTAAGGAGATACCGGCCTTCTTGTATTTGCCGACGGGCTATCGAGCAGGACAGAAAATTCCTTTTTTATGTTCGTATCATGGCGGGCCTGAAGGGCAGTATCGTCCGAGGTTTAACCAGGCGTTTCAGTATTTTCTATCGCAAGGCTATGGCATTATTGCACCGAACGTGCGGGGGTCTAGCGGATATGGCAAGGCCTATATCGAAGCAGATAATTATAAGAATCGCCACAAGAGCGTGAAGGATGGCATTTGGGCGGCGAAGTATTTGATCGAGCAGGGTTATACGTCTGAGAAAAAGGTGGCTGCGTGGGGTGGTAGTTACGGTGGGTTTATGGTGATGGCTGTGATTACGGAAGCACCGGAAATTTTCGGTGCGGCTTGTAATATTGTCGGCATAGTAAATTTTCAAACATTTTTACAGCAGACCAAATCGTACCGGCGGAAACTTCGTGAAGTAGAGTATGGGCCATTGAGCGATCCGGAATTTTTGAAATCCGTGTCTCCGATTTATAAGGTTGATCGTATCGAGACGCCGCTAATGCTCGCCCACGGACTAAACGACCCGCGCGTACCTGTCGGTGAGGCGATGCAGGTGGCTGTGGCGTTGAAAAAACGTGGCGTGGAAGTGGAAGAACTTTATTTTCCTGATGAGGGACATGGCTTTGCGAAAGAAGATAACCGGATGCTATATTATCAGCAGATGGCTAAATTTTTCGATCGACACTTGAGATAATAGCCGGATTAATCGATGTCGATGACGAAGCTAATTGCTGTGGATCGCTGTCAGATCGGAAAGGGGACATTCGTCGTCTCCGGTAATCGTGAGTTAGCCGTTTTCCTGCTCGATGCGCCGGAGCGTGTTTTCGTGATGGATAATTCATGCCCCCACGCGAGCGGCAATTTGTCGGGCGGTGAAATTCATAATGGCACGGTAGATTGTCCTTGGCATCACTGGGAATTTGATCTAACCAGCGGCATTTGTACACATTCTGACCGTGCCCGTGTCACCTGCTACGAAGGTCAAATCCGAGATGGTTACGTCTGGGCAAAATTAACTTAACGGAATTTCGTTTGGCACGAATTCGCAGGCTGTTGTCAAATCTTTCATCTTGACGTCTATTTCTGGTAGGCTGGTGTGCGTAGGGCGTGTTGTTTCGTAGTGGCGCCAGGTAGCTAGTATGTGAACGGCGTAGCGATACATGATTTATTTTATCCGAGCTTTGTTAATGACGACCGCGCTGGCTGCGGGATACGTTTGGCTAATGCCTCGCGCTGAACAAAGCCGGGTGGTTGAGGTGTCGTTTGTCGAGCAGGCTGGGGATGCGGGCTGTTTGAATGTTCATTCGATGGTTCAACTTTCGGATCGTTTTGAAAATGTCATGCCTTGGCTATCGTCGATAGGGGCGGCTGCGGCGGCGGGTGATTCTGATGGCGATGGCGCAGCTGATCTTTATGTAACCAATTCCGGCAGAGGCGAATCCAATCGCTTATTTCGCAATCGAGGCGACGGGACTTTTGAAGATGTAACCGAACGTGCAGGCGTGGGATGTGGTAATCCAGAGGGCGCGTCCATGCACGCTATCTGGGGAGATATCGATAACGACGGCGATCTTGATTTGTACGTCATTAAATGGGCGGAGCCGAATACCCTTTTTGAAAATCGTGGTGACGGTACGTTTCAGGATATCAGTTCCCGAGCCGGTGTTGATTCTTGGGGCTATGGTAACGCTGCGACATTCCTGGATTACAACCGTGATGGTCTGCTGGATATTCTCGTGGGTAACTATTTCGCGGATGTCGTGACGCATGAAAAAACTGGTAAGCTTGTGCGTAACAATCTCTGGAAGCCGGCAACAACGCGGGTGATGCATGAGACCTTTACGCACGCTGACAATGGCGGGCGGAATGTTTTTTATCGCAATCTAGGCGATGGCCGATTTGAGGAAGTCGCACAAGAAATTGGTTTGACGTTTACAGGGTGGACGCTGTCTGTGGGATCGGGTGATCTCAATAATGACGGTTGGCCTGATCTTTATTTAGCCAATGATTTTGGTCCTGACGAATTTTATCTGAACACCGGGGCAACAGAATCTCCGCCGCGATTCCGCATCGTAGTCAATCCTAAAGGGCATCCGGGAATTGGGAATGATTGGTGGAAGGGGATGAACGTCGATATGGGCGACGTGAACAACGATGGCTATCTTGATATTTATGTCACCAATATCCTTGAGCGAAGATACAAAACCGATGAGGGCAACATGCTTTGGTTGAGCGGTGCCGATACCTTGTCACCGGGCGGGCGAGGTTTTCGAAACATTTCTCAACAGGTTGGCACGCACGACGGCGGATGGGGTTGGGGCGGTAAATTTGCAGATTTTAACAACGACGGCTTGCTTGATATTTATACGGTGAATGGTTTTGTGACGGGGGATGCGGACCATAATTATTGGTACGCCATTCAGGAGATGGTTACGCAGACCAAGAACCAAACAGCTGACGCTGCCGATTGGCCTGTGATGGGTGATCGTGATCTTTCTGGTTACGAGCGAGGCCGATTGTTCATGCAGGTTGAATCGCAAGAAGAAAATTCTTCCACGCCAGCGTTTGTCGAGATGGCTGAGCTTGCGGGTATTGCTGATTTGTATAACGGTCGAGGAATCGCTGTGGCTGATTATAACCTGGACGGTTGGCTTGATATGTATGTGGCTAACCAGGGAGCGCCTTCGTGTTATTATGTGAATCGAACGGGCAAGTCTGATTTGCGGACGAAGTCCAGCGGTAGGGCGTACATGAGTTTGGATTTGGTCGGCAGGCCAGATCAGCCTGTCATCGTAGGTTCGCGGCAGCTAGCTTCGACAAAAGATGCGGTTGGTGCGCGGGCGACTATAGTTACAAGTGCTGGTCAGCAGATGCGCGAAGTACAGGGCGGTATGGGGTTTTCATCTCAATCTGAACATGCCATTCACTTTGGTTTTGGAGAAAATGAAATCTTGCATTCTATTCGTGTGCGTTGGCCTAGCGGTCGCGTGCAAGATTATGATGCCGAAGATGCGAAAGAAATGTTGAATAGTCGGGTTCGAATTGTTGAAGGCAGTAGCGAAATTTCTAAGCCATGAATACTCAGCCCCAACGACCATTTCGTGTTTCTCTATTCACCGGCTTGGTGATGGTAGCGATTGCAGTGACGGCTGTGTTTGCGTGGTCGCGAGTAGGGCTGTTGAACCTGCCAACTATTCCGAAGGATGTTACACTTGAACAATCCGGGTTGGATGGCTTGTTAATGATGCGCGACATTGACGCATACATTCGTGGTTCTGACGCTAGCGTCAGTGCTTCCTTTTCGCCATCAGTGACTTTAATGCGAAACGGGATTGCGGCGATTCGTCTGGGCCAACATGCTGAGGGTGTGGCGTTAATGGAGCAAAGCCTCAACGGCGATCCCGATAATTTAGTCTTAGCCAATGCCTATCGCATGGAAAATTTTCAATTGCAGCGGTCATTTTTGCTAGAAGCTAAGTTGTCAGGCATATTGACACCAGAATTCCCAGAACATTTACGCGGTAAGCCTATAACATTTTTAGAGCAGCTTCAGACGCATCATAATAGTCGTGAGACTAAGTTGCAATTAGCGATGGCTTGGGTGGATCATATGTTGTTATTTCCGGCGCTAGAAATTAAAGCACCTTCGAGTGTCGAATCGGTCAAGCTGCTCACTGAAATTATCGAGCAGGGTGGCGGCGAGTATGTGCCGGCGCTTTTTGCTCGCGGTTTGAATTATTTGCACCGACCAGCTCGATTGGTTTGGCCTGAGTCTCAAAAGATGCCTCCGGACGCAGCTGCGCAGGACATCGGGCGATGTATCGCTATTGGTCGAAAGTTGGGGGCAGGTTCTAAACGATTGCAGGCTACGTTAGCGATTACACTTGGCGATGCTTATGTCAAAGCTGGTCGGCTAGGCGTTGCGCGATCCTGGTGGCAGATCGCACAAAATCTATGTCATGATGACGGCATACAGACGTCAGTTCGCAGGCGGTATGGGTGGGGGGATGAAGAAATTCTTGACCGCTTGGAAGAGGAGCTGGACCGAGGACGAGCGGCGTTGGATCAACCCATGACAGACTTAGCCATGATGTGGAACTGATGATGGATGCTATCAAACAGCCAAGTCGAAGTCCATTTAGGATCGTTATTCCATCGTGGCGCGATCCGCGGGTGATGATGTCCGTCGCGCTGACGCTTTGGACTGTGCTTGGTCAAACGACGTTTTATTTTAATCGAGACCTCTTTCAACTTGGGTTAGCCGTTGGCGTTGCGTGCTTACTGGATATGGTTCTTGCTGGCGTTGTTATGCGGCAACTCATCTTGCCTTTAAGTGCTTATCAGACAGCACTAAGCATTGGCCTGCTGCTGGAAAGTTACGATTGGCGCCTCTTTGTTATTGCGCCGGCTTGGGGCGTATTGTCGAAGTATTTAATTCGTAATAGTAAGCAGCATTTTTTCAATCCATCCAACTTTGCCTTAGTGATGGCTCTTCTATTAACGCATGGGCGAGCGACTATTGCGCCGGGGTCACAGTGGGGCGCTGACTACCGCGTGTCAGTGGTGATTGCGGTCATTGGGATGGTAATGATGATTCGGGTTAATCGCGTTGGCCTGGTTTTTTCCTGGGTAGGAGGCTATGTGTTCATGTCGATATTGCGCATGGCAGGTGGTCAAGGCGGGGCGGTGTTTACGCTGGGGCCTATGACCGGCGCGGAGTTTGCGCTGTTTACTTTTTCCATGCTGCCAGACCCCAAGGCTTCGCCGCCGACTGCGCGTGGACGATTGTGGTGGGGTTTTTCTATTGCGGTCTTGGACGGAGTGATGCGCTATTACGAAATGCGCTACTCCATGTTTTACTCGCTATTTATCCACACGGCGATTCTTCCGATCATGCGATGGGTAGCGGAGAAGGCGGGTTTGCAAGAAGCTGACCCTTGGAAATTGGTGACGCTATCCATTTTTGGGAAGCGTCCTGTTTCATCTAACTCGTGATTAAATTTATTGCAAAACGTGAAAATTGATGCGCTTCAAACACCACGGATAAACTGTAGTTTACCCGTGCCACCCAGGAGAAAATACATCAGCGCGTAGCTAGTTGTTTTTTGGGTGTGGACGAGGCCGTTTCGTTGTTGTTTATGATATGGCGAGAGATTTCTTTTTGAATAAACACGGCGTTAGTGCAATCCGAGTGAGCGCCGGTCCAGCCATATCGCAGCCAATCACGAGACCATGCTGTATTGACGACGCGGTCTTCAAGGCCGACGGGGGCGGTAAGGCCGACGTAACCAATCGAGTCAACACCGCGCTTGCCATCAATCGTGCCGATGACGCGCACTTTTTCCAGTACGCTGTCATGCGGTGAATGATAGACGTAAATCTTTCCGTTCATGTGCGCTAAGGCGCGGGTCATGTCATAATCGTGCGATAAAGAGGCTCCCAACAAAATCAGGTTGTCAATTTTGGTTTCTTCATTGACAGCTTCTACTGCCCAGGTCGCGACACCTGTTCCTGCGGATAACGCGATTAAGTGGATGTGGGTTTCTGGGTACAGCCTACGATATTCTTCAATTCGTCCAGAGAGAGCGTCTGCGCGTAGCCTTGCGGCGACAGTGTTTAGTTGGTCTACCAATGGGTTAAAAGACGTCGTCCATATGAATTGTTCGACCAGGCCTTTATAGCCTGCCGACCGCAGGCCATGCCTGATTTCCTCCGCGCCACCACCCCAATTTCCCGCGCCGTCCAGATAGATTGTGATGCCATGTATCGCCGCTTTTTTACCAGGCTGACAGCCGAACGACAGTAGTAATGGGAGTACGCATAGCCAAGATATTTTCGATAAATTTTTCATAAGGCATCCCAATAAAAAGGCGCTGTTACAAAAATAATCGCAGGCCTAACACGCATCTATCAACAAACGCTTCTTCGGAGTGTAAGATATACGGCTAGGTTACGTCAATGTACCTAGATGTTTCGGTTTGATAAAAGCCCGTTGAGAATAGTCATGATCGTTAAAATTTGTGGTATTGCAAACATAGAAGACGCTCGCGAAGCCTTGTCTATTGGTGCAGATTGGATTGGGCTAAATTTCGTCTCTGGCAAGAGAAGGCTCACTTGGGACCAGGCGCGACCAATCATCGAGGCTATTGATGACGCCTCTCGCTTCGTGGCTTTGGCAAAATGTACGGCAGGGCTGGTTGAAGAAACCCTGCTTCTACAATTACAGGGAGTTGGCGTCCAGCGGCTACAACTTTATGGCGATGTTACGCCAGAAACGATTCGACAACTTCGTCAAAAACATTTCGAGTGCATCGCTACTTTTCCTTTGGGTGGCGAAGATGATCTAGCGAAAGCCAGCAAGTTCATCGCTTCGTGCAAAGACGCTTTGCCGGATTATGTTTTGATGGATGCCGCCGTAGCTGGGCAGTTGGGTGGTACTGGTCGTCAGGCGAATTGGTATTTGTTGCAACAGGCCATCGCGCAAGCTAAGACCGCCGATTGGCCGTCTCTACTATTAGCAGGTGGTCTGACACCGGAAAACGTCGCGCAGGCAATCGCGCAAGTGAATCCGATGGGTGTCGATGTAAGCTCCGGTGTAGAAAAAAAACCAGTGAGAAAAGACCCCGAGCTAATGCGTGCATTTGTGAAAAATGCCCGCGCAACTATTTGATGCGTAATTATTGCCTCAAGCTATCGCGTGCTTTGGAACCACACCAGCACGTCGTTGGTCAAGCCAGACAAGTCGCTTCTATCAATGGGAACCACGAGATCGTTTCGTCCGTCGCCATCAAGATCAGTAATCAGGATTGAGTTCATGAAAGTAGCCATCGTTGTTGGGGCGTTAGGGTCTGCCGCCGGGTCAGATGCTACAGTTGACGCATCGTCAATGATAATGGTTTCGGTCCACTGATCGAACACGCTGGTCGCGGTGAGTGAATCAAACCAGACCAAACCACCGTCAGCCGTAGCGATCACTTCTACTTGACCGTCGCCCGTAATGTCGCCAATGGTAAGGGCTTGAGGGGCACGGTCAGTGAACTCTGCGAGGGTAAATACTTGCCAAGGTATCGCTCTTAGCGGAGAAGTCGTTGGGCCTGATGGACCTTTGAACCACTGAATAATTTGCCCTGCGGTTGAACGCATGACCACATCCACAATGCCGTCACGATCAATATCTGCAACGCGAACAATATCTGCAATCGAAGCCACCTGAGCGACCAGGCCGGTTTGCCAAGAGCCGTCGGTTATGTGGAAATCGTCTGACGTATCAAGCACTGGGTTGCGATACCAGCGGATGTTAAAAGTCGGCGCGCCGGGTGAGCTAGCTACGACATCCAAATCGCCATCCCCATCTATATCGCCGAGTGCAATGCTCTTAATAGAAGTTCCCTTGGGGAACGCATCAGGAATGCTCGCAGCTGCCCAAGTGCCGTCGCGCACATCGAACGGGCCGCCGTTGGTGAAAATCAACACTTCGTTTGATCCGTTAGTGCCGCAGTCTGAGTTCCAGGCTGCCACAATGTCCAAGTCTCCATCGTCGTCCATATCGCCGACAGCCATCTCAGTATATCCGCCATCTTCGGGCAGGCCGCTTGCACTGAGGGTTCCTTGTAGGAAAGATGTGCCGATTTGTACTTCATCCCAAGCTAAAGCCTGATTGGTCTGCGCCGCGTCGGTTGGGCCTCGATAAATAATGATCGAGCCGCTTAATCCTGTGCTGGCAATTTCTGCATCGAGACAGCCCGGACCTGTGAGCAAAGTCTCCTTGGCCATAACTGCGATGTCAGGTCTACCGTCGGCATCAAAGTCCGCCACGGCTAATCCTGATACGGCTGCGACAGGAACACTGCCAGCTAGCGTAAGTGTTTCAAAAGTGATTCCGCCTGTTGCGGAGCGACCTTGCAAATGAATTTGTACCGGTTGGGATTGGTTCCACGCCGAGACTAAGTCTTGTAAACCGTCGCCATTGAGGTCTGCGCCGACGACAAACTGTGGGCCAGCAGAGTCTTCGCTTTTGGGGTCCACTTGAATAGCCTGGAAGAAACTGCGCGTGCTACCGCTGCCAAACGATACGGAGCTACTGCCGGAAAGGGAGCCGCCTGAAAACGAGCCGCTACATCCGATAGAGTAAATGCCTGCGCCTGTTAACGAGACTGATACTACGACTACTAGCCACCGTTGGTGATACTTCAAATTCATGGATTCATTCCTTGACATATAACGACGCGTCCCCGCGCACCTGCATTGCTTTGCTGGGGTTATCGGCAGAAAAGGGGGCTAGGCTTGCGGTAGGTGACGCGGTCGATTTTGGGACGCCGTCCGATAAAGACGTTAACCACGTAATTGGCTGAAATAGTGAGACTGGGGGGTTATGGGATTTCTATAGCGAGGATGGTGATATCGTCACTTTGCTTAGCCGCGCCAACAAACTGGGATATCTCTTTCCGAAGAGCTTTGACGATTTCCGGGGTTGGCCGGTCCAAGTGCTCAGATAGGCTGCTCATCATGCGATCTTCGCCAAAGGGCTGCGTTTTCTCATCCATGGCTTCCACTACACCGTCTGAATAGAGTAGCAGCTTAACAGGGCCGTCTCCAATCTCGAACGTGGTGGGTGGGAACGTCGTGTCCTCGACAACGCCTAGCGGAAAGCATGGCTCCATAGCAAGCTCAGTCGGGGGCTTGTCATTGTCTTTCATGATGACCGGACCAAAGTGGCCTGCAGACGCGCAGGTGACAGTTCGATTGCTTAAATCGATAGCCAATAAAATACAGGTGATGAATTTGGTGGCGTCGGTGTTGCGATAGATGAGGTTATTCCATCTTTGCAATAGTTCTGAAGGGTGACTATCAGCCACGATGGTCATGCGAACTGCGGCTTGTAAATTAGCTGTCAAAAGCGAAGCTGCGACGCCTTCGCCGGTGACGTCAGCGACCAAGCACCATATCAAGCCGTCGGAAGTTTCGATCACATCGTAGTAATCGCCGCTGACATGTTGCCCCGGTTCGTTCAAGGCTGCCACTTTGAACTTTTCATTACTTGGTAGAGATTGGGGGAATAAGCCGGTTTGAATTTTCCTGGCGAGCTGGATGTCCTGGTTCACACGGACCATGCGCTCCTGCTCCGCGACCAATCGACTATTGATGACCCCAATGCTCACCTGCTGGGCGATGCCTGCAAGAAAATCTATATCTTCTTCGCTGTAAGTGACAGAGGAATGAATGCGGTCTCCGTAAATCACGCCAAGAATTTCGTCGTTGTGGACCATCGGAACACACATCGCAGACCGTATACCTTGTTGAACCATGCTAACCGTAGGGTCTATGCTAGCAGGGTCTGCGTCGGTGAAGATAGCCCGTTCGCCCTGTTCTATTGCGCGACGCAGTAACGAACCTGAGATTTTTAACTCGCCTTCATTACCACGCAGGTTGCGGACCACAGGCCAATCTACTGTGCGATGGCCCGCCCGTTTAATAGCTATCGCTCCTCGTTCAAAGTGCAACATCTCAAAACAAATGGACATGGCGTCTTCGAGCAGCACCTGTTTATCTTGCAGCGTGGTGAGTCGGCTACTTAATTCATAAATCATGCGCAGACGCTGCTCAGATAAATTGAGAACTCGCTCACGGCTTGCGTAACGCGTCGCTTGACCAGCTGTCCCTTCGTCATCGACTATCACGGTCTGTATCGAGCCAGTACTACCATCATGGTAGACGGCTAGCGTTGAACCGATGAGTACATGGTCGCCGTCGGTGAGTTTATGTGATTGACTAATCACGTCGTTAACTAACGTGCCGTTCTTGCTGCCCAGGTCTTCCACGCAGTATCCATCCGAGGTCAGGATAAACTTTACATGACGCCTTGAAGCGCTAGGGTCGTCGATGGCTAAGTCGCAACTAGCATCTCGACCTACGATTAACGGAGCGGTTCCCAACACTTTGCAGCCTGTGGTGCCGTCTGGATATACGAGTGAAAGCTCGGGCAAGATATCTATTCCTAAGAGAATTTATTCAGTGATCATCGTCTCGTAAGACTCGCCTTCATAATAACGAGTTAGGCCTGATGAGGGTAGTCATCAGCTGATAAGCATTTTTCACGGCTTGGTATTGCAGGTGCAGACCATTTTCTCGCAGCCGGGACAGCCCGAGCCGTATTTGGCGCGAAGGGCATCGGTGATGTTGACGTCTTCGATGTTAGCCAGCGTGACAAGCCAGGCGAAAACGTCAGCGAATTCGGCGCTAAGCTCCTCTTTCGTTCCCTCACGAAGGGCGGAAGCAAGTTCCCCGATTTCCTCCGATAGCCAAAGAAAAGTAGCCGCCGAGCCACGCTCGCGGTCTTTGTCGGAATACATCTTGTCGATAAGTGCCTGGAAATCTTCAATGTTCATAACGCCGCAATCTTAAAGACTTTGATTAGCAGTGTAAAATCTTTGTACAGGCCACGGAGAACACCTCCCGCCCACACGATCACTATAGAAAGAATTAATTTTCCTATACGGTTGTTGCTTAGCTAAAATACTGAGTGCTACGATTCCCGTGAACTAGCATAGGTTTACGATGGCGAATTAGGCGAATTACAATGGCAATCCTCCGCCAAAATCAGTTCCACTCAGTTCACCCCCTGGTGAATCGGCGAGACTCTTTAGCGGTGTCCATGCTCGAATCTTTTCTTCGTCGATTGGAAACGTATGGTCATCTGGATGCGTAACCCATTCCGGTAAACTGAATTCCGACATTGGGAAATCTTCGAGTCGTAGCTTCATGGATCTCGTTCGACTTCGGCCTGACGAGCGGCGCATCCAATCTGTCCAGATAACCTGCCTGACTTCCTGTTCAAGATTCTCCAAATCACTAGAACGGCAGCAGGATTGATAATTCCTGCCTGTAGACATAGACTGGCGGCAGGGGCAAATATCGGCTGGAGAAATATAACTTAGGCGATGATAAAATGGTTTTAATTCTTTCTGTTTGAGAACAAAACGCCGACCTAAACGATGTCCTAGTACCGCAAATATCACGCCGCTAAGTATCACGAGACCATATACCAGCCCAGGCATCATCTCTTTTTCTCCATCGATCTAATCCACGTTCCAGCCAAAAGGGTATCGTACCTAGCCTTGTGGCAATTTTACATCATTTTATAGATGTAAAATCCTACTCTACTTTCACTTTATATCCACAGGGCATCCTTCTGGCAATTTGTAAACACCGGCAGTGACGACTATGTCGTCAACTAGATAGTCCATAAAATCCATTAGTAACTTGAACATATTTTCGGGGCTCAAAGCCGATCACTCACGACACCTAATTTTATAGATTCTGCCACCTGAATCAAACCCGCTCCTTCTAGCACTGCGACGCGGGCCTTGGACAGCCGATCTGCCACATCATGATAGAAGTTTGTGGTGGACATATTGGCATTTGCCGTACAACAGGTCAAGATATCACCGTGTAAGAAGGGGTTCCATTTAGCGACATTAAGATGATAATCAACGCGATTGCCTGAGCTTGGCATTTGCGTACAAAGTTATCGAGTTCGATGAGTAATAGTTCTATGCATAATGATGCAACCACGTCTAACGAAGCCCGACGGCTTCCTGGATATGTACTCGCCGCTTTAGGCATTGTGTTTGGTGATATTGGCACAAGCCCATTGTATGCGTTTCGGGAGTGCTTTCTAGGAATACATGGACCACAAGTCAATACCGCTAACATTCTTGGCGTCTTGTCCATCATCATTTGGGCCTTGCTGTTGGTTATTTCACTAAAGTACTTAGTGTTCGTTTTGAGGGCGGACAACCGTGGAGAAGGCGGGATTCTCGCACTCATGGCCTTGGTGGTGCGCGGGGAGAAAGAAAACAGCCGACGAAAATCGGCCATGATATTACTTGGCCTGTTTGGCGCGGCCCTGCTGTATGGAGACAGTATGATAACGCCAGCTATATCGGTGTTGAGTGCCGTCGAAGGTCTTCGGAAAGCCGCGCCGGTTTTTGATCCATTTGTCGTACCTATCGCGATTGCAATTTTATTAGGCCTTTTTTCCTATCAGTATCAAGGCACGGCGCGGATAGGTAAGCTATTTGGTCCAGTCGTTCTTGTCTGGTTTGTTGTCCTTTCGATAATCGGAATCCGTTCCATAATACATGAGCCGAGCGTGTTGCGTGCATTTAATCCGATGTATGCCTTCCAATTCTTCGCCACGAACGGATGGCATGGTTTCGCAGTCATGGGTACAGTTTTTCTCGTCGTTACAGGTGGGGAAGCACTCTACGCCGACATGGGGCACATAGGCCGATACCCGATTCGTATAGGTTGGTTCTTTCTCGTTCTACCAGCCTTATTATTAAATTACCTTGGTCAAGGTGCGCTGCTTATGCGATCCAGTGAAAGCTTGCCAGATTTATTCTTTGCCATGGTCCCATCGTGGGCGTTGTACCCCATGATTTTTCTTGCCATGGTAGCTACCATCATTGCATCTCAGGCAGTGCTGTCCGGCGCTTTTTCCCTGACACAACAGGCGGTACAACTTGGCTATCTGCCAAGAATGACCATCGTGCATACCTCTGAGGACGAATTTGGGCAGGTATATGTGCCGTTGACAAATTGGGCTTTGTTTATTGGCGCGGTTGGTCTCATCCTGGCGTTTCAAGCCTCTGGCGGACTCGCACATGCCTATGGCGTAGCTGTGACAACCACAATGCTAATCACTACGATTCTCATGTACTTCGCAGCCATTAAACTATGGAAGTGGAGTTTGCCAGCCGCAGTTATTATGACAATCGGATTTCTTGTTGTCGACGTATCTTTTTTCGGGGCAAATATTGTCAAAGTGTTTTCAGGCGGGTGGATTCCACTCCTCATTGCCGGTGTCGTATACATATTTCTTGTCACATGGAAAACAGGTCGAAGTCTGCTGTTAACACGGGTACGGCAACATTCTATATCCGTTAAGGCATTCATCGACGAAGTGGAAAATACCAAGCCGACCCGGATACCGGGACTGGCAGTGTTTATGACAGGTCATGGCACAGGGGTTCCTGTAACACTTATCCATAATTATAAACATAACAAAATTCTCCACGAACAGCTCATCCTCCTGACGGTGCAAACGGTGGAACAGCCGCGTGTTCCTAAGAGTGAACGGACAAAACTTGAAAATCTTGGTAGTGGATTTTTCCGGGCTACGTTTCGATTCGGGTTTAGCGAAAATCCAGATGTTCCTGCTGCACTACATGGGGTTGACAACAATATCATAGATTTCAAAGTCGCGACCACTACATTCTTCTTAGGACGAGAGACTTTGATTGTAGGCCCGCGGCGAAAATCCAGGATGTGGTTATGGCAACGCAAGTTATTCGCATTCGCTTCACGAACTTCACCCGACGCGAGCCGTTTCTTCAAAATCCCGCCAAACCGAACGATAGAAATTGGCGTTCAAATTCAGATGTAGCCATGAATGAAACAGGACGTTTGATAACCGGCTATTCCTGCATGCTAGCTCTCGCATTACGTTTGCAGTGCTATGGTTCGGAGTGCCGGGCATACGACAACTTAGGTGAGCCGGGGCGGGTGGCCCGGGTTCTTCTTTTTGGACCTGGGGGAGTCGAAGATTAACGCTAAATGTTATGTTTGCGCATGAACGCATTTATGGCTGGGTGGCATGGGTAAGCCTCAGCTTACCCGTGTGGAAAACAGTCGAAGACGGCAGGCAATAGCCATGCCCTACCTGACTTGGTGATGAGTCGGTTTTGAAGATGGATTGGGATGGTAGCTGGCCTATTGCTCGGTGATTGGGATTGCGTAGCAATGAGTTCGACCATCGAATAAATTCGTATCATCGACTCCCCAAATCCAAACAGAAGGATCTGGGCCATCAGGCCTTAGTAGCAAAGCCTATGCCGATGGTTGCATGATGAATGACAGTACTTAGACTGGAGAGGTGCTTCTGTTTTCTGCATGGCCCATTACAAGGAGTTACGAATATGCCATCTCAACGAACAACTTGTCCAGATTGTGACCGTAAGCTTACAGCAATCAAGATCATCGATAAGCAAGGGCAACATGGTCATGCCATCATGGAGTATGCAGTCAATGAAGCACAACAGAGCT
>JAJRPG010000021.1 GCA_024280855.1 Planctomycetota bacterium | reverse complement strand
TATTTTGGCATGGTTGCGTTAGCGTTGGTCAACGGCATAGTGTATTTGCCGTTGCGGTCAATGCTCTGCAAACGTCTCGATGATTTCAAAGAAGTCGCCTTAGCAGCCAATGGACTGTTGCGGATTGTGGGTCAAGGAAGTGCGGACTTACCAGATCAAACAATCTTAAAAGATATCAAGCACGCGCTAAGCGATGTTCAAGATACGGCTATTTTGCCCGCGTTTTGCAATCGAATTCGTTGGTCGGAAAGCGGCGGTATTTTTCACGAAATTAGCAACTTTGTTTTCTTCTATGATTTGCACGTTGCTTCAGCGATCTTGAACTGCACAGTACCCAATCAGCAGCGCCTACTTAAAGCGATAGCCGCGATGGCTGACCTTGAGGCGATGGCTTCTTTGGCAACTTTCGCCTATGAATCACGGGCGACAGGCGAAACTTGTTACCCTTCAATTACCGACGAGCCTTCATTATCTATTATAGAAGGCAGGCATCCGCTGATTCCATCGACTGAAGGCGTCGCCAATTCGATTGAGTTAGATTGTGACGACCGCGTATGGGTTATCACCGGGTCGAACATGGCTGGGAAAAGTACGTTGCTGCGCATGTGCGGGATGCACACGGTCTTAGCTCAGCTTGGTACGGTGGTGCTTGCAGAGCGTCTGTCGATGTCGCCGGTTTGTTTGATGACCGATATGCGGGTCAGTGATAATCTCGCGGACCATGAAAGTTATTTCCTAGCTGAGGTTAGACAAATTCGCCGCATGGTAAAACCCGAAGTCGGTGATTACATGTTGCTGGGTCTTATCGACGAACCCTATCGCGGTACGAATTCATCAGAACAAATCGCGGCTTCATTAGCTGTGGTGGAGCATTTTATAGAGTCAGGACATTTTTACCTGGTCGCAACCCACGAGCGGCAGTTGACAGAATTAGCAGATAAAAACGCTGAGTCGAGTAACTTTCATTTCCAGGAAAATCTTGGCGTTGAAGGGATGGTATTTGATTATAAGTTGCATACCGGACCAGCTACCACGCGCAACGCGCTGCTCGTGTTAGAGCGCGAGGGATATCCACAATCACTCTTGGATAGTGCCAGAGCTTGGATTGCAGAAAACGATGCCGAGAATCTAGCGGATAGTCATGAATCAAAGCCGTACATCCCGGCGAGGCAACAAGAAGTTTAAGACATTGCCAACTAGGCGGACGTTTTTGGGTTCGCATCCGCTTGTTCGCTGGTATGTCGAAAGCCTGTAATCTGTGGCCATTCGCCGGGCTTTTCGGTCGAGCGGACAGCGAACACCTCGACACGAGAAATTTCGTCAAACGGCAGCGTCACCACAAACGTGCCGACCTTATACTGCTCTTCAACAGGCTCACATTCAAACACGAGATGCGACTTATTCGTAAGGTCGATAAATTCTTTCACTTCGTAACTGAACCCGTCTCGCAGATAGAGCAAAGTTCGCAAGGTTAATTCTTTACGAAAAGCGCACACTTTTTTGTCGCTCTCCCACTGGTCCGCCGCAACATTGGGAAACCGCTTAGCTATGCAGCGGTCGGTCGCGTGGGTGCATTGTTGTAGATAAGGAGCGCCATAAAACCAGTCGTAATTGAACATGTTCACCTCTCTCGTGCTTGCCAATCTTTTGTGGATTAACTGGCTAAATTTTGGTTTGAGATGACTATCCCATCTCGAAACGGCCAAAGCTAATCGTTGCAGAACGTAGCGTCAAATTGTTGGTTTGTTGTGCCGCGAACTTACTGGGCTACTATAGCGTGCATGGACGTACAATCTCGGTCACAACTTATCAAACGCCTGGCTATCCAAGCCGGTTTCGAGCGATGCGGAATCGCGCCAACGGTGCCAATTTCGCGGGCGGATTACTTGAAAAATTGGTTAGCCGCTGGCCGGGCGGGCACGATGGATTACATGTCACGTTATACCGAGATGCGTATCAATCCCGCCAACATCCTCGAAGGGGCGCGCAGCGTGATTGTAGTCTCGCTATCGTATAACCAATCGCCGCAGGAATCTTTGGACGAATCGAGCGAGTTGGTTAAGGGCCGAGTTGCGAAATATGCCTGGGGAGATGATTATCATGACGTGTTGAAGAAAAAGCTTTTTGCCATAGCTGATGAGTTGCACGAGACGTTAGAAGAATCGTTCGAGACGAAAGTCTGCGTTGACACCGCCCCGATTATGGAACGAGAATTAGCCGCGGCTGCGGGGATTGGGTGGATCGGAAAAAATACCTTGGTACTCAATCAACAGCAGGGGAGCTTTTTCTTTCTTGGTGCCATTGTTACGACACTAGAGCTTGGCATTGACGAGCCAGTCACAGACCATTGTGGCTCTTGCACCGCTTGTCTGGATGCCTGCCCAACCGACGCTTTTCCTACGGCTTATGAAATGGACGCTTCGCGGTGTATAAGCTATTTGACTATCGAGCATCGCAGCGAAATTCCGGAAAAGTTAAGCAAACAGATGGGCGATTGGCTATTTGGTTGCGACGTGTGTCAGGACGTCTGCCCATTCAACCGCCACGCCCCGGAAACCAACGAACCTCGCTTTGAACCACACCCGCTAGGCTCATCCGTTGATGTGAGTAAGGTGCTTGATTGGTCCATCGAAGATTACAGAAAACATTTAAGAGGCTCAGCTATGAAACGCGCCAAGTTTGAAATGTGGCAACGTAACGCAGAGATTGTGCAAGAGAATGCAAGGAGCCAAGGGAAGTAACGGTAGGCCACGTTGGGAAGTATCGGTAAGGCGCGGTTGGGAACTACGGTAGGGCACGGTCGTTCTTCCGCTTACCAGCGGAAGGTTGACCTGCCTAAACTATCGACACGTTTACCACTTTCGTACAATTGAAGCCATTGTCATACCCGCGAAGGCGGGTATCCAGCCATGTAGGTCGATGACCCAACCTACGCAACTAACAGCCTGTTGAAGAATCCTCATTTTCAGCCATCGTTCAGATATGGGCGGACGTGTAAGCTGGCGTAGCCCATTTCAATTTCTGAGGCCAAAAATTGGGCAATTGGATTCGATGAACTAGAAACTCGCGTAACC
>JAJRPG010000020.1 GCA_024280855.1 Planctomycetota bacterium | reverse complement strand
CTGGTTGAAACATTGCAGTCGCTTGGCGCTAATGTCGAATATCTGGAGCAAAGCGGATTTCCACCTATCACTGTCAGCGCGGGCGGGCTGGGCGGTGGGCACGTTTCCTTTCAGTCGCCTGAATCTAGTCAGCTTGTTAGCGCTTTGCTGCTCGTGTCGCCTTATGCGCGGCGCGATGTTTATATTGATGTAACCGGCCATGTGCCGAGCGTTCCGTATCTGGTGATGACCACCAAACTCATGGAGCTTTTCGGCGTAGCTGTGGTCGAGCAGTTTGTTTATCAAGCCCAATCTAGTGGACCAGCCGTGTTAGCTGAGCAGCCTTCGCGTCGCGTGCGGGCGTGTAAATTTATTGTAGAAGCCTCGCAGCGTTATCGAGGCATGTCGTGGACGATTGAGCCTGATGCTTCGAATGCCACATATTTTCTCTCGGTCCCAGCGATTGTGGGTGGGCGTCTCAGCGTAGAGGGATTGGGGACAGAAAGTATTCAGGGCGATGCGAAGTTTGTTGACGTGCTGGAAAAGATGGGCTGCGTCATCACGCGCGAGGCTTACCGTTTGACGGTCGAAGGTCCGGGTGATGGGAAAAAGCTGCGAGGGATTCACGTAGACCTTAACGATATGCCTGACACGGCTCAGACCCTGGCGGTGTTGGCGCTATTTGCCGAGGGCCCGACGACGATTCGCAATGTCAGTAATTTGAGAGTTAAGGAAACCGATCGGTTGACGGCTTTGACTGCGGAGTTGACCAAGCTAGGTGCGAGGGTGGATGAAATGGCTGATGGTCTGACGATTCACCCGCCCCAGAAAATTTCACCCGCACGGATTGATACCTACGACGATCATCGCATGGCTATGAGTTTCGCGCTGGCCGGGCTGAGGAGTGAGGGCGTAACGATAGCTGATTCACAATGCTGCTCAAAAACATTTCCCGACTTTTTCGATAGGTGGACTTCGCTCATCCATTCGATTGATGCGACATAAGCTTGGTCAATCGCTAATGCGCCAGGCCAGGGTTTGCGCGTCCGAGCATATCAGTATTGAAAGTATCGATTTTGCCCCTCAAGTCGCCATATCGTAAAGCCCGATAAACGAAGGGTAGGCTCGCGCTTGGTTGAGTGTGGGAGAGATGTGCGCGATTACCTTGTGCAACGGGTATTCGGGAGATTGATGGCCAGTGGCTGATGTATTAGACCAAAGCGAAGTTGATGCCCTCTTAGCGGCTGTCGAAACCGGCGGTGTTGAGTCTGCGACGTCCGAAGCGGCGATGGCGGCGCTGACGACCACGGATAAGGAAGTTCATACCTACGACTTCAAAAGGCCTGAGCGCGTTAGCAAAGAGCAAATGCGGGCCATCTCCGGGATACACGATTCGTTTGCTCGAAACTTTGGGGCTGCGCTCTCTGGGTTTCTTCGCACGATTGTTGAAATCCGCGTAGCTACCACAGAACAATTGACCTATAGCGAATTTATTTACTCGCTACCGAACCCGACGAACTTTAACCTGCTGACAGCCGAGCCATTGGAAGGGCAGGTTTGTCTGGAAATTAGCCCGTTAATTATATACCCGATTATCGATCGGTTGTTGGGTGGCTCAAATTCCGAATTGTTTATTCCGCAGCGCCCTTTGACCATGATTGAGCAGCGGCTCGTTGGCTGCATTACTGATCGAGCGTTGAAAGCTTTGACGGAGTCCTGGTCAGAGTTAGTCGCTATCGAATTCAAAATTCAGGAGGTCGAAAGTAATCCGCACCTGGTGCAAATTGTTGCGCCGAACGAAATTGTTGTGGTGATTGGTTTCGAGATGAAACTGGGTGGGCGCGCGGGTACGCTGAGCTTGTGCATTCCGTTTAACGTGATTGAGCCTGTAATGGATAAGCTGGTGACGCAGGGTTGGTTAGCCTATCAGCGTCGCAGCGGCGCTGATGACAAAACCGAGGAAATCGCACGCAGCGTTGGGGCGACTCATGTGGACGTAACGGCGCTGTTAGCCGAGACCGACATCACAATGCAGGAATTACTGGGCTTGCAGGTCGGTGACATCATCCAGACTGACAAGGCTGTAGATGGCGATATTGTCCTGCAAGTGGAGGAGGAAAGTAAGTTCGTCGGCAAGTTAGGGAAGCACAAAGGCGCTTACGCCGTCAAAATAGAACGAACAGCCGAGGTGGAAGAATCCGTCTAGCGGCGATTGTATGACTTGTCGGCTTCTTACTACATCAATTGGCTAGGGTCTCTTGCAAATCTCTGTGCCGTCTCACGCGTAATACTACCCGCTGACATCAATCGTTGGAGGCTGTCATCCAGTGTCATCATGCCGTCACGTTTCCCGGTTTGAATAGCCGAGTCTAGCGATTCAACTTTTCCAAATTTGATTGCGATACGCACGGGATCAGTCACATGCAAGATTTCCACCGCTAACGCGCGTTTATGGCCTTCCTTCACCGAGGGTAGCAGGTGTTGACTCACCACGCTTCGCAGGCTTAGTGCGAGTTGTGTGCGCATGTCATCTTGAATTTCATGCGGAAATAAATCCACCAGCCGGGTGATCGCGCCTTTGGCATCTTTGGTGTGAAGGGTCGCTAGAATCAGGTGTCCCGTTTCCGCAGCCGTGATAGCCATGCGGGCTGTCTCGCGGTCTCGAATTTCTCCCAGCAGCACGACGTCGGGGTCTTGACGCAGGCCAAATTTTAATCCGTCATAAAACGTATCCACATCTCGGCCAACCTCACGTTGGGTGATGATGCTTGTACTGCAAGGCTTGTGGACATATTCGATAGGCTCTTCGACGGTAAGAATCCGCACGCCGCCTCGTTGATTCAATATGTGTAGTAGCGCTGCGAGGGTAGTCGATTTTCCAGAGCCTGTGACGCCGGTGATAATGACCAACCCGTTACGATGGTCGACTAGCCTCGCGCCTAATGCTTCAGGGAAACCCATCCATGCAAACGTGGGGATATCGTTGGGCACATGACGCAGGCAAGTCCCCCAATGGCCTTGCGCTAAAAAAGCGTTTGCGCGAAATCGTATGAGTGAATCATCGTGTTCGATCGACACGGAGCAGTCGAAATTTTTCTCCTCGTCCATCCGCTGCCGAAGTCTTGACGGGAGCAGGGCTTCGACCATGCTTTTCACCAGTGTCGGGGATAAGACCTCGCCTTCGCTCGTTTGAAGCTTTCCATGAACGCGAAACATCGCAGGAAAACCATGAACCAGGTGAATATCAGAGGCTTCCCTCGCTACTGCATCGTACAAGATTGAAGTTAGCTGTTTCGCAGCCGCGTCGTTGGTGTGATCGATTTTATGTTCCATGATGTCATTATACCCTAAAGTGGCATGTAGGCTGCATGGGTTTTTTATTTCAGGGTGTCTGGAAAGTTATTGCCGCTCAAGGCTTGTCATAAGCCAGCTATTTTTGGTTCGCCGCCACTTCGAGTGCCACAGCGCGGTTCCATATTGATACGGAATTTCCGGAGCTTGGATATTCGCTGACCCGCGAAACTCGACGGTTGCTTCGTCGCCGTCAAACGAAATCTTCACTTGGCTAATACGCACATGCGATGCTGGGTATTGGGCAAGTCGCGTGTCGATGCGTTTTAGCATTCCCTCACGGTCGTACCCCCGTGCTTCAAAATCCTCCGCGAAGTGTAAGGCTATCTCGTCGATATTTGCGTGTTCCACAGCCAAGGCTAATGCGTTCAAATGTTCGACGATTTTCTCTCGGTCCGTCACGGCCATCATCGAGATTGTCATGAGTATTGGCAACGCGGCAAAGCCTGACCACACGAAACGTTTTGTAGTTGTAGACCGTAGCCAAGACCACAAAGCGATTAGTGTGAACTGAACCGGAACCCAAACGCCCAGTAGTAGCCACAGGTTTTCAAAAAGTATTTGCGTAATCATCTAATCTCATTATAGGCGTAAATTCGTATTCTCCGAAACGAGCCACGGATGTGCTATAGATTTCCATCAGAGCCGCACGGCGCAAGCCTGCGGGCATGTGCCGTGAGCAAATTGCTAATAATGTTGTTGCGTAAAACTGCTACCAGGCTTGCGCCAGGTGCTCAACTGTTAAATGATGCTGCACAGAGACTGTGGACTCATAGCTTTTCAATATATCACAGATGCTCACCTCCGCGAGGGCTGAAGCCCGCGGCTCTTAGGGAAGACATTATCTACAGTCGCCTTTTCGTTCCGTGAAAACTTGCAGCCTATCATGTGAGACCTTAAAATCCTAAGTTGTTATTGCGCATGTGTAATCTCAAGGAGGAGGCTAATCTTGGCTACTACCGTCGATAAGATCGAGCATGGAGATTGCATCAAGCAGCTCAAAAAGCGTAGCGACGGCTCCATCGACCTCGCCTTCGCCGACCCTCCTTTTAACATCGGTTACGACTACGACGAGTATGACGACAAGCGTTCTGGCGACGAGTATTTGGATTGGTCCAAGCAGTGGATGAGCCAGGTCGTTCGCGTACTCAAGCCAGACGGCAGCTTTTGGCTGGCTATAGGCGACGATTACGCAGCCGAACTAAAAGTTCTCGCCACCCGCGATTTGGGCCTCACCTGTCGCAGTTGGGTCATCTGGTATTACACCTTCGGCGTACACTGCGTCAGTAAATTCACCCGCTCGCACACGCACATTTTTCATTTTGTGCGTGATGCGAAAAACTTTACCTTTAACGCCGACGAAGTTCGCGTGCCATCTGCCCGGCAGTTGGTGTACGGCGATAAACGAGCGAACCCTAAGGGGCGCATTCCAGATGACACTTGGATTACGCAGCCAACGCACATGCACAATGCCTGGGTGCTTCGTCCGCAGGATTTGCCCGATGGCTTTTCCGCTGATAGCGATACCTGGTTTTATTCCCGCGTTTGCGGCACATTCAAAGAGCGAAAAGGTTTTCATGGCTGTAAGATGCCAGAGCAGTTGCTAGGCCGCATCATCCGCGTTTCATCTAACGAAGGAGAGGTCGTACTGGACCCGTTTTCCGGTAGTGGTACGACCTTAGCCGTCGCTAAAAAGTTAAAGCGTCAGTGGCTAGGCTTGGAGCTTTCGGAGCAATACGTCAAAGAAGGGCGAGCGCGACTGAAAAAAATTAACCCCGGCGACCCACTAGATGGCCCGGAAAACCCTGCTGTTTCTGCCCCGAATACTAAAAATGGCGTAATTAGAAATGCTAAGGGGAAGCGTGTTCGTAGGTTGATAGAACAACCGAATGAGCAGTTGCAGGATTTCAATTCGGCGACATCAAACAGCCCGCAAGATCATGCGAAAAATGCATCAGAAAAGGTCAACAGTGCTATTCTTTCGGCGTTTCTGGCTTCTCACAAGGGATTTTCAACCGATTGGGTTTTAGCGAGCCCGGAATTGTCGCAGGCCTTTTCTGATACTTGCAGCCGTTTTGGGATACCTGGATCGCGGTTTGAGCACAACACTCGTTTGGTTGGCATGCGTAAGACCAATAAAATGAATGGGTTTCTCACAACTCAAAAACCAGATTTAGATAAACAGGCTCTGATTAAATGTGAATTCGCTAGCGAAATTGCATGGTCTGAATTAGCCCGCTGGAAGCAAGTGTCTCTTGACGAAATTCTCTGCGATCCAGCACTGGCTGAAGAGTATGATCAAATGGCAACGAAAATTGCACCTGGATATGCCCCCGAATATTATAGGTGGGCAGCGTTACGCCTTCGCAAGAGTACCGATCGTAACCGAGCAAAAATAGCTAATTCGCGCTTAAGTGCAAAGCGAAGTATCGCTACTACACCGGTATTAGTTGCTGACATTGAAATTTCATCATTGCCTACTGGTCATGGCGTATATATTTTATCGCAGCCCAAGGTGACGGACACCGAATACCGAGAAATTTATGTGGGGCAGGCTGAACACTTACGTAAGAGGATCGCAGAAATTCTAGGTCAGAATTTATTCGATATTGATCCTCTTCAGCGTGTGGGCAAAAAAGCGTTGTCTGTTCAGTGGATAAGAAACAACATCTCGGATAAATATCATCGTAAAGAGCATTTTGCGCATCAAATTAACATGCGACATTCGAGATGGAATTGCCTTAATATACCTAAGGCTTTTGCAGCCTAATGCGAAAAGAAGTTATTAATGCATTCAAGAGTGTTTCGAATGGATATTCGATAGATCGTGTGCTTGTTGATCCTACATTGAATATACATTTCCTTGACGCCTGCCGTAAACTTGGTTGTCAAGATTCAGCAGAAAAACTAAATCAAACTCTTCTTAACATTAGAAAATCAGGGGCGCTTACTGACTACAGAACGACTAAGCAAACTAGACTTAAAGATGCAAATGACTACTGCTTTGCTAGCGAGATTGCAGCAAGATTTTTGGAACGTCGGGATGGATTATCGCTAGACAAGATATTATGTTGTCCCACGCTCGTTCTTGAGTTTGACCAAATTGCTAGTCGAATTTGCCCCGATTATTCACCTCTACAGTATCGATGGGCAGCGTTAAACTTACGAAAACGCAGAAGCCTGAAACCCGAACCGGTATCGCATGTTGTCCGTTCTGAACAAGATATCAACATTAGTGTTGATGATATTGATACCTCGAGCCTTCCTTTAAATCAAGGAATATACATTTTCTTTGATTCGCAGCAGACTCTATATGTGGGTGAATCTCAGAACCTGAAAAAACGTTTAGAGAAACATTTGGACCATTCCGACAACAAGGGACTTGCAAGATGGTTGTGGGAACATGGCGATAGCGATTTGAATCTTGATATGCGGGTGTTACCCAAAAAAACAACAACACGCACACGCAGGGCATTGGAATATGAGTTAATTCAATCGCGCAAACCCTTATTCAATGTTCTAGGTCGAGCATAGTAGAGGTTTTGTGACGCGGATGAATCAGCCCTGCGCCCTTGGCCCGGTCTTGGCTACCCAGGTGACGACGTCACGCATGGTTAGGATGCCGACGAGCGTGTTTTTATCATAGACGAGTATGCAGGACACATTTTCTTTAAGCATCTTTTCGCAGGCATCAACGATGCTTGCATCCACTTCGATAGTGATCAACTCGCGTGACATGATTTTGTGAATGCGTAGTCGAAGTGTCTGCTCGTCCTGAGCGCGGGCCATCATCTTATTGCCAAGAAAAGGGCTTATCGCGCGTAGGACGTCGCGGTCGGAAATGATTCCGACGACCTGATCGTTTTCTTTGATGACGAAGTGGTGGATACGTTCTTTGTCGAACATGCGCTTTGCAGTTAGGACCGTCGTGTCCATGTGAACACATTTGACGGGCGAAGACATAATGTCGCTAACGTGCATCGTCGACTGTGAGATTGCTTGGCCCATGGGTTCCTGCTTCGTTTGAGAAGTCCCGTGACTATCTAAGGTATACACTTACCAAGCGTAATTTCGGAGGAACATCAACCTGACTTAACCCCGTTCATCCGTCCGTGAGGTTATAAGACGCTCAGGGCTAATCACGCTCGTTTATAGGACGTATCTGCCCTTGTTTAGAGCTTCGTCGAAGCGAGCAAACCATTCCCAGGCACAGCGAGATGACCATCGTGGTTCCAACTAATCCGTAAATAAGATCAGGTGTCAACGTCCCCGGTCCATAGGGCAGTGGTAGGTCGATGGCTATAATCACCCAGAAAAATGCGATAAACAAAGTGCGAAATCGCCAGCGCTTAACCGTGGGGATGAGCAAAGCCAGCAGCCAAAGAATGGCGATGTTGCCATACGTCCAGGGCAAAAACGGGCTACGCATCTGCGCCAAAATGATTATCACCAACCAGGAAGTGACAAGGGTCTGACGCAGAATGGACTGGTCTTGTGGATCATTGTCTGATTGATGAGGCGAGGTCATGCGTCGATGTGCCAAGCTGATGACAACGATTAACGTCAGCAGTATAGCTGTGAACACCCACATAACGGGGGCGGCGAGCATGTTAGCTGTTTCTTGTTGGAGCATGTCAAGTTGAACAAATTTGTACAACATGCCCATCAGCGACGAATTCACCGCGATTGCTTTAAGGTTATCGCGGGCAAACCCAAATGCGTCGCCGCTACTCAGACGAGGCAGTTGATATTCAATGAACGCCTGCCAGGGCGCAGGACCGAAAATTAGCCAAGTCGCAATGACATACATCGACATCGCAGCTAGGGTCCATGCGACACTGCGCCATTGTCGGCGTAAAATTAGGTATAGAAGCAATACGCCCGGAAAAATTTTAGCGACAATCACATAGCCAAGGATAAGCCCACCAAGTTTGTAGTGCCGTTTTTCGAGCATCACCATGCCTAGAAGCGAGAGTGAGATAATCAGAAAATGCACATTACCAATCTGCAGGGTGAGCAGCGTCGTCGGTGCAATCGCCACCAACGGCCAGGCTAACCAAAAGGCGTTGAAGGTTCGGCCGCCAATCCAATAACCAATCACTGCGACGGTTAGGCTGAACACGATAAGATTCAGCGTGAACCAATATGTGCGCGATTGGAAAAAGCTATCGGTAAGTAGCATTACGGCACGCGGCAACAATAGAAACGTGGGCGGATATTGATAGGTGTCCACGTTAAGAATGTCTTTGACTTTCTGGTGTACATTGGTTGAGCCATCCGCGCCGCGATATTTTTTAGGCTCATAAATATTTTCGTCACCATCAACCGCAAGCTCCAAGCCAATCATGTAGGATGTGAAGCAATTGTGTTTGGGTGAAAATGGTTTGTTAAGTTTTTCATCATCAAACGGACGCGGGTCCGTAGCCACGGCGTAAGCGGTGTCTTCGGCATCGAGCATGAATACGCCCAAGCTCACCACGCGATAACTCGCAGCTAACCCAAGCACGACCCAAATCGAAAACATCAGGCGAAATCCGCTACGGTGATTGGGCAGCGAATCTGGTAACAATTTCAAGGCAAATGGCAGCGATAAGGCGATAGTCGAAGCCATGATAGCTAGGCTTATGGCAGTTGTGATGCCCGACGCACGAGATGTGATGTAAATCAAAGGCCCGATGGTGCTGAGGATAACGAGAAGAACAATCACGCGCACGGGTGTCAGCCTGCGTGATGACGATGCGTTTGGGCTTGGTTCGTCGATCATGAGCAAAGTTATATAGGCAAAGTGAGGCAGTAGTACAGCCTGGATGATTCGATGTTTTGTAAAGATGGTTGGCCAATCAACTGGCATAAAAGGGTAGGTATCAATTGACAGAAACCGGCGATAGTGATACAGTCCTGCGTTCGACGTATTGAACTGTAAGATGTTGTAGCGTAGAAGTTTATGTGACAAACAAGGTTGATGGGCGCATAAGCGACCTGCCTGGTTCTGCGAAACTCACTGCTTTTGCGCTCCCCACATAAAGTTAGGTAGCCTCAACTTATGGACATGATAGTTGTCATGAAGTCTTCAGCCTTAGCCGAGGATGTGACGCGCGTCGTGGACCGCGTAGCTGAGCTGGGCCTCACGCCTCATCTGTCCAAGGGCGAATACCGCACCATCATTGGTGCGATAGGCCACAAAAACCCCGAATCACAGCAGCAGCTACAGCAATTACCCGGCGTAGACGAGGTGATGGCTATCACCCAACCGTACAAGCTGGCTTCAAGAGAATTCCACGAAGCGGATACCATTTTAGACGTCAAAGGCATCCGCATCGGAGGCCCGCATGTCAACGTTATCGCAGGCCCGTGCGCTATCGAGAGTCGGGAAATCCTTTTTAGCGTAGCTAAATCAGTGAAAGAAGCAGGGGCTGCGATTCTTCGCGGTGGTGCGTTTAAGCCGAGGTCTTCTCCTTATTCCTTCAGCGGCATGGGCGAGGATGGCCTAAAACTGCTCAAAGAAGCTGGCGAGGAAATGGGCATGCCGACCATCACCGAGGTGGTAGACCCGCGAGATGTCGAGGTTGTGTGCAAATATGCGGATATGATCCAAATCGGCGCACGCAATATGCAAAATTTCAATTTACTGCTCGAAGTAGGCAAGACGGATAAACCAGTATTTATCAAGCGCGGGTTAGCTGCGTCTATCACTGAGCTACTGATGTCAGCCGAGTATGTGCTAAGCCAAGGGAATCATCGGGTCATTCTTTGCGAGCGAGGTATTCGCACATTTAGCGAGGAAACACGCTTCACCTTAGACCTCTCAGCCGTGCCTGTTCTTCAAGAGCGGTCACATTTGCCCGTATTTGTCGATCCGTCTCACGCAGCGGGCAAGCGAGATTTGGTACCGTCACTAACTATCGCGAGCATCGCAGTCGGTGCTTCGGGCGTCATTGTCGAAGTTCATAGCTGTCCAGACCGTGCGTTGTGTGATGGGCCGCAGGCTGTCTTGCCAGATAATTTTAGGAAAATGATGGAACAAGTTCGTCAGGTCGCTGAAATTGTAGGTCATCGTGTTACGCTATGGGGACAGGAAGATGCCACAACCAAGCCCCAAGCCTCTGGGGGCTGGGCGACGTAATTAGGCCAAGGAGCGAAATCATGAGAAAACCATTGATTGCTGGTAACTGGAAAATGCACAAGATGTTAGCTGAGGCTCGCACCTTGGTCACTGGCGTTTTGGATAAGCTGGACGAATCGGCTGACGTGGACGTGCTGATGTGCCCGCCGGTTCAACTGCTGTTCCCCATGGCTAAGGCCGTGGCAAACACGAAAATCATGCTCGGCGCTCAAAATGTTCACGAGGAGGCGTCTGGCGCGTATACCGGTGAAGTATCCGTAGCTATGCTCAAAGACACCGGTTGTAGCCATGTTTTAGTTGGCCACAGCGAGCGGAGACATGTTTTCGGCGAGACTGGCGACCGTTTGGCCAAAAAGGTGCGGGCCGTTGTTCAAGGCGGCCTGACAGCGGTATATTGCATCGGAGAGACGCTGGAAGACCGCGAAGCAGGCCGAACCACGGCTGTGATCGATCAGCAGATTGATGAAGTGCTAGCCAGCGATGTCTCAGCCGACCAGCTAATCGTCGCTTATGAGCCTGTATGGGCGATTGGCACGGGTAAAACCGCCTCTCCGGAGCAGGCTCAAGAGGTTCACGCCCACATTCGAGCCCGGTTAGCCAGCGTTTATGACGCGGCTACGGCTGAAAAACTGCGTATTTTGTACGGCGGGAGTGTTAAACCGGGTAATGCCACTTCATTGATGGCCCAGCCGGATATTGATGGGGCGTTGGTGGGCGGTGCATGTTTGGTAGCTGAGGACTTTACGGCTATCATATCGGCTGCGCTGACAGCTGTGTGACTTTCGATAAGCTTATTTGGCTTTTTGGCCGATTTGTGGCTGTTAGTTAGAATAAAAATTCGACGGTCTGGGCGGAATGTGTATGATGTCGCCACGGACGGATGTCGGTTGTTAGATTGTAAGTAAGGACTTTTTCATGGCTTTTCACATGTTAGCGACGTATTCCTGGTCACAGTTTGTTATGGCTGCGGTAATGATAGGCGTTTGCCTGTTACTTATGCTCATTATCCTCCTGCAAAAGGGGCGTGGCGAAGGTTTAGCCGGCGCTTTTGGCGGCGGTGGTGGTAGTAGCGCATTTGGTGCTAAGACGGGTGACGTGTTTACCTGGATTACTGTTGGCTTAGCTGTTGTGTTTATTTTCCTTTCGGTTGTGGCTAATTTCGTTTTTGATGAATCAGCCGTCGCATCGCCAAGCATTACTGCGATAAGTGCGGATGAAGTGCCAGCGACGCCTGCTGAAGATTCTGCGGCGCCAAAAGTTCTGAATGCAAAGCTTGTTCCTCCAACGCCAGTTACTATACCTTCTACGAAAGTTGTTATTCCAGAAGAAGGCAGTGGAGCAGATGCAGATGCGGTTGAAAAAACCGGCGATGAAGCGCCAGTAGAAGATACGGCGGATGGTGATTCGCCAGAGGCTGACGATAAGGAAAGTCCCCCGAATCCATGATCCAGTCCATGACCGGTTACGGTACGGCGGAGCATGTTGAAGATGGTTATGCCTTCACGGCTGAGCTGCGCAGTGTCAATCATCGATACTTAAAATTAACTTACAAATTGCCAGAGGTGTGGCAGTTTGCCGAGCGAGATATAGAAGCTGCGATTCGTAGCCAATTGAATCGCGGCAGTGTGACTTGCGTGCTTCGTGTTCGGAGCCAGTCAGACGAAAGTACGGGTCGATTAAATGCTGCGGTATTGCAGCAATATGTGAAGCAGCTATTAGCGGTGTCCATGCCTGAGGGCGCCAAAGCTACGATTGACTTGGCGTCATTGGCTGCGCTACCTGGCGTGACGCAAGCTGAAGACATTGAGCAGTCGCAACGAGACTCTAAAATAGCTGTTTTGCGTGAGTTATTTAGCCAGGCGACGAGTTCGTTGTCCGCGATGAGATTGCGTGAAGGGGCCGCGCTGAAAGAGGCGTTGGACGGTTTTTGCAAAGACATTCGGGCTAGGATCGCTATCGTAGCTGAGCGAGCGCCTTGTGTGGTGGAAGAATATCATGCCCGGTTGCAGACGCGGGTCGCGCAGCTTATGTCGAGCGGTAAATTTGAATTGCAAGCGGATGGTTTAGCCAGGGAAGTGGCTATCTATGCGGAGCGATGTGACATTGGCGAGGAACTGACGAGGCTCGACTCACATCTCGACCAGTTTGCAGGCTTATGCGAAAAGAAAGAGCCGGTTGGTCGCACGATGGATTTTCTGACGCAGGAACTACTGCGTGAAGCGAATACGATTGCGTCCAAGAGTAATGACGTGGTCATCAGTCGAGAGATTATTGAAGTCAAAGGGCTGATCGATCGGTTGAAGGAGCAGGTGCAAAATGTCGAGTAGCGGTAGTAGGGCGACATCGCTGCAAAAAGGCAAGTTGGTGGTGATCAGCGGGCCTTCGGGTGCTGGTAAGACTTCGATTTGTAACGCGCTTCTTACGCAAGTTGAGAATGCGTATTGGAGCGTGTCTGCGACGACCAGGCCGTTGCGACGCGGCGACGTTGAGGGCGAGAGTTATCAGTTTGTTTCGCAGGAAGAATTTCTTGCTCGTAAGGGGCGAGATGAATTTTTAGAATCAGCGGAGTACATTGGTCATCATTATGGCACGCCGCGCGAGCCTGTTGTGCAGGCTATTGCTGAGGGGAAAGTTATCATTCTTGAGATTGATGTCCAAGGTGGTATTCAGATAGCCGCGAAAATGCCTGAGTCGGTACGCATTTTTGTATTGCCGCCGAATAGTGATTCGTTACGGGCGAGACTGGAAGGGCGAAATAGCGAAGCGGACGATGTTCTCGCAAAGCGACTGGCTAATGCCGATGGCGAAATTGCTGCGGCTCGTGATAGTGATTGTTATCCTTATTTTGTGGTCAATGACATTCTTGAAGACACAATCGAACAAGTGAAAAGTATCATACTGAAAGAAGGTGCGTGCGCATGATCGAAGCATTTAGACATGATGATTTGGTAGTGAAGGTAGGCGGACGGTTCAAGTTGTGTGCGTTGATTCAGCGACGTTGGCTACAGATAATGCAAGGGGCAAGGCCTATGGTGGAAACTAAGGGGCTTACCGAGCTTGAAATCATTGTGAAGGAAATTGTCGAAGGTAAAATCGATATTGATTTTACCGACGAGGACTAGGTAGTTTGTGCTGTACCTAAACCCGAGCCGCGGGCTTCAGCCCGCGCGGAGTTAAGCGCGGAGTTGTGTAATAGAGTTCAGCGCAGACTTAGGTTTGAACGTCCGCGCAAGCTAAAGCATGCGGCTCGGTATTATTCTGGCTGATGGATAAGACGCCGAATGAGCGACCCAATCGACAGTCAATCAAATCTATCTAGCGACGCATTAGCCGGGCGCGAGGTACTCGTAGCGGTTTGCGGTGGTATTGCTGCTTATAAAATTTGTAGCGTGGTTTCGGAATTGGCTCAGCGCGGTGCAAGCGTTACCGTCGCTATGACCGAAGCCGCGACGCAATTCGTCACGCCCATGACATTTCAAGCGCTGTCAGGCCGAAAAGTATTTACGAAATTATGGTCGCCCCACGATGATGCTGACATTCAGCACATTCATTTAACTGAGCGGTTGGACGCGGTTCTGGTTGCACCAGCTACGGCGAACATGATTGGGAAGATGGCTAATGGTCTAGCCGATGATTTAGTTTCTACACTACTTATTAGTGCGACATGTCCTATGTTGATCGCCCCAGCGATGAATGATCGTATGTGGGCTAATTCGGCGGTGCAGCGAAACATCAATATTCTGAACGAATATGGCCATGATATCATCGGTCCGGCAGAAGGCTGGCTAGCTTGCCGCAGCGTAGGTAAGGGACGCATGGTCGAACCGGATGCGCTGGTTGAGGCTATGACTAAGCATTTGTCTGAGCCTGGCAAGTCGTAGTTAGCGTGATTCTAGAATTGTCGCGGGATAATTTTGATGAAAATGCTAGTAACCGCTGGGCCTACCAGAGAATTTTTCGATACCGTTCGTTTCATTTCTAATCCTTCAAGCGGGAAAATGGGTTTCGCTATAGCTTCGGCAGCTGCGAGCAGGGGGCACGAGGTGTTGCTCATTGCTGGCCCGGTCGCTTTGGATGATCCACCAGATGTCCAGACGCGTCGGGTAGTATCAGCCAGAGAAATGTTCGAAGCTTCTCTAGCGGCCTTCGAGGACGCTCAGGCAGCTATCATGACGGCTGCGGTCTGCGATTACAGACCTGTGGCCCCTATGAGCAAGAAGCTGGCTAAGACGGATCAGTCCAGACACATAACGTTGGAGGCTACGGACGACATTTGTGCCCATCTGGGGAATCAAACAGGTAACCGCGTGGTGATAGGCTTTGCGATGGAAGATCACGACCATCAAGCCCACGCGCAGGCTAAGCTGGAAAATAAGCGGTGTGACGCGATGGTGCTAAATGGCCCCGGCAATGTCGGATCGGACATAGCTGAAGTAGAAATTTTATTGGCTGATGGAACCTGGCGCGCCCTAATATCAGACACTAAGACAAATATCGCGTTGCTAGTTGTCGAATTAGCTGAGCGACTCGTATCAGAAAAAAGTCATTCCTAAAAGCAACAAGTGCTTACATTCAAATTTAATCGTGCTGGGCCCAGTGGGAATCCTGGTTCATAGATTTTTTTTTGAGGATTACATGAAAAGTATTAAACATATTATCGAAACAATTTTCAGGGCGAAAAAGTTCTAAAGTTTGCCCAAGTAGTCTAATCTCAATCTGTGAAATAGTCGCTAACTTACGGAGTTGCAATAGTTTGCGGCTGCTTTCGATGTTTCGGGAATGTGAAAATTAGCGAAAAACGTGGTTTAGCTTGTGTGAGTTATGTTCGATAAAGGACGCAAATGTTCAAGATGGAGTAACTATAGGACCGATGAGATTTTAACGCTGCGAAAAGGAATGCGGCGCTATTGTGGCTCGATGTGGGCGATGGATCGCTTGGGCTGTCATAGGGCGAAAATATTTTTAGGCGAAATGTTTTGATTTGGTTATTGACTTACCCTTGCCAATTCCTACAATTCGCCCGCTGTAGTAAGAACTGCTCGCTATCACTTTTTTATAACGATTGCGGCGGTGAAGGTTGCTTTAGAAAGCAAATAATTTCGAGTCTGGCGCGTGATTCGATTTTGTTTTGTTTTCGATTCAAAAAGTGACACTTACTTGCGAAATGTTGTAGAAAAGAGCCGCTTGGTATTGGCGGTGGACAACCAGTTTGATCTATCAACGGAAAGATCGTGGTGTCGGTCCTGCTTCTTACACGAAGGTGTAAGGGCTGGGTCGAGGATTGCGTTGATAGCGTGGTTTAGAATTCGTATTTTTGTGAACAAGTGTTTATTTAGAAATTAACGTATCTAGTAGTAACGAAACAAAAGCGTACCTAATGATTTGGTTACGCCGAAAGAAAAATCTTTTACGGGAGGTCAAAGCGAATGTTAGCTTCGAAATGGTTCGATTTCACGAGGTCCGGCGCAACAATGCGTACTATGTCCAAATTGGGCATGGCTTGTAGCATGTTTGCCGTTCTTATCCTTGCGACTGGTTGTCCTACGACAACTCCGCCAGTAGTAACCTGTGCAACTGATGCAGATTGCGACAACACAGATTTGTGTAACCCACAAACCTGCAGTGCAGATCTTGTCTGCGAAACAACCGCTGTCACTTGTGCAGAAGGCGAAACTTGTGCAGACGGTGCTTGTGTAACTACATGCACAACTGACGCAGATTGCGATGATACGGACCTGTGCACCGCTGACACCTGCACCGATGGTGCTTGTGGCAACGTAGCCACCGATTGCGATGACATGGTCAATTGTACGGACGATTCATGTGACGCAGCTACAGGCGATTGCGTCAATGCGGCAGTCGCATGTACCGGTACTGAAGTTTGCGATGAGACTGATGGCACATGTGTCGCTGGTCCTTGCGACGTTGATGCTGACTGTGACGACAGCGATCTTTGCACGACTGACACTTGTGTTGACGCAGCTTGCGTGAACGCAGCTGTTGATTGTGATGACTCAGATGCTTGTACCGATGATTCATGCGATTCAACTGATGGTTCATGCGTGAACACGGATGTAACTTGCGCAACCGGCGAAGTTTGTGGCACTGACGGCGTATGCACCGCATGCACCGCTTGCACAACTGACGCTGACTGTGCTGATGACGGCTTGTTCTGTAACGGTACCGAGAGCTGTGGTGCTGATGGATGTTGCGAATCAAGTGGTGATCCATGTACCGCTAGCCAGGTTTGTAACGAAGATACTCAAGCATGTGACTCTGATGGTACGGGTGAAACCTTTACTCTGGCTACAACTGTAGATTCTATCAGCGGTGGTGCGGGTGATGACACGATTACTGGTGTGTTCACAGGCACGACGACATCGACCTTGTCCGCTGGCGATACAATCAATGGTGGTGCGGGTACTGACACATTGTCAGTTATTATGACGGCCACACCATACAGCCCAGTTGCAACGATCAGCAATGTTGAGAACATAGTTGTAAAGAACTTCCACACGGCCGCTGCGGTTTTCAACGCTAGTGGTATTACTGGTGTAGCTGACTTCACGGCTGACTCTGGTTTGTTCCAGACAACAATCTCTACGATTGGTGCATTGGCGTCTATCGGCGTTAAGGGTACTACCAAAAACGTTACCGCGAACTTCGTAGATACCGCCCTGAGTGGTACTACTGATACTATCACAGTAAACGTTGAAAATTCAGTAGGTACTGTCACTAGCGGTACAACTACTGTCGTTGGTTCAACTATTGTTGTTGGTTCTACGGCTGCTTCAGCGACAACCAATGGTGGTCCTGAAACGATTACAGTAAATTCTGGCGGTACAGTTGCTAACCTCATCACCTCGATTGATGATAACGGTGAGAATGACTTTGTTACCTTGAATTTCACAGGTGACATGAACATTCGCGTATCAACCATTGGCGGTAGTGTAAAGACTATCGATGGTTCCGCATTGACTGGCACTGCAGCCATGGACGTTCAAACTAACGCTGCAGATACTAACAATCTGACAGTCACTGGTGGTCCTGGTGATGACACCATGCGTTCAACATCATTCTCATCATCTGATTCATTCGATGGTGGTCTTGGTGCTGACACGATGGCTATGACTGGAACAAGCACTACATCGACTGGAGCATTCAGCGGTGGTACTTTGACCAGTGTTGAAACTCTTACTCAGGCGTTAAGCGGTACTGTTACAACAGCTACGATTGACCTGAATAAGGCTGCTGACATCACGAACGTAAAGATTACGAACTCGGCGTCAACGTTAGTAGCAATTGCTGCTTCTAACATGCCACCAGGTGCTACTGTAGAGCTTTCTACTACGCCAGCTGTTACTTTAAGTGGCTCTAGTACGCTAGCGCTAAAGACGGCAACTGGTTCCAGTGATGCACTTACGTTGAAAACTTCCGGTAATGGCTCTGTAACGGTCTCCGGTACGATTGACACCAATGTACTGGAATTGCTAACGCTTGACCTCACCGGTGCGGCTGTGACGTTTGCAGTGAATGATGCGTTGGACGGTGGTACGGATAACGTACTTCAGAAGGTTACCGTAACGGGTGGCGCTTCACTTACGATCAGTAATGAGCTAGCTGATGCTGCTTCCTTTATCGAACTAGATGGTTCGGCCATGACTGGTACTATGACTATGACCGACAACATCAACAACAGTGCTGCTGCTTCAACTGTGAAGAGTGGTTCTGGTAATGACACGTTGTTGGGTGGTACCATGGCTGACACACTAAACGGTGGTGCTGGTAACGATACGCTTACTGGTGGTGAAGGCGCTGATAACATCACAACCGGTAGCGGTGGTGATACCGTTAGCTTGGATGATAGTGCGACTGGTACTGCAGGCATTGACACAGTCACAGACTTTGATGCTGGTACTTCAGCTAGCACGGTTGACAAGATCGAGTTGGACCTCAGCGAAGCTGAAGGTTTGACTGTTGCTACCGACTTGGTTGATACGAGTGCCAACTCAACTTCTGGTGGTGGTACGTTAACTTACACGTTACTGTCTTCTGATGGTGCGACCGTAGCTAATGCTGACATCGTTGGTCTTATTGGTGACTACGCTGATGCGGCTGCTGCTTTGGCTGCCAAGACGAGTTGGACGATCGTTTACGGTGCAACTCTAGCTGATAACGATGCATTCTATGTCGCTTACACAAGTGGCTCTGATGTTCGTATCGCAATCGTGGTAGAAACTGGTGCTAACGCAAACAGTGATACCATTGACTCTGTTACTGACCTGTTCATCCTTCAGAACGTCACGTTGAGTAACATCAACAGTGGTGACTTCACTGTCATCAAGGCGTAATGTTGGTTTGAACGAAGGGGCCAACTTGTTGGTCCTGACAGTTTGATTTGATTGGCCCGGCGGAGTGTATTATCTCCGCCGGGCTTTTTTTGTGGGTTGGTATTGGCATCATGTCGAGAGAAGTGGATTTTTCATACGACGGGGGAAGTGTGTGGGGAAAGCGATATTGTCATACGGTGTTTATGGCTAGTCAGAGCCGCTGGCGCAAGCCTGCGGGCACGTCTTGTATGTTGGCGTGCAATATAGGCTGTTCACGCGGCGGGTGTTCGGACGGAGTGTCACCAAGCTTGCGATAAGTACTCGGACAAGAAGCCACCAGGCTTGCGCCAGGTGCTCTGGTTGGTTTTTACCGGTCGTAAGAATCCTTCAATTCATTTCGTAGCGTTTGTTTAAGTGCTGTTGTGAGGTTCCGATGGAACTAGAACGTGTAGGTGGTTCGTGTCGCGTCAGGCTTATTTAACGCTTACTTACATTTGTAAGGACGCGCAGGCTAAAGCCTGCGGCTCCTTGTAACCATCGAAGAATCCATTGCGGTTGATAGAAGGTGTAACTTATGAAACTATGCAAATTGATTACGCTGTCGCTCTTAATCATGGCTGGGTGCAATAGTCAGACTGGCACTACTACGACGACTACGGTTGATACCGGCGGTGACACGCTTGGTTCCACGACCGTTTGCGATTTTCTATCTACCGCTGAAAACGATGCCGCGACAGCCACGGCTATGGCGTCTAATGAAAATGGCGCGAGTCAGCAGTCGTATATTGACGCAGCATATATCGATAATATTTGTGTGGTTGGCGGGTCTAGTGATGACACGGTCACGGCGGCTGATTGTGTAGCGTGTGCTGAATCGATTGCGGTTTCGGTATGGCAGGATTGCGGCGATGCGGTGTGCGGCGACGGTGAGAATTGCGGCAACTGCGCAGCGGATTGTGGCGAATGTTGTGGTAATGATATTTGCGATACATACGAAGGATTGGATGAAGTGACTAACTGTCCACAAGATTGCAATTTCGGATTCTGCTCATCGGAAATATCGAATTTGGCTTGCGTCGATACCTGTGGGTGTCGTCGAGTCATTCAAGCATCGCAGGGGCCATGTCTTATTATGGCTGACAATCTTGAAGGCGGGCAATGTTCGGTTGGCGGTTCGGGAACGTGCTGCGTATGTGAAGACTCGCCGGATACATGCGAATAATACCGAGTACGTCAATTTGGAGGCCAATCAACACGCAGCGATCATTTCGGATAGGCCCATGCCCGCAGGCTTGCGCCGTGCGGCTCTGATGGAATATCAAAATTTTCGCGTGCATGGCATGTCATATTGAGCGCGAGGCTGCTTCGTTGGCATTGGACTTTTGACCTTCGAGCCTTGATTCATTACCCCTCAATTCTAAAAATTCGCTCAAAAAATCATAAGTTCGGCGAAATTCCGCTGTATTATGAAATAATGGCCTACCCATAGTAGAATCATCTAATACGGATTGCGCGCTGGATGTGGTTTCTAGCTGGTGATGTGCTTGGTTCGTTGCGCATGAAGATTATTGTCTTTGCGTGTGACGATCGATGGGTTAAGACTTGAGTGGATTGTGTTATGATGACTCCAATGTCTTTTTCTATGGAATCTGGTGAACGAGAATTTCTGGTTGGCGACCAGGGTGTAGGTCAGCCGAACTTGCGCGCTGGACACCTTTTTGATCGTAGTTGGGAAGTGTTCGAGCGAGAAACATTTCTTGTTGTCGGCATCTTCTGTGTTTCGGTTTTGGTTGATGTTTTTCTATCGGGTATGAGGGATGGGAATGGTTCAGGCGGTATCTTTGGTGTCATCGGTATTATTATTTATGGCCCCATGCGGGCTGGGATCAATCATGCGTTGGTTCGGTTGATGCGTAAGGAGAGCGTTGCCATCGGTCGAGTTTTTAGTGGCTTTCTGAGGTTTTGGCCGGCTGCGGGTGTCAGTATCTTGGCATGGTTAGCCATGATGTTAGGATTTATCTGTTTGTTGGTTCCCGGCATCGTTATTGGCTTGGGTTTGATTCCCTGCATGTATCTGGTGCTGGAAGAGAAGCTTGGCGTGCGCGAAACCCTGTCACGCGCCTGGTCGATTACGCAGGGCCATAAGAAGTCGCTACTGAAGTTGGCGGCGGTGTTGGTTGTCTGTAACTTTGGTGGTTTCTTGTTATGCGGCGTGGGGATCATATTTACCGGCGCTTTCAGCATGCTGGTAGTCGCCGCAGCCTACGATGAGCTTTATCAGAGCGCTATCTCGTTCGATCAATGGGAAGAGGAGCGTTGCGCATAACCTTTCGTGGTATTAGACGCTCGATGTTTGGCTTTCGACGCCTGTAGCTTGTGGCCTCATGCCTAGAATTGTGGGGGCGTCTCGTTCTACGATGCCACGCAAGTGTTCGCGGAGTACTGTCGGCAGGTTGGCACCGTTGGGGATATGGTTGATGTCGTAGAGTTCTTCCACGGCTTGACTGGCTGATCTTCTTGGGAATCCACTTCCGAAAAATAGTTTATCAATCACGCCGTGTTCGTAGGCCATGACCATCGCCTGGTAAGCCTGCCAGGGTTTGCCGGTTATCCAGCTTGTTTCCGCGAAGACGTTGGGATGTTTTCCTAGTAGGGCTACGCAATCTGAAACCCACGGATATCCCATGTGGGCGACGATGATTTTTAGTTTGGGAAATTCTCTGGCGACTTCGTCTAAGAGCAAGGGCCTGGCGTATTCGAGCTTGGCTTCGCGGGCGAAGAAGATGCCGGTGTGAAAGATCATGGGAAGTTCGAGCCGCTCGGCTTCCGCGTAGACGGTCATCGCTTGGCTATTAGTCGGATGGTAATCTTGCGCAGCGGGGGCGACGGCGACTCCGCCCATTGCGATGTTCAAAGATGCTTGGTGCAATTCGTCGACGGCGAATTTTGGTGAGCTTGGATCGATGCCAGCAAAGCCGATGAGTTTGTCAGGGTGGTCTGATACAAAGCTGGCGATGCGTTCGTTGGGGATTTCGCAATCGAGATAACGACTTTTGAAACCGACGACGAAGGATGTGGTGACCGGGTCAGAGGAGTCGAGGTGGCGCTGGGTGCTACCAGCTGTGGATAGGTCCATCGCTTCTTTTTCAGCTAATCCGTCACGACGGTGGGGGATGCAACGACCTAGTTGGTCGGGTGAGTCCCAAATGTGTGTGAAGCAATCGACGATCATGGTGATGTTTGTATAGTTTGGCTTAGCTCGCCAGTTTCTGGATTTACATTTCTCAACAGCACTAGCGGTTCGGTGCTTATATCGTTCGCACGTCCGCGCAAGCTGAAGCATGCGGCTCGTTTAATATCGTACCGGGGCTGGGCGTCTGAGGTCAAGGATTATACGGCAATCCTGGTTGGGGCGATGGTATTTTCCTGGGGTGAAGAGGCTGTGGCGTATAATTTTCTGGGGATTCGCCCTGCTAAATATGCCAGATGACCGGCCTGCACGGCGTGGGACATGGCACTGGCCATGCGTAGGGGGTCTTTGGCGGAGGCGATGCCGGTGTTGAGCAAAACGCCGTCAGCGCCTAGTTCCATTGCGATAGCTACGTCCGAAGCTGTGCCCACGCCGGCGTCTACGATGACGGGATAATCCGGATCGCCGTCTTTGAGGTATTCCAGACAGATGCGGATGTTGTTGGGG
>JAJRPG010000019.1 GCA_024280855.1 Planctomycetota bacterium | reverse complement strand
TATTAGTAACCATATATCAAAGTCAGGCACGACGGACATTCCCAACGAAATGTTTCTGGTTCACGCTAGACGAAAATTACAAGACTCGTGGGATTTCTTCAAAGAACGTAGCCCACTCTTCCATGTCGAAAAAGCGAAGACGCCGCTGTTGATTATGCACGGCAAGGACGACCCGCGCGTTCATCCCGGTCAGTCGATGGAACTTTATCGACATATAAAAATACTAGGCCAGGTTCCCGTTCGACTGGTGTTATATCCTGGCGAAGGGCACGGCAACCGCAAAGCTGCGGCTCGTTACGATTATAATCTGCGCATGATGCGTTGGTTCGAGCATTACCTGAAAGGCGATGGCGGAGACCCGCCGAATATTGATATTGACTATGCGTTAGATAAAGATGACGAGGATGAAAAGTCCGAGGATTCGTAGGAAATTTTATACTATTTCCGGAACGAGCCGCGGGCTTTAGCCCGCGCGGACGCCGGAGTCATAATAATCGATCAAGATGTCCATCGACGCCAGCCAGGAGTGCCTCCGCTGACGTTCGATTGACAGATTTCATGTGCATGACAATCGCTACTTTCACAAGGCCATCTGCCTGGTCGAGTAGTGCCTGCGCGTTGTCACGATCAAGCTTCGTGACTTCTTGTATAATGCGAATACCGCGATCGACCAGCTTAGTATTCCCCTTGGTGTTCAAATCGACCATCAGGTTATTATATGTCTTGCCCAGTTGCACCATGGTGATTGTCGAAATCATGTTAAGTACCATTTTCGTAGCTGTTCCTGCTTTCATGCGCGTGCTGCCTGTTAATACCTCCGGGCCTGTGATAACGCGAATGGAAACGTCGGCCTCGACCGTAGCGTCCGATCGGGAAACGCATGACAACATAATGACACCCACGCCGAGATGCTTAGCCTCGTGTAGTGCGCCGTGAACATACTTAGCTGTTCCGCTGGTTGATATGCCAAAGACAACATCACGATCAGAAATTTTCAGGGCGATCATTTTTGCTGCCCCGGCTGTGGGATCATCTTCTGCACCTTCGACGCTACACACGAGGGCCTCATTGCCACCCGCTATAACGCCTTGAACATCGTTGGGATTTGTCATAAACGTCGGCGGACACTCAGCCGCGTCCAACACACCGAGTCGGCCACTGGTCCCTGCTCCAACATAAATCAATCTACCGCCAGCTCGCAACCGAGGCACAATCAATTCGATCGCCTGACAGATTTCCGGCCCAGCGGCTTTAACGCTTTGCGCGATCGTCGCATCCTCACTATTTATAAGATCGAGCGTCTGGGAAATGCTAAGGCTACTCAAATTCTCCGATCGCGGGTTCCGTTGTTCGGTAGTTAAGTCGCCGCGGCTGGGAGATGTAGTTATGTTTTCTGATGTCATTTATTAGTTCGCTTACAATAATCGTTAATCGAGATCATAGCATGGGCTTTAATTCAAATCGAATATCGGCTGAACAGATAACTTGACGCCCCACCGCCCTTCACCTCAAAATAGCCTCATGGCCGATTACTCGCAAAATCAAAAGAAGATCATTAGTCGTTATTACGCCAATCTGGATCAGATTGTCCTGAACCGGCTAAGCGAAATTGCTACGGAGCTATATCTCGCTGAAACGGAGCCTCAGAAGAAGCGTCTTTGGGAACGGGCGGATAAGGCTATGCAAAAGCTGAAGATTCCTCCTAATCTCAGCGATCACATCCTCGAATCTCGAAATCCCGAAATCCTTGCCCAAAACCTCAAAAACTGGCTCAAAGGCAAAGGATAGCCCCTGTTGGTAAAGTGCTTTTCATTGAACGCGAATAATCTGCCCGCAAGGCCGAATTCATCAGTAACAGTAACGTTGGCCGGTACAACTTGTTATGTATCGGACGACCAGCAGGCGTTTTGACGGCCTGGCGAGGCAGCTTATTATCCATCAGGCGATTGTGGGCCTGCAGGAGTTTTTCATGTTCAGCCAACTAACATTCATGCGACTACGGGCAGCAGAGAAGGCCGCCAAGGATGGCCGACTCGATGAAGCCTTCCGATTAGCCTGCGCTCAAGACCTTCGTACTCATAAGCGTGCCCAAGCTATCCTAAAATCGCTCGCCCCCACATTACTGGAACGAGCCAGGGAGCATTACCGCGCAGACCGATTCGCTGAAGCACTTTCCGATCTTGATCGGGCACAGACAGGCCAAGTCATGATGGAAGAAATCGATGAGCTTCGCGGGCAAATTCAAACGGTCTCTAAGGAACTTCATCGCAACCAGCAATCGCGTCACGACCGAATTATCAACGCCCGTCGCCGGATCGAAGATGGCTCACTCATCGCCGGTCGAAAGATTCTCGAACAAGCCAGCGTTCATGACGCTACTGCCAAGGCGTTGAATAGTGACATCGACCATCGCGAAGAAGACGCAGAAGAACTCATTCGCACAGCTAAGCCGCTCATCGCACAAGGGCAATTCGCCGAAGCTGCGAAGCATTTGCTCCGCGCGAAACGAATTGATGCCTACGCCAAGCAGGCCATGAAGCTTGAACAAGAGCTATGCGTAAAAGTCCTAAAGACGGCTAACGATTCCCTTCAACAAGGACGTATTAAACGGGCCGAGACAGAACTTGCTAGCTTAGGAAAAATCGGCGAGAGCGATTCTAAAAAGCGAGACCTCCTTGAAGCGATAAGACTTTCGCGCAAGGCATCTCAATCGCTACGGGCTTATGCTTATGCGGATGCTCGTCGCCACCTGATGTCTTTGGACAGAGTATTGCCGAAAATCAAGTGGGTTTCACAGGCGATAACAATGCTGTCGGATATGGAGCAAGGTGCGATGACACTACTCGCAGGGCCTTTAGGTGAAGCTTCTGAAGGAAGTTCTGACGCGGGATTAGCCAATGCCCGTAAGCTAATGAATCAGCCGGTTAGCGACGAGACAATCGCCATCCCCAATCGCCATACACCAGCAAACGTAGCTGAACCAACGGCTAATCAACTTTTACTTTTGCTTGATGGCGGCGGGAGCTATTTAATTCTTCGCGGGAACGAAACCTCGATTGGCCGAGCGGCGTGCAATAACCCATCCGATATCCCGCTACTAAGCGACATCGCGGAGCGACATGCGACCGTGCAGCGCGTCGAGGATGATTATTTCTTCTCAGCTACTAAAACAGTTGAGATTTCCGGTCAGCCTACCACGCACAAGCTATTGCGTGACGGCGAGCGTATTGTTCTAGGTCGCAAGGCTAAGTTCACTTTCCGAACACCAAGCCGGCGCAGCGCCTCAGCCGTACTCGATTTAAGCGATACAACTAAGATGCCCAACGATGTGCGGCGCGTTGTCCTGTTTGACCGACACGCGATTCTTGGTTCTTCCCCAAACGCCCACATTCTTTGTCGGCACGCGGGCGTACCGTTGATATTGTTCGAGCGGGGCGGAGAAATTTGGGTTCGTGCGAAAAATGATGGCCACGTTGACACCGAAGCGCAACGACTTCCCTTGGGCGAATCCATCGAAATCGCAGGCGTTACATTGGTCCTGAGTCCGTGGATAGTGCGTTCGCCCGGCGGGCGACATGCGTAAGATTTTGTAGCCAGGCTATGAATAGTCTTGGTTTTTATAAGTGACAGAGATAAGCCAATACGGTTAGAATATAGGCTCACGATCATGGCATATACATTCAAACATGGCGACCGACCTCTCGACGGCTACACCATCCAGCGTGCAGTCGGATGCGGCGGGTTCGGCGAAGTTTATTACGCGCTCAGTGACGGCGGACGCGAGGTCGCGCTCAAATACTTAAAGTCTAACCCCGCGATAGAGCTTCGCGGCGTTAGCCATTGTATCAACCTCAAGAGTCCGTACCTGGTTTCCATCTTTGACGTCAAGAAAAATACCGACGGCGAATATTTCGTCATCATGGAATACTGCTCAGGCCCATCGTTGCGTGATCTGATGATAGCTGAACCAGACGGTTTTGGCCCTCAAAAATCAGCCTTTTTCGTGCGTGAAATCGCCAAAGGCTTAGCCTACTTGCACGACCAGGGAATTGTTCATCGCGACATGAAGCCGGGAAACATTTTCTTCGACGATGGCTATGTAAAAATTGGCGACTACGGGCTTAGTAAGTTCATCTCCGTATCCAGGCATAGCGCTCAGACCGCCAGCGTCGGCACCGTACATTACATGGCTCCGGAAATCGGTAGCGGAAATTACTCGGCTGGCGTGGACATCTACGCGCTTGGCGTGATGCTATATGAAATGCTGTTGGGTCGCGTGCCTTTCGAAGGTTCGTCCATGGGCGAAATCCTGATGAAGCACCTGACCGCTCAGCCGGAATTGGATGACTTGCCTCATCCGTTTGGCGAGGTGATTCGTAAATCATTACAAAAAGACCCCAAGGATCGATATCAGTCGGCCAACGAAATGATTGAGGCGCTGTTGGATGTAGACGAAGTGCGACAAAGCCTGGCTGGTTTTAGCGTGAAAAGCCTGGCAGGGGCGGTCCATCACGGCCCTGTAGCCGGGGCGTCTTCGCCGATTCCTTCGCCGAATCCCATGCCACGTCAGGCGCAAGGAAATTACCCGCCGCCTCCGCCACAGCGTGATAGAAAACACCGCCGCGTTAGAAAGCCAGTTAGTGAACTTATCTCAAAGCGAGTCAGTAAAAGACAAGACCGCATTGCCAGAAAAATCGACAAGAAAATGGCTAAATTGTCTGGCGGGAGATTGCCAAAAAATCAGACGCAGGCTTATAGCGCTGCGTCACGAAGATCTGGTGAATCACCGGGTGATTTTGTCGCCCGGCAATCACGCAGAAAACGTATGTTGCTCTGTATGTTAGCCTCAGCGGCACTGGCTTTCGGGGCAGCCATTGCCTTTGGCAATGCGCAAAACGCACCATATGGAATAGCAACTGGCATGATGATAATAGCTATGTCTGGTGGCATCGGCATTGGTAGAAAAGCCGTGCGATGGTTTGCCGCAGAAGATGGTCCTCGTTGGGCCAATGCATTGCTTCGTATCGGGTCATGCGCTCCGTTGTTGTTTTTCGCTGGAATTCCCATGCTAGCCGAACATTCGACTAATGACGAAGGGTTAGCTGTCATTTTTGCTATGCTTATCGTCGTTTGGCTTGGTAACTGGAACAAACCATTTGAACGTGGTTACGCAGGTGAGTTGAGCTTGGGCACAGCCATCTGGACAGGTTTTGGCGGCATGATGGCCGGGGGCATTGTTATTGCTATTATGGAATGCAATACAGATGAGATCGTGATGCCAACGGCAGCCGTCATCGCTGGCTCGGTATCTCTTATAATCCAAATGAGTTCCTGGTGGATAGGAACTAGCCGCCCTGTTTTAACCGGAGTGGACGACGACGAACAAGATCAATCGCCCTCCTCGACAGACGAAGACAGCGGCATACTTGTCGCCGGGCTAATCATTGGCGCAGGCTCAGACGCGAAGAGACCAGTACCTGTACGAACATCAGATCGTGGCACGATTGATCCTACGGTTCACCTTAGACGATGGGGAATCACGCGAGTGATGTGGGGCATGATGTCATTCTGCTCGGCATGTGGTGCGTTGGCTCTTTCTCTGGTGATGGGATTGCACGATGATTTCAATCCCAGCCAATTCGCACCCATCCATATTTCCGAAAGTACTAGCGAGTTTGGTCATGTCATTAGCAGCGTGACCTCATCATCGCATACGATCAGCTTCAATAGTGGTAACTACGATGACGTCACTGGTATGATCATCGGGCTAATTGCATGCGTTGTGTTCTCACTATACGCAGCAAGCAAAACTGGGCCACTATGCAAGGAGGGCTTCTGGCTAAACACCTTCAAACCTTTCATGTTGACCATCTTGACCTTTGGTATCGGCGCTTTGATTACCGGCATATCCAGAAATTGGCACTATATGGAAGAACAGCAAGAGGCATCAATCGCTCTGATATTTGGGTTAGTGACCACCTCAATCGCATGGATAGTCATCGTGTTGTTTACAGGGCAAAAGTCCCGACCTCAGCCAGCTTTTGTGCAGCCTGACGTTGGCGCATCGTCAGAACCGCCGACATACTCAACGCCCCCTGAAAATGACCGGGCGGTATAGCCATAAGACTGAAACCCGCCATCACAGACAAACTCTGACATGGAGTTGCTGACACTCCGGTAGCGTAATGCAGGCTATCGACATACACTGGTCCAGATAAGGGCGAACGGGTGCTTTGTTTTCGTGCGCCGTGCGTTACGTCTACAATAAGCAATCTATGGCTGGGCCTATGAGTACAAATAACGCTGACACTTACTTAGTTGAAGAAATTCAAAAAGGTAGCCAATCCGCATGGCGCGACCTGATTTCAAAATACTCCGGTCGATTGCTTGCTTTCGCCCGCGCTCGCACGTCTAGCCTGAGTGACGCCGAAGACCTTGTGCAGGACACCTTCGTCGGATTTCTCAATTCGCTCAGCCATTATGACCCGGCCCGCTCGCTTGAGACTTACTTATTTACCATCTTGCGATATAAGCTTTATGACATGCTCCGAAAACGCAGACCCAATGTGCTTACCGAACCAGAGGATGCGACAGAATGGTGGGACCGCATTGTTCCTGGAGACCTGGAAACGCCAAGCGTCGTCGCAGCTCAGGCTGAAGCGACCAAGCAGCAATCACAGTTACTGAGCGAATTGCTGCGAGAGCTAATCCACGACTTTCGTGATCGCAGCGCCTTTGAAGATTTACAGGTTATCGAGCTAATCTTTTTCGGCGGCAAACGAAACCTCGACATCGCGGAACTCTTAGACATCGACCAGAAATCCGTCGCGGGTATCAAATTTCGCGCTATCCAAAAATTGCAAAAATACCTAGCCGAGCGAGACTCCTCAGCCGTCGCGTGTTTAGACGAATCAAAAGCTGAAATAACGGTGTCAAACGTGTGGCGTGAGCAGCGATTAACCTGCCTTAAGCGAAGCACGCTAGGCTCTCATCTGCTTGGCGTACTAGAAGAGCCGTGGAGCGATTACACTCAATTCCACCTGGACGTCGTTGCCTGCCCCATGTGCCTGGCGAACCTCGGCGATTTGGAAACCGAACAAGACGACCCAGCGAACCTCGACTCCGATCGATTCTTTCAATCCAGCGTAGGCTTCCTGAAAAAATCAGACTAAACTTGTGACAGAGTCACACGCAATCAGAGCCGCACGGCGCAAGCCTGCGGGCATGTCACATGAGGGTTGCGAGCCATGGTCGTTGCAACCCGGCTGTCACGCGTTTGCCACCAGGCTTGCGCCAGGTGCTCTGACGGATCCTATCCTCACTCAATAAATTTGTGCGCAATGGTTCAATACATTTGTTGATTTATAATTCGCGGAGATACAAATACTCAAGCCGCAATCGATGGCCGAGCCACTGGTGAATGAACTTCCCCAGCTTCGTGCATACGTTGGTAGTTGCTACCAAAATTACCGCCAAGTTTCAGACCTAGCATATGACGAATAATGCGATATCCTGTCGCCGCGAAAAACGACAATGAATGACGACCTGTGTGCAACTGTGCAGTCCGCAGTGCATCAAGAAAATCTGCCGGGCCTGTAAAATCTCGCATCGTTTGATAGCAAGGGGCAATGCTCATAGTCATATGAGAATCCGAACCAACATAAGCCGTCAATCCCGTCTTCGCTACGAACTTCGCCGCGAGATAGTCAGGCCAACTGATGAGATTTTGAGCATTGTTAATCTCAACCGCGTCGACCAGATCGACCATGTCCCAGGATTTTTTACCCACACCACAGCTAAACGCGCGCACAAACGGATGTGGCAAAAAGACCAAACCGCCTTGCTCACGGATTGCACGGGCGGTGTCACGGGCTGTCATACCTGGCTTAATATGTTCTTCGAGGAATAGTCCGATCAGATGGCCATCGCTGGTGGTAATTTCTTCGCCCACGATAACCTTAATATCAGTCATCGATTGAAGTCTCTTAGCCCCTTCGATCGTATCATGATCGGTAACGGCAAGACAACCAAAATTTTCACGCTTGGCAAAATCCAGCAGCGTATCAATAGAGATATTGCTGTCGTAAGAATAATCCGTATGGAAATGAATAAGCGTCTTAATCTGATCCACGTTTTTTCCCCCGTGGTATCTGCTACGCTGTGTCTATCAGCCGCGCCGCTGAACAGAAACCTCGCTCGCCAATACCGGGGTACTGTAGGCCGACTCTGCCCCCGGTTCAAGCACGATTTAACTGTCCGATACAAAGACTCGCAAAGCAACATGATGCCCAACTCAGGTACATCCGATATGGTCGCGCCGTTACAACCCTAATGTATCATGAATAAACGAAACCAGTTGGTCCGTATAAGCTGGGGAATAGGTATATCCGGATTCGTTGTGGTCGCCGGGCGTTTCAATGAACTGCTTTGGTTCAATCGCCGCTTCGAAAAGTTTGCGGCCCATATCGAACGGAATGAGCGTATCTTGGGAACCGTGGAGAATTAACTTGGGGCAGGCAATCTGGGCTATCTTGTCGATGGAGTCGTATCGATCTGACAAAAATAAGCTTGTGGGTATCAACGGATAGAGATGACGGGCGACCTCAGCCATTCTGGTGAATGTCGCCTCGACTATCAGCCCGACTGGCTTGACTCTGGTAGCCAATTCAATGGCCACCGCCCCACCTAGAGAACGTCCTAATATAATGATCTTATTCTTCGGGACGCTTCTAGTTTTTACGAGATAATCCCACGCGGCGACGGCATCAATGTATAAGCCCGCCTCATCTGGCGTTCCTGTGCTTTGGCCAAAACCTCGATAATCGAAGATAAACACGTTGAAACCCGCGTGATGCAACAGTTGAATCCCGTGTAGGCGGTGGGAGATATTGCCGGCGTTGCCGTGACAAAATAGCACCGTGGCTTGAGCATCCGGCGCGGGCACATACCAGCCGGCGATTTTCTCACCGTCTCCGGTGGTCATAGCTACGTCTTCGTAGGCCATGCCCAAATCTCGTGGCGTACCTTCATATTCCCTGGTCGGGTAGTAAATCAATTGACGCTGAAAGGCTGCAAACATCATGCACACGCCAGCGTAAGTGGCTATGACAATCAGCACAAGTCGGCGCATCCAGCGGCGACGCCCCCTGCCCGTTTGAATTTGTTCCGTGTTGTCCTGCATAAGGTGAAATTCTCGCTGGCTAAGTGAGCCAATTTTTTGACTTTTCACAGCCTCCTCGCAACAATAACCTTGCACGAGCTAAAGGGCTAGGAATAGTTCTGAATTATTGTAGCAACTGGGAGCTTGTTCCCTCTGAAAGCCTGGCCTGTGCGGCGTCGCTTGTTTGGGATTTATGGTAGCAGCAGTCGGACGAAAGTAGCATGGCACAGATCGAAATTCTAAAATCGAAGCTTCACCGGGCGTGCATTACGCACTCAGATGTTGAATACGAAGGCAGCTTCGGCATTGACACAGAATTGATGGAATTGGTCGGCTTTTACCCCTACGAGAAAGTCTTGATTTCCAATATCAATAATGGCAGCCGGCTGGAGACTTATGTTATTCCAGAGGTAGCTGGGTCTCGACGGATGGTGCTTAACGGCGCGGCTGCTCATCACGGCGAAGTTGGGGACCGGGTCATTATCATGTCCTTCAATTTGGTGGACGAAGCCTTCATTCGTGAAGGACGATATCGCCCCAGAATCGCCCGGCTTGATGTACACAATAATCTCGAAGAAGACCTCATGCTCACACCGGTTGATTCTTGTTCAAAGTAATTCCAGAGAGCCGCATGCTTTAGCTTGCGCGGTGGTGAGATTGTTTATTGTTTCCTGTATTTCATGGCGCAGATTTCTATTGAATGACGTCAGAGCACCTAGCGCGAGCCAGGTGGCAATTTGACAGGCAGTGTCCGTAATTCACAATGAACATCGAAACACATGCCCGCAGGCTTGCGCCGTGCGGCTCTGGTGTCGACTTTTTCTCCAGACTGGAATTAATGTCTCGATCAACTCTAAATTTCTTCGTTGATTTATTACTAGCCAGCCTCTTTCTATTCGTACTCACGGTAGTTGGCGTCGTTCACCTCACCTTTCCCCCTGCATCACAAGCTAGCGGCTGGACGGTTTGGGGCTGGTCATATGACACATGGTCTAACGCGGAATTCATAGCTGTCGCGTTGTTTGCGATTTGCGTTATCGTCCATCTCATCCTCCATTGGACTTGGGTTTACGGATTCGTCGCCACAAGATTAGCCCGCCGCTTTAACACGAACGCATCCATGACTAGCAGCATTAAAACATTATATGGCGTGATGATATTGATTATCGTATTGACCACACTTGGCGGGATTTTGTTAGCTGCGGAATTTTCGGCCAAGGCTCCGGTTGAAACCAGCGAAAAACTAATTTCGCCTCCATAATCGAGTGAAAACGATTATCGGACACTATTTCCTGTCCTTTATGGTGCTAATAGGTGATTAGGGGCATAATGTCGCCCTTGTTACGCCTGCGAGCGAGAAATTTGGAGCCTTGTCGCATTCGCGCTGGACCTGTGGCGAATTCGTGGGAAAGATAACTAAGGGGAAGCTTCGACTTTGGGCAGCCAATGATTGGGGCCGTTCAATAGCCTTTGGGGGGCAAGAATATGAAACATTGTAAATTGATGAGCAGCGCTGTTGTGATTGCGCTATCCATGCTGGCGACGGCTGGGTCGCCATTCGCGTTTTCGGCAGACCTGGAAACTGACAGCAAAGTTGGCGCATTCCGTCAAGCGGGAAGCTCGCTCATTCTCATAGAAGAGCGACCGGCTGAGTCAATCACGCTATATACTGATCGGTCGAAAGTCTCGATGCCATCGCACACGCGCTGGTCATATATGTGTGGAAGCGATACGAGCAACGCTACGATTGGCGACCTTCAGAAAATGGCTGAAATCACGCGCGGCGAAATCGCGGGACTCAAGCCAAAATCTAATATCGTTATTAGCGCAGCAGGCAATGCCAGTTCATCGGGCGGGCTTAACATTGTGTTTGAGATGCCTTGCACAAGTAATTTTCCACCTGGCGCAGCTGCGGCATTGGAATCTGCGGCGACCTATATTGAATCTCAATTAGGCAACCCTATCGAAGTTCGTATTTTAGTAGTTTTCTCGGCCCTCGATCTTGGCATCATCGGCGGAACAGGCAGCGTATTTTTCAATCTTAATTACGATGAAGTCCGAGCGGGCTTAATTCTCTCCAAAGATTCAAACGACTTCATCCAGGATTTTTTGCCCAACAGCACGACAATACCAGTTCGGTATTCGACTTCTTCTTTTATAACAAATGAAGCTACGATATTCCTAACCCGGGCGAACCTTAGTGCAGGCATTGGCCGTATTGATGGCCGGGCGGCGCTTATGCAGTTTAGCAACACATTTAGTTTTGATTTTGATCCTAGCGATGGCATTGGCGCAGGCCAAATTGATTTTCAATCCGTCGTGGTACACGAAGTCGGGCACGCCCTTGGGTTCACCACCGGCGTTGTCACGGGCGCAGCTGGTAGTATGGACACAATGGACTTATTTCGGTTCGAGCGGTTCGATGGCCTGGGCGACTATAACCCTGACACGCTTGCAGAATTCATGGCCACTCCAAGAAATGTGGTCGTGGGTACTGAGGCTATTTTGGACGTGTTTGCTCCTGGTATTTTTAATGGCGAATACCGGATGGAAGATGCCATGCCTCAACAGGCCAGCCACTTTCTCGATAATGCCAGCATCGGGATTATGGACCCCACATTTTCAACGGGCGAATCTTTTTACCCTAACTTTTACCGATTACCAGATTTAGAAGTGCTGGACGCGATGGGCTGGGATTATCCCATTGTCACGACGCCAAGCGGATTGCCCGTTGGCGCGTGTTGCACAGGAAATGGTTGCGTGGATGGCGTTTCTGGCCCGGGCTGCGTTGACAATTTATCTCTCTTCGTCAATTGCTTCAGTGGCCCCGGAAGTTTAACGCCACCGGCTACATGTTCCGCCAACGACTTTGCAGCCGGAGACCTTGATGATGATGGCGATGTTGACCTGAATGACATTAGCATTTTCCAGAGTGAGTTTGGCCAATCGCGAGGACTGAACGGAACTTTCTTACAAGGCTCAACTTGCAGCAGTGGTTTCTGCGCTGGTCTTACTGCTACTAATTCATGCGATGTGACTAGCGCATCCGGCGGCTGTAATAATATGGAATGTACGCAAAGCGTTTGCGGATTTGACCCTTTTTGCTGTACCGGCTCTTGGGATAGCTTTTGCATAGAACAATATGTAAATGTTCAATGCTCTCTTAATGACGACTGCGATAATGCAGCTATCGCACTTGATGGCATTACGTCTTATCGCACTGTATTTGCCACGACCGATGGCGAGCCAGACTGCCCAGGCGACTGCTTCGTAGGCACGAACGATGTATGGTTTGACTACCAAGCCACCTGCAGTGGTCAACTGACTGTCAGTACATGCAACAGTAATTTTGATACTACTATACAAATATATCAGGGAACAACCTGCCCACCATTCATACAAAGAGTGTGTGCGGACGATGATGTCAATTGCGCTAAGTGCGACATAAGTTTCACGGATTGCACTGTCGGAGTAGTCGGCACTTGCGGCCCGGGACAAGGTGCTTGTACGACATTAGGTGTGCCCAGCTCGGCTACGACCAGTGTGACTATTGGCACGAAATATCTTATTCGAGTTGGCGGATGGGGTGGCGATTTCGGGTCAGGTCAAATGGAAATCACTTGTAATTGATTGTGTCGGGGATGTGGTCAGAGCACCTGGCGCGAGCCTGGTGGCAAACAGAAGGCAGCATCCGTGAGTCAAAACCAACCTCGTATCACATGCCCGCAGGCTTGCGCCGTGCGGCTCTGATTGACGCACATATCATGTCCTTCGCTTGCGCGGTGCCCCATTGTTTGCCTACTGGCAAAGGGTGGGGGACGGAAAGTGCTGATGAGAAGATGAGAACGCAGTGCCGGAACTTAATTCGATTACAACTATTGGTCATCTACTAAAATTTAACGGTTAATTGAACGACCAATCCTTCCCCCACCCTTCGGCAGTAACCGAAGAATGGGGCACCCGGCTTGCAACGATGGCGGCTTCGCTTACATTTTGAGGGGCTAATGCCTATGAGGAACGACTATTCGTACCGAAGCTATCCATGAAGCGAACGCTACAAACCAACAAGCCCTTCATTATTGCGATGCTGCTCGTCTTCGGGCTTGCGCTAGGTACGCGGGCGATTTATGTTCATCAACTTAGCGACTCACCCCTGCTTAGTGTTCACATGGGAGACGCAAAAGTCTTCGATGAATGGGCACAGGAAATCGCTGGCGGAGATTGGCTTGGCAGTGAAACTTTTTATCAAGCGCCGTTGTACCCCTATTTCTTAGCTACAAGCTTCACGGCGTTCGGCTATGACTATGACGCGGTTCGTCTCGTTCAAATTATCATTGGTTCGCTATCGTGTGTTTTGCTCGTAGTTGTTGGCCGTCAATTCGCTTCACTTCGCGTGGGCATTATTGCGGGGGTTATCTTAGCTATATATCCCACGGCAATTTTCTTTGACGCCTTGGTGCAAAAATCTGTGCTGAGCCTGTTTCTGATGTGCGTTTATCTAGCCTGTATGGGGCAAAATCTGCAACGACTTCGACCTATCTATCTCATCATAGCAGGCAGCGCATTGGGGCTAGCCTGCTTGACGCGCGAAAACCTGCTGGTCGTTTTGATTATCACCATCATTTGGCTATGCACTTATTTCAGGCCTCAATCCTGGCGGCGACGCACGCTGGCTGGTCTTAGTTTTGTCATGGGCATGATGATTGTCCTTGCGCCGGTTGGTCTGAGGAATTGGTATGTGGGCAGTTCGGTGCTGCTTACCACTTCGAACGTAGGTCCCAATTTTTATATTGGTAATGGCCAAGGCGCGTCGGGGGTGTATAGGCCGTTGCGTCCGTATCGTGGCAGTGCGGACTATGAGCGACAAGATGCCCGTGAAATTGCTGAGACTAAGACAGGTAAATCGCTTAGTGATGCGGAAGTCAATCGGTATTGGCTCAAGCGGACCTGGCAAGATATTTCGTCAGCGCCTGGTCATTGGGCCGGGCTATTATTTCACAAATGGCGGATGTTTTGGAGTCCCACAGAAATCGCCGACACGGAAAGTCTTGAAGCCTATGCCGATGCGTCCGGGCTATTAAAAACGCTTAGCACGGGGCTTCGCTTTGATATACTTCTGTTATTTGCAGCCGCAGGCGTATGGGTTTCTCGGCGGAATTGGCGACGTCATGCGCTGCTATATGGAAACGTGCTGGCCATAGCGGTGAGCATTACGCTCTTTTTTGTATTCTCTCGTTTTCGTCACACAAGTCTGCCTATAGTAACCATCTTCGCTGCGGTCGGCATGGTTAGCTTGGTGGATAATGCGCGGTCTAAAAAATATCTTCATGCGCTCATTGCCATTTCGATTGGTTTATGCACCTTCTTCGTGTCTCGAATTAATGTGGTCCCAGAGGATTACAAACCAGCGGCTTATACTTTTACCAATCTTGGCGAAATGTTGACCAAAGTGGACCGGCTGAATGAGGCGCTGACATACCATCAGAAAGCCCTGGCGCTATCGCCCAATCTTACACAGGCAAATTTTGGTGTAGCTGTCATCAAAGGAAAGCACGGGCAATATGCCTTGGCAAAGGACATGCTCCAGAGGGTCGTAAAATCTAATCCGAGCCATGTTGATGCCCATTATTTGCTTGGCTTAGCTAGTGTGAAAACTGGCGATATGTCGCTAGCACTCAAAGAATACCAAGCGGCTGTCCGACTAAAGCCCGAACATGCCGATGCACAAAACAACTTGGCTACGGTCCTGCTCCACTTTAACCGGACAGTGGAGGCTATCGAGCATCTTCAACAAGCGGTAGACCTTCGCCCAGACAATGTGAGGGCGAGGTTTAATTTGGGCATACTCTATTATCGACAAAAAAAAATGGACCTAGCCTTGCAACAAATTGAGCAAGTTCTCACTTTAACTCCGGATGATAATGGCGCACAAGCGTTGCTCCAAGATATTCTCGCGGCGAAAAATAGCGGAAAATAACAGAAATCTCCTCACAGTACACAATTTTCGCTTGTGTCATTGATCGATTACCATGCCGAAAGTTCATGACTTGGCCATGTGCCCTTGGATGGATACAATCTCGACCGACGTCGGATAGCACAATCGTGAGATAGTGGAGAGCGGCATACGCGGTCGAGCCAATGAATAAACTATCGGTATATATTTTCGCTTCTTTTATGATGGCGCTGATGACGTCGTGCGCGTCGCATGGCTCTTGGCAGACGAGGCTTACCTCTGACGACCCGGCTGAGCGCATCCGGGCGGTCAAACATATAACTGATGCAGGTGATATTAAGCTCGCGTCTCATTTGGTGACATGCCTCGAAGATGAAGATACGGCTGTGCGTTTTTACGCCATCATGGGACTGGAGCGACTTACGGGCGATCGACGCGGATACACCTATCATGGCACGCGAAAGGAACGCGTGGCAGCAGTCAATAATTGGCAGAAATATCTCATAGAAATTGGCGTGACGCCAAAACCTACAACAAGTGCAACAGCTTCGCCCGACATTACATCTATGGAGGGTCGCGCGGCGACGCAGGTTCAAGAAGAGGATAAGAAAGAAAATGGATGATCTAGTCTCAGAAGTGGTTCGCAACGGCGAGGCAATTATTATTCGCGTAGCCGGTGAGATGAATATCAATTCCGCGCCCAATTTTCATACGCGCGTATTGGAAGAATGCGCCGATGCCCCCAAGCATGTGGTCATCGATTTAGGCGGGCTGACATTTATGGATTCGACCGGGATTGGTACGCTCCTGGAGATTATGAGACGCCTTACCCGCGCGGGCGGAAAATTATCGCTTGTGAAGCTCACTGATTTTATTACGAACATTTTCGATGTCACAAAAATGAATCAGGTGTTTTCAATTTATGCCACCGAAGAGGAGGCCTTGGCTGCGTGAGCGACACCCCTTCAGCCAATTCTACGCGCTCCGAATCGCTAGCTACGCGCAGTGTTTCTTCGATCGGCGAACTCGCGGACCATCAGCTTAACAAAGCACATACAAGCGTCAGCAGCGTCGGAGGCGTTACACTACTGCTAGCCCAAACACTCAAGTGGTCTTGGCGCAGCGTATTTGAATCCGGTGTTAGACTACGAAAAAAAGCCCTGTTTGAGCAAATGGTACGCATTGGCGTAGAAAGCATCTCCATCGTCATGATCGTTCAAGTGTTTATTGGCGGCATCCTCGCACTTCAAATTGCGCCAACCTTAGAAAAATACGGACAAGTCGAAAAAGTTGCGGACATCGTAGCTATTGCCATCGTTCGAGAACTCGGCCCTATGCTCACAGCTATCGTGTTAAGCGGATTCGCTGGCGCGTCTATCGCAGCAGAGATAGCTGCGATGGTCGAGTCTGAAGAGATTAAAGCTTTGCGTGCTCATGCGCTTGACCCGATACATTTTTTAATCGTTCCACGCTTTTGGGCGTCTGTAGTAATGATCGTAGGCTTGACGGTAATCGCCGATGTCATTGGCATAACCGGCGGGCTTCTCACGGCTTGGGGCGTGTTAGATATTTCGCCGAACGCCTATCTGGACGCAACCCAACAAGCGTTAGTCTTGCCGGACCTCATCACGGGATTGTTCAAAGCTGCGGTCTTCGGCGGGTTGGTCGCGATGATTGCCTGCTATGAAGGGCTTAATGTACACGGCGGCGCAGCGGGTGTTGGCCGGGCAACGACGACCACTGTCGTCAAATCTATCGTAGCGATCATTGGCACCGATGCGGTATTCACGGCTACTTTCTATTCATTAGGTTGGTAGCACAGGCGTTGACAGGCATGACTAAATCATCTTCATCATCCAAATCTAAGCCTGATCGAGAGACGATCATTAGTGTGCGAAATTTGCGCAAGACGTTCACCAACTCCGCTGGCAAAGACGTCACAGTTCTCGATTCTGTTTCGTTCGACGTAGCTCGCGGCGAGACGATTGTCATCATGGGCGGTAGCGGCTGCGGTAAAAGCACCCTCCTGAATTGTTTGATCGGCGAATACGAATTAGACCTGGGTGAAATTCATTATCAAACGAAAGACCTCAGCGCCCCTAAGAATCTCACCACGATGTCCCCGGACGAGAAAAATGCGCTGCGAAAGCGATTCGGCATTTTATTTCAAAGTGGTGCGCTGTTTAATTCGCTAACCGTGGGTGAAAATGTAGCTTTGCCTCTGTCTGAACATTCTAACGTTTCCCCTGAAGTGATTGATATGATCGTCGCGTTGAAGCTGCAGTTGGTGCATATGCTCCCCCACCGCGACAAGCTTCCTTCTCAACTATCTGGTGGACAAAAAAAGCGGGCAGGCCTTGCCCGCGCGACGGCGATGGACCCGGAGATTCTTTTTTACGACGAACCATCCGCCGGGCTTGATCCTGTCACGTCTACAGCTATCGACGAACTGATGATGGATTTATCGAAAAAGTTGGCCGTCACCAGTATCGTCGTGACACACGAGATGGACTCAGCCTTTCGCATTGCGGATCGTATGGTCATGCTGGAAAAAGGGCGGGTATTAAAAATTGGTACGAGGCAGGAATATGAAGTGCTTCGAGATGCGGACCCGGCTTCGTTGACGCGATACGAGGATCAATTAATGAATCAATTTCTCAATGGCTATAACAAAGGACCGTTAACCAACGCTGACGGTCTTAGTGAATTTGAAAAACTTATTACCGGATAGGATCGGACGATAACAGATGGCTAAGAAACACGACACTTTTCGACTAGGCGTAGCGGTAATTATCATGTTCACGCTGTTATTGGCGTTGATTATGTTTATCAGCGGTAGCCAATTTAATGCGCCAGACACTTCGCCGCTGCGGGTTCGCATTGCCTCTGGCGGCACGATCCCCCAACTAAGCATAGGCTCGCTCGTCATGTATCTTGGCCAAAGTGTCGGACAGGTGACAGCTATTGATTTTGTCGAAGACGTGGACCCCATTGACTCGACCATCACCGACCGATCTTTCTTGGAAGTTAGCGCAGATGTTCGCACTGATTTGGGATTACGAAAGGATTGTCGCGTCACGGCATCAGGGCCACCGCTCGGCGGTAAAGGCACGCTAACCATTCTTGAACGTGGTATTGATTCGGCTACCTATTCCCAAGACAAGCCAATCTACGCGAATGTACGCGGCTTCGATGCCGCGCTAGACATGATTGCGAAGGAATTCAACCCGAACGTGCCAGACTCATTACTCGGCAGTATAAAAGTGCAATTAAATGTCAACGACAAGAAATCTCTCGTCGCCAAAATCCATACCTCACTAGACGACCTGAATGACATGACGCAGTCACTTACTGCAGAGTTATCTGAAAAAGTGGATGGACATATTCTATATAAAGTTCACGCCTCTCTCGATAAACTCTATAGCAGCCTGAGTCAGGTGGACACGGTGGTGAAAGAAAATAGCCAGCCGATAAATCAATCTGTACTTTCCATGCAAAGCGCCATGACCACGTTCGACAAAGACATCGCTACCGTGCTATCCAAAGAACTGGAACTGAAATCAAAATCAGATCAGAGCATGCTCACCACCATCAAGGAGGCCTTTGCCAAACTCAATGATTCGATGAGCGAGATTAAAACGCTTTCAAAAGAGGCTAAAGATGTGATCGTGCTAAACAAGGACCGCATTGGCGAAATTGTAGAAAACGCAGCCGAAGCAAGTGCGCATCTTAAACAAGGTGTCAAAGATATTAAAACGCATCCCTGGAAAGTTTTATTCAAACCGTCTGATGCCGAAAGACGAGAGCTGCACATTTTCAATACCGCGCGGGAATTCGCAGACGCTGCAGCCGGGCTTGATGACGCGACCTCTCGGCTCCAATCGCTGCTAAAAGCATACGACGGTAACATCGCGACCGATGACCCCAACCTGCAAAAAATCAACGACGCGCTCATCGCAGCTTCGGAAAAATTCACCCAAGCAGAGCAGGCACTGTGGGATGCGATGAAAATTAAATAACAGCAGGCCAATAGCAAATTATTTTATGCAGGCTTAGCTCGACTCGTTTTGACGCACGCGCCGATGCCCATCGTCCATGAGCATCCAATCACCACCCACCAAGGCCAAGCTATATAGGTAATTCCAGAAGCTTCTTGAATGAATTTCAACGTAGCTAATCCAGCAACCGAAGACACCATAGCGAATCCATTAAGCCAATCATGGCCGCGCGTCTTCGTCATCGTGCCAAGCAAAAACACGCCCAACATGCCGCCAAACATCAAACTTACCCAGCCAAAAGCCTCCGTCAACAAATCTTCTGCTCCGGCAAAGGCTAATGCAATCGCGGCAAGCAACACGCCAAAACCCACGGAAAACCACCTCGCCGCCCGAAGATAATGCTCAGCTGAGGCGTTTCGATTGAAATATAAACGATAATAATCTGTCACCGCAGTCGACGACATGGAACCCAGCGCAGAATCCAAACTCGACATAGCCGCGGCTACGACACCGGCCACTAATAACCCCTTCAAACCGGACCCGGCTTCGATAACATGCCCAATAAAATAAGCAAAAACTTCATCAGCTGGTTGCTCGAGAAGCACCGACGAAACAACCTCGGCGTAAACATACAACAAAGCGCCTATCAGCAAAAACAGGCAAACAACCGGAAAACCCACGAACGCATTAAACATCAGCGAACGTTGACCTCGTTTCAAATCGGGGCAGGTGAGCATGCGCTGCGTCAAATCCTGGTCCGTACCCAACGCAGCCATATTCTGCACAACGGCGTGAATGGCTAAGACCCAAAAAAGTCGATCATTGTTAAAATCCGTCCCCCAATGCAACACACGCAACCGCCCCATCGCTACTGCCTGGTCCAAGTTTTCGGAATAAGAACCGGGAATGTTCACGAACAAATAGACAACCGTAGCTATCGCCCCCGCCATGAAAACCATCGCTTGCAGGGCATCGGTCCAAATGATCGACTTAATGCCGCCAAATGCTGAGTACGCAGTGACAAGCCCTGTCACCCCTAACACAACCCACACCAAAGGCCAATCGAAAATCAGGGCCAGCGCTAGCGACGCCGCGAGCAGCCTGATGCCACTACCGACAAGCCTTGAAGCGAAAAACATCAGCGAAGCCGTCATGCGCGTCACCGGGCCAAAACGAATGCCTAGATATTCGTAAACTGTCGTCACGTTAGAGCCATAAAACGACGGCAATAGTAAATAGACGATGAGTACCCGACCAACGAACGCGCCCGCATAAAGCTGTAAATACCAGCAGTTTTCGTGAAAAGATCGACCGGGGACTATCAGAAATGTCAGCGCACTAACTTCCGTAGCCACGATGGACAGGCCAACTATGAGCCAATGCTGCTGACGCCCGCCTAGAAAAAAGTCATGCGTTGTCCGTTCGCGTCTTCCCACCCAAAACCCGGTGAAGGCGACGCCAACAAAATAAACGACTAAGACTATTACGTCCGCAATGCCCACTATTTCCGCATCCTTGCTTCGTCAACTACGCGCATGATAGCCGCACGAATATCAGCCAATCCCGTTTCTTTATTTCGTTCACGCCAGCAAGCTTCGTAATCTGGTAAACATGAAAGCAGTTCATCGGCCCACGCGATTCGCTCGTTAGAATCGGGAGATGACAATCCAGCTCGACGTCTAACTTCCCACAACATGCGTCGCGCAGCTATCCCATTAAACATGCACGCCATAGCTAACTCATCAAGATCAACGCGGTTCAAATGCGTCATCACCGGCATATCATTTTTCAACGTACTCACTTGCTGAGAAGATTCTATACACGCTTCCAATTCATCAGCCGTCGGCCAATATTCCTGATCCTTTCGCATATCCTCCGATTGCCAGAGCAGACGCCACGTTTCATGCACCCCACCAATCGCACTTGCCTGCCGCAGCGCCGATACGAATTCTCGCCCGCTATCACCCTCAACAGCATGTGCGAAAAGAGCATCAAAAGCCGCACCAGTGACATGGTCCGCGTCCCACGCCAATGACGCCCCTAGCGTTATGCCGTGCCACGAACACGCAAGTAAATTGAAATGCCCATGATCGCCCCAGTCTGTGTTGATGAGTCCGTGAGCGCCGGCTTTCATTCCCACTATTGCAAAAGTCTGGATGTTATGCTCGGCTGCATCCATTGCGTTAATGATACGTTTCCACCCAATCGTGCCCGGACAAACGAAGGTGCGATACCCGCGATCCACGAACGAAGCCGTAGCCGCATAATCCGCCGTTTCGTCATAGCCCCAGTGAAGAATAGTTATATCTTTGGGCAACTGGCCTCTGGATCCAGGGTATTTGGTCAGCACATCGCTCCACATTTGCACGCGCCGCCCCTCTTTTTCGCAAAGCGCTGCCACCCGACATACATGGCCAAAATATTTTTCCATGCGGGCTTCGTCAGAGAGCGTTTCTCGACCTCGACCTAAATCCCAAGGCTCATCTCCGCATATATTGACAACCGGACTAGAAAAAGCCGCGAAAATATCTCGCCAAATTTTTTCTACTAATTCAATCGACGCCGGATGGTCTGCGTCGAGCGTGAACCCCCTCGCCCGCGCAGGCCAAGGCATATCTTGCCAGGTGGAATTAGCCGGAATTTCAGCCAATTCTCGATACTTAGGCATCGAAAGAATGCGGCCCATATGCCCCAAGTTTGCCACGGCTGGGACGAGCTCGATGAACCCCTCATGACAATACTCATCCATCGCCCGCGCGTCATCTGGCGTAAGCCCGTCCGCATCTCCACAAATGTCCGAGTCAAACGAGTACGCAAAAGCATGTTCGATATACAACTGAAGCTGATTTATTTTGAGCAGCGACAACCGATCGACCAGATGTTTTAATGTCTCAAGCGTCGGCACTTTTCCGCGCGTGATATCGTGCAACACGCCTCGCGTTTGGAAAACAGGCTCATCCTCAATTGCGCAGCATGGCAGCAAGCCTCCGGTCGTCGCAGACATCTGCCTTAGCGTCTGCAAACCATAAAAACAGCCAACAGCCGAACCGCCTTCGAGCAACACTTTCTCAGGAGTGATAGACAGCTTGTACGCCTGCGTTGTCAAACCTGAGTCGATACCAATGACGAGATTAACCGCAACTTCGCTGGTCAGCTGCTCTTCTTTTGGCAATTGAGACAACCACGACGCGACGTGCCTGTCGATGCGGCCATCATCCACCCTAATTTCAACTGATGCCCCCGGTGAGAGACGACACGAACCTCGAAGACGCACCACACGTCGAGGCTGAGGCAATACCAAAATATCCAACGGCTTTGACTCTTCAGACATGACCTGAGTCTTACGGCAAGATCAATCCAAATACAACCACGCCATAACAATCTCGCCCGCCCTAGTCGCAGCCCTGTCAGCAGCTATGATGGTGCGCATGGGACGACGAGGAGACAAAGCCGCATTATACGAATCAGCCCGCGAGCCTACGGGCATGCGCGAGGCGCTGGAACGGCGCTGGTATGACCGCCTCACCGAAATGCCACACCTTGCCACCCTGGTCACCGCTAATCTTGCCCAGCACGAACCTTACCATCGCTGGATGCACTACAAGCAAGGATTCTCGCCCGGCTTGGTCAGATTATTCCTCAAACAAACAGCCGACACCGTCAGCCAAGACGCCCAATACCAAGTGCTGGACCCTTTTTCGGGATCAGGAACAACGGTGATTGAATGTGCCCGGCGTAAGATCAGTGCCATCGGGACTGACGCCCTACCCTGGCTAACATTCTTAACCCGCATGACTGGCTCACGCCTTTTCCCACCCCTACCCGATCTCGACCCGGATAAAACATGCGAAAATCTTGCGAATGTCCTCGAAGAAGACATTCACCGAGCCGCGCTGATGTTAGCCGTCGTGCGTCAATTCACTACTGCGGGGAAAATTAATAAAGGCGCACCACCACTTTCTGGCCTGTTCGAGCAGATAATCGCCACCATGCAAGAGGATTTAACGACACCTTTGCCATCACAGCCTGACTGCCAGGTTGATGACGCACGGTCGTTGGCATCTTTCGACGACGCCTCTTGCGGTAGTGTGCTTTGTTCACCACCTTATATATCGCAACACGACTACCGAAAAATCGCATCGCCATACGAGACGGTGTACAAGCTTTGGTATAACGAGTCGATTGCGAGTCCCGACGATACCAATCTCATGGCTTCGCATCCGAAATCTTCTCCTCGGCACAAGCGAAGCGAATTACATCACTCTGCTCAGGCAGAAGCTCGCGATCATCTTATCTATATCGGCGAGAAAAAAATCGCTCGCGTGGTAGACGAATATTTTCACGACATGAAAGATTTTCTTCAAGCTTTAAGACGTGTGGTGGTTGATGGCGCGGAATGCTGGATCGTCATTGGCGGTGCCAGACCTAAAGGCGTATATATCCCCTCCGACTTAATTTTAGCAGAGATGGCCGAGAAAAGTGGTTTCACAGTTGAGTCGCTCTGCGTCGCGAGAGAGCTAGTCTCACCCCGCAGAAAGTTTGGCCATATTGGTCACGTCGCCCCGCGAGAAACAGTGTTGATTTTGAGCGCTAGCTAGAACTATCAATTTGACAAAGGAAATGACGATGGAATTTCAAGACATTGCTCAACAACGCAGATCGGTAAAATCTTTCAATCCCGATCGCAGCATCACCGATGATGAATTGCACCAATTATTTACTATTGTGACGTTATCCCCGTCATCGTTCAATTTGCAACATTGGCGATTCGTTGTCATTCGAGATGCGAAAATCAAGGCCGAACTGCGCAAGGCTTCGTGGAACCAGGAGCAAGTTGAGAAGGCATCAGCCGTAGTCACCGTAGCTGGCAAACTAAACGCCTACGACGATGCCGAGAAAATTTTCAGCGATGCACCAGATAATGTGCGCGAGCAGATGGTAAAAATGACTCACGGGTTCTACGCCGACAAGCCACAAATCCAACGCGACGAAGCCATCCGCTCCGGGTCACTCGCCGCTATGTCGCTCATGTACGCCGCCACCGACATGGGCCTCGCCTCAGGCCCGCTCATTGGATTTGACCCTGTTCAGATCAGTCAGATTCTCAGCCTCCCAGAATCCCTCATCCCCGTGGTCATGATCGTGCTAGGCGAGCAAGTTGGCGACATGAGGCCTCGCTCCCAGCGGCTATCTCTATCCGAAGTCGTCAAATTGGAATCATTCACAGGCCAGGGTCTTCAATAGTGCCTGAAAAATACTGACGGCAGTCTCAATCTTAGACGCTTCTAATTTCCGCCGACCTGGCGCGAAAAATTCTTTTACACACCAAAGTCGAGGCGTTACACTGGGCGAAATTATTTCTCCCATTGGATGGGGAATATGCAGTAGTCAGATGTGACTACATTCGCAATAGCGAATTATCTATGGATGTAAGACCTGAGTTGCCGCAACAGCCAGGCCAAGGAGATTTTCTAAGTGACCAATCCAAAAAGCCGGCTAAATATGCAGACCGTGCAGCAACATATCATCGAACGTCAACGTAAAGAGCATCCCACCGCCAGCGGCGAATTCACTTGGCTATTGTCAGGGATTATCCTAGCCACAAAGATCATCTCGGATCAGGTGCGCAGCGCGGGCCTGAATAATTTACTCGGCGACACAGGCGAGGTAAACGTCCAGGGCGAAGAAGTGCAGAAGCTCGACGACTTAGCCAACGAAACAATCCTGGCCTGTCTGGGCTATCGTGACAGTGTGGGGATCATGGTTTCTGAGGAGGATGACGAACCGCATATCATCAAGGAATTTGACGGTAGCGCAAAGTATATCGTCCTGTTCGACCCATTAGATGGCTCCAGCAATATCGACGTCAACGTCTCCATCGGCACGATTTTTTCGATTCTACAACACCGGGAGAACATAGATTCCTCTAAAGTCATGGACCACATTCTCCAACCAGGCTACCGACAAGTCGCCGCAGGCTATGTCATTTACAGCTCCAGCACCGTCATGGCTTACACCACCGGGCACGGCGTTCACATGTTTACTTTGGACCCCACCATCGGCGCTTTTCGCCTCACGCGAGAGTCGGTTACCATGCCGACTTCTGGAAAAATGTACAGCGTCAACGAAGCCTATCGCTCGCAATTCCCACAGGGCGTACAGGATTATCTTGATTGGACGAAAACCGAAGAAGCAGGGTATAGCCATAGGTACATCGGCTCGCTCGTTGCCGATTTTCATCGCACATTGCTACGAGGTGGCGTTTTCCTATATCCACCAACTAAAAAATCTCCCGAGGGAAAACTGCGTTTACTCTACGAAGCAAATCCATTGGCCTTCATCGCCGAACAAGCGGGCGGAGCGGCGACCGATGGCCGGGAACGCATCTTAGATAAAGTACCAGTTGCATTACACGAACGAACGCCCCTTATTTTAGGCAGTAAAGAGGAAGTTGAACGAGTAGCCTCATTCTGGCATGATTAGTTAATAATCTAGCCTCCCGCTATTCCAGAGTGAAAAAATCGAGTTGATAGCCATGTTGAGCTTTGCTACAATTCCAAGGTAGTCGTAAAGCGAATAATTCGACGATGTCGTTAATGTATTACCATTTCCGTTGATTAACGCACGTCAGTAGTAGGGATACAAATCCATCCCAGTGGAGCAGAAAATCATGATGCAAGAAAACCCACAGGGCCATGACGCTGTCACTGTACCAAACAATTCTCCCGAACGCATAGGCCCCGTGGCTCGTAAGTCATTGGACGAAATTCTTATTTCCATCGAAACGCGCGAAATCGTTGGCGCGCTCAAGCAGGTTCAGGGTCAGCGCACTCAAGCGGCAAAACTACTCGGCATTTCGCGCAGCCGACTATACCGACGTATGGAAGCACTCGGAATCGACCCCCGATTGATCAACCAGCAGACGGATGTATAAGCGTCAGGCATAACTATACAAAACATCTACGCTGCAAAGCTAAAGGCCATCACCCTCACCTTATGACTCGTTGGAATTTACAATCCGGGGCAAACATCTGGCTGGGTGGCCACGCAACGGAGGGCAAGCGTCTGCTCCATCAGCAACTAATCGACATGCCCAGGCCGCCCATAGGCCCCATCGATGCCGCATTTATCACGCCGGAAAGCATGGACGAAGCCATTCATTTTTCTCAAAAGCTAAGCACCAGACTAGGCCCGGGCAAAAGATTGTGGATACTCACGCCTACGCAACTCGCAAACGAACAACCATCAACCTGGCTGGGCCTCGACGAGCGCATGTTCGACCTGGGATTCACCAAGGTCGCCACGGAAGATGTCGAACAACAATATCAAATACTGGGATATGAACATACAACTGTCGCCCTAAGTTAAGACTCAGCTGTCATGCCTGTTTTTGACGAAGCTTCTTGCAGCGAAACCAACCGAACACGGGAAGCGGCCTTCGCCCCATTTGCCACATACCGAGAAATCAAACCATTTTCGATGAGCTGATACAACTGCGCGACTTGTCGAGGATGATAATCCTTACGAAGATAAAGTTTCGCATCTGGCTGCTCCCATTGTGGAACAGCCGCTATTTCGCCGCGCGACATGCGCGATAGAACTTCAACCAACGCATCCAGCCCGGCCAGAATAGCTTTACATCCAATCGTATGTGGCATGTCCTCAGTCACAATGATAGGCCTGGCGTGAGCGTAAATCGCCCCACTATCAATACCAGCATCAATGGCATGAATGGTCGCACCAATAAATTCCAGTTCATCATTAAGAAGCGGGTAAAAATTGGTAGCTGTCCCCCTGTAATAAGGAGACAAGCCAAGGTGCATGTTGATTAGCTTGCCCGACCAGCGAGTCAACAGCTCAGACTTAATTAAATTCGTGCCATAAATAACGACAACCTCTGGTTCATGCTGGTCAAGAAACTTCAGCGTAGGCTCGTCATTGAGACAACCCGGCTCTATTTGAAAAACCGCAGCCCCCTCTGACGGATCAAGAAACACTGCGTCATGACCAAAAAAAATCTCCTCCTGCCGAGATCGCTCTGCGAAATGAGCGAGCGCCACTTCTTTTTCCGAAGTAGACAACTCATTTAAACGCGCATCAATCGGATGATATCCCGTCTGCTCGTAACCCACCGCTACGACTTCAAATCGCTTAGCTAAAACGCGCGCGACATATCGATGACGTACATCTACACTGGTGAGTAACGCGATTTTCATTCGCCCTCGTCCACGCCTCCAATTATAGGCCAATATACCGTCGCCTGAGTTCCCAGATTCATCTTGGAAGCAATTTCAATCTTACCGCCAATCGACGTGACAATTCCATGCGCCATGGCTAATCCCAGACCGGTCCCTTCGCCGGCGGTCGTCGTAAACTGCTCTTTGGTCGTCCAAAAAGGCTCAAAAACATGCGGTAAAGATTTCGGAGCAATACCGCAACCTTCATCTATCACATGCAAAACGACCCAGGGCATTTCTTCTGATGCGCTTATTCGCACAGCAGAATCTCTTGATGTCGCCTCTATGGCATTTTTAATCAGGATGCGCAATACGGTAGTCAACTGTTGCGACCCCGCTTCTTCTTTTATCCGAGTTGGTACTTCATTTTTCACCAGCACGCCCGAAGCCGAAAAATCCTCGGCCATTGATCCGATCGCATCGTCAATAATATCTGATATGCCGCGCAAATCCTGGCTATGCTGATCGCCTACCGCAAAAATTTGCAAACCACCAATAATCGAACCTGCTTTGACCATCAATTGACTAGCCTGTATCAAAGTCTTCTTCATGCGCTGTTCGTCCTGACTATCCAGGGCGAAATCAATGCTTGTCAACGCACCTCCTATCACGTTGTTCATATGATGCGACACCGAACCCGAAAGGTCTCGCAAGGCAGACATCTTCTCCGACACACTTTCAACAGGTGGGTGCGTCCTCGAATGTGTCACATCGCACACGACAAACCACAGCGTCTGACTATCCCCCAATTGGCGGTGCAACGTCCCCGACATTTCCCGCCGATGTCCATCATCATCGTAGCGTTCAAACCCAAACGACTGCTTGCCCCCCGCTTGTAAATGCTGACAGGCATCAAGCAAAGCTTGCCTGGTCTGCGGGCAAACTAACTCCCCTGCATCAATACCGATGATCGATTGTGACGTGAAACCTAACATCTTCGCACCCACTAGACACGTCGCCACCTTTCGATTTTCGTCAATCGTTACGACAGCCAAATCGATGTGATCAAAAAGATCGAGCAAAGAGGCTAGCCGTGAATCGCCAGAGGGTGCAGTAGACATGTCACTTCCTGCGGTCTTGTTTCATTCGAGCAATCGGCGTAATCATATACAACACTTCATATCGGTCCGCCCCACGGCGTTCCATGAAAAATCGGCTACCGACGAGATATTCATTATCCGCCTCATCACTAGGGCCGAGAATTAGCATCGAACCAGGGGTTATCGACAAATTCGTCGTCAAATCCTCAAAAACATGGCGATCAAATGCGGGGGCTGGCGTAATAACGCCATTCACATTTTCCCAGGTCATCGTACCTCGGTCATGGCGAACCTCAAAAGTCAGCTTCACATCCACCAATCCGCCCATCGCGGCGTAAACAATGTAATCAAGAGTCACCAGCTTTTTGCCCTGCGTAAAAGACTTACCATCTAAACGGTCATTGGCAGCATAGGCAAAAAAGGACTCCGTATCAGTAATTTCACTCGTCTCAACGACCAGAGGCAAGCCGCCAAACGATCGAAATTGATCCTTACGAATGCCCGCATCACAAGCCACCAGGACCGTGCGAATCGCAGGCCAGGCATCCGGCGAAGCAGCGCCTACTCGCAAACCGTTACGAGCCAATAAAGAAATTCGCGTCGCGTCAACAGCTAATTCGTCTACATGATTCCAGATCTTACGAGAATGGCGCATCGTCCCAATCGGCAGCGTCACCCGCATCACATCGAACGTCAACTCTACAACCGTAGCGTCAGACCGCTGCCTGCGTACGCCAACACCTTGTGGCGATGAGCCTATCAGTGCGCTAAGTGAGGCATCCGCCGCCCCAACATTTGAAGTCGACTTATCCGCCAGCGAAACTACCTTCCCCGCTGGCTGACAACCCGCAAGACTCACCAGACCTAACAACACTAACCACAATAGACCTTGCGCCCAATTCTGCTGGCTGCGCAAAACGCCATCACAGTGAAGCCAATTACGATACAACATGCCATGCGAAGTCTGCATAGATTTCGTCCATCCGTTAGCCGGACATCTCGCCTAAATGCGAACATATCCACTCCAGGCATTATATCCAGACATCCCCCAACTGGAAGCCGGAGAATCTCTCACCCCAGCCAGTGCCCTTGTCCGCCAGCAGGGCCTATGATACAACATGGCCCATGCCGAAAGACATCAAGCTAACCATTCGATCTTTTTCCACCGAAAAAGCCCTAGCTGTCGCCGCCTATGGCGAGTCCGTAGCCTCTTACCGCTACCGAACGCTCGTCAATAAGGTCGAAGACCCCGACCAGCGGCGAACACTCACCGAAATGGCTGACGAAGAGCAAGAACACCATGAAATGATTCAGGGCCTAATCACCCAACATTTTCCGCAAAGCGACTTCGTTCTATCACAGGCTGACAAAGACCTCGTCATTGTCGGCTCTCGACAAATAAACGTCTCAGACAAAAAATCCTTGCTAAAAGCCATCGATAAAATATACGCATCCGAACATAAGACAGGCCACTTCTACGCCGCATTCCACGACTGCGTGTCACTAGAAAAACTCAAGCCATTACTTAAAGAAATGGCCGACGAATGCTTCGAACACGCCGAAAGACTAAAAGCCATCTTCCACGATTAATAGAAACGAGCCGCGGGTTTCAACCCGCGCGGACGCAAGACTGTAATTGGTACAGTCAGTTATCAGCCCCGAAACTTAAAACTCATTGATACTTCGCAGCTATTGGCATCCGCCGCCCCGAACCAAACGCCCGCGACGTTACCTTAATCCCTACCGGCGACTGCTTTCGTTTATGCTCACTTCGAATAACCAGCCCCGTCACCTGCATCGCAATCTCACGATCAAACCCCGCTTCGACAATTTCATCGACGCAGTAATCACGCTCAACATACAATTGTAAAATCGCATCAAGCATATCATAAGGCGGCAACGAATCCTGATCGAACTGCGCGTCTCGAAGCTCAGCCGAGGGAGGTTTCTCAATCGTCCGCAACGGGATAACTTCACGCCCGGCATCTTCGTTGATATGACGCGCTAGCTCATACACCATCATCTTCGGCACATCGCTAATCACCGCTAACCCGCCACACATATCGCCATACAACGTGCAATACCCCACGGCTAACTCGCTCTTATTCCCCGTCGTCAGCAGCAGTCTGCCAAACTTATTCGACAGCGCCATGAGGATGTTGCCGCGGATTCGCGCTTGTATATTTTCTTCCGTCACGTCTTTACCCCTGCCATCAAACAGCGTCTCGACCGCTCGCTCCATAGCTGCATGTACTGGCTCGATGGGCACAATATCCAGCTTCATGCCAAGATTTTCCGCCAGCTGTTTGGCATCTTCAACACTATGATCGCTACTATATCGAGATGGCAGCGCTACGCCGTAAACATGCTCAGCCCCGAGCGCTTCCGCCGCAATCGCAGCCGTCAGCGCAGAATCAATACCGCCGGAAAGCCCAAGCACCACCTCACGAAACCCGCATTTTCTAGCGTAATCTCGAACACCCAACACCAAGGCTGATCGAATACTCTCCATACGCGACGGGTAGGTTTCAAGTCGAGAAGTCTTAGAACCATCTACTGAAAATAGTAATAAATCTTCCTGAAAAGTTTTCGCCCTCGCCAGCGTTGAACCGTCAGGCCCATAAACGCCGCTTGCCCCCTCGAAAACCAGATCATCATTCCCGCCAACCTGATTCACATAAACAATATATACGCCATGCTCACGAGCCTGAGCTTGAAAAATTTCATCCCGCCGTTTAGCAAGGTCCGTACGAAACGGCGATGCGGATAGGTTGATGATAATCTTCGCCCCGCCATCCACGCTTTCCCGCACAGGATCAATCCCGTAAACCCGCCGCCCGCCATATTGCTGATCGTGCCACAGGTCTTCACAAATCGTAACCCCAACCATCGCCCCGGATTCGCCCCCGACCTGCGTCACCAACACTTCACCGCCAGCATTAAAATTGCGGGACTCATCAAACACATCGTACGTCGGCAGCAACCGCTTTCGATAAACGCTTTTCACCAAGCCGTCGCTGCACACCGCCGCGGCGTTAAAAATCCCTTTACCCTCTTTCGTCGCATCTGGCTCTACAAAGCCAACGACCGCTGTGATCCCACGACAGGTTAGGGCAATTTTTTCCAGTTGCGCAACATTTTCTCGAACCAAGTCAGCCCGAAAAACCAAATCCTTAGCCGGATACCCAAAAGTGGTCAGCTCTGGAAAGACAATCAAGTCCGCCCCGTGCCCCCGCGCAGCCTCAATCTGCGAGGTAATCTTCTGTGCATTCCCCTCAAGGTCGCCTACTGTCGGATTTATTTGAGCCAGCGCAATTATCATCATCGCTTCCATATCAAACGAACATTATCCCAAGGGATGCTATCCCATGAGATATTATCTCAAGAGATATTATCTCAAGCCAGACCAAACGACCAACCATCGTCCCTACTGACCCTTAATCTCTAAGCGGGTGCCCCATTGTTTGCCTACTGGCAAAGGGTGGGGGACGGACATTCCCAAATGGGTCGCCCACACTGGTCCTTACTCCTAAGCTAGCTACAATAGCGTAGATATACGATCTGGATACCTTGCGAGAACTTCATGGACAACACCCCAACAAAACTAACGCTCGACATTAACGGCATGCATTGCGACTCGTGCATCCAACGCATCGAATCCGCCCTCGGAAAAATAACGGGCCTGCCATCCATCCAGGTCACGCTAGGCCAAGTCGTTGTCACGCTGGACGACTCACAAACAACCAAACGTGAAATCATCGAGTCCATCACCCAAGGTGGACAATTCACCGTCACGGCTTTTTCCACAGAGCGAGACACCAAATAAATTGGCTCCCCCCCCACCAACCAACCTTGACACCATCCGCCTCCGCATCGAGGGCATGACCTGCGGAAGCTGCGTCTCTCATGTTGAAAACGCCCTCTCCAAAGTACCTGGCGTAGCCGCTGCCCAGGTCAACCTGACCACCGAAATCGCCACCGTCACCCCCGTCGAATCTGGCGTCACAAAACAGCAGCTCATCGAAGCCGTCCGCCGTGTTGGCTATGACGCCGAAACTTTTCGCCAGGGAGACCGAATCGCCTCAGGCCTCCAACACACACAACAATCAACACTTCGACAACAGCGGCAGGCACTCGGACAAGCGATTGGCCTTGCGGTCCCCATTTTCGCACTACATTGGCTGGCCCCCATTCTCCAGGGTGGCCATCAAGATTCACCCATTTGGCCGGTCGTCGTCCAGGCTATCCTTTGCTTACTACTGCTCGCTTCACCCGCAGGCGCTCCCATCCTTGCCGGTGGGTTTCGCGCTCTAGTCGCTCGCAGAGGCAACATGGACCTGCTCATCTCACTCGGCGTTACTGCGGCGGTCTTGTCAGGCTTATGGCAATTATTCATCGCCCACGCCCCCACCATGCACTTCAACACCGCAGCCATGATTCTCACCTTCATCAACATAGGTCGATACCTTGAAATCCGCGCCAAGCACAGTGCCGCGTCCTCCATCAGCGCGTTAGTCCAGCGCATTCCACTCACCGCACTACGCATCGAAGACGACGGTCCACAAGAAGTGCGCATCGAACGCATCCACATTGGCGACCACATCCGCGCAGCCCAGGACACCATCATAGCCATCGATGGACAAATCATTGAAGGCCAATGTAGCGTAGACGAAAGCGTTTTAACCGGAGAATCTGCCCTCAAACCACTTGAAATAGGCGACAACGTCCTGGCTGGCTCACGCATCGCTGAAGGACTTGTCACCATACAAGCCACTCACGTCGGCGCAGACTCCGCTATGGGCCGCATCATCCGAGCCGTGGAAGATGCCCAAGCTGGCAAGACCAAAATGCAGCGCATCGCTGACCAGGTAGCTGGCGTGTTCGTCCCCATAGTCATAGCCATCGCCCTTCTCACTATTGTTGGACTGCTCCTCATAACTGACGCCACCTTAGGCACTGCCATCAACCGAGCCGTCGCCGTACTCGTCATCGCCTGCCCCTGCGCGATGGGCCTCGCCACCCCCACCGCCATCATGGTCGCCACCAGCTCAGCCGCACTGCGCGGCATCCTCGTGCGAGACGCCGCCGGATTAGAGCGAGCCGCCAAGCTCGATTGTATTTTGTTTGATAAAACAGGAACACTTACCGTCGGCCAGCCCGCAGTCACGCACATTGACGTACTCCACGACGACGCCACCTTCACAGAAAACGACGTCCTCACCTTCGCCGCCGCCGCGAACCAATACGCCCAACACCCCATCGCCAAAGCCCTTGTCGCAGAAGCCAAAAAACGAAACCTTTCCCTAGCTGACCCGGAAACTTTTTCCTCCACGCCAGGCCGAGGGGTATCAGCCAAGCTTGATTCGCAGCATATTCTCGTCGGAAGTGCGCGCTTTCTCGCGGACAACCACATAGACCTAACCGCCGCCCTTCCGCTCGTAGAGGCTAGAGCTGCCGCCGGACAAACAGCCGTCCTCCTCGCCGTAGAGAATCGCTGCGTGGGCGTCATCGGTCTATCAGACAAAATCGTAAACGGCGCAGCCGCTGCCATCGCCGCCATCCACAAGCGCGGCATCACCACAGCTATGCTCACTGGCGACAACGCCTCAAATGCTAAAGCCATCGCTCTGCAACTTGGCATAACCGACGTCATCAGCGAAATGACGCCAACCGACAAACTAGATGAAGTTCGTCGCAGGCAGGAAAACGGGCTTCGCGTTGGCTTTGTAGGCGACGGCATCAACGACGCCCCCGCCCTCACCGCCGCCCATGTAGGCCTCACCTTCGCCAGCGCCACCGACATCGCCGCCAGCGCCGCAGACATCACCATTGTGCATCATGATATTGGAAACATCCAATGCGTCATCGACTTGTCACAACGTAGCGTGCGCATCATCAAGCAAAACCTGTTCTGGGCGTTTTTCTACAACTTATTAGCCATTCCCCTCGCCGTCCTGGGCATAATCCCGCCAGGCCTAGCCGCCATAGCCATGATGTGCTCATCCATCAGCGTCGTACTGAACTCACTCCGGCTGCGTTCTTGACGAATACAAACATTTAATCTACTAAATAACAAGTCGCATGCGACAGCCTGCGCGACTATCGAGCCGCATGCTTCAGCTTGCGCGGAGTCAAGATATGAAATGCGGTTCAGACGATAATAAAGCTACATCAGACTAATTGACGAATTAGATTTCCAAAACAACACAGGACACAGAAGGTACAATATGAGTAAACTACCCTTTGAAGCCCCGCTCTTCTGGAAATGTCTGTTCACCATATTTACATTAGTGGTAATCGCATGGGTCGCGGCCGTTAAGTTGATGGCCTATGAAATGATAACACCGGACTATGTCGGCTCGTTCATCAGCGCCGTCATCTTTTCCTACTTAGTCCATCTTTGGCTATTACCAGGCGAATATGAAGACGACGACGAATACGAGGATGAAGAACCTGAAGAAGCATAACACCGCTTTCCATCAGAGATGATGCCAATAATTCGCCGACCGTGACAAAGGCCGTGATTACCACCACCACAATAAGCCAGGCACAACACGCAGCGGCGTCACCGTCTGGCCATTATGATTTTTAACAATATCACCAAGCTTTTGATTAAATCCCGCATAATCAAATTCGCCAGGGAGCATCACAATAAACTTCTGACCACCCTGTATCAAAGGCCTAGGCCCTGGAACCACCCGACGCTCGCCCGTATGACCAACAATCAGCATCCCAAATTGGTCAACAATTTCAGAAATCTCAGCGATCAAACCGGCTTTATCATCAGTCACAATATCAAAGCCATACAAGTCAGGCTGATAACCCTCTGGAACCGTAGGCTCTTGCATAGGCTGAAACACAACCCCACATCCGCTGGCATCCTTGAGCGAGCCTTTGTCCTTATCCATTTGCTCGATATCTTTAGGGTCAGCCGTAACGCTCATAAAAACCACGGCGCTTTCGCCAAACTTATCCGCAATATCCTTATCGATGTTGCCATTGTGGTTGCGAACAAACTCCGCCCCCAAACGCAACAGCCCCGGCATATCAGAACCAATAAGCCACAGCGCCGCGTGCTGCTTTTCAAGATTTGCTGACGGACTCGTCGTCATCGCGAATACCTCACCCTAAAAAACTACGATCTGGAACTACCCTTGCGTAACAAGCCATTAGTATACCGGAAGATAGACCTACTACTCAAGCGGCTAACTTCGCCCCCACTTATCCCAACAAAATCAACGCATGTCGAACACCTATATCAACCCGCGCGAAGCGAGCATGTCCAGATACCCCGGACCAGGGTCAGGATAGCTGCCTGGCGCGGGTAAATCCCATTTGGCAAATAATTTCGCATTATCCTCATCCCCCCGGCTAAGATCATCTGTTTTACGCTCGTCGTGAACTTCGTCATGATGTATCAACGCCTCACGACACCCCAAAACCGCGAGTTTCTTCTCTATTTGCAGCGTCAAAGAAAGGTCGGGGTCGAACCCGAAAAAGTAATACCGCTCATCCGCATACCCCACATCTTGCAACAGTGAGCGTCGAAGCAAGCCAAAATTGGCATATGGATACCCACGAACATGGCAAAGCTCATACGACCGTCCCTCGTGCATCACCCGGTCCAACACATTTCGCTCACTATGCCAATTATGATAAAAGGCCACCATCCCCACATCAGTTAATTCAGGCCGCTCCAGCATATCCACTGCCGCTTCAACGCTGCCAGCCAGAGGATACGCATCATCATTAAGCCACATCACATAATGCCCCGTCGCAGCCCGAAACCCCTTGTTAAACGCCCGAACCGCCCCCTCTCGCTCCTTCTCATAAATCACACGAAGATCAGCCTGCTCGCTCAGCCATTCCCTCGCCCCATCCTCAGACCCGCCGTCTACGACCACCACCTCATGGGGATGAGTCACATGTAGCCGAATCTTTTCTATACAACGACGCAATTTTGATAAGCGGTTGAAAGTTGGGATCACAATGGTGACAATATGCGACATAGTAGGTCGATCTTAAGAACGGCGACAATAACTAAAACGGCCACGTTCGCCCGAAGGAAATAGAGTACACTCATGAAAACCGCGATACTCATACTTATAGCCATAATGCCCACCGCAGGCACTTTGGCACAAGACCAACATAAGCCTTCAGCGAATAATCTTCAACAAACTCAAGAAACACCGCCGCATCTTTCCTCTCAAAACCAGGACGGTCTTTGGCCAACGCCCAAGCTCATGAATTCCTTGCTACTCCGCTGGACCGCGAAGCTTAGCCAGCAATATGAACTAGACGATGCGCAACATGAAGAACTACAAAAAGAAATTCTCAAACGTTGGCCAGCATTTCTCCAGGAAAATCGCCGTAACATTCAGCCACTCGTCAACCAATTTCTTGAAATGCGCATGGCTATGGAACCCCCTCGCAAAGAGGACGTGCAGCTATGGGCCAAGCACGCTCAACCTATACTCGAAGGTATTTCCCAACAAATCTTAGAAGGGGCAACCGAGGTCCGTGGCGTCTTAACCCCCGACCAACGCATAATCTTCGACACAGACCAACTCCAATTAGCCGCAGGGTTACAATTAGCCCGCACAAAAATACAGGCATGGGAAAAAGGTGACATAGAGCCTACCGATTTCTGGCAACCCACGCCTCAGGCCCGGACACAATCAAACGACAGCCCATCCGGTACGCCAGCGCCCCCGACCTCCGTACTACCAAACATGGACGCCCTAATCCCAATCGATCAGATCACAAAAGAATTATCCGTCTGGGACGAATTCGTACTGAATTTTATCAAACGCTACGCGCTCAACGAAAGCCAGCAAGACGCCGCCCGCTCAATCCTGACCGAAATGAAACAACGAGCATTAGCCCACCGAGACCACAACCGTGAAGCCATCAACGCGCTAGAAACTTCTATACGCCAAAATCCTGGAACCGAAAAAGAATTGGATACCATCCGAAAAAACCTGGTTTCACTCTACGGTCCCATCGACACCATGTTCGAGACCCTGCGCCGCCGCATAAGAGCCATCCCCACCAAAAACCAAACCGTCCCAACCAACGGAAAACAACATCGAATCGAGTGACATGGTTTTCGCCAGCTTGAAGTCATCCGGCGATGATTCATAGTCGAAGTCGCGACTCTGTCATTCCCGCGCAGGCGGGAATCCAGTCTTAACCCGCATGAGGCCTCGCTCTAGATTCCCGCCTGCGCGGGAATGACGGCATATCATTTCGCTACCGGATTTCCATAAGACGCCTTATTACTAGAACCAAATCACCGGACAGCCTCAAGCACCAGCGTGCCAGTATGTTTCTGGTGCAAGACCGTTTCGCCGGGATGGGCACACCGAGCGGGGTCAGAGCCGCATGGCGCAAGCCTGCGGGCCGAATGAATCAACATGTCCAATTGTATCCATACGCTGTATGTCACCAGGCTTGCGCCAGGTGCTCTGACATGACTCGCCGCCAACCCTGTCTTGTACCCGTGCTTTTCTAGTGCCATGAACTAAAAAACTAGTACAACCGCTTCCAATTGGACAACATACCCCCATCCGCACTATAAGATTTGAGCCGAGCTATGGATATTCAGGAGTCAACATGCGTTTTATTCTCGGATCAATGTTAATCGCCCTATACGTCCTCCCCGCCGAACAGTCCGGTGCCTCGCAAGCCCCTCCGCCTGAAATTGGCACAAACGTCGGGCAAATGTATCCCGATTTTCTATTGCCCACACTAGATGGAAAGAACGGAAAATTATCCGATTTTCGCGGAAAAAAAGTTCTGCTCATCAACTTCGCCTCCTGGTGAGCAGGCTGCAGAAGACAACTGCCAGTGTGGCAGAAACTCGTCGCCCCCTTTATACAAGCTAACAACCTGACCGTCATCGGCGTGGTTCAAGAACAACATCCAGAGCGGGCTATGCTCTATCGACAATGGCGGCAACTAGATTGGCCTATCTTCGTTGACTCGCTCAACACACTAAATGTTTCTGTAGTCCCCATCCCGATAGCCATTGATGAGTCGGGCGTAGTTCAACATGCCTCGATTATGCCCGATAAATTTGTGGCTGATTTTCTCAATCAAAACTACCCGCGCATTAACATTTCAAAAGATTATAACATAGCCAATCAACCAGCCCTCGCGCAACTTCGTAGCCTAAGCCAACAACAAGGAACCGCCTCGGCTTGGCGTAACCTTGGCGACGCGATATTCCTCTCCGATAGCAAGGACAAAGACACCCAAACCATCAACGCCTACCGCCGAGCCATCACCCTAAACCCCATGGATGGCCGAGCTTTTTTTCGATCCGGCGTCGCCCTTCGCCGCCGCTTCGAATCTCCGCAACATCAGCCCGGCGATGGCCAAAACGCCGTCATTCGATGGGTCCGGGCATTGGCGATAAATCCCAATCAGTACATTTGGCGTAGACGCATTCAGCAATACGGGCCAAGACTCGACAAGCCATATAACTTTTATTATTGGGTCGAACAAGCACGAACCGAAATCGTTAAGCGCGGCGATACGCCCATTGAATTACCTATAGAACCAACTGGATCAGAATTAGCCGGCCCATTGAAAGCCAATAAAAAGGATAACAAAAGCGCCCTAAGGATAAACGTCGATCGATCAGGCCAGATCGCACGCGACAACCTACATCTTGTTGACATGGAAGCAATTTTAACCCCTGCCATGGCTCGCCCCGGTAGCCACTTACGCGTGCAAATCAATTTCCGACTTGCAGATAAAAAAGCCGTGTGGAATAACGAAGCGGAAGATTTGTACGTCTGGTTTACCCTGCCAAACGGCGTAAGCGTAAGTGAAGCCCAATGGACCTATAGCAACCCACAAATGCCGGAAAGCAGTGAACAACGAACCGTTGATATCGAATTAGCTCTTTCATCAAAAATGAAGGAAGCCGTTTTTATGATGCCCGGATACGCCTTGTATTATGTATGCGAAAAGACTGGTGACCAGTGCCAATATCTACGCCAGGATATTACAGTCCCCCTGAACATTTCTTCATCTGCGGTTAAATTGAGATAGCCAGACACACCGCTGAGCCAACTAATCACGGCAAATGCCCATAAGAACGGCCCTGATAGCTCAAACCATCCAAGTCGCCCATAACTTATTGCAAAATAACCATTTACAATCTTTTCACCACACAGAATTGCATTTTATTCATAAGGTATAAACTTTGCGAAAAATATTTTTTTTTCTTGATGCACGGCTGTTATAGTGGTAAAAGAGATAGGTGCGTTGGTGGATGCCGATAACTCGGCCTGCTTTCATGGCGTGCATTTCGTCCTTCTACCAACTGTTTTCTCAGTTGTTTTGGTAGAGGTTGAGCGGTGTAAAATTACTTGTCTGGGGTTAGATGGACACACAAGGAGTCTGGTATGAGAAACATGAGATTTGCTTTGAATTTGGGATGTGCAGTAGCTGTCACACTAGCTGCCACTTCGGCGTATGCTCAGAACGCTGTTTCAGCTACGCAGCCAACGTATTTCGTCAAGCCGGTACAGACATCGATTACACCTGGTAGCACCTTGGTGGTCAATGTTTATCTGGCTAACGCTACCGACGTCGGTGCCGTTCAAGTCCAGGTTGCCGGCACTGACCAGCAAAACAATAAACTAGCCATTACTGACATCAGTGTTGACAAAAATCTGCCAACATTCATTTTTGGTTTCGATCAAATCGTCGAAGCAATCGACATGAACGGTAAACGCCTTGCTTTAGTCAAATATAATGGTGGCGCGACGGCTCCAGCAGCTAAGCCCAGATATGTTGGAACCTTCTCTCTAGCCATTCCTGCAAATGCTGTTGGCCCGGTTAGTGTTGGTGTTGCTGAAGGCCAGGAGACTATGCTTCTTGCTTCTAGCGGCGCAGAAATGACATATACTGTCGGCAGCCCTGTGACTGTAGAAGTCATCACCGACCGCGTGCGAACCATCAAACGTGGTCGTAGCACTCGATAATTTCCGGCTGCGAACATAAGGCTACGATAATGGCTGACCGGTTATTTGCCATGTAGCTTTCTCAAGTATTTTTCGAACCGCCTCGTATTCGAGGCGGTTTTTTTATGCGCCGGGGCTTTCTCTTGCACTCAGTTGGGGAGCATAGTTTGACAGTATATCTTTTACATCACCGTGAAAATATCACTTAAGACACAAAAAGGGCGACGCCTTGAAAATCAAGACGTCGCCCGCAATATGCTTATAAAAGTTATTGAAGCTTCTTACATATTATCCACCGAGTAGCGACAGTACGCTTTGCGATTGCGCGTTGGCGATGGCTAACACGCTGTTACCTGCCTGGACGAGAATTTGAGACCTCGTTAGCTCGGAGGTTTCCTGCGCAAAATCTGTGTCACGAATAACCGACTGCGAGGATATAAGATTCTCAGCCGTGATTCGCAACTGGGCAATGTTAGGCTCCAACGTGTTACGTTCAAAGGCTCCCAATCGCCCACGCAAAGTCGAAATTTGCGTGATAGATTCGTCAATCACCTGGGACGCTTCCTTGAATTTTTCAGAAATCAATGAGAAGCTCTGCCCACTCTTGACTTGCGACAAAAATCCAATAATCGCGTTGCCCAACTGGTTGGCCTGAACACTTTGAACACCAATGTTTTCCTGGAGATTCGTATTGACCTCAGGGCCTAGTTGGAAAAGCGCTCCGCCATCCGTAATGGCGAAATTGGATGTACCCAGCGAGATAGCCCCGCTGCCAAAGTTCTCCGCCAGGGTCATTTGAACACTTAGGAATGAATCGCTGACTTTGAGTCTCAGCCCATCAGCCGTGGTCGCCACACCGTTAATGGAAGCCGTAGCATCCCGGCCTACAGTACGCGTTACAGTCGAGCTGGCACGGTCAATCACATTGAATAAACCTGTCCCGTTATTCAATTCTTTCACGCTCAAAAAGGCGTTCGTGCCATACTCAACCGTTTGGATTGACACACCACTGGCACCGCCGGTTCCCAACGCAGTAGCATTTACGCCAGTAGAATCCGATCGCGTGTTGATAGCTGTAACAATATCGTTACTGGTAGCACTAGCCGGGAAGCTTAATGTGACCACACCATCCGGACCGGTAATGTTGACCGACGCAGCCGTGGTGCTAATGCCAGGGCCTAGGAAACGTAGTTGAGCCTGCTGTGCGGATGCTGACACGTTGACACGCACGGGAACGAAGGCCTGAGAGCCAAATTTGGCCCCTAACACTTTGACGTCAGCTAATTGGGTGGTCGTGACACCACTGACGACATAATCAAGCTGACCGTTCAGCAGCTTTCTGCCTGCGAACTCGGTTGTATTGGCGATACGCGTAATCGAATCAATAGAAGCATCAATTTGTAGTTGGTTAGCGGCGATTTCCTCATCGGAAAACGCTCCCTTATTAGCCGCTTCAATCACGAGTGCGTTAATATCGTTTAGAATGGTAGCCACCGCATCGAGCGCGGCTTCCGTCGTGGCGATAACATTGATAGCCCGCAGTGAGTTATCAACAGCCTGGTTGACTCCACTAATCTCTGCGCGCAAACGCTCAGACACAATCAAACCGGCGGGATCATCTTTACCACGACTAATTTTTAGGCCGCTGGACAAGCGTTCGAGCGATAGCCCTAACGATTGCTGCGACTTGGCTAAGTATCGCTGCGCAATAAGCGACGGGACATTACTGTTTATTCTTGACATGAGCAATCCTCCTTGATTACCTTGGTGAACAACACATTCACCAGCATGGATTCTCTACATTCTGTTTGTCACAAGGACCGACGTCGTTCCTTGCCTTCGTGCAACATCATTGCATTTCATTGCAAATTCATCATATGCCGCGACATTTACGAATTCGCGGCACTGTCGTTAGCCCCGTTGCTATTTCGCTGGACCACGTCTGATACGTCATCCGGCTTAAGCTTAGAGGCATTTTCATTTTCTTTCTTAATAGCGTCATACACTTCCTTGCGATGGACCTGTATAGACCGAGGTGCTGTAATTCCGATTCTTACTTTATCACCTCGAATATCGACGACTGTTATTTCAATGTCGTCGCCGATCATGATGGTCTCATCGCGCTGTCTGGAGAGTACTAACATTAGCTGGCTCCTTCCATCGCGCTTAAATGAGACGATTCCATCGCCTCCGCAGCCTGACCTTTTCAAGCCAGGCGTATTATGGCAGACACCGTATCTGTCAATAGTGACAAACCAACGACATCTACTTGCAAAGGCGAAACACATAAGGACAATTGCCGACGCATAACTGCTGCGTTAGCCCAATGACATGCGATTAGCCATTGTTTGCCCTTGACTACCCTATTCCGATTAGGCGGTCTTGCTCATCGTCTCTGGTTTCGGTATCCGCATAAGCGGATGTCGCGTGGAATATCGCTTGTCAGACAGCACCAACTGACGCGCCTTGCGATTTTCAACATTCACCACCACAGGCCCTTGAAAATTCCCGGTCAGCAGATCGTCCACCTTGTTGACGATCACGAAAACCTGTCCCTGCGTGGGATCATCTAGTCCTAGCGTTTGCAATTCTTCAGCTTTGACAGGAACCTGGTAATCAGGCACAAACAGTCGGGGATCACAAACCACGAAGGCTAAATCCCGCACATTGACTGCTTGCAACCAATAGAATCCGCTACCCTCACCTGTTTGAATTAGCGCGTACTTTTTTTCATCAGGGAATCCAAGTACGCCCTCTTCAAAACAAATGAGCCGAGACTCATCCACTTCCAACTGTCCAAAGCGCGACGTTTCCAAAATCATCGCGTATCTCCTATGACCATTCCAAAGTCTTCAACCGGCCTTGCAGTGAACGTGATGCTATCATCGACGTCGCTTGCACTGTTCACCACAAAACACCCTGCCATCAAAGCAGCGGTACTAAGCGTCTCCCACTCAGACGGTTTTTTCGGCAATCGCCTCGGTCATTGAGGTCGCTCGCCTATATTTTCCCATGTCGATTCCTATTCACAAGTGCCACAATAGTGACCTTTATCGTAGAAAATCTAACAACGATACACTCAACAACAACCCGCTTGTCTGCAGACCGGCCTGAAGCTGGGTTGAGGCTGCTTGCATTTTCGTAATCGCAGACGCATAGTCGAGGTCTTGCACTTCCGACAAGAATATCTCGGTAGCAGCGGCTGCATCTATCATTTGATTGCGCTTGGCACTTAATGCCTGCGACTGGGCGCCTATCACGCCATGTGCCCGTGTCACATCCTGAACAAAAGGATTCAGTCGGTCAGCCGCAATCGTTATATCCTGCGTATTATCGCTTCGGAGCGCGCGTTCCAGATCAAACAAAGCATCGATCACACCGTCGGTACGAATCGGATTGGTATCCTTACTTACAATTTCGTCAGTCTTAGACACGGTCGGCGTAGTTAATCCCAGGTCCAAAGCAGCCTGCGACAAATTCAGCGCAGTCACCGTCAGTGACCCCGTCCCGGCAGACTGATCCGTGAGACGAATACCGTTGCCAACCGTAGCTAATGATGCCGTGACGCTGACACCATCAGTCGTAGCTGTTTGATTGATTAAGTCTATCAATTCGCCTAGGGTTTTGATCGCATCAATGTTCAAATCGATCGCCTTGCCGTCGGATGCGGTGATGCGAAAATCGTCAAGCCCCTCCGCACGAATCACGCCCTGACCAAAATTAAGTTGATCCAGCGGCGTCGCGGTTGATAGCGTCCGAATGCCTAAATCAAAGGCTGTCGTGCCACCATTTTCACCAATACTCAGCGACGTACCGGACACGCGGTTCAGCACTTCTATGCTGGAGCCATCGTCACTAATTTTCGCCCAGACATAAAGCTCCGAATTATTTATACGGTTGAGAACATCCTGGACCGTCTCCGCATCGCTTATATCAATCGTCGCGGAATTGGCTCCGTTAGTTAAAATGATACCGCTTGCAACGTCAATATCCGTAAGGCTTCCGCTCAGCGCCGCGACTGAAGTCAAAGGCGTAATTTTAGCTTCTAGCGCCAAACCAACGATGAGATCGGTTGTAGGCTGAACAGCGAGGATGCCTAAATCGGAAGCGATGACTCCTGTACTTGCATCGCTGATCGTTAATGCGCCAGAACCAGGCTGAATGCTCAAACCTGCGTCTGTGATTGAAGCCGTCAATGTAGAGCCAGAAGCCGTAGCCGCATCATTGATTCGAGTCACCACATCACCAACCGTATCAACGCCGGTTAGATCAACTGAAATCGCACCCGCGCCACCTATCTCATTAAGAACCAATACGCCATCACGAATACCTTGTGCCGTCGCACCGCGCAATGCATCCAAACGAGTATCAGCCGTGACCGCTGGCGATAAATCTACATCTGTCGCCGCCGGTGGAGACAAGGCATTAAACAAAGCGCTCCCCGTCACATTCAGGACAGCCTCTAAATCCGGACTGGTCCGCGTAAATAAATCGCGCGTGTCGCCTACATAAGCCACGCCGCCCAAAGCATCGATAAATGGCCGTTCGGTCGTTTGTTGACCAGCAAACAAAAATCGTCCGTTGAATTCTCTATTACCAACTATCTGTAATTGATTACGAATGCCAGTGATAATATCAGCTACGGCCGCCCTCTCGGCTGCGCTCGTAAGATTACTGACATTTTGGCTGGCAATTTCGTTGGCTTCAATCAGTAGACTGTTAAGCTCTGTCAAAGATTGATCCGCCGCGGCTAAAGTGTCATCGCCATGACGTAGGTTTTCTACAAATTGAATTTGCCCAGCCAACGTTTGTGTTAGGTTGAGTGCCCTCGCCGCTCGTACTGGGTCTTCACTTGGCGACAAATACGATCGCCCAGTAGCTACCCGCGTTTGGGCGCGGAACACTTCAAGTTGGTTACGCCGAAGCGAACTCAATACTGTATTGGATCGCAAATTATTACTTATGCGAGACACATTTACTGGGCTAATCGCCATAAAATCAATCTTTCCAAAGGCTTACAGAATAAACCAACTTATCCGAGAACTCTTTATCTAATCAGCAACAGCAATTCATCTATTAAATCATTCACCACCGACACAAACCGCGCGGAACCCTCAAAAGCGCTTTGATATTTCACGAGAGAAATCGCTTCTTCGTCCAGATTCACACCGCTAATGCTTTCCCGCTGTATCTGTAGGGATTCAAGCACTATAGCAGACACTTCAAACGCATCATTCGCCGCCCCAGCCGTCACCGCGACTTCGCCAGCGATTTGGTTATACATATCAGATATTGTCAGGTTAGAGCCATCGCGCACAATGGTTTCACCCAGCCCGGCAATGCGGCCAGCGGTCGATCCATCACCAGACGCCAGCACACCAGCTGAGGCAAGTAGCTGAGAATTCCCACGAATCAAGCTTGATACGTTAATGTCACTTGCATCCTTACCTGTCAGCAGGGTATTGACACCTAACGCGGATAATACGCCGGATGTATCTTCACGCTGCGACTGTCCGTCATAACCAAACACAAAAGATTGCCCAGCGTCCGAAGTCAAAGCAAGTCGATTATCGCTGGTCACAGAAGCTGACAGCCCTGTCACTTGGTCATTGATCTGTGCAACGAGTGAATCTAAAGTTGTATCATTATCTGACCCGTCTAACGTGATATCGACCCGGAAAGCATTTGGCGTCCCCGTAGTATCATCAATGACGGTCACGAAAAAGCTACCGCTTCTGGGCGTTTGAGCGAGACCGGATGCCACATCATTTAACGCAATATCAGATTGAAGTAGGGCGCTCGTGCTTGTAATTTGCGTATAAGCATTTAGTCCCTGGCCATTAGCGTGTAGCCGATTCACTTCGGATATAATGTTTGACGCCAGATTGTCCAGCGCAGCTACCTGTCCCAAAGCCTGCGTATCGCGTGCAATAAACAGCCCGCCCACGACGCCGCCTCGAATATCAACTTCGCCATTGGTGTCGGCAAATCGAATCGATGTCCGCTCAGAAGTCCCATCCGTCGTCGCCACGGCTTCTAATCGACGAACGCGGTCTCCCTGAACAAGGGCCTCACTACCAATATATATGTTACTACTACCATCAGGCTCTTCTCTAACTGTCACATCAAAAAGCGTGCTTAGATCACGCAACAGTGAATCACGTTTATCTCGAAGCGCGGTAGCTTGCCCGCTACGACCGGCTTCTGCTGCCGTAATCTGCGCGCTCAACGAACCGATACGATCTGCCAGGTCATTGGCATTCTTAACTAGGGGTGCAATTTGAGCGTCGATATCAGCCGCTATTGCAGTCAATTCACTTCTTGTAAATTGAATCGACTCAGCTAATTGAGAAGCAGCAGTCACGGCTAAGTCGCGCGTGGCTGGTTCTTCGGGCGTGTTTTGAAGACTATCAAACGCCTGGTAAAAAGTTGACAGACGAGCGGAAATATCTGTCCCGCTTACCGTATCAAATAAAACTTCAATCCTGGACAAAGTGCTTTGTTGAGCCGCTGCAGATTCGGTGGCACCGATAGCCAATCGGATTCGCCCTTCCAATGCTTCGTCAATATTACGCTGTATACTGCTTAGCGTAACGCCCGCCCCACTTTGAAGACCTCGCCCAAGGGACACGCCCTGCTGCGCGTCGAGACCCGGTGTGAGTCTGGCATAATTGGGGTTTGCGGCGTTACTGATATTATCGCCAACCACTTGCAACGCACCTTGATAACTCAAGATCGCGCTACGACCAATCTGCAATGCTGAATTTAAGAGTCCCATGATTAGCTATCCCATTGCATCCACAAGCCGCGTCTCTCGTTGCGGCAATTTTTGGCCACGATTGCAATACCCTGAAAATTCGCCTTCAAGAGGCCTGACTGAATCAAAGACCCATTTCATATGATGGCTCATCTCCCGTGCGACCGCTCCGGCGATACGATTAGCCTGCGCAACTTCAAAAAGTGCTTTACGAAGGCGCGTCGAGGCCTCAAACAATTGACGACGACCATCATCTTCAAGAGGCTGCGCTATCTGACTAATCGTTAAGGAATTAGCCATGCGATCCTGCCAGCCATAATCTACAGCAATAGCCTTAATAAGTTGAACACGAAGACCATCACGCTCATCAATCCTAGCTACCAGCGCCTGCTCTTCTCTGCCCAACTCTGGAATGTCTTCGAGCTTGGCATGACGCAGAGCATACAGCTTCCTCTCGATTTGCATTAACAAACGTTTATACAATTGCTCCAAATCGTTTAGCAAAACTACGAGATCTTTAATGCGACGGGTCTGCGTTGGTTTCATCGTATTGGCTCCAATAATGTTTCCGTAGCTGGATTTTTATACCTACTGGCCTGCTGCTTTTTCATCGTGTTGTAAATCGAATCTGCCAGCCCGCCGTGTGACGCCTTACCCATACGCTCAGCTAATACCTGATCTAACTGGGCATTGAAGACTTCTTCTCCACGCCCACCGTGACCATATTTCCCTTGCAATGAGCTTTCGCGCATAGCCTTTAACAGCGTGCCATAAAATACATTACCCACCAAATGCTCTGCCGTATCCCGCAACTTTTTCAAGTCGGGCGAATCACTGGCTTTTTCTGGCGCAATACTATTGACTGACAACAATTCCATAATCAACTTTCGTACATAATTTTTGCGTGCAGTTTCCCAGCACGATGTATTTCTTCAATAATCGCAAGACGATCCTTGAACGAAACCTTTAGCCTGTTCAACGCTTCAAGAAGATCGTTCACATTGGGCATACGTTTATCAGCCACATCCAAAGCTATAAAATTTTCCTGTGTAAAAGGAGGTCGAGGAATCGTCCCATCTGCCAACGGGCTAGCCACAGTGACAGTCAAGCCAGCTTGCGAAATTATTACTGGTGACATGCGAGTGTCTCCCGAAATGACAATAGTCTGCGACCGCCGATTTATGGTTATACGAGCCTCATTTGACTCCATAAGAATCGGCGTGCGTTCCACATCACGAATCCACGAAGCCGCGTCGTTTCGCTGATGCTCTGGAATCAAAACAATAATATTTTTACTATCAACGGCCAAGGCGACCCGCTCGACATTAGCCGAGACGCTGAGTTCCTTATCAATCGCCTGCGAAATCGCAGCCGCCATCGACCAACCAGCGTGAGGCTCATCCAATACTACCGTCATATAAGTCTGCCCAGGCTTAATCCAATTGTTCCTGAATCCTGAGGCTGAAATATCTGAGCCGTAAACCACGACGTTCATCAAAACATCGCGCTCCATGCGTGCCCCACCACGAATCAAACCATTGGTTTGCGTATCCGATTCCTCATCAATTTCAATACCGCCTTGAGCAAACCCAAACAGCCCTTCGACAGTACGGTCGTGATATACCAACGGCGTCGAAAGCAATCGACCACCCAGCAAACTCTTGGCTTGCAATGCCGTGACAGACACTTCAAGCCGTTCACCCTCACGTACACCGTGGTCGGGAACGACAACTTCAATCATCACGACAGCTACGTTTTTAGGATTACCCAAATCATCCAGAGATGGAAAAGATTGGCCGAATCGCTCCAGCGTCGTAGCCAGCGCAGCCATCGTCGCCAACGACTTTTTACCATCACCAGTTCCGTTAAGGCCTGTGACCAATCCGTAACCCACCAGCACGTTTGTGCCTTCACCCTGCAAGTGAGTCACGTCCCCAACGCGGGCAACGGGAAGCTGTCCGAAGGCATCCATCGCACTAAACGAGATAATCAATGTACAAAATGTTTTACTAAATTTTTTCATACTTTATACCGGCTTTAGCCAATCCATCAATTTTGGCAGCCACCCGCGTGTCGTAGTTGCTCTCATGGCCCCCTCATTATCAACAACAATGTCAAGCCCAGAAATTTGCGTACTCAACACAGTATTGTCCGCTGTAACATCTTCTTTTCTACAAATACCTGTCACGGATATGGCACTTACTTCATCATCATGCTTAACACGCGCCCGCCCCTCAATAACAAGTAAACCATTTGGCTTGACGTCGATAATCTTCGCAGCCAGCCTGGTCGTAAGCCGATCTTCACGCGAGGTATCTCCCCGGTTTCGCAACCGGCTTTCAAATTTATAATCAATACTAGGTTTCCCACGTCGAAACGCCGCAGCCCCCAGACCACCAGAAACCAGATTCGCAAACGCTTCTAATTCGCTGGTAATCTCCCATTTCTTTCTAGATTGCAAATCCGCATCGGCTTCGTATTGTCGCTGTTGCCTGACAATAATGGTAATCAAATCTCCGGGTCGATACGTTTTCGGATGCAGCGGCTTTTTCGCAGTCCAGGAATATGTATCATAAACAATATGATGTTCCTGAAGCGGTTTCTCTCTCGTTGGCTTGACAGGCGGACGCTGCTTCAGCGCAATTCTATTTTTCACGCCCAACGAAGACGTTTGTGCATTAGCCGCGGTCGCCAGTGACATCCATACCAAGATGGCCATTATTATCAAACGCAAGGACATCATGGCTTTTTCCCCCTCGACTCAACCACGCCCATCACCTTGGGCAACTTCCCACCGATTTGAACACGCCCTGGACCAACCACCGTCGCCGGAAACTCTACTCGCTTATTTTCAACCGACCGAACGGCGATCGTCTCACCAAGATGCCCACTCTCACTGGCCTTAGCTGCTGTCACGACACTGACACCTCCAGCTACGGAAGTCAGACGCACAAGCCGCCCGCGCGTCACAAGAGGAACCGATTCCAACATCGCTGGCTTCACCAACGTCCCCTGTGAAATAAACCGATTGGCACGAAGACCGATCGCCATATTCGGATCATCAAGCATGTCTAAATCCAAATCGGTCACCACGATAGGAACAATCTCAATATCCGCAGCACGAATCGTAGCTTTTGCGTTGATCGCTCGTTTGGTGGACAGTAGTGACCGAGTTAAAGTCACATTAACAGCAAGCGGGATTGTCTGAATTAATTTGTCCCCGGTAACAACATCTACACCAACTGATGTCAAACCAATCATCGCTTTGGATGATCGTGAAATACGAAATTGATAGCCAGGCCCACTAAGCCCCAACATTTGTTCACTATGCTTATCAAACAATACGCTTACAGCGCCGTGATAAGATTCCAATTCCTTCTGAAAAAATTCGACCACAGCTTCTCGCAGCGTGCCATTAGAATTGGCCGACAGAAAGCTGTCACCAATGACTAATTCAGATGGCGAATTGGCTTTTACTTTAGCCTGCCGCAACGGTAATAAAGATAAAACCTGCAAATCCGCCATGGCGTTCACAGTGGCGGGAGTATTCGCAACCATCCGCGAAACCTGACACCGCGTAGCCCCATGAATCGTTAACTGCGCAAAGTTCACTCCATGATTACGAATCGCATCACGAATCGTCCCGAGTAAAATAACACTTGTTTTTCCAGGCTTTGGCGAACTGGCAATAACCAAATCCGACAGGCTTTGCCCCTGCGAGACAGGAAAACCGGACAGCGAAGCCACATCGCTCAACCGAACTTCATCACTGGTCACGACGGCTGATTCGTAAGTGCTAATGCGACCGGCGTATCCCGGCTGAGCAAGCAGCAATACCCAGGCACCCATCACCACAGCGTGCCAAAGCGTTACACCTCGACCCATCGCTGTCGCAGTTCCCTTCGCTATGTCTTTATGACAATCCATCATGCAATCCTTGCACATCTTTGGTCGCATCCTGCGCCATGGCCCTACGCTAAGCCCAACGTGTTTTCACGTCATGCCGCTACCGTGTCACTTCTAGAACCTTCTCAAGTTCGCCACGATCTGCAGCGCCTCATCCGCGCTCTGAATCGTTTGGCTATTCAATTCAAAAGCCCGCTGCGTCGTAATCAAGTCAATCAACTCACGCACAGGGTCTACGTTACTAAGCTCTAAGTTACCCTGACTAATCGCGCCCATACCGTCCGCCTGGGGCTGCGAAGTAATCGGCGTACCCGAGGCATCCGTTTCGCGATACAAATTCCGACCAATAGATGCCAGGCCTTCGACATTAACAAAGCGAGCCAATTCAATCTGACCAACCGTGCTTAGCGTACTCGTACCCTGCTGCCTAACCCTCACCTCGCCGTTTCGCCCAACGGTAATATCCAGTGCATCATTGGGAATTGTAATCGGAGGCTCTAAAATCGCGCCGCTGCTATCTCCAAGAACCACATTACCCTCAGGATTTATGACGTAATTTCCAGCTCGTGTATAGGCTATGATTTCGCTTCCATCACTGATGGTTGTCACCTGGAAAAACCCATCACCTTCTATCATCCAATCAAGTGGCTTATTGGTCGTATCCACAGAACCCTGCTCAAAATTTAACTGCGTACCAGAAACCCGAACCCCTGTACCAACCATAATCCCGTGAGGAATAGCCTCATTATTGGCATTGGGTACACCTGGCTCACGTCGCACCTGGTACAACAAATCCTCGAAGTTTACACGAGAACGTTTGAAGCTTTGTGTATTGATATTCGCAAGGTTGTTAGCCACGACGTTAAGCTTCTCGTCGAGCGCTCGCATACCAGAAGCCGCAGAATGTAAGGCCATAATAGCCATAAACGATTACTCCTAAGCAACACGTCCAACGGTCGTAACCGCCTGGCCGGTAACTTGATCTTGCAATTGAATCATCGTGGCGTTCAACTGATACGCCCGCGTCGCTTCTATCATGGCGGACAAGCCTTTAATCGCCGAAAAATTGGAGCCTTCAATCGCCCCCGAACGCACGGTAGCATTGATCGATTTCATTTCGGTTTTCGATGCATCAAATAAATTCTCCCCGGCTTTGCGCATCGCCTTTTCATTATCCGCCACGAAGAATCCGAGCTTAGCCACGACGTTTTTACCTTGTCGTATCGTGCCATCATCAGCAATCCGTAGAGGGCCGCCATCGCTCGCTAGCGAAATAGGTCTACCATCATCACCCAACACGCGCCATTTCCCATCGCCGCCCGACATCACCAATTCGCTTTCTCTGTTGATGGCAAATTCACCGTTGCGAGTATATTGTGTCGTCTTACCGTCACTCACTGAGAAAAAACCTTTGCCTTGCAAAGCTACATCGAGTGGTTTTCTTGTATTTTCAATTGGCCCTTGCGAGAAATCAATTGTACTCTGCCGAACATTCAACCCACCAGCCAGCTGGTCCAATACTGGATGCCTCAATCTCGCACCACCTGCATTCTCAACACTTTCAATATCTCGTTGCATTACCATAGCCAGATCTTGCTTAAATCCTGTCGTATTGGAGTTAGCCATGTTATTGGCATGAACCGCCTGCCGGTGTTCGTTCACCTTCATACCCGCAGCCGATAGCCAAAACCCATATCCACTCATAGCGATTCGCACCTTTGATCAATGACCGCCATTTGTTTTTCTCCATCGGATTCAGCCACTGCGAGAAAAGTTTCGCTAACCGACATAGCCGAGCGAGCGCGAACGAGATTCCCCAGAGCGCTCCAATCCAACGCCAGTAGCGACTCGCCACTCGAAGCCTGCTTCATCTGTTCATTACTACGCATAGCCATCTCCCAACGACGCGGCATCAACCTAGACACACACCGCCGTCAGCGTCCATCTATAACAACGCCCGTGCCAGGATTCATTTTCTATAGTGAAAACCAAACAACCCGTCGCCCATATCACCACATAAACCCTTTAATAACATAAGGTTACAGGAACACCATGTATTTCATGATCGACGATATCCAGATGTTCAGCGTTGTGATTTTTCGCGCAGGATTTGCATCGCATACGCCATTTGTGCGCGTCGTGGTCGTGCGAAATAGGACGAATCGAGCCTAACTGCCAAGCAACTTATTTACTAAACCAATAGCCGCAAGCTTTCAAAGCTGAACTAAGGATTCGAATACAACTTGCTTCTTAGAGCAAGTCTCCCAAAAAAAATGCCACGGGAGACGAGCTAATGATGCTCGCCCCCGTGGCTGTTATTTACTCATATTTGAAGCTTTAGACTTCGATAACGCCGAACGTCAAAATTATTCAATGCCCCCGGTATTAAACAAGCAAAATCCTCTTATTGGATCGCAGATCGCAAATAGTCCACAGTCACTATCATCGCAGCACCCTTTACATTGATTGCCACAACAGAAAGGCCTAGCTACTACGCCACTACAATCTGAATCTACAGAACACTGGGCACAAGTATCTGTGACTTCGTCACAATTAGTGCCAGCGGCACAAGGATTACCGGACGACACGCACCCAAAAACAGGGTCGCAAGACTCGGTTCCATCGCAAAAATCCGTATTCAAATTCATGCAGTATTCATCGGAAACAAAGCTCCCGCATCCACTACTAAGATTGCATAGGTCTAGCGTACAATCCAAGCCATCGTCGCACAAAGTATGGTCAGAAGTGTATGTACAACCGGACGCTTCACAGGTGCCAATGGCACATGCCACACCACCGGTACAGTCGTCAGTATTAACACAAGAATCAGATACTGGATCACAAGAATCCATGGTACAACTCAATCCATCATCACATGTTGGATCAGCGCCATCTGTACAGCCCGTGCCAACGGCGCCATTTGGAGGATCACATAATTCCGCGCCTGTGCAAAAATAACCGTCATCGCACATGAGATGGTCAACGATATTTAGACATGTGTCATTTATCTCGTTACAAATGTCCGTAGAACAAGTGGCCCCGTCGTCACAATCCACCGGAGTCCCTGCGAGACACCCGCTCATGGGTGCTCCATTAACAGGGTCACAAGTCTCCGCACCGTTGCAAAATTCACCGTCGTCGCACATAGTGTGATTCAAAGAGTAAATGCAGGCATTTGAGGCATAATGACAGAGGTCGGTAGTACAATCGATTAGATCATCACAATTGTTAGGGTTATCACAAGTCTGTGTCGCCTCATCGCAGTCATCATCGGTACAATCAACACCATCAATACAAGGTATAAGACTAATCACGCACCCCGATGCAATCGCACTATTCGCGGGATCGCAGGTATCAACACCCGTACACCACAGACCGTCATCACATGCAGAATCATCAAATGTACGCAAGCAACCTGACCCAATCTCGCCAAATACTGGATCGCATACCTCCGTAGAACAAGTAGCGCTGTCATTACACCAAATGTCAGAGGGGGTATACTCGCACGCATCGTAAAACACGTTGCAAATGTCGCCAGTACAACCAACGCCATCATCACACGATGGGTCTGGGCCATCAATGCACCCAAGCACAGGGTCGCACACTTCAACTCCATCACAGAAAACGTTGTTATCACACAGACCGTGATTAGGCACAAAAATACAGCCGCTTGCCGTACATATGTTATCCGTACACGGATTAAAGTCATCGCAATTAGCATTATTAGGCGTATTCACACATGCACCTGCCACACTATCGCACGAATCAACTGTACAGTACTGCCCATCGTCGCAATCCTCGGGAACTGCCACTGTACACCCATCAGCCCCTCCGTTAGGTGGGTCACAGACTTGTGCGCCGTTGCAGAAATCACCGTCATCACAATAGGCGTCATTATTGGTGTACTCGCATTCACCATCTGCCCCACACGCACCAATCGTACACGCAACACCACCAAAACAATCAACATAGAAGTAGCACTGTTGGCTATACTCGACACAATGGTCGTAGGTACAATTCAAGCCATCGACACAACGCGGTCCTGCCGCAACGCAGCCATACATGTCTGCAGCTCCATTAGCGGGATCGCAAACCTCATCGCCATTGCACCAAATAGTATCATCACAACCGGCATTGTCAGGCGTATTGTCACATGTGCCGGTAGTGTCATTGCAACTGTCGATTGTGCATGTAAAACCATCATCACAATCAAAAGGCGTTCCAGCTACACAACCGTAATTGACGCAGGTTTCAGCACCGTTGCAATACGCCCCATCATCACAATCTGAGTTGCTCAAACAAGTGTAACAAAAATCACCAGCCTCATCACAAGCAGATGGAGGTGGACATGGCGGCGGGCCATCTAAACAACCTTGGTTTTCAGGATCGCCATTTACAGGATCACATGTCTCAGCGCCATCGCAGTACAAGCTATTATCACAAACCCCATGTAACAGATTAAGTACACATGTACCCGCGACACATTGCGGCTGTGCACAATCTACTGGGCTTGTGCAATCCGAATTATCCACACATTGCGCCATCGCCGGGCCAGCCCAGCTAGCCAAACACAAGGCCGCTGCAACGCACCACAGTTTCCTGGACATACCTCTAGCTCCTAATTTCATCCCAGCATTCCTTTCCCTTGACCTCAAGACTTGATAAGTCAACATTACGAACCCTCCATATGTAAGAATTCCAGGGTCAAAATCTTCAACGCCACTTACTTACCACGGCTATGTGGCATAAAATTTTCAGACCCAAACGCACGAACACGAGTGCATCTACACTCCCGAATTGATATGGACTTAGCTGACACTTGCAGAACGCAAGTTGTTCCAAATCCACCACGACCCTTTGTACCGCAATAGCATCAATCCTAAAAGACATTTATTTTGAAATAGAAAAAATAATTCCGGTACGCCGAAAATTGAAAAATGAGTAAAATACTATCGAGGCCAGAATCTCATCCATGCCAATTCAATCGGTCTTTAAGATTTAAGTAAGAATGTAAGGACCACGAATTAATCGCCAGCAAGTCTCTATTTAACTACGCGGATCCCCCTACCTTCAATCGATACGCATACGGCAAGACTATTAACGCACATTGTTGGAATTTTCTTGATTACACGTCTAGCAGCCTGTTGAAGAATCCTCATTTTCAGCCATCGTTCAGATATGGGCGGACGTGTAAGCTGGCGTAGCCCATTTCAATTTCTGAGGCCAAAAATTGGGCAATTGGATTCGATGAACTAGAAACTCGCGTAACCAGTC
>JAJRPG010000018.1 GCA_024280855.1 Planctomycetota bacterium | reverse complement strand
GGTTACGCGAGTTTCTAGTTCATCGAATCCAATTGCCCAATTTTTGGCCTCAGAAATTGAAATGGGCTACGCCAGCTTACACGTCCGCCCATATCTGAACGATGGCTGAAAATGAGGATTCTTCAACAGGCTGTTAGCATGTTGAATGCAATTGAAAGTGGGAGACTAATAACCCTCTCTCGCGTTATCGTGAGAAAGGTTGACCTTTACTGCCATCTGGCGTTCCATAAGCCACCTATTTGCAAGGACTTACAATAGCGGGGACAGGGGGCGATGGTACGCATGCTATTGCTCGCAGTTAAGCAGGTCTTAACTATTGCATGACGAATCCTCATTCCAATACCACCGGCTTAACTTTCCCCGCTGACAAATCTCCAACCGCCTTCGCCAAATCCCTCACAAGCTCCTCCGGGATCACATACCGCAAACACACCTCAGCCTCGAACGTTTCTTCTTCGAGCAAACACTCATGTTCTTTTAATAGCCGCAGCACCAACTCTCTTAGCGTATATGGAATCACAACTTCATAGCGAAGGCGCGTGACTTTTTCTTCTGTTTCGACCGCCTCAAGAACCGTCTTCGCCGCAGCTCCGTAGGCCGAGACCAAGCCACCCGTGCCTAGTTTTGTCCCGCCGAAATACCGCGCCGTTACGATGACAGTATCGCCAATGTCAGCCCCGCGCAGATGGGCCAGCGTCGGTGGGCCGGACGTCCCGGAAGGCTCGCCGTCGTCGCTCATCCCTTCAGAAACGCTCGCACCATAGCCAATCTTAAACGCATACACATGATGACTAGCATCAGGCATTTCGTCCCGGATTTCCCGGATAAAAGCCTGAGCCTCCTTCACTGAAAACACGGGAGCCACGGTCGTGATAAAACGCGAATTGGAAACACGAAGCTCAATTCGCTCGCGGCATTTCGGCACTTGATAACGGCTCATAAAACAAAGTCTAAAGCCTGCACACCAATCAAGAAAGTGGCCGCGTTATCTATTTGGCCGATCGGGTGGCATGGGTACGCGCGGTGGAAACTGACACCCGAAAAGCTAATAGGGCGGGCCACAGCGTTTACCCGTGAAGGCTACTACGTCATGGCGGTCCGTCCATATAAAGAACGTCGCCGGTGATCTATGCCGTAACAACTCTGGATAGATCAGAATTTGGCCAATCTGCATTATTGGGTAGAAAACATCGAATTCTTATGCCAAAATTAGGTGATAATTTTTTTGTTTATCGTAAGCGTGGCGCAATATTGACCGCTTCGCTGCTGTGTGTCAGCTACGGATTCTGGATACCCGCCTGCGCGGGTATGACGGCTGGGCACAAAAGGCGGCCGGGTGTGCATGGCGGCTGCGTGCATATGACCGGTGCGAAGAAATTGATTAGAGCGATAAGCTAACTAGCCGCGTCGCGCATTTTGTGAGCTACTTCAAGATGCTGCTGACAGCGATCAACTTCGCCAGCATGTTTTGGGCCAAAAGCGGCTAAGGCGTCTTTCGCTTTTTCCAGTAGCGCAACACACTCACTAATGATGTCGTGAACGGCTTGCGGGTCTGAGGCGAGATGAAACTCCGCGTGCATAAGCAGCGCGTTGCCGAGCGCAAGATCGGCGCGCGAGGCTGATGCCAGGCGTATGTCATGCGCTCGCCAGTGAGTCCGCGCAGCCCTCGCCGCATCCACGGCAAACTGCGTAGCATCTCCAGCTAGAAAAACGCGGCACAGATGATCGTGATTCGAGGCTAATTGCAGATCGTGAGGCTCCTCAAGCTTTCCTGCGGTTTCGATGGCTTTGGTATACCACCGCTGAGCGTGATCCAGCTTGCGGGCTAACTCTGCGTCCAGCCCCAGTTCGACCATCGTTTCCCACTGTTCAGCGATCGTGCCATGATCCTGACGCAATTTAAGCGCCGTTTCGTGAACGCTTGTAGCGAACGTGGGTTGGTCTTGCCTGCGATAAATCCATCCGACCAGATTGAGCGCGTTCGCGGCTAGACGATTCAGCTCAGAAGCATCCGCCGAACCAGCCGCAGCTGTGAACGCAAGGCCCGCAGCTTGTAAGAGTTCTGGTTTGGCATTTGAAAAAGTTTTCTCAGCTATCATCAATCGACCAGTGAGAAGATGTAGCCAAGCCTGCTCCGAAAGCGAATCCGCCGAAATCGCTTTGATGTTAGCCGCCGCGTCTACTAGCCGATGTTCGTGCAAAGCCTTGCACGCACGCAACGCACGAGGGTCGCTTGGACGAAGGCGGTTATCGTGATGCGTGAAAGACGCATCATCAGATGATGAGTGATCGAAAGCATTCACAATCGCTTATTCCTTTAGCAGTTCGTGAACTTTTTTACCAATCGCCTGGCCTCGCAAACCTTTCGCGGCGATTTTTCCGTCTGCACCAATGATATATATCGTCGGCAAAGATTCAATACCGAAAGCTTTAGAGGGCGAATCTTTGCTGATTGCCTCGTCGAAGATCTGTGGCCAAGCCATTTTTTTCCTTCTTTTTAAGAATCTTTTGAGCGTAGACAAGTCAAAATCCTGACTGACGCTAAGCATGACGAAGTCGTCGCGATTCTGAAATTCTTTATAAAGGTCTTCCAATTCAGGAAGCTCAGCCACACATGGCCCGCACCAGGTAGCCCAAAAGTCGATCAAAACCGTTTTGCCTTTTAAGCTTCTAAGGTCAAAAGATTTTTTTGTTATCGAAGTTAGCGTAATCGCCGGCACATCTTCTCCCACGGCTGGTCCTTTACCGCCTGGCGGCTCGGGAGGGGCGGTGGGAACGATAATGGAAATTGGCTCACCGGCCTTAACGCTTACCAATAAAGTTTTCTTGTGTCGTGCTGGCGTGATGGCTTGAATTTCAAATTCGTCGAGAGGAGCGCCGCGCATCTCGAAGCGGCCCTTGTCATCGGTCATAGCTCGCAGCCCTAATGTTTGAGCGTCGCGCCACTTCGTCGTGAAAATTTCCGCACCGGGCACGGCTTCGCCATCTTCGTTGCGAACGAAGCCAATCAGTGAAACACTAGGCTCTAGCCTAAACTCGATGCGGGCAATTTTGCCCGGCTTAATGCGAACTTTTTTTAACTGCGGCGCGTAATCACTTAAATGAACGGTAATCGTAGCCTCACCAGGCGGCACTTGGCTAATCGTGAATGAGCCGTCGTAAGTAGACCAATCTCGTGGACTCGCATCGGCATACATTTCACCAGTCATGACTCGCGCGCCATTCAATGGCTGGTTATTTTCATCGACCACCATGCCGACAATTTTACCACCTCGTTGTAGATGAAGTTCATGATGAGACACGATCGATTCTTCTGTCAATGATAAAGTGCGATCATAATCAATAGAAGAAACATAATCCTCATGTGTAAGCCGAACCAAAAGTTCATTAGCATCAAAGTGAATGCCACTAACGAGGGCTTTACCTTTGGCGTCAGTTACGATGGTTTGTAGGTCGTCCCTGTCGCGATCGTACAATTCAATCGTAACGCCTGAAACAGGATGCTTAAGTTCATCTTTCACAAGCAGATTGATAATCCGCTCAGGTTTTAGAACAATAGCTAATTCTTCTTCGCTCTCCTCTTGAATGTTACGAATAGAAATTCTTTCACGCCCGAACCCCGTGGCTGAGACCGTAATACTAGCCGTCCCTGGCGAGAGGTTTTTGAATGAAAACTCTCCTTTGGCGTTGCTGGTTTCCTGAAAGTCTTGATAGCCTGTAGAAAGTGAAATCTCCGCGGCTTCGACTGGCTTGTCCTTTTCGATGCTCCGTACCACGCCTTTTAATAACAATGTGCCTTGCAGCGTCTCGGCAATGAATAGAGGATACTCGTCTTCGCTAGTATGCACATGATGCGTGATGGGCTGAAAAGTTTTTTTGGTAATCGTGACAATCATATCGCCGTGAAATTCTTCGGACACCGTCAGGGCGTAATCACCAATTTCATCCGTCTTGGTTTCAGCGATGAGTTTGCCTTTGGTATCGTCATCATTTTGATGATGGGCTGTAATGACAACGTCTTTCACGCCGCCACCGATATGGTTAGTGACTTGTCCTTCCACGATAATAATCTGGGGTGTTTCTGAGGCAGGCTTAGCCGTGACGGCTCCGGCGTCTTGGGCGAAGGCTATGTTGGTCAAAAACAAGACTCCGGCTAAGCATTTTAACAATGTGGTTGGCATAAAGACATGATAGCAGATTATTGTTCGCCTGTTTATGGTACAATGGGAATAGTTTACGTGGGGGGTAGCCGTTATATATTCGTGAAGCCTGAAGCCTCATGCTTACTGCACGCGAAAGCTGGGATGTGTAAACATGTTTTTTCTACGCGAAAACAGGAATATCACGCACGAGGACGTGCTTTCCCTAAAGTAACTTATTTTTTTGTGGACGTTTGGGGCTTGGCGCGGAGAATAGAAGAGGGAGCTATCATTGGGCTAGGTTCGGATGGTTGCGATAAAACGGGCGAGGAAATTTTCGAATCCCATGAATGCCATTAGGATATAGAACATGTCGCCATTAGAAAACTGCGTTCGGTCGAGTCAGCGTCGCCTTTGGGGCAATCGTTGGCTAAAATATTTTTCGACGTGTCTGGCGATGGCTGGTTTTTGTTTAACGGCTGTCGTGCTGATTCAACGCCTTTGGGATTTGGCTATTCCATTAGACATCACTGCGTATGCACTCGGCGGCGTTTCCCTTCTGGTCTCATTCATCTGGACTTTTTTGAAACGTGAATCAACTATCGAAGCCGCATCTGCTTTGGACGAGGCTGCCGGTTTGCGAGAGAGATTAAGCAGTGGCCATTATTGCGCGGGCAACAAAGACCCCTTCGCACAAGCAGTGGTTGTTGATGCCGAGCGCATTAGTGCCAACATCTCGCCACGAATGCACATTAGATATTCAATACCGAAAGCACTGCCATGGACGGCTGTGTCCTTGGCGATGGCTGCGCTAATGTTGTTGATTACGCCTGGATTATTGTTGCCACAAGTGGCTGATGCGGACCCTATTGATGATGCGGCTGTCGAAGTTACTCGGATAGCGGTGGATAAGCAGATGGAGCGCGTGCGTGAAATAGCTGAGCGCGTACCAGCGATTGAAGACCTTCTCAATGAGGCTGGTCCTATCGACGAAATGGCCGGTGGGCAATTGCGCCGGCCTAGCGACGTGCGACATGTAGCTGTGAAAAAGATTGATAAATTAGAAGATGCCGTTAAGAACAAGCGAAAAAATGGCGGGTATGATACGGCGAAACAAATGAAGCGACGACTTCGCGGCCTGAAGCCTCCCAAGTCGAATGAAGCACCTACTCAAAAATTGGCGAAGGCGCTGCAACAGGGAGATTTCAAAAAGGCTAAGGAAGAGCTGTTGAAAATGCGCGAGCAGTTAGCCACTCTCAAGAATGAGAAGGACAAAAAGTTTGCTAAAGAACTTTCAAAACAGTTGGAAGACATTGCCAAGCAAATTGAAAAATTGGCTATTGATAAAAAGCTGGCTGAGAAACTCGCGCAGGCTGGATTGAAAAAGAAGGACGTTGAGCGATTACTGGAAAATCTGAGTAAGAAAGACCTTGAGCAAATTAAGAAGCAGCTTGAAAAGAATGGTTATTCTCAAAAGCAAATCAAGGAAATAACTAAGAAATTGCAGCAGCAACAGAAAACGAAAGGCATGGCGAGCAAATTGGCGAATGCCTTGAAGCAAGCTTCGAAAACTGGTTCACCAGGGCAGACGGGCGAAGCGATGGCTGGCATGTCCAAGGCGGCGGGGCAACTTGGCGAGATGGAGTCTATGGAAGCGGAGTTGGCGCAACTTGATTCGACGTTGGCGGATTTACAAAGTGCGCGTAATGCCATTGATTCTCCATGTAGCCAATGTAGTGGTTCGGGACAACAAGGTGGAAAGTCTTGTGGGAAATGTAGCGGCAGCGGCTCGGGCAAAGGCAATGGTAATGGTGGCGGGACGGGTGGCCGAGGCAAGGGGCGTGGCGGGCTGTCGCCGGAGCAGCAAACAGCCGTCGGTTTCAAAACTGAGCGAGCTAAGGTTGCGACAGGGAAGGGTGCGATTATTGGGCAGGTGTTCTTCGAGGGTGAGCAAGTTAGAGGGGAAATAAACAGCGGGCTGGTTGAGGTGGTGTCGGCTGCGGAGCGTGACGCCAGCGACCGGATTTCGCGTGACCGGATTCCCAGGCAATATCAAAAGTCAGTGAAGGCTTATTTTTCCAGCGTGAAGAAAATCACGGCTGATAAAGCTCAGACGACAAAAGAGTCCGCAGATTAACTTTTCAAATTTATCGTAAGCTTCCATTGTTGTTACTGGATTCCCGCCTGCGCGGGAATGACTGTAGTTCTATCCTATCAGTAATTTTCGTCGTGAAATCCCTGAGCGTCTTAAAATAATTGACACCAATATTTTTCGAAGTCCTCGCAAGCTGAAGCATGCAGCTCGACGGATCGCTTGTTCGCGCTTATCATCTGTATATCTATGATGGTACGCAAGTTTATACTTACCGGGATCATTAGTGTCACGATGATGGCATTTTCTTGCGACCGCCCTGCGCTAACGGGCAATGGCGTTGTCGGATCGTTTGGTGGCGTAGGTTTGGCCTCTGGGTCTTTTAATTATCCGCGTGCGATTAGTGTTGAAAAATCTGGTGCGATTTTGGTAGTCGATAAAGCTGGCCGCATTCAGCGGTTTAGTCCTGACGGAGAATTTTTATCTTCGTGGCGCATGCCGGAAACGAGCAAAGGCAAGCCGGTGGGGCTTACTGTTCACGAAGATGGGCGAATTTTTGTAGCGGACACGCATTATCATCGCATACTTATTTTTAATCCTGAAGGTGAACTGGTCGGACAATTTGGGACCAATGGAAATGGCGATGGTGAGTTTCAATTACCGACCGATGTAGCTATCGACGATGATGGCTTTATATACGTTAGCGAATATAACGGTAATGATCGTATCACTAAATGGTCGCCGAGCTTTGAGTTTGTTAAGTCGTTTGGCGAATCTGAGGTATTGGGGAAGCGGTTAAATCGGCCTGCGGCGCTGGCGATTGATGGGGAAGGAATCCTGTGGGTCGCAGATGCGTGTAATCATCGCATCGTCAGGTTTACGCTTGACGGTGAGGTTATTGATACCATTGGTCATCGCGGGCGTGGGGAGGATGAGTTTCGCTATCCTTATGATATAGATATTCGTGATGACGGGACGGTATTGATTTGCGAATATGGTGGTGATCGATTGCATTGGTTATCAGCTACGGGTGAGAGTAAAAAAAATTGGGGAGGGAGCGGTCGTGAACTGGGCGAATTGTCTGGCCCGTGGGGGGCGGCATTCGGCGTTGATGGTCGTGTGTATGTAGTTGATTCCATGAACAGTAGGGTGCAAATAATTCGGCCATGATGGTATTCGCGTTGACATTACCGTTTGAATTTAACGAGCCAGTTTGGCTTTGGGTGTGTTTGCTTGTGCCGCTGTTGCTTGTGACATCGCGTCGAAGCTTGGCGGGGCTTGATCCGGTTCGACGATACGCAGCGCTACTTCTGCGAAGTGCGTTAGTCATTGTGCTTGCTTGTTGTTTAGCGGGTTTGCAACGTGTGCAGCGAAATGATGATTTGACTGTCATGTTCCTGATGGATCGATCGCATAGTGTTCAGGCGATGCAGGATGAGCAGGAACATTTTATGCGGGAGGCGTCCAAAGACCTTCCGGCGGACGATCGGGTTGGGGTGATTGATTTTGCGCGGCATGCGTTTCTAGAGCAGCAGCCTTTGAAGGGTGGGTATGTTATTCCGGCGGGCCGTTTTCCGATTATGCAGGGGACTGATCGAACGGATGTAGCGTCAGCTATGCGATTGGCGATGGCGATGTTTCCGCATGATACAGCGAAGCGTATGGTTTTGCTGTCTGATGGAAATGATAACATGGGCAATCTGCTGGAGGAAGCTCGTCGAGCGGCTGCGGATGGTATTCCTGTTGATATTGTTCCACTTCGATATAGACATAAAAACGAAGTATATTTTGAGCGTGTCATCGCGCCGACACATGCACAGAAAGGTGAGCAGATTCCTGTGCGCATGGTGGTGCATACCGATCGTGCGACGTCTGGCACACTTTTGTTGTATGTTAATGGCCAATTGCTGACACTGCCGGAGGAGAGCACCCGATTATCTCTTCATGCGGGAGACAATACTTTTGTCGTTACGATCCCGGTTCTCACGACTGGCGCTCAGACGTTTGAGGCAGTGTTTCGCCCCGATGACGTAGAGCAGGATACGATCGCACTGAATAATTCGGCTAGCGCTTTTACGTTTGTGTCCGGGCCTTCGCGGGTTTTGCTTATCACGTCGAATGCTGATTCCGATCGTGTGCTAGCTAATGCTTTAGAGAGTGAAGGGGTGGGCGTTGAGCTTCGTGACGTAAGCGATCTTGGCCAATTTGATTTGTTGCAGATGGTGAGCTACACGTCGATTATTTTATCTAATGTCTCGGCTTCAAATTTTACGGATGACCAGCAGCGCGATCTTGTAACCTATGTGAAAGATATGGGTAGCGGCTTGATTATGTTGGGCGGTGATGAGAGCTTTGGTGCGGGTGGGTGGATTGGTAGCCCGGTCGCTGAGATTATGCCGGTGTCTTTTGAGATTAAACACAAGCGGGTGATTCCTCGTGGCGCTTTGGTTATCATTTCTCATTCATGCGAAATCCCCAGGGGTAATTTCTGGGGCAAGGAGATGGCGAAGCGCAGCGTCGATACGATTAGCTCGCAAGATTATGTAGGCGTATTGGCTTATACCTATTCTCCGGGTGGGGAAAACTGGGAAGTGCCGCTTGACCTTGCTACGAACAAGGCTGCGGTGAAAGCTAAAATTGATCGTATGCAGATCGGCGATATGCCTGACTTTGGTGCAACGATGACCATGGCCTTGCGCGAATTGACGGTTGGTCGCGGTAAGGATGCCGCTCAAAAACATGTGATTATTCTGAGTGATGGTGATGCTTCAGCGCCATCTAACTCTCTTGTTCAGGATTTTGTGCGAAATAAAATTACGGTTAGCACGATTGCGATTGGTTGGGGTGGGCATGTCATGCAGGCGACACTACGAGATATTGCCAAAAAAACAGGTGGAAAATTTTATGCGGCTCGTAACCCCAAGCAGTTGCCACAGATATTTTCTAAAGAATCAAAAGTCATTAAGCGACCTTTGATTGTGGACGCGCCTTTTCAGCCAGCGGTGCTGGATGCGCATAGTGAACTGCTCGCGGGTGTTGACGGTAGCAGCTTACCTGCACTTGGCGGTATGGTACTTACATCTCCCAAGGACAGCCCTAATGTTATTATTCCTCTGATTCGGCCTACTGATGATGGCGAAGACCCGGTGCTTGCGCATTGGCAGTACGAACTTGGTAAGACGGTCGCGTTTACAAGTGGGCAGTGGGAAGTTTGGGGCGGCGAGTGGACGAGTTGGTCCAAGTATGCCAAGTTTTGGGCGCAGGTTGTTCGGTGGACGATGCGCCAGGACTTGCCAGCAAACTTCGATACTTATACGCGCATTGACGGGGACACGGCTCGGATTGTTATTGATGCTTTGGACAAAGATGCGAGCTATCTAAATAATTTGCAGCTATCGACGCGGGTGATAAATCCTAATGGCGTAACATTGCCCGTGAAATTTGTGCAGACCGGGCCTGGGAAGTATGAGGCATCTGTTCCGGTTGACCAGGCTGGGCAGTACTTGGCTAATGTGCAAATTCGACATAACGAAAAGTATTTGGGGACGCTGAGGACTGGCGTGACAGTTCCCTTCTCCCCCGAATATCGTGACTTGGTTCCGAACGAGGCTATGCTTCGCCAGGTGTCGGAGATAACGAATGGGCGATGGCTAAACGAAATTCCCGAAGAGGCGGGCGTGTTTAAGCATGACCTACCGCCGAGTGAATCAAAGCGGCCCGCATGGGATTGGGCGCTGGCGTGGCTACTATTGCCGATATTTTTGCTTGATGTATCTGTGCGGAGATTGGCTAGCTGGCTGGCGTTTTCGATTGCTGTTGAAGTTGTGGTGCTGATTGTTTTGCTTTTTGGTATGGACTTTCGGTATGGCGGCTGGAGTTATTTTTTTGGCGCTTTCGTAGTTGCGGAGCTGGTTGGCTGGTCTGTACGTTTTCGACATATTGGCCCGTTTTATAACTATCTAACGCATGGCGTGACTGCATTAGCTACCACCGGGCAACGAAGCGAGGCTTCGCTGGGGCAACTGAAAAGTTCTAGAAATCGTGGCAAGGATGATCGACAAGGTGAGGCCGTGCAACAAGCGCCGTCGTTTGAGACCGATGAACCTCTTCAATTGTCTGATGGTGATGCTCAGCAGAAATTTGATGCTAAAGGCGGCGGGCGCGGCAAATTAAAGGGCGGAAGCTTAGTCGATTCATTGGGCGGCGCGAAAAAAGATCAAGACAAGGATTCGCCTCGTGGCAAGAAGGGGGCGGAGGATCCAGATAATGAAGACGCTACGTCAAGGCTACTGCGGGCGAAACGGCGAGCGCGACGTGATATGGACGAGGATAATAAATAATTGATTTGATGGCGAAGATGTCGATTTGGCGTTTGGCTACATATTGAAAGTTACGCATTTGGCGTAAGCGATTTGAAAATCGTATGGGAGATAATGATGAGTTCAAAAATTGATCCGGCTATTGAAAAAGCAACCGAAGAATTGCGGCATAAATTTGATGCGCTGCGCAAGGAAATCGGCAAGGCGATTGTTGGGCATCAGGAAGTTGTGGATGGTGTGTTGACGGCGCTGTTTACAGGTGGGCATGTGCTGCTGGAGGGCGTGCCGGGATTGGGTAAAACTTATCTTATTCGCACGCTCTCGCAGGCTGTGGATTTGAAATTCACCCGTATACAATTTACGCCGGACCTCATGCCTGCGGATATCATTGGTACCACGATCATTGCGGAAGACCGGGCGAGCGGTAAGCGGGCTTTTGAGTTTCAGAAGGGGCCTATGTTTACGCAGATATTGCTTGCGGATGAAATCAACCGGGCTACGCCTAAGACGCAGAGCGCGATGCTCGAAGCGATGCAGGAGCATTCGGTTACGGTGGGGGGCATCAGGCACAAACTTCAAGAGCCTTTCTTTGTTATGGCTACGCAAAATCCTATTGAGCAGGAAGGTACTTATCCACTTCCGGAGGCGCAGTTGGACCGTTTTATGTTTAAGTTAGTAGTCAATTATTCGAGCAAGGATGAGATAAAAACAATTTTGGATCGCACGACGGCTGGCTATCATCCGGAGATTAATAAGGTGATGGGTGGCGAAGATATTATTGGCGCTCAGCAACTTGTTCGCCGGGTAGTGATGGCTCCTCATGTACAGGATTATGCGGTGCGGGCGTCGATGGCTTCGCATCCTGGCGGGCCTTATGCGGTTGATGTGACGAATAAATATGTGCGTTGGGGTGTTAGCCCGCGTGCGGCTCAAACTTTGACGCTAGGAGCGAAGCTTCATGCGCTTTTGGATGGGCGATTCAATACGAGTTTCAGTGATGTGCAGCGGGTGTTTCTGCCAGCCATGCGTCACAGGGTGCTATTAAATTTTGAAGGCGAAGCTGAGGGGATTAGTACGGACGACGTGCTAAAAGAGATGATTGAGAAAACGCCTACGATGTCGGAAGCGGCTGCTTGACTTTGTATTATGGATAATGTTTGGTCGTTATGATTAAAGCAAGCGAACAATCTCAGGAATTATTAACGCCGGAGTTCATGACGCGGCTAGAACAGCTTGCGCTGGTGAGTCGGAAAATCTTTGCGGGGAAATTGCGCGGTGAGCGCATTAGTAAACGGAAGGGTGAGTCCGTCGAGTTTGCGGACCATCGTAGTTATGTGATTGGCGATGATTTACGTTTTTTGGACTGGAATATATATGCCCGTCTGGAAAAACTTTTTATAAAATTATTTTTGGAAGAAGAAGATTTACATATCAGTATTCTTATTGATGTGTCTAAAAGCATGGATTGGGGTGAGCCTGGAAAGTCGCTGTATGCGCGAAGAATTGCGGCGGCGATGGCGTATATCGGGCTGGTCAATTTTGACCGGGTGAGTTTGTTTACCTATGCCGATGGCTTGCAAGACGAAATTGCTGGTGTGCGCGGACGACGATTGATGCACAAAGTCGTCGATTTTCTCGACCGATCCGTGTGCGATGGTAGAAGTAATCTTCCGTTGGCTTGCAAACAATTTTCTATTCGACATCCGCAGCAAGGTATTGTGATTGTATTGAGCGACTTTTTTGAAAAGAGCGGGTATGAGCAGGGCTTCAAATATATGCTGGGCAGAAAGTACGATTTATATGCGATTCAGATTTTGTCACCTGATGAAATCGATCCTCGTTTGACTGGTGATTTAAGGCTTGTGGACATGGAGGATGAGGACGCGGCGGAGGTGACGATGAGCCGTGCGTTGATCTCGAAATATAAGAGTAATCTTGATGCCTATTGCCATCAATTAAAAGATTACTGCCATAGGCGAGGGGCGAGCTATTTGTTTACCGGGACGGACGTTCCTTTTGACCAGATTATTACGTCGTATTTCAGACGGCGCGGTTTGATTAAATGATATTGCGGTTGTTAGGGAAGTAAGCGGGAGATGTTTCATTGGATTTTCTAAATCCGACAGCGATGGCGATTGCCGCAGGCGTTACTATTCCGCCGTTGGCTGCGCTGTATTTTCTTAAGCTCAAGCGAGAGGTTCGCTTGGTTCCGTCTACGCTTTTGTGGCGCAAGGCGGTGGAAGATTTACAGGTCAACTCTCCATTTCAGCGGCTGCGAAGTAGTTTGCTACTTATATTGCAACTGATAATTTTGATCTTAGCGGCGCTGGCGTTGGGCAAGCCAATGATGGAGATGGCTCAGGTACACCGGGACTCGGTTATTTTGCTTATCGATCAATCGGCGTCGATGGGTGTGATGGAGGCTGACGGGCAGACCCGATTGGATAAAGCTAAGATTTTAGCGGCGAAGCAAATCGATAATCTTGGGGAGGGAGCTAGAGCGATGGTGATTGCTTTTAGTGACCGGGCGATAGTGACGGCTTCTTTTGATCAGGACAAGTCATCACTCAAGAAAAAAATCCAGGATATCGTGCAAACGCAAAGCACATCGCAATTGACGGAGGCGGTGAGCTTAGCGGAGGCGTATGCCCAAAATATAATTATTGGTACGTCTCAGTCTGGGGCTGACATTGCGCCGGTGCGTCCGGTTTCACCGGCGAAAGTGTACATTGTTACGGATGGCAGGATTGAAGATTCACGGCGAATTGCGCTTCAGCAGTTTGATATTTCCAGCATCGAAGTAATGCGCGTGGGGAAGAGAACTGACAACGTGGGCATTATTAGTATGGGGGTGCGGCGACAATATGAGCGACCGGAAATTATTCAGGTTACGGCTGAGGTTCAACAATATGGCCCGGACAAAATTGTATTTGATGCCGTACTATATGTGAATCAAAAGAGTGTGGATGTTCAATCTGTTACGCTTGCGGGGCATACAGATGATCCAGGTAGCGACGCATCCTTGTCACAAAGAGTCATTGGGTTTGATGACGTACTGGAAGTGGATGGCGGAGTTGTGGAAGTTGTGCTGCGTGTGGATGATGCGCTGAGCGCGGATGATCGTGCGTGGACAGTGATTGATCCGCCGCAAGATGTTTCGGTGTTGCTGGTGACGGACAATGGATATTTCCTACGCCCCATGCTAGAGACGATGGCTATTGATTTGACCATTATGGAACCTGATGCGTATGAGTCGGCTCGGGAGGATCAACTAGAAGATAATCAGCGCAGCAAATTTGACGTGGTTATTTTAGATCGACATTCGACGGATCGACTGCCTCGCGGAAATTATTTTTTCTGGGGGGCGATACCGAAAATTGAAGGGCTTACGGTTGACGGCGTGGTGGAGAATGAAATTGTATTCGACTGGGACGATACTCATCCGTTGCTTCGACACGTAGCCACGGAAACACTGGAGGTTTTAAGCTGGTTAAAAATTGATTGGCCCGCGGAATCGGTGTCGATCATTGATGGGGCTTCGTCGGCTATTTTGGGGCAGTTGTCTCGCGGCGGGAATCAGTATTTGATTTGCGCATTTAGTTTGCTTGCAGAAAATGATGCAGGCGAGTTGATGATAAACACTTATTGGCCTATGAGCGTGGATTTCGTTATTTTCATGCAAAATGCAGTGCAATATATGAGTGGCACTGCGGCCGCGGCGAACCGGCGCAGTTTGGAACCCGGTCAGCCTGTATCGATGCCTATTCCAGTTGATTCGAAAGCAGTGATTGTCACACGCCCGGATCAGCGGCAGGATCGCATTGAGACGGGGCAATATGACACGTTGCATTATGCGCTAACTAGAGAGGTTGGGGTGTACGACGTTTCGCCCAGTCTTGAGGGGGCGGGTAAGTTTGCCGTTAATTTATTTAACCCGTCAGAAAGTCAAATCGCTCCGGCTAGCACGCTCACGTTGGGGGTGGCTAGCCTGGAAGCGGCGTCGCAAGAGGTCGATGTGAACCGTCCGGCGTGGCGATATGCACTTTTAGCGTTATTGGCTATATTGGTTTTGGAATGGGTGATCTACAATCGCCGGGTGTCCATATAGTGTGCTTCGCCGATGTAGCATTTTGCTGCATACGCAAGGACTGGATCGCGTCGCAATTTTAGACATAGGCAAGTCATGGGTGACTCGATGATACAACTAGCCGCATCTCGAGCGCGGCTGCTTAGCATAGCGGTGTTGTGGGCGTCAGCGTCGTCGGTCTTGGTGTTGCTGTGCTTCTTACTTTATGGCCGAATTGAATTTCAAGCTTCAGGGATGAGATCACTGGCTGTTGATTTAAGTTTCGTTGTAGCCTCGATTCCTTTGGGACTAGCTGCCTTGGTGGCGATATGGAAAACATTTCGGTCTTTATTGGTCGTACTTTGGCCTGGATTTGTAGGCATCAAATTGTGCGATAAACAATTGCGTTTTTATTACGGGCCTTTCAATTGTCGTGTGTTTGAAACTGCTTCGCTGGATATTCGCTACCCGTTTGAGTTTTCTGTAGATGATATGGAAGGGCATGTGGAAGCTTTTTTGCCCAAACAGCAGCAGTATGAGACGATGCTCCCTCGGATGACGCAGGTGGGGGGGGACGTCAAGGTGGACCGGTTAATCCAAAAGTTGCTGGGCCGCTCCGACGAGGAAATCGCAGCAGTTATGAGGCCTATGATTGAGCAATGGTATTCGCGTAAGTCGAGTGAATGATGGGTAAGCTTAAAGTTGCACTATTGGGGATTGCCGATGAAGGCCAAGATTATCTTGCCGCGATTTTAAAGGACAGCCTCTTTGAAGTTTTGGCGATTTCCGATAGAGATGCGAACCTGCTGCGTGACGTGTCGACGTCATCTGGTGTGCGAGGATTTGAAGACAATCGCTCGCTGATTGTCGAATTATCGCGCGAAGAGTTGGATGCGATTTTTGTTGCGATTGAACCCCATGAGTCCTATGAGTTTGTTCAACTGGCTGCTCAATCAAAGGTTGCGGTGTTTCATAAAGCACCTTTTGCCCGCAACATAAGCGAAGCACGATCTTTGGTTGATTCATTTCATGCCGCGGGCCGTTCGCTCGTTATAGCGCGTAGATGGTTAGCGGATTCCTCGTGGTCGCTTAGCTCGGCTATTGGTGAAGAGGTTGGTCAAGTGCAATTGGCTATGGCGGAAGTTGCTTACGAAGGAGGCACGGCTGATTGGCGAGGGGATAGCGAGCGAGCGGGCGGCGGGGTATTACTGCATGGTGCGTACGCTGAGTTGGATATGTTGATTTCTGTGATGGGGATTCCAGAAGAAGTTTTCGCTCAATGTGCGATGTTTGGCCAAGCGGGCGATGTCCATAATTATGATACGGAAGATATGGTCACTTTGTCACTACGATTTTCTTCGCAGCAAACGGCCACGTTGACGGCTTATCGTAACGCGGCAATTTCTCGCAGCTGTATTCGCTGGATTGGTTCTGATGGAGTTGTAGAAACGTCGGCGGATACGTTTTCCGTAGAATCAAAAAAACGCGCCGCTAGTGAAAATGAAAGTAATTTTACGATTCCTGCGAGCGTTGAAAAAGATGTGCATGAATTTGGTTTGGCGATTGGTGGCGGTTTGCAACCAGTGTCAACAGGCGAAGACCATTTGGCTACGATGGCTGTGTTGGAAGCGGCTTACTTATCAACTAGGACAGGCGCACCGGAATCAGTGGGTCGGTTTCTTGTCGCGGATTAGATTGGTGGAGAAATGTGGTAGAGCGCAAGCCGTTGAAGTCTGCGCTAGTCTGGAGCGACTAGATTTTCAGTAGTGAGGTCATCAGCTCGGGTAGCTGCGCCGCCGGTGGTGAAGCGCACCATTTCTGCGCCCGGTTCAACAAGAAACAGCAAGACCAATTCGTAGTTTTTTTTTAAGTTTGCATCTTTTATTTTTTCAAACTTTCGGACGCCACCGATGGTTCCGGCTTGTACTTTGAAGTATTGCACTTCAATCATTTTTTTTCCATTGACTGTTGCGATGGCGTATTTGCCGCATATACGAGACTTGTTTCCGTTGTCATCTTCAACGAGATAATTTTGTACGGTGCTTGCTGCGTTGGCTAATGCTTTGCCTAATCCGCTACGCGTATGAAGTTTGGTGGTGTTTAGTTGCAGCAGACGCTTATCGTCTGGCACGTCAAAAGTAGTCACGGGTGGTTGTTGGCCGCCGTCTTGCGCGGAGACTTCGCCGACGAGATGTCCGTGGACCATTTTGCTGCCAGATAATTCAACATTATTTAGCTGTTGATAGGCGGTTAGCGTCATGGGTAATTCATTCCCAAAGAACGATTTGCCCTGTTTTGTTGTGACACCACGAATGTTTCCGCCTCGACCGCTGTTAGGGACGTTGGCGTCGCTGGTATCATCGCCTCGCTTTCTTCGGTTTCGCCGGCGCTTGGGGGCATCACTTTTGGGAGGCGATACATCGGGGGCCGCGTTAATTTCTGGTGAAGGTAGAGTAGCCGCTGGCTGAGCGGGAACCGGTGCCTCCTCATTGTCACTAAAGGTTACGTCTGCATACGCGCCCCTTTTGTAGGCCAAGTGACTAGGCTGAAACCCAAGGGGTAATTCAAAAACTATTTCTACTTCGTTGTTATTTTCCGCACGAGGTGAGAGAACTTCATTGAGGAGGGGCCAAACAACTTTGCCTCGTTTCATGGTTTTGAAGTGGCGGTTGATAGATTGTGTTGCGTCCGCATCCTGAATAGCAACTGGGAGGTACTGTGTATTGTGAGAAGCCTGCGGGTCTTGCCCGACTAAACGAAACTGTCGAAGTGTAAAAATATGAGAACGGTGTTTATCTCTCGCAGCATCATGCAGCTTGACGCGAACCATGTGAAACTCACTTCCGTCGGCAGGCTCGATGGGATCGTAAGTGGCAGGAATGGCTGTGCTGCCTCCTGGCGCTCTCCGGGTGTTTTGCTTGGCAGGTTCGTAATCGTAAATGAAGGGAATGAGCTGCGTCCTTACGATTGTTATGGATCCCGCAGGTGCATAGCGCGTTACCTGAGTCGGGACGGCGTTGATCCAAGCGGATGTTTGCGTTAGGTCGGCATGATCTTGGAAAAAAGTATGACCATTGCTGAAAACGCCTGCTGACATCATTGAACCAAGGGCGAGTGCTTTTCGATCCGGAGTTAGTATGAGTTCATTCTGCGGTGCGTCTAAAGCTGCTGGTGTCGGTTCTACACCATCAATCGCTGGCATTGCAGAGTAAGAAGCGCCTACGCGAGAAAACCCGATAATAGATGGGCCAAACGGAAGATTTTGAACGGCGTGAGACATCACACCGACCACCAAAACAGCCGTCACTATTCCGCAGATAGCGCCACCTATGCGGTCTACCCATATAGGAAGCAGGCAGGCGCGGGTGATAATTCTATCCGCTACCAAGCGTAACAACACGAGAGGCAAGCCAAATGAAATACCTAACGCAACCGCGTAGGCATAGTCTGGTCGCAGATAAGGAGCGACCCAGTTTATAGCGACCCATTCGTGCGTTCCGATAGCCCCTGCGGCACAGCATATCGTAAATACCATCATTAACATGGCACTGAATAAACCTTGCGTCGATTGGAGCAAAGCTACGCCGCCAAACAAAATAAGAAATAGAAGTTTGAATACCATAAGATAGCTGTTCCTTATTTCTCAGAGGTTTTAGTGCTGCGAATAACTTCGTTCAGACTCGTCGTGCCGTCGATGACCTTTAGCAAGGCCTCTTCCATTAGGTAATACATTTTGCTCTTTCTAGCTACAGATTTTATTTTGCTAATTGTTGCGCCTTCGGCTATGAGTGTCTTTATCGCGTCATCGATCACTAAAAGTTCGTACACGGCAGTTCGCCCGACATACCCCGTGCCCTGGCAAGCGTTACAGAGAATCTCTCTTCCCTTGCGGTCGAGCTTCTTTTCTGAGGGGGGGCGATAGAAACGTTCGATTTTGTCTGTGGGTAGATTCAACTTTTTCAGCGTTTTTTCGTCCGGCTTAAATGCCTCTCGACAATCTGTACACAGAATGCGAATCAAGCGTTGCGACAAAATGCCTGACATAGCCTTGGCGACAAGGGCGTTGTCTTCCACATGGCTGATTACTTTAGAAAGGGCATCAAATGTACTTTCTGCGTTCATACCGAGATAAATTTTACGGTCTTGAGCGGCGGCTCGAACAGCAATTTGAGCCGTTTCGGCGTCTTCGCAATCGCCAACCATAACAATGTCCGGCTCGCGACGAATGATGGTTTGCAACATGCGGGCGTAATCGACGTCAGTGTTGCTGCCCTCATAGGCGTGCTGAGTGATGTTATCTAGTTCGGTGATGGACGAGCGTTCTAACGAATGAATGTTATTCATGTACGCGTCATGGCTTCGCAGGATGGCGTAACATGTAGTCGATACGCCATTATGGGGTGTAGAGCTAATAACTAACATTCCGGTGCGCTGCCCCAGTACATCATTACGAAGGGACTCCAAACGCGGGGTAGCCATGCCCAATTCATGGATTCGTAGCAAGGTGGGGGAAGTGCATATGTTGAGCCTCATACGCTCACCAGCGGTGGTGCCGGAGGTATGAACATCCGTATATCCAACGTCTCCTTCGTGGCTGAGTAGTGCGGTTTGTATTCGACCTTTTTGTGGACGACGGACTTCTTCGATATTTAAGCCAGCTTGTTTCTTCAAGTATTGTAGGATGGCTTCTGCGTCGGTTGTTGATAAACCGTCGCGGTCCTCTGTAGCTACGCCGTCAATTTTATACATGACGCGATAGCTCTCTTTACCGGGCGATAGGTCAACTAGGGACGCGCGACGCCAGAGCAAGTTGTACAGAAATTCTTGAACCAGCTTGAAAGCCTGGAGTTCCTGGGGGTCCGATGGTGAGCTGACAAAATCACCTTTATGATTGCTGATTTTTACGCGCATGGATCGTGAGACCGCATCTTTTTTGTTTTCAGAAGTGCGCACTAATTTTCGCTTAATATGGCCAATAGTGAACACCCGAGCATCTGGGATCACGCGAGAGTTGCGGTGGACGACGTACATGACGAAGCCGCTGCCTGCAATCACCAACCATGCCCCGAGGCCTGCGGCAAATAATGACCCGCTCCAGGGGATGATAAACAGCACGAAATAGGCGACGAGTCCGCCGCCCAAGACGATCATGTTCCAGAGTTGCCTCTTGGTCTTGACTACATCCGTGTCTCGATCGACCCACTGAGCGGCTAGCCCCCACACGAAAGTCATCGCTACGACCACGGCCACTTTTATTACATTTACGTACACGACAACCTGCGGTGAGGCTGCGAGTAGGTTAGCTACATTTCGTTCCACCAGTATCGATTTCCTTTCGGGAAAGCCAATTTCCAGTACTAAGTCCGGTATGCTATCCGATAATTTCATTGTTCGTAACCGAAGTTACGATTTAGTAAGTCGCCCCTCTGGAATGGCCACGCATTCGGGCTTCGCCAGAACTGAGGATTGTACAGCCCATTTGACGGGTATCAAATCGGGCTATCGTGAATCGGTTTCCCCCATATCAGTGAGCACGTACCGCCAGTTAATGCAGGCATATATTGCCTGTTATACCTACGACCTTACAATCACGCAGGTTCGATTCCCGGCTTTGCAAGGTCAGCGTAGACTTCGGCCACCGTCGATAGGTATGATTTGTCCTGTGATATAGTCTCCGTGTTCGACTAGATATCTAACGAGTTTGGCTACATCAACGGGTGTACCTGGCCGCTTGAGGGGGACTTGATCTATCAATTTAGCCCGCGTTTCCTCTGAAAACTCTGTAGGAAACTCCGCGATTCCCGGCGCAACACCATTCACCTGGACGAGTGGGGACAGGGCTTTGGCCAGGCCTAATGTGAGAGTTTCCAATGCCCCCTTCGAGACACAATAAGACAAATGCTTGGGCCAGGGGCGCTGGGAGGCGATGTCGCAGAGATTTATGATCTTCCCGATGCCGTTAGCCTTGAGATGCGGCTCCGCGAAGTGAGATAGGGCAGCGGCTGATAACAAGTTGACGCGTAGCATTTTCTCCCACGCTTGAATGTCGAAAGCTTCGATAGTGTCAGGCGACGTGGTCAAAAATGTTGAAGCGTTATTGACCAGAATGTCTAGTTGGCCAAGTTGTTGCACGGTGTCTGTGATGAGTGATTCCCAGGTTGACGAATCTGATAAGTCTGCTTGCAAAGTGATGCAACGTCTGCCCATGTCTTTAATTTGGGCACAAGCCATGTTAGCTTGTTCGTGAGAGTGCCCATAGTGAATGGCGATGTCACAGCCAGCGTCGGCTAGCTCGAACGCTATCGCGCATCCTACGCGGCGGGCGGAACCTGTTATCAAAGCTACTTTATTTAGCAAGTGCAAAATGAATTTCCTTGCGAACGTGTAATCCTTATCAACGCATTAAACTTATCGAAGAGGCCGCTTCCTCACGGGCGCGTTTCTGTCTTGTAGGACAGGTCGTGGGCCTGCCTTATCATTTTCATTCATCTTCATCCTGCGCTTCGGGGAGTTTATGGAGGAGCCAGGCATCGACGTGTTCGGATTTATTTTTTTGCGTCGCCTGGTTTATCGACTCACGACGTCGCCTAAAAAAACGAATCAGAACAAAGCTGCCTATCAGAACCGCGAGAAACAACACGAAAGCTATCATTAGCACCGCAAGCAGCGCCGGTGCGAATAAGCTGGCATTGGCGGCCGCATCAGCCATCGTTAATCATCATAACAGGCACTTCATCTGGACTGGATATACGAAAATACCAGCTCCCCCATGCAAAGACGACAAGTAAAATTCCGACGATCAACAGTGCGAATCCTGCACGATGCCGCTGAAATTTTTCTCGATCGTAGTCGCTTACGGCGGCGCTAGTCGTTCCACCATCCGAGTTCCTGGCGGACTGATGGTTGGTCATGTTTTAGAAGCTCCTCATACAATTGCTGCTGTTTATCCGACAGGTCGCTAGGCCAAACGATTTTCACGATAGCGAAAAAATCCCCTTGCCCCGTTCCTTCCGTTTTCTGAAGCCCCAAACCTCGAAGTCGCAGCTTGGCTCCGTGCTGGGTAGCTGGCGGGACGGTGAGTAATGTTTTACCAGTTATGGTCGGAATCTCAACTTTTGTACCGAGGGCTGCCTCTGCGGGGGATAGGGGGACATCAAGGATAATGTCGCAGCTTTGCCTGATGAAAAATTTGTGATCCTGAACGCGACAGAGCAATATAAAATCGCCCGCAGGCCCACCGTTTGTGCCAGGATGGCCACGCCCGCGTAATCGTATTTTTTGGCCATCGGTTACGCCGGATGGGATTTTGACTTCAAGCGATTCTTTTTGAGAATTTTGAGAATGGCCCAGACGAACGGTGACAGATGCGCCATGGACGACCTGATGCCAGGACAGTTTAATTTCCTTGGATTCATCTCTGCCTTGGGTCGGTTGAGGGCGAGCAGGTTGGCGGGGGCCTTGTTGGCCGAATAATTGATCGAAAATGCTGGGACGCTGATTTTGAGCGCCGGAAAAAGCCGAGAAGAGGTCTTCTAAATCATTGGCTTTGATGCTGGAATCCGGCCCCCATTGGTAGACCTGCTGCCCACCCTTGTCAGTCTGCCATTGCCCGACGCCAGCCGCTCCAAATTGATCGTATTCCTTACGCTTTTGTTCATCTTTGAGCGTATTGTAAGCGCTTTGCACGCATTTGAACTGGTCTTCGGCGTCCGCATTTTTATTGGTGTCGGGGTGATATTTTTTTGCTAATTTTCGATAGGCTCTCTTAATTTCGTCGGCGGTGGCGCTTTTCGATACGCCCAGCGTTTGGTAATAGTCTATAGATGCTGACATAAATACGTTTCGCTTCGATCGAAAATTACAAAATCACAATGAGACTCAGCCACTACTGTCAGGCAATCTCCGTCTCATTCTAATCACTGAAACCGACGTCGCAAAGCCATGATTTATCGATTAGTGTTTACACTCATGGAAGTGTCGGGCGAATTGGCTAGGATACAACTGAAAATTTAGATTACCTAATTAGGGAGAAAAGTGATGATGACGCAAACACCCGCTTGGAGCCGAGTAGTATTATTTGGCGCGTATGCCGTTTCAGTGCTGTGTATCACGCCCGGTTGCGAACAGGAGCAGGTGCTGCCTACTGTTAAGCCTGTTGAAAAAACGACTAGGATTTCGCCCCCAACGCCAGCAGCACTCCCGCCTAATCACCCGCCTATTTCAGGGGCTGATGCTGCTCCTGCTACAAAAGTCATCTCGCATGATGGTGTTTTGAGATTGACTGGTATTGAAATGAGCATTCCTGAAGGATGGGTCCAGGAGGCGATTCAGCCTCGACCGATGGCGCCGGTAGCGGTGTTTCGCCTACCAGCGAAATCGAAGGGGCTGAAGGACGGGGCTGTTCGAATCACTTATTTCCCTGGCATGAAGGGAATGGACGAACAAAATATCGAGCGATGGGTAAGGCAAATTACCATGGCTGACGGTAAGCCAGCTACGCGCGATGATGCTAAAACTGAGACAGTCAATCTGGAAAATGTGCGAATTACAACTGTCGATGTGACTGGGGTGATGCGCATGAGTTCCGGCATGCCCGGCGAAGGCAATACAGTATCCAATTCGAGACTAATCGCTGCGATTGTCGATCATCCGGTTGGCCCTCATTTCGTTAAAGCTACTGGAGACGCAGCGACTATAGAAGCCTGGGCGGGGAGTATTGAAGACTTTTTGAAAAGCACGCAGACGAAATAGACGCTCCTGATTGAGTGCTGGGTCGTTTTTTTTTTCGCTGCTTGCTGTTATGCTGATATATACGCTGTAGCAGACTTTGTATTTGTGGGGCCGCGCGCTGAAGCGCGGGGCTCGTTGACACGGGATTAAGAAAGTTCTGACTTCGTGGCAACTGGTCGCTTGGCGCGCAAGGCCAAGATTCTCTGGCGTGAATAAAGCTGGGGGTTTTGCGTGAAGCGCGACCGCGTCGCCTCAAGAAAAAACGCTTCGGCTGGTGGCAAATCATTGCTTGGATCATCGAAGAATTTTATCGCTTCTCCAAGGCAGAGCGAAGCCTTAATAGCTAACCGCCTTGCAAGTTTGGCGTTTGATTCTTTGGTGGAAGCCTCGAAAAGCATTTGGTCCAACGTGATCCACTGGGCTACGTCGATTAATTGCGACGGTATCTCCGATTGATTGATATGCGTCATATCATCGGGTGACGTCGGCATGGCATCTTTGGGAATGTCAAACAAGAATTCTTGCGAATGCTGGCAATTCCCACAAGTCGTAACAACTGTAATCGTAGAGGCCTCTGGGGCAGATGCGGGTAGATTGCGGGGCAAAAGATGCAGCGGCCCTTCTGTGCATTTCTCGCAGATAGCTATCTTGAGAAACAGATAAATTTCCATGTAACTGTGAGCCATGCGGGTGGCTGGCGGCGATGTTTCGTCAGGCATTTGACGCTACCCTGTAAGCAGATGCCCCTGTTTATTAGGGCCGAAATTGAGCCGCGCGGTCTCAAAAGATCTATTCGTCATCTCCGTCATCAGCGGCTTCGTCTTCATCATGCTCTTCTTCGTGGTCGCCATGGTCATCATCATCAAGCGAACCGTCGTTATCCTCGTGGCCGTCATGATGAGGCTCAGCCATTTTAACTTCTGCGGCTAGGGTTTCTTCCATGCTTGTCAAAATTTGTTTCGCAGTTGTAGAGCCATCTGCTAGCTGCGACAGCATGCCACCATAACTGGATACCTTGCTCGAAAGCTGCTCAGTTAAAGTTTTGGCATCCGCTAAGTCCGAAAATTTCAGATACCAAGCATCTTCTTCAATAACAAATTTCAGTGACGACGTAAGGCTTCCTGGAGACGTCATAGCCATGACTTCGTCAGCGTTCACCTCAGTGATTGTGGTAGTAGACAGACGCGCACCTGTGGCTAAGTCTGCAGAAACAGTGATTTTTGCTAAGGTTGTTTCAATACGCTCGGTTTCCTCGGTGAGCTTTTCTGACAATTTATTTTTAAGCTCAATAATTTTCTTTCTCATATCCGTCGCAGTAGTAAAGGCGGCTGTCATCGCTTCAATCTGTGACTCGACGATATACGTTTTCATCTCCTCGAAATCGTTTTCATCGGACAGGTTATTGTAGTCGGCGATTAAGGATTTAATTTCCTCTATAGCTGGTGATTCAGTTGGAGGTGTATCCCGGGTTGGTGCATCCTCGACAACTGGTTCAGGCTCGGTGCCAGGCTCGCGAAAAGGAACCCAATCGGCCTTCCCTTTTTGAATGTTTACGTTGTGGAATGGGGCAGGTGGGAGCACCAGAGGCTTGCCCTCGACGCCTAAATCCTGAGAAAGCATGGGCGTTGGCTCGCGGTCCTTGCATCCGATGCACCATAGCGGTGTCAATAATGCCAATGCGGCGAAGTTGTAGGCGCGAATTCTTGTGCCCATAATCGTACTCCGTGTCAGTAAACCCCTATCACCTTCGGCCCGCACAAACCCGGCCCGAAGCTTTCTCACATGCGTGAAAGTTAGCTAGCGATCGGGTTTGGGTCAAATCAGCGGGAATTTGGCCCCCTCCGAGGTGTGCTTGGCATTCGTCGGGTGTGACCGTTAATTCTTAACAGAACCTCGCCCGTCAGGAAGCGGCCTCTTAATCCTACCCACCCAGGCAGCTTCCTCACGGGCGCGGTTCTGTTTAGGGGAAAAACGCTACGCACTCGCTCGCGATGCAAGTTCTAGCTTCCCGTGCTAAGTGTGAAGGGCTGCACGCTGACTGCGACATCAAAATCTAATAGCACGTCTGTGTGGGTGAAGGTATACACGAGCGTGTCGCCACATGAAAAGTCTTCACCTTCGCGGAGGATATCTGCATTGGCTTCAGGGCCTACGCTCCCCACGATTTGTAAATCGGCATCGTCAAGGATGATGGCTCGCAGGTCGTCGCAACTTCGTGTGATAGAAATCGTCTCTCCAGCTTGCACCGAGTTCTCAATTTTTGTGCCAAATTCTTTTATCAATATCTCCAAAATGTTTTCGTCGTCGTCAATATAAAAAGTCGTGTCTACGGGGAACGAACCATTGTTGACGATTTGGACGGTGACGGACGTAGGCTGTAACAGGCCGAGTAAGGCGCTACAGCCAAAGTTGGACATAAAAGTTATTCCCAATGCCCCCAATGTTCCTAATGCGACGCATTTATTCATTTTGAAACCCCTTTCCGAAGGTATAAGGCGAAAACATGTGGAAAATTTATCCACAGAATTATTATACCCATAGCGTTGCTAAAGTACCTGGCCAGTCAACCCTGTATTATCATTTTCTAGCCACCGATAGCTAATCGCAGCCGAAAATTCCCAGTTTTTTGTACAAAATTTCACATTTGGGCGAATCCTAAAAAGTTTTTTTCTTCTAGTTCGTGCCAAACTTTATTTTTGTCTGGCAATTGCGCTAAAATTTAGTTAAAATAAAAAGTCTCGACATAGATGAGGGAGCCAATATGTAAAAGGCGGAACATCGCTTTTTTGTCATCCTAATACAGGAGCAATCGATGGCTGTAATTCAACCGGACAAATTTCGTAATATTGTACTCACTGGCCACACTGGCGGCGGCAAGACTTCGTTAATCGAGGCGATGCTGTTTAAAGCTGGGGCCACCAAAAGATTAGGAAGTGTGAACGACGGCACGACGCAATCGGATTTCTTAGACGATGAACACGAACGGAAGTGTTCGCTAGATTCGTCGATCTTTCATATCGAACATGGCGACTGCCACTTAAACATTATCGACACGCCAGGCGTCGATGCATTTTGCGGCTACTCCATCGCTGCATTGGCCAGTGTTGAATGCGCGGCCATTGTTATTTCCGCCGCTTCGGGAATTCAGGTTAATACGCGCAAAGCTTTCAATCGGGCCAAACGCTATGGCCTTGGCATCATGTTCGTTATCAATCATATTGACGCGCCCGATGTGGACCTGCCTGGGATATTGTCGCAATTAAAAGAAACCTTCGGCTCTGAATGTATCCCCGTGAATTTGCCAACGGGCGGTGGCAGCGCTGTCGAGGGTTGCCTTTTGGATGGTGTTGGTGAGTCAGATTTTAGTAGCGTCGCGGATACGCATACCGAGATAATTGAAGCTGTCGTAGGCGCTGATGATGACTTGATGGAGAAATATCTTGGCGGCGAGCTTGACGAAGCTGAAGCGTTTAACCTTGCGCCGCAAGCGGTTGCGTCGGGATTATTGATTCCGATTGTATTCTCCAACGCCTGCGCCGATGTCGGCGTCACAGAATTTTTGAATACCATCGTGCGTCTATGTCCTAGCCCAGTTAATGGTAAAAAACGTTCATTGGTGAATGACGAAAAAGAGGAAGAATTGCATTCGCACGAAGCTGCGCCGTTCGTAGGGCAGGTTTTCAAAGTTAGCACGGACTACAAGAGCCACATAAAATATCTTTCAGTGCGCGTACATTCTGGAAAGCTGACGCCAGATATGTCGGTTAAGACCGCCGCCCATCCTAAGGGAATGCGTCCGGGACATATTGTCAGCTTGCAAGGCTCGGAGCATAAAGAAATCGAAGCGGCTACTGCGGGCAATATTGTCGCCTTGGCTAAGCTGGATTTTCATGTGGGTGATGTCATTTACGCCGATGAAGGCGGAAAAATCGCTATGCCTGTTTTACCAAAGCCTATGTATTCATTAGCCGTGGAATCCAAATCTCGCGGCGATGAAGACAAAATTGGGGCGGCGTTAAAACGTTTTGCTGATGAAGACCCTTGTTTCACGATGGACCGAGGGGCTGGCGGTGAGACAGTTATTCATGGCATGGGCGATGCGCAGTTGCGCACATATCTGACGCGTATGGATAAGCTAAACAAATTGCAGGTAAACACCAAACCGCCGCGCGTGGCTTATCGAGAAACCATTACCGGTAACGCGACTAACATTGAATATACGCACAAGAAGCAGAGTGGTGGTTCGGGGCAGTTTGGTCGCGTGATTATTAACGTCCTGGCAGCTGAGCGTGGTGAAGGTTACGAATTTGTCGACAAAATATTCGGCGGGGCAATTGATCAGTCTTATCGACCTAGTGTGGACAAGGGCATTCGATCAGTCATGGCTGAGGGAGTCTTGGCCGGTTATCCGGTGGTGGATGTAAAAGTTGAACTCATCGATGGTAAAACGCACCCCGTAGACAGTAAAGACATTGCTTTTCAAACGGCAGGGAGGAACGCATTCCGAGAGGGCTTTCTCAAGGCTAAGCCTGTCTTGCTGGAACCGATCGTTCATATAGAAATTATCGCGCCGGCCGAAAATGTGGGCGATATTCAGGGCGACCTAGCCTCCAGACGAGGCCGACCTCAGGGGCAGGATGTTTTACCGGGCAACATGGCTTGTATTAAGGCGCAAATTCCTCTGTCTGAAGTATCAGACTATAATTCGCGTCTTTCGAGCATAACTGGTGGTCAGGGCAGCTATGACATGGACTTCTCGCATTACGAAACCGTGCCATCAAACGTGCAGCAGCAAATTGTGGACAAGCACAAAAAGGAATTGGAAGAGGCCGCTGCGGGATAGCTGCGTACAGAATTTATGTCGATATCGCCACATCCAATAACAGGCTATCTGCTCAGATTGGTGTGCGCGGTTACGCCTTCATTCTCCGTTTTGGGCGATGCGGCGCGTGGGTACGCCGAATTTATAATGTCATCGCAATGTCTCCATCTGTGAGTTTCTGCGAATTATCTTGCAATGTTAATTCTAAATGGTGACAGAACGCCGACTGTCCGCTATATGTCACTTAATAGGTTTGTAGATTCTAATGATTTTCGTAATCATGGTTAACCATTAGGGCTGTTGCACATTTTCAAGGTTTCGAACGGTTCGTTTTGTAGCAGAAAATAGTCGCAGTTGGCGAGTTGTGTCCGGACGCTAAGCTTTGAGCTTAAGCCGAGATGCAAATTAGGGCGACAGTGATATGACAGAAACACCTACCAGTAAGACATCTGCTGGCGATGTACCTGCCTTACAAGCTCGCATCAATGAGTTGGAGGGTACACTTCGCGCGCTAACTGAGAATAATTTACATACGAAATCATCTGACATATTGGCGGGCTATTCTGAGCTGATGCACCTTTATGACACCGCCCCTATTGGGATTGGGCTAATTGATATTGACTTACGGTATGTACGGGTCAATGAATTGCTGGCAAAAATAAATGGCGTCCCCAAGGAAGACCATATTGGTCGAACCGTTCGTGACGTGATTCCGGGTATTGCCGATATTTTTGAGCCAATGTGCCATGAAATAATTCGTTCTGGCAAACCGATGCTCAACATTGAAGTAACTGGCCATACGCAAAACGTTTCTAATAAACCCAGCGATTACTTAGTCAGCTATATACCCATTAAAAATGCTGCGGGTGATGTGTGCGGCATTAGTAAGATAGTGCAAGATGTTTCGGCTTTTAAGTATGGTGGCATCGCTTTGCGTGAAAGCGAGGCCCGCCAACGGGCCATTTTAGCAGCTTCACTTGACCCGATGGTTGCGATAGATTCTCGAGGCGCCATCCTGTCTGCTAGTGATTCATTGATTCGTGTTTTTGGATGGCGCGTGGAAGAGGTCATAGGAAAAAACATATCCATGTTAATGCCTGATCCATATCAATCTGAGCATGACGGATATTTGGAGTCATATCGCAAGACTGGCGATACTTGGATTCTAGGCGTTATGCGCGAGTTGCGTGCCCTGCGTAAAGACGGGACGGAATTCCCCTGCGAGGTTTCCGTATCTCGTGTGGATACGCATGGCGGTGAGGAGCCTTTATTTGCCGGTATTATTAGAGACATTTCTGACCGCAAGGATTCCGAAAAGCAGCGATGCGAGCTGGAAAATCAGTTACGCCAATCACAGAAAATGGAGGCGATTGGCGCATTAGCCGGAGGGATTGCCCATGATTTCAACAATCTGCTTACGGCGATATATGGTTATACTTCGTTATTGAAAACAGCCATCAAGCAGGGAACTGAATTGGATACCTCTCTGGATGGTATCGATAAAGCGGCGTCGCAAGCGACATCGCTTACTGAATCACTACTTACATTTAGTCGAAAATCGCCAGCCTTGAAGAAGCCGTCTGCCATCTCCAACATTCTTCGAGACACCATCAAAATCGTTAAGCCTGCGCTATCCGCATCAATTGAAATAAATATAAATATTCCCGAGGACAACAGTTGTTGGGTTCAAGCGGATGCTTCCCAAATTCAGCAGGTGTTTATGAACTTGGCTATCAACGCCCGCGATGCGATGCCGGAAGGGGGGACACTGTCTATCTCTTGTGGACGATTCATTGGCGCGCCCGAAGGACACCGCACTGCTTCGGCTCTTGAAAAATCTAACAATGTCTTCATCGAATTCGTAGATAGTGGCATGGGCATGTCAGAAGAAGTACGCCAAAGAGTCTTTGAGCCTTTCTTTACGACAAAGCCGCGCGGACAAGGGACCGGTTTGGGTATGTCAGTCGTCTATGGCATCGTCAACGAGCATAAGGGATTAATTGAAATTGAATCAAAGGAAACGATTGGAACAACGGTTCGACTATTGTTCCCTTCGTGTATTCCTTCGTCGAATGCCCAGGAGCCCCAACAATTTGCGATGCCTTGCGATGGCTGCGGCGAGACAATTTTAATCGTTGAAGATAGCCAACAGGTGCGGGCGATCCTAACTACTGCGATGATAAACAAGGGATATCATGTCATCCAGGCAACAAATGGGGCAGAAGCAGTACGGGCATTCCTCGATAAGAAAGATGAAATTGATCTCGTCGTTTTAGATTATGAATTGCCCAAACGTAGCGGCTTGTCTTGTTTAGAAGAGTTTAGAAAGCATCGGCCTTCTCTTGGGGTGATTATGATGACAGGTAATGCAGCTTTTGACGCTAAAGCTATTAGCGGTTCAACTGTAGAGTTGCTGTGCAAGCCGTTTCGCGTTGATCAGTTGACCGCGCTTATACACAAGAAGCTGCACTAACGCCTGTTTTTTTGTTTTTGCTCTGAGGGAAGGACAAGACTTTATTGCAATCCGTACGCATTCTCCTTGTGGATGATCACGCATTGGTTCGAGACGCGCTAGGTCATCGACTAGTGCAGGAACCGGGGCTGGAAATCGTAGCCACGGCAGGGTCTGCTGATGAGGCGCTAGATGTTATCGTTCAGTCACAACCGCACATCGTCCTGCTGGATATTGACATGCCAGGTCTAATTTGTTTTGACGCGGCTAAGCGCATGCAGGCTATCCTTCCTGAGATTCGCATCATTTTTGTCAGCGCCCATATTCACGACCAATATATTGAGCAAGCGTTGCAAGTCGGAGCGATGGGATATGTATGCAAGCGCGAAGGAACGGATGACGTAATTTCCGCTATCCGAGATGTTTCTGAGGGCCGGTCTCATTTTTCAGCAGATGTACAATCTCGGTTGGTTGTGGACAGCGGCGGCACGCGATTAGCCGACGGCGCGAAGTCTCGAGGGTCTACTTTGACACCGCGCGAGACGGAAGTCATCAAATATGTGGCGCGAGGATTAGCTAAGAAAGAAATTGCGAAACTAATGGGGGTCAGCGTCAAAACCGTGGACAAGCACACGTCCAACCTCATGGAAAAGCTGGACATCCACGACCGGGTGGGGTTGGCTAGGTTCGCCATCCGCGAAGGACTAGCTGAGCTATGACGCTCCGGGCGAGGCCTAGTTGCCTGCCCCGGCCAACCGGATGAGGAGGGATTCGAACCCCCGAGACGGTTACCCGCCTAACGGTTTTCAAGACCGTCGCCTTCAGCCGCTCGGCCACTCATCCTCTGTTTAAATTTTCTTTTCCCGACCACCAACACGGGCAAGCTACCGATCGACGGGCTGACAGTCAAGACGTGCCCATATCTTGCGGGGTATTCCAATATAGCGGCTAGCCCCTTATCCGGCCGATAGCATTGGAATAGGCCGCCGTCTATGTAGTGATTATTAAGTTGCAGGATGGCTATGGAAGATGATTTATGACTGGCGATAATTCATTCAGTCTCAATCGCCTAGCCTGGCCAATGCGTCTTCCCATCAAATGGATGATATTTGGTCTAGCTACTTTCGTGGTGTGTTTTCCATCACCGTCTACGTTTTATCGTCATGTCCAGCATTGGCGAAATCCGAACAGCCTTATCGAGCCAGATGCTCCGTCTTTGTCGCCATTGATAACAACGCTTGAACAAAGGCTTGCCGGAGTGACAACGGACGAGCGAAAACTTCAGGTGGTGGAATCGCTGGTTCTTGAAAAAGTGCCTTATGACTGGGATTGGAACACCTGGGGGACTGCGGATTTTATGCCTACCGTGACGGAGGTCATGGACATGGGACGTGAGGATTGTGATGGCAGGGCGGTGGTGGCGGCATCACTTCTGAAGCATCTGGGTTATGACGCTCAAATAGTCACGGATTTTGCCCATGTTTGGGTCAAAACTGAAGCCGGTGAACTCATGGGGCCCGGGGGGAAAAAAGCGATTGAAGCGACGGATGAAGGCTTAAAGTTCAATTGGTCAGGCTTGGCTACGCTCCCCGCCGCGGCCGCATATGGCGTTGCAGTGTTTCCGCTGATTCGGGAAATTATCCTGCTGGTTGTTTTATGGTCGCTGTTTCGACGTCGCCGCCAAGGTTTTTTGTATGATTTGGTCGCATTCGGGTTGTTGGTAGGGGGATTGATGTCCATGCGAATCGGCGGTGAAGATTACCGATCGCCCATTCTTTGGCTGCAATGGCTGGGTTTAATCGCTATTTTTATAGCGTTAAGCGTCATGATGGCTCGAAGTTTCAGTTGGCCAATATCGACAAAACACGCCGACGTGTAAGTTCTTGTGCATCGTACATCGTATTACTTCGTATTACTTCCCTTCGACGATGTAAGCTGTACGCTTATGATAGAGATATTTGCGTCGTTCAATAGAATATACGGAAAAGAGAGGTGCGTTGATGCACCCGGAAGTTAAGCGAATCTGCTGGAGGAGATTTAGTTATGATGCGAGCGAGACATTCTAGTATAGTGATTTTATTAGCCATTGGCTTTGTCGTGCCAGGGCCAGCCCTTGGTCAATTTGACGCGCTCAAGCGTTTAACAAAACGAACCCCGCCTGCGCCGGTACATAAAATTGCGTACTTTCAAATTTCTGACCAAATCGTTGAATCGCCTTCACCGATGCCCCCGCTATTTGGCGGCTCGGCACCTACGTCCATGAAATCGTTATTGTCACGCTTTAAGAAAGCGCGTCAGGATTCAGAAGTGCGAGCGGTGGTTCTTGACATAGGCTCATCAAGTCTTGGAGCTGCGCAGGTGGAGGAATTGCATGCGGCGTTGCTTAGCTTTCGCGCGGTAGAAAAAGATGTTTATGTCCATTCGGATACTATGACCAATTGGACTTATGCTTTGTCAACGGCTGCGTCGAACGTGATTCTGGTTCCGACTGGCGATATTTGGCTCACGGGCTTGTACAGCGAGTCTCCCTATATTCGTGGGGCGTTGGACAAGATGGGTATCATTCCTGTCATCGAGCATTGCGGCGATTTCAAGTCTGCTGGCGAATTTCTGTATCGTTCAGAGCCTTCAAAACCAGCGGAAGAAATGTATTCCTGGCTATTCGACGGAATGTACGACGGACTGGTGGGTCTCATTGCATCCGGGCGGAACATGAAAAAGGATCATGTTCGTGAGCTTATTGATAACGGGCCTTATTCTGCAGAGGAAGCCCTGAAAGCTGGGATGATCGATAAAATTCAGCACCGGCAGGATTTTATAGCGGATTTGAAAACTCGTTACGGCGCGGGTGTGGATGTAGCGATGGATTATGGCCAGGATGATGACCTCGCGATGCCGGACGACAATTTCTTTGCGATGTTTGAGTTCATGATGAACATGATGAACCCAACGCCCAAGGTTTACACTGACCCGAGCGTCGCCATCGTATACGTCGAAGGGGCCATATCAACTGGCGAGGCTGAGTCATCACCATTTGGGCAGTCGAGTGGGGCGTTCAGTACGTCGATTCGCAAAGCGTTGGACACGGCCGCATCAGAAGATTCTGTCAAAGCTGTAGTTCTGCGGGTAGATTCCCCCGGCGGTTCCGCTTTGGCTTCAGAAATCATTTTGGACGCTACGAAACGTGTCGCCGAGAAAAAGCCGCTCATCATATCGATGGGTAACGTCGCAGCCAGCGGTGGATATTACGTCACCTGTGCCAGCGATACCATTTTTGCTGACCGCAATACGATCACGGCTTCGATCGGTGTCATCAGCGGCAAGTTAGTGACGACGAACGCCTGGGAATCAATCGGCATTCATTGGCATAGCCGAAAGCGCGGCGAGATGGCAGGGATGTTGAGTTCTGCGACGAAGTTTAGCGACAAGGAACGGGCTAAAATACGCCATTACATGACGACGGTATACGACATTTTCAAGGGGCACGTCGTCGCAGCACGAGGCGACCGCTTGACCAAGCCGATTGAAGAGCTAGCGGAGGGACGCGTGTTTACAGGCGCTCAGGCGCTTGAGCTTGGCCTCATAGATAAAATTGGCGGCTTAAATGATGCCATTAAATACGCAGCGGACCAAGCTAAACTGGGTGATTATGACATCCGCGTAATCCCGGAGCCACCTGGGCTGTTTGATGCCTTTATGGGTAAGAATAAAGGCTCGGAGTTTGTCAGTACGCTACAGGGAAAGACATCATTTTCATCCTGGCCAATGTTTAAGACGGCGCTACCGATGCTCGCGACGATTGATCCTTCACGAGTCCAATCGCTTTTGCAGGCGCTCAAACGTATTGAGCTAATACACCAGGAACGGGTAATTATGATGATGCCTGAAGATATAATGTTTCGGTAAGGCGTGGGAGGGAACTTTTCGGGTTGTAGTCCAAGTCTCTTAATTGGATTACAACCCGAAAGCAACCACATCTGTTCTCGCGCCGCAGCCTATTCGTCGCCGTGCAAGGTTGAATGGTTTAAGGCATGAACTGAGGGGCGTATTTACTATCACTGTTCGTTGGGCATTGGTAGCCCCGAATCCATTAAGGCTGTGGCACGAATTCCAGCGGCGCTTTTCGGGGCAATCATGCTGGCTTGCATAAGGTGATCCACCGTTTGTTCACGGTCACTCATGCCCCAATATGAGATGCCAATGTTCAAGTGGGCGTCAACATTGTTGCCATCAATAGCCAGCGCCTTGGATAGCACGTTTATAGCCAAGCTTGGTTGCCGCATGACGTTATAGGAACGCCCCCAGGCGATGTAAGCGTCGATATGTTGCGGATCCCGCTGGGTAGCCACCTGAAACGCGAGAACGGAATCTTCAAACTTTTTCGCTCTCCGCAGGGCAAGGCCACCTTGATATGCGGGGTTTGCATCGTAGGGATTAGATGCCGTAGCGCTTAAAAAAGATTTCGCAGCGGCTTCAAACTTGTTGAGCTTGAACTGTGTCAATCCTAACGTGATCTGATATACAAATGATTCCTGCAGTAAGCTTGGCATAACCCGCAATTCTCGCAGGGCATCGTCATATTTTTCATCCTCGATCTGTTTCCAAATTTTTACTAATTTTCCTGCGCCATCAGCCCCGAATGCACCACTGTAAGCGCTAGCTAATGGTGTACCGGACGCAGATGCGTTTTTCCTGACGAAACCTTCTATAATTTTAGTGGAACAGATAGCCGTATCGCCCACCACGCCGCGTCGAAAAGGTCGCGACACTGTATTGCAAATACCTACGAGGTGGCCATCCTTATCCACTGCCGGGCCGCCCATGCCCTTGCCGCCCATTACGACGCTGAAATCGACCATGTCGACGTTGTCGGCTGTCTGCCAAACTTCAGAAACTTTGCCGGACAGTGGTTTAGCAGTTCTCTGCGACCAGGATTTCATAGCAAATACAGTAGAACCAGATGGCGGAATCACACCAGCAGACAGTTCGGTAGCGGGCATTTTTTGCCCCCGTACACGTAGCAAAGCCAAATCCAGAATGATTTCCGTAGCTAACACTGATTCGATAAAATAAGTGGAGCCATCTGACGAAGATGCGGTGGCAATATAGGCATCTTTTACAGCGAGAGAATTGGTAATAATCAATCCATCCCTGGAAACAATAAGGCCAAGGCTTTCATTCAACACGGCTAAAGACTGATCTCGCGTGGTAATACGAACGACTGATGGAAGAATTTTCGCCATGTGTTGGCTATCTGCTACGGCAGATTTTGAAGGCGCTTGGGCCTGGGATGCACTGGGCACCATGAGCAACCATGCGCATGGAAGCAGGATGCAGCAAGCCGATGTAGGTCTATGTTTTGAATAAGCGATCATCATTTAGCTCCTCGTCAATAACTTTCAATAACTTGGTTGTATATGATGCAGGCTTCAGTTTACGATGTAAAGCAATTTTCGCGGCATTCAACAAGGCTGAGCATATCTGAAGGCATTTTACTGTAACGCAGTGGTCACATACAAGGCGGCATCTGCGAAAACTGGTGAGCATAGAGAGGCAAATTCTAAAACATCGAATCTGCTCGCTGCTGGCTAAAACCTGAATCGCTGTAGTCCCGACAAAATTGTCAGGTAAACGAACCGTTTCGGCAGTTCGCGCAGTTATCGGCTGGTGTACTGATAAATTTTCGATTTCCTGCCCTCTTTTTTATTCCCAAATCGCCCAGAAAAACATCTCATTTGCCATGCTAGCTGGAATGGCATAGGCCCGTGCATGCTCATTTAACGCTGTAAACAAAGGCCCAAATGAGCTTTTTTGCGTACAGGCCACGCCCCTACTTGGCTTGATATTGGCCTCGTAGCCTTCCCCGCACGGTTGAGCCCTGGAATCGCCAGCCTTGACGAGACATTTATGGTGACTTTATGATCGTCTATGCGACCGCACCGGAGGCGAGATTTGCCTGGGGACCGGTGATGTGTATCCCGTGCCAAAATGGATCGATGGAGTAGAGCAGATGAATCGCTGTTGTAAATTGAACCCTAGTCAGTTTGTGTTGTGCCTGGTGTTGACATGTACCCTGGCTACGCTTTTTGTGTCCTGCGTGGGCGCGCCGACGCCTGCACCAGTTGTCGGTCCTGGCTTGAGCGGAAACGATCCGCCTACTCTGCAAATAACTGAGCCAACGGCTGATGTGACTGCGGACCAGGGGGCGAACTTTTTAATTCAGTGGACGGACAGCGACCCCGATAACAACGCGCTCATAGGCTTCTCATTGGTAAACACAGAAACGAACCAGGCGATTGTACTTGTGACTGGGGTTGATGAAAACGATTCGATTGGTCCGGATACTTTTACGGTGAGTACGTCTCTTATCCCCATAGGCACATACAATCTTCTTGGCACGATTGACGACGGTGTCAATGAGATAGTCATGGTCTTTTCCGAGACGACATCGGCTAATGTAACCCAGCGAACTGTGATTCGCATTGTGGAGCCAGGTCGAGGCCAGCAGACCATTCCGCCCGTGGTTACGGTCACAGAGCCGGCCTTCAATCAAAGCGTTGCCCAGGACGATATTCTACGAGTATCCGTTCAGCCATCACAGTTTTTGCCGATCGCGGCGCTGCCATTTGACCCTGATAGTACGATCACATTATTTGTATTACTCGATATTGATCTTGACCCTGACAATGACGATCCAACCAATCCTGATAACAGTCAGATTATCGTGCTACAAACTCGGACAGTCGAAGCGGGAAGTTTTGAAGCTATTAACTTCGATATTCCGATCGACCTGACAACTATCCCTCCGCGAACAGACGGCGAACCCTACTTCATTCGCGTTACGGCAGACGATCTCACGAATCCCCGAGTGCACCAATACGCAGTGGGTACGATCAGTGTCGCTCAACTTGCGGCGGGCGTGGTTGATTTGTTTGATGTGGGTCGGGCTATATCCGGTGTGCGATTTTACGGGTTCAATCCGGGAGCACACTTGGGGTCCAGCATGACCACCTTAACGGACTTTGACTTAGACGGTGTTGACGACTTTTTGCTGGTCGCACAGTTTGGAAATCCCAGAAATTTTGGCCTCATTGGCGAAGCGTATACGATTTATGGACAGGACCGTGTGAGGTTTGGCGGGGCGTTAGGCGTCAATTCCATCGGCGAGGCCATAAGCGGCGCCATTTTTTCGGCCCCTCCTCTCCGAACAAATTTAGGCACTGCGTTAGACGATCGTGATGCGAGAACTGATGGTATTAACTCTGTTAGTTTCATGAGTGATCTAACGGGCGACGGGCGACCAGAGATCCTGTTCGGCCTTCAGCATGTGCATGGGGCAATCGACTCTATGGATTATGATCCAGGCGATGACGTGCCCAGTGGTTTTACTGCGCTTGGCTGCTATCCGGATTTCATAGTCAACAATTTTACAGACCAAAATGATGGCGGCGATTCTGATACTAACTTTTACGCTGGTGGCATGGCAATCATGTTCAATAGCCAAAACAGAGATAGTAGAGGCGCTGTCGTTAGCGATCGACTAGAGTCCACAGTCGTTGACATCGAGTTGATCGGATCACGGATATTGGGCCCCAATGATGGGACCGGTTTTGATGAAGGCGGCCCCATTTTTGCACGAGCGGATAATAATTTGGCAGTGGTTGTTGGTAATGAAACTAGGCAGCCTGGCCGTATTTCTGGTGCTCGTTTTTTCCCTGGTGGTTATGATTTCAGAGATGCCTTTGTGTTGGATCAAGGCCCGCGAGAAGGGCTTTTCGGGCAAAAAGTGTCTCGACTGGGTGATCTCAATGCTGACGGCTTGGACGAGATTATGGTGTCGGCCCCTACTAACGAAGCTTATGTTGATTCATTACTTTCTGAATTTGGTTTTGTAAGCACTCAGTTTCAATCCACTCAATTTCGCTCAAGCATTTTGGTGTTTCCAGGTTCCAATTACAATTTCAACCTTTGGCGAGATAAGAATGACAATCAAGCTGGCACCGCAAACACGCCCCAACTTGACAATTACAAAGTTGTACCATTCGGGAAATGCTCCTCGAATCTTGTGACTCAGGAACCGCGACACTATTTCCGTCCAGCGGATACCTTTGGCATATTCGCAGAGGATACGTCCGACTTTTTAGGCGGCGCGGTGTCTGCTGGCGATTTCAACCAGGACGGTTTGGATGATATTTTATGTGGCGCACCACTTAATGATCGCTCGGCCAGCGTAGCTGACACAGGCGCGGCCTATGTCATTTACGGTCGAAATGTCCCTGGCGATGTACAATTGAGCAATGCCGATGACTCTTTTAGTCGCCCCCCCATGCTTCGCATACGCGGCGTCAAGGCGGGGGATAAGATCGGCTTCACCCAGGCGTCTGGCCTAGATGTCAATGGTGATCGTGTAAGTGACATCTTTATCTCGTCACCCTCTACAGATTTCGGAACGGTGCGCAGAACCAGTTGTGCAAGCGACTTTGACGGGGATGGTGAAATCACGCAAAGCGATCTTGACCAAACGTCATTTGATCTTTGCATGAGCGATGCTAGCGGACATGTGTTTACCAACGAATCGTGCAAAGCTTTTGATTACGACAACAACGAAGTTGTGGACAGCGACGATTTTGAAGTGTTCTTATGCCTCATTGCCGGTGGATCAGATTGTTGCGATACCATTGTTGATAACGGATTTGTAGCTGCCATCTTTGGCGGCGTTTTCCTCGATGGTGACCGCACGATCGATCAAATTGCCACGGCGGAGCTTCCCGGAGTCGTTTTCTTTGGTGCTGGCGTTGGGCATCGAGCCGGTACCTCAATTGCGTCAGCTGGAGATTTTAATCAGGACGGATTTGGTGATTTACTCATTACTGCTCCTGGTGAGGTACGCATAGACACCACGGGGCGAGAGCGATTGGGCGTTGTGTACCTAGTTTTCGGTGGACCACACCTGGAAAATACAACATGGAACCTGGCTCAGGTCTCATCTGACGATCTTCCAGGAATCGTGTTCCTAAGCCCATACGCCATAGGTCGTCCAAACGAAGCGGCGCCAGTGGCCGTGGCTGGCCTGGGAGATATCAACAATGATGGTTTCGACGATATCGCTATCGGCAATCCACTGGCAGACTTCATCGACTTAACCTTCCCGCAAGGGCCTGATGCTTCAGATGCAGAGCTTGGCCGCCGTACCGACACTGGTGATGTTTACATCGTCTACGGCAACAACTTTGGCCGAAATCGTGAGTTACCGAATTAGGCTTTCATAGGTTTTCTTAGACCGTGCCGGCAAGAGACCGTTAGCGGGTAACCTGTATGTGTACACTGAGTGCGTGTAGCGAACGCTCTATTACACAATTTTGAACCAATTCATTGGCCCGCTCGTACAATACAGATACACTGTGTTCTGCCCGGAGTGTAAGTTCACTTATGCTGGGGTGGGAGTGTGTACGTAAAGGACTTTTTCTGGCTAGGCCGTCACGATATAGCGGCCAAGACCATAACTCGGTGAGATTGAATTGACTCGCTGAGGCAACGGGAAACATAAGCATGGCTCATTCGCATTTGCAAAACGTCGAAGCGGAAACCGCAAAAGCCAGCTGGCTAATGATCGGAACGCTGCTTGGCGGCATGATGGTGGTTAGCTCTTTTATTGTCGATATCCCCATCGTCGCGCATACCCTATTCCAATTGCCCCCGTCCAATGGCTTGGCTAATAGTGCGACGTCAGTCTATTCCGACATTATTGCCCTGCTGGGAGCGCTGCTACTTGGTGGCCCGTTGGTCTGGCACGCACTGACCTGCCTGATGCACGGGCACACGCATATGGACGAACTTGTCGCCCTAGCTATCGGGGCTGCCATCGCGTTGGGCGAATATCAAGAAGCAGGTATCATTGCTTTTTTCATGGTGGTCTCCAATCTCATCGAAACGCGAACTGCTTTAGGCGCTCGCGCCTCAATCGAATCATTGCTCCGTTTAACTCCAGCGAAGGCGCATCGCATTACGACTTCTGGCGATGAAGAACTTGTCGAAGCTAAGGAGCTCCGCAGCGGCGACCTCATCCGCGTGAGGCCCGGCGACAATATCCCTGCTGACGGCGAAGTGACTACTGGAGAGTCCACTGTAAACCAGGCCAATATCACAGGCGAATCTATACCTGTAGATAAAGGCCAAGGCGACGAAGTCTTTAGCGGAACGAATAACCTTACTGGTGCGTTAGATATTCGCGTTACTAAAGCCGGCGCCGATACTACGCTAGGCCGTGTTCAACAGCTTATTCTCGATGCAGAGAAAACGCGCATTCCGCTCATGCGTTTCATTGACAAATACGCAGGCTGGTATACGCCAACAGTGTTGATGTTAGCCTGTATCGTTTGGTTCTTCTCCGACAACAAAGACGAAGGTATCCACAAAGCCATTACCATGCTCATTATTGCATGTCCGTGTGCGTTGGTATTAGCTACACCTACAGCCATGGTCGCTGCGCTAAGTTGTGCGGCTAGGCTTGGTATTTTGATTAAAAACGTGGTGCAATTGGAATATGCTCGAAATTTAACCGCTGTCGTGTTTGATAAAACCGGCACGCTGACCACTGGAGAATTGTCCGTAACGCAAATGAAGCCCGCCCCGGGCGTAGACGGAGCGGACTTGCTGCTGTCTGGCGCATCGGCTGAGCAGTTGAGTAAGCATCCCACGGCGCTGGCGTTGGTGTCAGTAGCGAAGCGGGCTAAAATTGATCTTAAACGACCGGATTCTTTCCAGGAGACAGCCGGGTTGGGTGTGACGGCTAAGCTTGGCAACGACGACGTGTTGGTTGGCCGATCTAATTGGCTAGCTGACAAGGGCGTAGACATGAGTCTCACTAAAAATGCTGATTACGCAGAGCCTGAAGGCGTGAGCATCATTTATGTAGCTAAAAACAATAAATGTCTCGGCTGGATTGGCCTGGAAGACCGCACGCGGCCCGAAGCCCGGCAGGCTATCGATGAGCTTCGCAAGTTGCACATCGGCAATTTGTCTATGGTGACAGGTGACAAGTGGTCTGTGGCGCGGCGCGTTGGCGCGGAAATGGGCTGTACGGAAGTTCAGGCGGAAGTGTTGCCAGAAGAAAAACTCGACCTCGTAGCCGATCTTAAACGGCGCGGTCATCGAGTGTGCGTGGTGGGTGATGGCGTGAACGATGCGCCCATGTTAGCGGCTAGTGACCTTGGTATAGCCATGGGAGCAGCCGGGTCAGACGTGGCTATAAATTCCGCATCCATCGCGTTGATGAACAATGACCTGAGTCGCCTGCCATTTTTGATTAAACTATCTCGCGCGGCTACAAAAATTGTCTGGCAGAATGTGATCTTCGGCGTGCTGTTCATCGTGGTGACCATGACGCTAGCTATATGGGGGCCGCTGCAGCCAATCACCGCAGCTATCGCTCATACAATTGCTACAGCTTTCGTCATCTTCAATAGCGCCAGGTTAGTACGATTCGGCGAAGAACGTGAGCCGGAAGTTGCGGGCATTTTAGGCGAGCTAATTGCCCCCGAACCAGTCACGGCTTAAGGGCGACTGCGAGGGGACAGGCCACGAATGCCTTTCTCGCTGGCGACGTAATGCCTAATTGGCCCGCCTCTGTGGATCAAACGAATTCGTTTCTCGGTCCTCCGTTACTATCTGATCCACTAAGAGGCGCTGGGAGTGTGTCGTTTAACATGCCAAAGCACGCCGCTTGAAAATAATATGAATGCCACTCCTGCAACAACGAGGTGATACCAGTGATATACCAGCAGGGTCAGGCATGCCCCGCACAATGGCATGCCCACATTTTTTGAGCCTAGAAACATCAATGGGAATAACAGGAAAAACATAGCCATAACCAATCCAACCATCACGGCCGCGGAGAAAACATCCCGTCGATTAGAGGCCAATCTTGCTTTGGTATCATAATGAATCGCGATACGAAGGATTAAAAATAACGAAACCGCACCGGCCAATAATGGAATTAATGTGATTACAATCGAATTTAATAGCGGCACACCCGCCCTTAGCCAGGCATATGAACCCTGCAATAAACCTATCATCGCTAGCAACCCTAGCAGCGAAATGTAATACAGAGGCTTAGGAATTTTTACACCTACTTCGTTCGTATAGTAGAAGCGATTTGATTTTTTCGTGTCCATGATGACCCCCAATTTCACTTATTAGGTGCTAATGGTATGACGCATCATTCTAATCATCTTCGTTTGCTAATTCCTGTTTGACAATGTAGCGGTGAAAATTGTCCAACGCGGCAGGATCGAGTTTCGCTTTTTCTCTTAGCTCATTAACCAGCTTCATCAGCGCTCGATTATTACTTTCGCGTAAAATCTTAGCCGTAAGTTCAATTTGAACATCACCGAAAGAGGGCGTGTACCCAGGATCAATTTCATCACAACACACCAGCAGATAGCCGTCGGACACTTCTATTTCCGGGCTAACTGACCCTTGATTTAGGCTGTATAGCGCCACGACCGCAGGCTCATATCGTTCGCGCACACTGCCTGGCGTAACCCATCCCCACGCGCCGCCGTCCACGGCATGTAAGCCATGACTTTGCACCTTAGCCATGTCGGCGAACGATACACCATTCGCTAAATCTGCCTTAATTTCACGGACTACTTCACGAGCCTTAGCCTTGGCACTTTCATGCTCTTCTCTTGTGGGGGAATCAATCCCTTTTGGCAGATAATTCAAAGTGCGTATATCGATAATTGACATGCGCCGGCGCGGAGGCCGACGAAGTTCCTGCTGCGATTCCTTATAGGTCTGCCATAGCTGGGCACGGGTTGGCTCTGTCGATTTCGACTTGATATTCGTATCAATAAAACTGGAAATAACTATTTGTCGCCGGAGATGTTTTTGCACGTTTTCCAATGTTTCGCCATCTGCCTCAAGCTGGCGTTCAAAGACGCGCTGGCTACCTCCATGAGAAAGGGTGACAATTTTGCGGACTTCGGCATCCACATATTTTTCGATTTGCTCAGACGCTTTTTCAGGCAGCTTATCTGAAGCATGTTCAAAAAGTAATGTTTCAGAAATGGCGTCGTTTAGCCATTGGGCAGCGAGACGCTGTAAAAAAATGGCATAGGCCTGCGGTGTCAATGCGGCACGTCGCTCCGTGAGGATTTTCGCGTTATCGCGTCCAAACTGGTCCGCGTGAATGCGCGTTTCGCCAATGAGCAGCGAGTCTGCGCTGTCTCTCGCGCGATCGGCAGCCACGCGACGATGCTGTCTCTCGTGTTTCTTATCCGCAGTGTGGGTAATAGATTTGCCACCTGCCCCCGTGCCAAGCGATGAGCATCCACAAGCCATTAAGCACAACAACAACGTAACACTATACCTAAGCGACTTCATGCTTCGCTCCTAATCGATCAACGCCACGCGACAACATCCGTCGCAAAATGGCTAGTAAGGTATCCTGGTCCTCAAGATAATTCGGCGGCGGACGCAGGTGGATCGTCTGACCATCAGCCATGCGCACCGTGCCAGGGGCGTCTACAAAAAGAGGCTCCGCCTGAGCTGCCTGCTCGACTGTAAAGACAATATCCGGACGATGCAAGCTGATCGACTTTATGCCAAAGCGCCGCCCCAAAACTCTCGCTTCAGCCAATTGGATCAAACGAGATACGGGCTTGGGGATTGGACCAAACGCATCCAGAAGGTCTTTCTCAATTTGTTCCAAGTCCACGAGTGTCACGCATCCCACCACGCGACGATATATTTCGATCCTCGACCGCTCGGCTTGCACATATCTGGGCGGGATATGGGCGTCGATGTCCAGGTCGATATGTAAGGGCTGAGGGGTTGGGTCTGGCTCGTTTTTCTTCTTGCGGACAGCCTTTTCCAGCAACCGGCAATACATATCATAACCGACGGCTGCGATGTGCCCGCTCTGTTCGCCGCCTAGGATATTGCCGGCGCCACGAATTTCTAAATCTCGCATCGCAATGCGAAAGCCCGCGCCGAGTTCGCTGAATTCTTCAATCGTCTTGAGTCGTTTCACGGCCTTCACTGTCGGTGGCCGGTCTGCGGGGATCAGCAAATAGCAATAGGCCCGATGATCGGAGCGCCCGACACGACCGCGCAGTTGGTGCAGGTCAGCCAGGCCTATGCGTTCGGCGCGGTTGATAAAAATGGTATTAGCTGTGGGTATGTCGATACCGCTTTCGATAATGGTCGTAGCTACAAGCACGTCAGCTTCGCGTCGCACAAATTTGTGCATGACCTTTTCCAACTCACCAGATTTCATCTGACCATGGCCAAAAACAATACGAGCTTCTGGAACGATAGAGGCGATGGTATCAGCCATGGTTTCGATGCTGCGCACAAAGTTATGAATGAAATATACCTGCCCGTCGCGGTTCATTTCTCTCAGGATGGCATCGCGGATCAACTGTCGCTCAAAGCCCCGAACTTCCGTCGTAATAGATCGCCTATCGACGGGTGGAGTCTGCAAAGAGCTAATATCGCGCAGGCCCATCATAGACATATGCAGCGTGCGCGGGATGGGCGTAGCTGTGAGCGTGAGAATGTCAACCGTATGTCGCAACGCTTTCAATCGTTCTTTATGGGCAACGCCAAACCGCTGCTCTTCATCAATAACTACCAGACCAAGGTCTTTGAAAAAAATGTCTTTACTGACCAGCCGGTGCGTACCCACGACAAGATCGACCTGCCCACGCTTGATTTGTTCAACGATTTTCTTTTGCTCTTTACCCGATCGAAATCGTGAAAGGCATTCAATAGCAAAGGGGTAGTCGGCGAAGCGTTCTTTGAAAGTTTTGAAATGCTGCTCAGCGAGAACGGTGGTCGGCACGAGTACGGCGACCTGTTTGCCGTACTCGATAACCTTAAACGCCGCCCGCATGGCTAGTTCCGTTTTGCCATATCCCACATCACCGCATAGCAGTCGGTCCATAGGTCGCTGACGAACAAGGTCTCCTCGAATTTCCTCGGCTACGGAAAGCTGATCCTCGGTTTCTTCGTAAATAAATGCGGCTTCAAACTCTCGCTGCCAGGTGGTGTCACTCGGATAGGCTATACCTGGAGAATCCGCACGAGCGGCTTGGACCTGCAATAAACTCTCAGCCATGTCAGCCACGGAATTCTCGGCTTGGTCCTTCATCCGTTGCCAACGACGCCCGCCAAGTTTGGAAAGGGAAGGGCGACGGCCTGCCGCGCCAATATACTTTTGAACCAAATCAACCTGCGAAGTGGGCACATGAACGATGGCGTTATCGGCAAATTCCAGGGTGAGAAATTCTTCGTGACAACCTTCTTTATTGCGTTTTAATTTCGATAGACCTTGATAAATAGCGATGCCATGCACCACATGAACGACGAAATCTCCTTTATTGAGATCCGTCCAGGATTCAAGCGGCGCGACGTGGCGATCCTTGCGAATGCGGCGGCGCTGCCGGTGTCGATGAAAAAGTTCATGATGGCCAACAACAATTGTATTAGTGGATGACCAGTGAAAACCTTTTTGCATCACTCCGATGTGCAATTTTATCTGCGAAGATTTCGCGCCGAGCGTATCAAAAATCATCTCCTGTAAGCGGGATCGTTCGCCATCATTATCGCAAACGATATGTACACAATGGTCATAACTGAGGCGACAAATTTCGGCTACCGCATGGGCGGCGTCCGATTCAAATCGCGTGAGCGACTTAACGTGAAACGCAAAGTTGGTTTTATCGTCAGATTGACCACTTTGAAAACGGGTAAGATGAAGTTGCGGACGCGATGAGAGGTCAGCCAATAAATCCGTCACCGGGAAAAGCTGGCCTGCATCTCCGAGTCGCTCTTTGAGCGTTTGTCCCATCTCCTGTATGTCCGCAGGATCGTCGAGTACGAATAGCGTGTCTTTGGGGAGATATGTCAATAAGGAAGTTTGCGTTTGGGGTTCATGAGGGTCCGGCTTGTATACCCCGCGCACCGTGTAAGATTTCAAAGTCTCAAATGACCGCTGAGTGCTTACGTCAAAGCTGCGGATAGATTCCAACTCGTCCCCAAAATACTCGATGCGTACAGGCTGGGAATCTCCGAACGAATATACATCTACAATATCGCCGCGCCGTGCGACATCTCCAGGAGACTCGACCAAATCGAGACGCTCAAATCCGTGATCGATAGCCCACTCGATAAGCGCCTCAGGCGAGGGCGGGCGTTTCTTTCTTGAAGATGTTTGGCCGAGCGTAAGCGTGCAACCCGCAAGCTTGGCTTGCGTAGGCACTGGTTGCATCAGTGCCTGGATGGGCGCGACGATGACAGGTCTTTGATCCGGCACGCGCCCGGACGAACGTTTGTTAGCCTGTTGTAAATCGCTGCAAAGCGACAGCCTTTCGGCGTTTATTTCACCGCTGGCAGCCCCTTCTCCTGGCAGGGTTTCCCAGGCGGGGAAAAATCTGCATGGTCGCCCGAGGAATAGTTCGAGGTCTTCACGAGCGCCATCAGCCGCTTCCAGGTGCGAGGTGAGGTATAAAACTGGCAATTGAGACTGCTTTGCTGCATACGCACAAACGTAAAGCGCAGACGATCCCCACAGTCCGGAAACCTGCACGACCTCGTGTGAGACATCAGCTAGCGTCCGAACTAAAGTGCCCAATAGGGCATCCTGGGCGATAGTGGGAATCACCAACACCGTCATTCCATACTAAGATTAACGTCAGATAATTGCAAAAATACGTCCTGGCTTGCCTTCAGACCAAACCCGACAACATTCGACAGGTATTCTGTGGTTTGGAAAGCCGATCGTTACTATGCTGGTACGGTGGCGTAAGTCGTCTATGATACCGCTCTCTTAAAGTAGAAGGTGGTAGATAGTCGCAAGAAACCGCTTGAGGAATTTGATGTTATCTAGAAAACATACGCTTGTAGCCCTCCTTATTCTGAGCACGGCCAATGTCTGCTTAGCTGGCGAGCCTGGTCCTCTACCGCCACAGTTTTCACTCTCCCGATATATACCCGCAGATTTTTGGTTCGTCGCTAGTTCGGCACCAAACCAAAAAAACCAGTGGATGCGGGACCAATGGTCACGCGTGACGGACGCCCTGGGCGAAAGTGGCATTGATGACGACCTCCTAGCTTTGGTTTCATCTATCACAGAATTGAAAGAAAGTAATCCAAACGAGCTTGGTCCTAGGCAATGGTTCAAGTTGCTAAAAGGGGTCGAATGGTGCGAATTACTGAATGGTGAGATAGCCATCGCAGAGCGCATGCGCCGCGGCTCATTGGAATATGAATATGTGCTGCTAGCTAAGTCCTCGCCTGAAAAAGCCAGGAAAAACATGGCTACGATGGTCAAGCTTTTTCAGTCACTATCCGACGCCCAAGATACCATTCATCTTACACATAGCCGAAAACATGGGATTGAGCAGTGGTTGTTACATATTAGCCAGCCCGTCCACTTTGGTGCGGGCGACTTCAAGATGACACTGCTTCTGAAAAATGAAATTGTCGGCTTGATCCTTGGCTCGCGAGCGCGAAAAGAGGTATTGTCGCTATTAAGAGGCAAGCCTGGCGCAAGGTCTATCATCCAGGCCCCCCGTTTTATTGAAGCCATGTCGCAGGTTGATGCGCCCGAAGATGGTTACACTTTTTTCGATGCTCGTACATTGATCGACGACGTGCGAAACGCAGCCATGAAGCTATTGGCAAAAGAGAGTAAGTTGGAGAGTGATTCTCCGGCTGCGCCGATTATCAAAGCTGCGCTAAAATTAGTTGATATTTATGACTACATGATAACGTCTGTTCGTACCGACGGAATGCAGCAGCATGTCCAAACGGTGATGTGCATCCAGCCAGGCAAAAAGCGTGCGCCGCTTACCCGTATGATTTACGACCGGCGTCCTTTTGATCGCTTTGACAAATATATTCCGGTTGATGCCGTTTCCTTTAGCGTGGACAACAACGTAGATGTCGGCAAGGGATACCATCTGCTACGCCATTTCATATCTGAGCGCATACCCAATGGCGTTAAGATGCTATCTAAATTCGACGACCTGCAGGAAAAAATTGGTTTTAATATTGATCGAGACGTTTTAAGTTGGTTAAGTGGTGAAACCATATCTGTCACGCTCCCTGCTTCGACAACGTCGCCGATGTCGCAGCACGACACCGTGGTGTTTATCCGCGTTAAAGACCCGGAAGCGGCCTATAAAAAAGTCAATCAAGCCATGACTTTTATCACCGAAAAATTACGAGAGATAGGACAGCCCGTTTTTGTTCGAGAAGTAGATACGCCTTGCGGTAAATGCTGCGAAGTTACGCACCCGTTATTAGCCATGATCGGTAGCCCGGTTATAGGCGTCACAGATAATTGGTTATACATCAGCAACACGATGGAGAGCGTGAATCGGTGCATGGCTGTTGCACGCGGCGAAGCGCCTTCGATATTGAAAAACAAGCGATTTCTCCGCGAAGGCTTAATCCCTGAAGGGCCGGTTCAATCGCTTTCGTTTACAGACCGTCGGTATGTTGGTCGGGAGATGGCGCAGATCGTGACAGCGATGCATGAGGTTAGTAGAGTCATTCCTGCCGTATTGATCAAAAAGCAAAAACGATTCGTGGTCGAAGATGTGCAAAAAAATCTCAAGCACCTGGAAATAGCCACTCACTTGCTGAGTGCATTCGGCAAGTTGCCACCGGTGCTAAAGGAGATCAATTTTTATAGCTCTGAGTCAACCTACTGCACATTTGATGGCCAATACTCACGGTCGCATGGGCTTATCAACTATCGCGACCCTGAAGACGACCTGTCGGACGAACCATCGGTCGTGAATATCGAAATTAACGCTTCGCCGTAGTAAATTGAGCAACTATTCTTGCTTGATTTGAACCGTCAATTCATTACGAATCATTGTAACACTAAGATGCCCGTGCCCCGCGAGCAGATCGCCAACCACTTTCCCCACTGTTTGGCCTCGCCAACCAGCCAATAATTCGGGAGTCTGATTCGTTTCGGATGTGGCATTGTTTTGCAGATGAACGAGTTGCCGAATAGTTTTCTGTGTAGCAACTAGCCCGTAGGCCAGTCCATTCTCTAGGCAATAGCTTCGGATAGCCGCCTGCGTAAGTGCAACAATAGCCGCCTCTTTCGGCGTTTCAATGTCACGGTGAAGCCGAGCTGGCTGTTTGGGCGGCGTTTTTTCCAGGGCTGTTGCGACCACAGCAGCTAATTCTTTGACATCGCGCCGGCTAAGATTATTGCCACGAAGTTCGGAAATTTCCGTAGGGTTTGATAGTTGATGTTTGGCAATTTCAACCAGCAGATGGTCTCGCAATACCGTTCGCGCAGGCCGATTAACCCGCTCGGCAAAGGCATCTCGCCAGGCGCATAAATCGTGTAACACCATGAGTGAATGCCCGCGTAGAGAGCCACCACCCTTAATTTTCGAAAACTTTTGTTCGTCGTTTTTTTGGTAAGTTTTCATGTCGGAAAATTTGGCGAACTCTTCTTCCGCCCAACTCAACCGTTTATTTTTTTTCAAATAGGATTGAAGTTTTGCGTGGACGCTCAAAAGATAGTTCACGTCTTCCGCGCCATAATGAATCTGAGCTTCCGCTAAGGGACGCCGCCGCCAATCGGTCAACGTTTTGGATTTGTTGAGCTTCACGCCAAGACTCGTGTGAACCAGGCGTAATAAACTCAGCGGATAGTCGAGGTCGCACAAACCGGCTGCAATCTGCGTGTCAAAAACCGCCGCAGGGGGTTGGCCTAGGTGTTGAGCGCACAAAGCCATATCTTCGTAGCCCGCGTGGACAATAGTTGTGATATCTTTATCTGCTACAATATCCCAAATTTCAGTGACATCCAGGTCGGCGAGCGGGTCCACAATAAACACCGCATCAGCAATAGCTATTTGAATGAGACAGACCTCAGGCATGTACCGGTCTTCCATCACGAATTCAGTATCAAAGCCTATTATTCCAGCGTCGCGGCATCGCGCACAAGCTTCGCTTAACGGCTGGGCTTCTGTGATAAGAATGGGAGATGGCTTGGTTTTTTTAGCCGCCAATAGGAGTCTCTCAATTGCCCTGCAGTCAAATATGCTATGGGAGGCTCCAGTCGCGATGTGCAGACCAGCCCGCTCTGAGGCCTCGACATTTTAACATCTCACACCCACTCTGCACAGTACCAAAAATGACCAAGAGAATTGGCAATGAAACATTGAAAATACTACGGTTTCGCTTAAAATGTCTGCTTGTATATATCGCGAATTCAGGATGAGTTCGCCAGTTAGGTTGTAAGGACTATCCATGACTCAGGCACCGGAATCTTCTGCTCCACTCGAACGCATAATTGACCATCCTCTCATCGACGAGATGCAGGATTCTTACCTCACATATTCCATGAGCGTCATCATGTCTCGCGCGCTTCCAGATGTGCGTGATGGCTTGAAACCTTCGCAGCGGCGTATCCTCGTAGCTATGAACGACCTTAACTTAGGTCCGCGCGCACAAACAAAAAAATGCTCTAAAATTAGTGGTGACACCAGCGGTAACTATCATCCACACGGTGACGCCGTCATCTATCCTACGCTGGTTCGATTAGCTCAACACTGGAACCTGAGTCAGCCGCTTATTGATGGACAGGGAAACTTTGGCTCCATAGACGGCGACCCGCCCGCTGCGATGCGATATACCGAAGCCCGTATGCACGCAGCTAGCGTCGCACTCATGGACGACATTGAATACGACACCGTAGATTTCGTACCCAACTACGATAACTCGCGCCAAGAGCCAACGGTGTTACCGGGCAAATTTCCAAATCTTTTGGTCAACGGCGCGACCGGCATTGCCGTTGGGATGGCTACCAATCTCGCGCCGCATAATGTCTCTGAAGTGTGCGATGCGATTCTTGCTCTGTTGGACAACCCCGAACTCACGCTTCAAGACATCATGGCTGTATTGCCCGGACCGGATTTCCCGACGGGTGGTCAAATTTGCGGACGACGCGGCATTGTCGACGCTTATTCTACAGGCCGAGGCTCCATCACAATGCGCGGTAGATGCCATGTAGAAGAGGGACGCACCGGTCGAAAAACCATCATAGTCACCGAGCTACCCTATACCGTATTGCGCTGCACGATTACCGAAAAAATAGCTACGGCTGTGAAGTCGGGCATGATCAAAGACGTAGCCGCGGTCAACGACGCTTCCGATCGAAAGCAAGAAGTTCGCATTGAAATAGACCTTAAGCGCGACGCCAACGAAGATGTGATTATGAATCAGCTCTTCGAGTACACGCCGCTTCAATCGAACTATCACATCATGAACATCGCCTTGGTAAACCGCCAGCCAAAAACGCTTTCGATCAAGGAAATGCTAAGCCTGTATGTCGATCATCGTAAAATTGTCATTCGGCGCCGCACGAATTTCCTATTACGCCGAGCTAAGCAACGGGCACATATTCTGGAAGGCTTAATCCTAGCCATTGGTGACATTGACGAAATCATAGAGCTAATCAAAAAATCGCCAGACCCTGCCGCCGCCCGTGCTTCGTTGGTTGCCCGCACCCTGCGACTTTCGGAATCCGATACGCTATTGAAACTGCTCCCACAGAATTTCAAGGACCGTTTCGCTGGCGTGGATAACCACCTCACTACCGTGCAGGCCAACGCTATTTTGACCATGCAATTGCAGAGGTTGACCGGGCTGGAAATTGAAAAACTCGCCGCAGAGTATACCAAACTTTCAGAGGAAATTGATGGGTATGAGGCTATTCTTCGTGATGAAAACATGATTTTCGACATCATCCGAGAAGACCTATACGAGATGAAACAAAAATTCGGCACCAAGCGCCGAACGGAGATCGTCGAAGCCACTACAGATTTCAGCATCGAAGAACTTATTCCAGACGAGCAGGTCGTCGTAACCATTTCCCGCGAGGGTTATATCAAACGCACGGACATGGACACCTACCGAACCCAAGGCCGAGGTGGTAAGGGAGTTCGCGGCGGGACGACTAAAGAGGGCGATTTCCTCGAATATCTGTTCGCGGTTTCCACGCATGATTATTTACTCGTCTTCACCAGTCATGGCCGGGTGTACTGGATGAGGGTGTTCGACTTGCCTGCCATGGGCCGAACCGCGCGTGGTCGCTCGCTAGCTAATGTTCTACAAATGAAAGAAGGCGAACAGCATCGAGCGGTGCTTCCCGTCAAAGCGTTTGAAGAATCTTTCGTCTTCTTCGCCACGGCGAATGGCACGGTGAAAAAGACACCGATGGCTGCCTTCTCTCGACCCCGTGCCAACGGCATCATGGCTATCACGCTTGATGAGGGTGACGAACTTATCAACGTAAGGCGGACGACGGGTGAAAACGAAATCGTTCTAGGCTCAAGCGGAGGCATGGCTATCCGCTTCGACGAAAATGACGTCCGGGCGATGGGACGAACCGCACGAGGTGTCCGTGGCATGTCACTCGCAGAAAAAGACAAAGTCGTTTCGATGGTCGCTATCGACCCAGGCTCATCCGTGCTAACCGTATGCGAATTAGGTTACGGCAAGCGAACCAAAATCGAAGAATACCGAAAAACCCGTCGCGGCGGTAAAGGCGTCATCAATATCAAGACAACCGAACGCAACGGGCAAGTGGTAGCCATCGCTGCGGTGGACGACGGTTATGAACTGATGCTAGTCACCAAAAAGGGCATGATGCTCCGAACCGACCTCAGCGTATTGCGTGAAATCGGTCGGGCCACCCAAGGCGTTCGCCTCATCAGCCTCAAGAAAGAAGATTCGGTCGTAGCCATCGCCCGCATGTTGCAGGAAAACGGCGATAGCGATGAGACTGCAAACGAAGAGCCGGGCGAGGAATCGGGAGCAAATGACGCCTCTTAGGAGTGTTTTCGCGGATTAGGCACTCTTTTCTTGTGTGGAGGCGACATTCTAGCCGAAATACAATACATACGAGGTAGCTATAGTGAAACCGGCGTCGTGGTCGTCGGTACAAAACATGGCCTTGAATGATTTACCCTGCGGCATGAAAGTTGGTTTATGATGCGAATTCGACATACGATTCTTGCTATCGCAGCCATGTCATTATGTTTCGGGACAACATCTGCATTCGCTCAGCTATCCATTAGCAGAGGGCAGCGTCCTGGCGAGATGGTGAATGGTGGCGTTTTCCGCGCTCAGGAGTTCGGACGACCAGTCCAAATTACTGCCACCTCGCGCCCCGGCTCCATAAGGACCGATTTATTCGTACAGGCCGTAGACCTCATTGTCACGCAGATTAACCAGGCTGTAGATGCGTTTGCTGCCCTGTTAGTCCTCCGCGCGGGCGGCGTGCCTGCTATACCCTCTTTACCTGATACGACGGCTCTCCCCGATACCTCCACTCAGCCAAGGCGCAAAGCGGTCATGGCTAATAAGTCTCCTCACTTTCGGCGATAAGCTTATAGCCTGTCGCCCTATAATATACTGCACATGTAGAAATCCTGTTTGATTTTCTCGGACCCTGATGACACACCTGTAATCATAACCATAAGCCAAACTGCCCAACGGATTGTCCGATAGTTCTATAAGGTGATTCCTTACGGGCCGGTAAATTCATCACCGGTTTCGCTGGAAGTTTGCACCTGATGGCAGAAAGTCGATTTGTAGGTGACGTACCCCAATCAAAGTTTGGGCATATGATTCGCTCAGCATCATGTACATGGCCTGTTTGATTGCAAACGAACGATTATGAAAAATCGAGCAATATATATAGTCATTTTTGTAGCTGTCATCAGCCTGTCGGTTGTGGTTCAGTGGAAGTATCGCCGAGACCTCCGAGCCGCGCTCGAAAGCTACCGTTATGAGCAACACAATGCTGCGTCATTAGTTGGTCATGATATAGAAACCTCGTTAAGAGATATGTATCAAGGACTGCGCACTATCGCCAGACTTCCCGGCGTGCGTGGCATAGCCCGTTATCCATCAAGCCATGATTCAGATTCCATCGAAAATACTTTCGATGAAAACGCCAGACTCACAGTCCAAGAGATTTACAATAATCTCGCCAGCAACGTCGCAATGTCAGAGGTTTATATCGTGCCAGTTGACATGGAGCCTGACGAAATAGATGAGCATACTGGAAAGTTGCAAGAACCCATTACGACGTTTGATGAACTAATTGTTGGCCGAACGGCGGATACAGATGATTCAGAGGAAAGCGAAGACGAGGAAGAGCTTGAAGAAATTGAAATCTATGAATACCGCTTAATGAAAAAGCAGTTAGCCTGGATGCGAGAGAACACGCCGACTATGCAGTCCATTCACGGGCTTGATCATCCCGCGATTGGTGGCGAGGAAGTCGTGACCTGCGACAATAGCCGGTATTCCGTGAGTAAGCCGGACGACAAGGACCGGGCAGGGCTTTTATATTCTGTTCCTTTTTTTGGCCCCGATGACAAACTAAAAGGCTGCATTAGCGGTATCATCTTAACCCATGCGCTTAGTGACCTGCTGCCTACCGGCAATTATGCAATAGCTAATACCGCGTACAACTACAACATCAATTCGCATACGACGGGCCAATCAGAATATTCTCCCTCCTATGCAACAGCGGGCCAGCCTGACCCAAGCCTCCTATATTCTGAGACGCTAAATTTGGGCATACAAGATGCTGGTTCGACCTGGCTTCTCTGGACAGGTGTCCCCAATTCAACCTATTGGAATCGACCGGATGTAACCAATGCTCAGGACACCGCAATTGTGGCCTGTCTGGGTGTATGGGTTTTAGCGATCGGGCTTATCACAGTGACATATCTCGTGGGGCGCAATAAGAAAGCGCTTATCGATAGGAATCTCAACCTCGAAAACCATGTCCGCGAGCGAACGGCGGAACTTGTCACGCAACAAGAGAATTTGATTGACGCCAATAAACACTTGCAACATGCTAGAATCGAAGCGGTAGCAGCGACACGCGCCAAAAGTGAATTCCTGGCTAACATGAGCCATGAAATTCGTACCCCGATGAACGGCATCGTGGGCATGACAGAATTAGCCCTTGATAGTGAATTATCAGAAACGCAGCGTGATTATCTGAGTACAGTGCTGGATTGCTCCAGCGCATTGCTTGGTCTGTTAAATGACATACTCGACTTATCGAAAATTGAGGCTGGCAAATTAGAATTGGAGACGATTGATTTCTCGCTGCTGGATACCGTTGAAAGCGTCGGTGATGTCATCTCTCACCGTGTACAGGAAAAAGGTTTGGAGCTTATTTACGACGTACAACCCAACGTACCTCAATACCTAAGCGGCGACCCTGTTCGATTACGACAGGTGCTTATAAATCTCGTAGGCAACGCTGTAAAATTCACACAGAGCGGTGAGATTGTAATAGCCGTACAAGCCGAAACAAATGACAGTAACAACACAACATTACTTTTCTCGGTGTCTGACACAGGAATTGGCATTCCGGCCGACCGCCAGGCAGCCATATTCGAGAGCTTCTCGCAGGCAGATGGCGCAACCACTCGCAAATTTGGCGGAACCGGCCTGGGGCTAACCATTTCCCAGCGAATCGTAGAATCCATGAACGGGAAAATATGGGTCAATAGCCAGCCTGGAAAGGGTAGCACATTTAGCTTTCGCATCTCCATAGCCAAAGGTGTTCCGCCCAAGGCTACTGAATCCGTTCCGCGCACCGGCTTGTTGAAAAACATCTCTCACAAACGCATCTTGGTCGTGGACGACAACGCTACAAATCGACGCGTACTCGACATAATGCTCCAGACGTGGGGATTTCAACCGGTCCTAGCTCTTGGTGGAGAAGAGGCGTTAGAAGCGTTACGCGCGGCCAACGCAGATCATCATCCGATCGACATAGTGCTGTTAGATGCCTGTATGCCTGAGGTGGATGGCGTTGAAGTCGAAAAACTAATACGCAGCGATGTTGCCCATGGCCAACCACAAGTCATATTCCTTAGTTCAGTGGAAGTGAAAAACTTGGTAGAGAAAGACCCGGCCGCCAACGTCGCGGCTTTCCTTATGAAACCGGTTAAACGATCTATTCTCAAAAGAGCGCTGATAAACGCTTTGGTAGAACCTGATGAAGCCATATCCTTTGGCAAGAAACCCTCAAAAGACGAGCCAGTAGACGCAGAAAATTGCCGCAGCTTCGTGGCTAAAATACTTATCGTGGAAGACAACGTAGTGAACCGTAGGGTCGCTTGCGGTATTCTCAATAAGCTCGGACACACCACGGTTGAAGCGGAAGATGGCCAAGTGGCGCTCGACATTTTAGAGTACGAAACATTCGATCTCATTTTCATGGACATGCAAATGCCTGTCATGGATGGACTGCAAGCGACCAAGCGCATCCGCGATGATGGCCGATGGAACGATCTGCCAATTGTCGCAATGACTGCGAACGCCATGAAAGGCGACCGCGAAACATGCCTAAAAGCAGGCATGAACGACTATATTTCAAAGCCGGTCAGAAGTCACATCGTTAAAGAAATGGTCGAGAAATTGATACCCTGCGTACTAACAAACAGCTTGGCCGACCATCAACAATGAGAAAGCAGTCGATCTCGACATAGCGTTCCCACGCGGCCTTCAAGGAAAAAGCTACTCATCATTTGCATGAATATCAGTCGTTAGCGGTAGCGAGCCTAGTCCGTCAATCGATTCCAGATCGTCCAGCCAATAAGCCTCATCATCACGCTTACAAATAATAAACCGCCCGCAATCAGCCGGGTTTTTCGCGCGGTGATACCGAAGAAAAATGTGGTGTTCATCCACAGCTAAGACTTCTACTTTGCCCGTTTCGTGGGACATCACAAAGCGTACACGACGAGCCAAGCCCGAACCACGACGAATCGCTTCGGTAAAAATCTCCCAACTACGCACGAGCGGAACCTCATATGGCTCATTCCCCGCAGTTGGCCTACCTTGGAACAAGTAGTACGGTGTGCAGCCAATATGAGAAAGTGTCGCGTACATGTCAGCGAGAACTTCCGAGTCGTCATTAACCCCACGAATGATAGGGCATTGATTCACGCAGATTACGCCATTGCGAATAAAGCAGTTAATCCCGGCAATCGCGGCATCGGTCAACTCACGAGGATGATCAAAGTGAGCCATTAAGTAGATGCGCTTCGTCGGTGTGGAGTATTTCCGCAGCACGGCTTGAAGTTCTTGATCCTTCGTCAATCGCCAAGGATCAAACGCTGGCATTTTAGAGCCGATGCGAATAATTTTTACATGGTCAATATCGCGCAGCGCTGAAATAATCTCAGACAATCTTCGCGTACTCATGAGTAGTGGGTCGCCACCGGTAAGCAACACATTCGTAATGCTCGGATGACTAGCTATATAATTCAGACCGTCGGAAACGTCGTTACTAACTTCGTCGTTGCCTTCCATAAACAAGCGTTTACGAAAGCAGTATCGACAATACGCGCCACAAACCTCATTGCACAGCAGCAGGGCAGTGTCCGCATATTTATGTTGTACGCCATGAGAAACCGTTACAGATTCCTCGTTGCTCGCGTCCAGTTTCCCCCAGTCCGTTAGCTCTTCCTCGCGCGGAATGATTAGCTGTTTAATGGGGTCGTGGGGGTCGTTCCAGTCGATCAACTCCAGGTAATAATCGTTGGCCCGAAACACATACTTCTCAGCCACGCGTTTCAGTATAGCCTTTTCGGATTCCGGGATTTGTGTCACCTTATCCGGGTCGCGGACGTACTTCACCCTGCGAGATGGCGGCTCCATCTCTGACCAAATCGGTAATAATGGCAAAGGCGTTGTACCCAAAGGCTTTCTCCGGTGAACATGCAGGTTAATTTCACAAATTGACCGACACGCAGGCTGCGCATGTCTCAGTCACCTGTTGCATGATAAGGCATAATCGCATCGCAGTCACCGCCCGAGATAGTCAACCAGACTAATAATGACACCTTGAGTCACAAAAATAACCTGCGACTTTAATTGTGTCTCGCCTATGAACACTAGCCGCCTCGTCCACGCCATGATTCTGCTATGTGCTTTATTCCGAGACTCAGGACCGATAACTGGATAATGCCATTGAAAAGTAATTTTTAGGGTGTTGGCAATAAGCGTCTCGCCTCGTCGTTTAGCCTGATGGTGAGGCCGGTTTCATGGGCGTTTGTCCACCGGTGGGGGCCGATACATAGGAGAATGAGCGATGAAAATTACAATGACGATCATAATGGCAGCAAGCATGGCTAGCCTGACCTTGGCCCAGCCCGGCGGAAAGCCTAGGGGAGACAGAGGCAATCCTTGTCTCAGACAATGCTTGAATGGGTTTCGAGAATTGGTCCAGACCTGTGTAGATAATGGTGGCGACAGGCGAGAATGTGCCTCAAGGTTTCGACCTGGGCTTCGAGCCTGCAGTCGGGCCTGTGACGGTGGTGCTAGCTGTCAAAAAGTCTGCAAGGGCCGAGGCGCGAAGGCTTTCCAACGATGCATGAAAGAAGAAGGGGACCAGGAATTATGTACCAAACGAGCGCACGCCATCGGGTTGCGATGCCTCTCTCAGAGATGTGGCCAACTGCCTCCGTGTGCGGAAATTTGTAAGTCGCAAAGTAAAGAATTATTTGACGCATGTATCGAAGAGGGTGGCGTCGAGGAGACATGTGCAGGGGAAGCCAAGGAAGCCGGCATGACGTGTGTCGAACAGGAATGTGACGAGCTACCAGTTTGTGAAGATTTTTGCCGAATCGCCGGCGGACACATTATCCGAGCGTGTGAGAACAATGAAAACGAAGACCTCCACTGTCGTCATCGAGGCGCATGGTTCCTGGGTCGATGTGTGCGAGATACTTGCGACATGCCCGAAGCCTGTGAAGCGGTATGCCGAACAGAAGCCGACGTGTTGCTAGCCGAATGCCAAACGACTGTCGCCGGAGAACAGTGCCGCCGTGAAATACACCAGGCTTTCGACGATTGCCTGTTTGAATCTTGTGAACCCTAGTATGTTGGTGCGGTAAACGCTGGTCAAGACGCGATTTCGCAAGGTAGCCCTCCTGGTAGAAAATGATTGGCGAATGGGAGCCAAGAGGAATACTTGCAAATCGCGTCTTGCACCGGCTAAATGTGTAGTACGATGAAGTCATCATGGCTATGTTGAACACAAATGTCGATGCTTCTTGGGCTGCGTTGATTGCGCGGGCGAAGCGTCAGGAACCTGAAGCCCTCGACGCCATTGTCGACCAATACGCGGGGAGATTATTCGGTTTTTTCCATCGGATGATTGGCGCACGCGAAGGCGTCGAAGATTTAGTTCAAGAAGTTTTTGTTCGGGTGGTGCGCATGATTCCGCAATACGATGAAAAGGGAAGATTCGAGTCCTGGCTCTTTAGAATCGCGGCTAATCTGAATCGAGACCGCATACGAAAACTTCAGCGACAGCCGATTGTCTCTTTGGATGAAACGAATGAAGCTCAAGGGCAAGATGTCGTAGAAGTCAGATTGGTTTCCGGGCTAAGCCAGGAACATGGGCCTCAAGATGCCCTAGCTATGACTGAATCGTTAGCTAACCTGCAAGTATGCCTGATGAAACTTTCTACAGACGAACGAACCGTTGTCCTATTGCGACATTATGGCCAACTAGAATACTCGGAAATTTCTCAGATGATGGAAACGCCGATAGGTACTGCGTTAGCAAGGGCGCACCGAGGGCTGAAAAAACTTCGCCAGATGATGGAGTCAGGAACATGAGCCACGACAATCAAGAAAATTCTGGCTTTGCACCCGAGGAATCCTGGCTTAACGAGCAATTGCTCGATAACGAAGAGCCTAACACCGACTTCATCAAGCTGCGCATGCGTATCGAAATTCAGGAGCAATGGCTACGGGGGCAGTTGGAAAATGAAGATTTACAAACGGCTACGAACGATTTGAGGCGGGCCTTGCGGGATAGCGTGAGACGGGAAGTTATGCACGAACAAGCTGAGCAGGCGCAAAAAAAACGCCGTCGTCTATTGGGTTGGCCAATGTGGGTAGGGGGGGTAGTCGCTGCGGCGGTTGCGTTGTTGGTTTCTATGCCGCCGATGGTTGAGAAAGCGATAGAAGACGATTCGACGATTTGGCTTACGGCGTTCGAAGCTTATTCGACGGATACTTTTGGAACGGAAATGTCAGATATTGATGGCGAGCTGAACAGTTTTGCTAATTCGCTGGTCGCATTAGATAACCCCTGGCTATCGGATGACTGGTCATCACAAGCTACAGATTATGACGAAATAGATGAAAACAGTTCAGGATTGCAAGAGAAATCACGTAATCGAGGCGCGGGCGCGGAGTCAGGCATATGACATTTACTTTAAGGGGCAGCAGGATTAGACACCAAGGCATAACTGCTATCGTCTGCGTTTTTTTTGCGACGAGCATGTTTGCGGAAACAACATTCGCGCAAACTGGACGGCGCAATGAAAAACCGGCCAATCGAGACTCACGTCAGGTTTGGCGACAACCACAAGAAGGGCAACCGCGTCAAAGGCCTCCGAGAATGGGGGAAAGGCGAAATGGCCAGCGTCCAAACATGCGGGGCAGGCAACGCAATATGGAAGGACGTCCACCACATGAAGATCTCGACGGCCCGCCAGGCCCTCACGGGCCAAAAACCAAAAACTGGCAAGAGCTTGGAAAAACGCAGCGGAAAGAAATCATCAAATTTCTACGAAAGCATTTTCCGCGCATGTCGGAGGAACTAAAAAAATTAAGAGAGCGCAATCCCGAAGCCTTTAAGCGCCGGATACGTCGTGTCATACCGGAAGTGCGCCGTGTTATGGAAATGATGAAAGTTGATCCAGAACGAGCTAAGCTTCACATTCAGGAACGAAAACTGGATATGCAAATGCGACATAAAGCGAATTTATATAGAAAAAGCCAGGATGACCTGGATCAAGTAAAATTACGCAAGGACATCGACGAGCTTGCTACGCAGGCGTTTGATATACAGTTGCAGTTGCGTCAATTAGAAATTTCCCATCTTCAGGCGAGAATGAGTGATTTAGCTACGAGACTGGAGGAGGCTCGCAAGTTAAGGCCTGAAATGATTCAGCAACGGGTCACGAGATTGCTGTCCGCAGACCGCAACCGGAAACCGCCAGAAGCCATGACACAACCAGCACCCTAAATATATAGGACGTTTTCTGACAAAAATAGGAGGGATGCAGGACGGGACAGCAAGTGCCCCGTCCTGCAATCACTTGCCGGCGCGTCACCCCGGCGAAGGATGTATATGGATAGCCTGAAAGCTCAGTGTCTCCACACTCTGTAAGACGCAAAAAACGTACCAAGTGTTTCAAAATACTTGAAAAATAATTCCGTACGCCACAAAGCTTAGTTCAGACACCCCAAAAAAGTCGTTTGCAAATTCTACAGCCACTCAATGTATATAGTCTTGAAACTCGCTTGGGTATTTCACGCAATGCAGATTTTTATGTGTTTTTTTGTAGTCGTTACAAGTCAATATGCATGAACGCATAGTCTTTACGCTACAGACTCTCCGAGCATACATTCATATAGGACTCGGAATGAATGCTTCCCAGCCGAACAATGTTTACCGCTTACACTTCAAGTGGGTAATTGAGAACTTTTAAGGCACAAATTTATAGCCAATACTATGTACTGTTACAATATGCCTGGGCTGTTTGGGGTCAGGCTCGATTTTTCTACGCAGGCTCACGATATGATTATCCACCGTGCGGGTCGCCGGGAAACCTTCCAGCCCCCAAATGACATCCAGCAGACGATTTCGCTCTACTGGCTTCTCTGCTTTTTCAACCAGAAGCTTCAGAATTTCCAGCTCGAAATGGCCAAGATTGTGTACCGCGTCACCATTTTCAACTTTACCTTTGACAAGATCAACCGTAGCAGCACCAATAGTGAGGATGCGAGATAGCCCTTTGCCAGCATCAGTTCGGCGCAAGGCAGCCTTGATTCTAGCGAGCAATTCCCGGACGCTGAATGGCTTAGTGATATAATCATCGGCCCCAACTTCAAGCCCGCGAACGATGTCAATTTCCTGGCTTTTCGCCGTCAACATAAGAATGGGCATGGTATGTCCAGCTTGTCTGATACGGCGGCAGGCTTCCAGCCCATCCAACTTGGGCATCATAATGTCGAGCAAGATAAGGTCCGGGCTTTCAGAAAGCGCCGCCGCCAGTGCCGCTTCGCCATCTTCAGCGACCAATACCTGATAATTTTCAAACTCCAGATTATCACGCAGGCCGGCTACAATATCTGCTTCGTCATCGGCTATTAGAATTCTTGTTGACATAATTATGATCTCCGCTCGTCCCAGGTCATTACTATTCGATACATTGTAGCTTAATTATGAGTCAAAGTCTGTGCTTTGCTGTTGGTTTTCGTCGCCGTGATCTGACATTTCGTTATCTGAAGGCTCATCGTCGGTCTGGGGCAGAAATATCCTGAACGTACTACCTTTTACCAGACGAGATTCTACATCAAGAATGCCCTGGTGGGCATCCACAATCTGTTTGACCAGGGCTAGGCCTAGTCCGGTGCCTCGTTGGCGTCTGACGCGACTGTCGGAAGCCCTGAAAAAGCCTTCCATGAGCTTGGCTCGGTCTTCCGGGCGAATGCCTATCCCGTGGTCGTGCATGGCAATTAGCACGCCATGCTGGCCACGTCGGACTTCGGTCGTTAGTTCGATGAGAAGATACCGCTCATCGGTGCTATATTTCACAGCGTTGCTAATTAGGTTTATCAACACCTGCGTCAGGGCATCCCGGTCAGCTAGGACGAGGGGCAGATGCTCTTCTATCTCAAGGCGATGCTCAAATTTTGCACGCTCAAGCTGTTCTCCATAGGCGGCATAAGTCTCGCGGGCTACTTCGCCAATGTTGATGGGAAGAAATTCATACACCTGCTTGCCGGACTCGATGCGCGCGAAATCGAGAATGTTATTGATAAGGTTTGTCAGCCTGGTGCTTTCTCTTGTTATGATGTCATAGTAGTCCTGACGTTTTTCATCCGTCGTGATTCGGCCAGACTGCAACGTCTCACTATACATGCGAATGACCGCGAGTGGCGTTTTTAATTCGTGAGAAACGTCTGCAACAAAATCGGATTTCATCTGGGCGAGGTCTAATTCTTTCCGGGCGAGTCGCACAAGAATCCACATGGCTACGAGCAGTGTCACGAGCGCGAACCCCGTCAAGCCTAAATCGAAAATGGTTTGGCCATATACCGTTCGACGCAGTTCTTTAACATATTTCGGTGTCGGCTTAATCGTCCAAAACTTCATCGCGCTAAGAAGCTGCTGGGACCATCGCGTCGCTACCCCGTCACTTCGCACAAGCATCAATCCTGTAGCGGGAGATATCAAAGGCTCAATTAAATCTGTTCTAAGAAAGGGCAACAAGATTCGAACCACAACGGCTAATTGTTGGTCGTTCGCACCAACTGTACGGTGGTACGCAAGAACGATATTGGTTCCTGCGAGCGTGTCGTATAAAAGCTCCGTTCCTTGTGGCGTGATTTCTGCCGGACTTTCAAATGGGCGGACGGCGAATCTTGACACCATCAATTCCTCAAGCTTAGGCGGGGCAAAATCCGCTGGAACGATGTTCACAAGATCGCTTCCATCCCAGGTGTAAATGCCGTCTACCCAAGCGGGCCAATCTTTGGGAGGCTGCCAGTCCATCGCGTCCTGGCTCCTGACGTAACCGGATGCAGACTCCAACGCATTTGACAATTGATGATTAAAGGAGCCCCGTGCGTGGTTCGCAATATAGGTGGCTCGGTCCTCCACTTGAACCATGAGAATGCTCATGAGAGATTGGGCATGTCGGTAAGAAAGCACGACGCCCAGCACAGCAAGGCCTATGGCCAGCACGACCATCCATAGGCCGGCGACACGCCAGGTGAGCGCGCGAGTCTTTGCATGGGGTGATGTGGCAGTCATCGCGAACGACTCCAAACATGGGTACGAAAGTAGCTTGGCATCGGGATTTCCCGACCCTTGCATCTGCATATATCAAACTAAATGTAACCGAGCATGGCGATGAGGGCGAGCGCGGTAATCACATGTTCACAAAGTTAAATATTCTAAACAATTCAACCATCAACACGACTGGTAGAGGACAAGGATTGTCACTATATTTACTTTGTAAGACTGCGAGCGAAGCGACTACCGAGCCGCAGGCTTCAGCCTGCGCGGACTCGAAACGAAATCGGCGCTCCGAAAAGCTATACCCCGCGCGGTTTGAAGCCCGCAGCTAGTCCTTTTAGACGCATGAACTGCTGCACCATTTTGGTGCAATATATTTACGGAGATAAAATTTAATGGCTATTGCCACGCAGGAACAAGTTCTAGAACAACTTAAAACCGTCAACGACCCGGAGCTACATAAAGACCTTGTCACACTGGGCATGGTGAAAGAAGTGTCCGTCGATGGGGCAACCGTAAAGGTTCACATCGAACTGACCACTCCCGCATGTCCGCTGAAAGATAAAATCAAGGGCGACGTAGCCGAGGCTGTGAAACGTATCGACGGGGTTCAAGATGTTCAAATCGAGTGGAGCGCTCAGGTTCGATCGAGTCGAGCGTCATCGGCTGCCCAGTTGCCTGGCGTGAAAAATATCGTGGCGGTCGGCGCGGGGAAGGGGGGCGTAGGGAAAAGCACGGCTTCCGTCCTCTTGGCTTATGGCCTGCACCGAGCCGGGGCGAAGGTCGGTCTGATGGATGCGGACGTGTATGGCCCAAGCATCCCCATGATGGTCGGGCTGGAAGGCGCGAAACCCGAAGTTAAAGGTGAGAAAATTCTTCCCCTCGATGCCGGCGGGGTCAAAATCATGAGCATCGGATTCATGGTTGATCCAGATAAGCCGCTGATTTGGCGCGGGCCTATGGTTCATGGCGTGGTGAAACAATTTCTCGAACAAGTTGATTGGGGCGAGTTGGATTATCTCATCGTCGATTTACCACCGGGCACGGGCGATGTCCCGTTAACCCTGGCTCAGTCGATTCCTATGACCGGAGCAGTAGTTGTTTGCACCCCGCAGGATGTGGCTTTGATAGATGCTCGCCGGGCAGTAAAAATGTACGAACAACTTAACGTAAGCTGTTTGGGCATTATCGAAAACATGAGCTATTACCTCTGCCCGAGTTGTGGCCACCGTGATGAACTTTTCGATCATGGCGGGGCGAAACACGCTGCCGAAGAATTAGGCGTGCCATTCCTGGGAGACATTCCGCTCAATATTGACATTCGCATCAATGGCGACAAAGGTCAGCCCGAGAAAATTTTCACCGGCACGCCGGACTATGTGAAACAGGCCTTGGACCGAGTTGTGGCTAACACGGCTGGTCAGGTGAGTATTAAGAGCCAGTTACAAGTAGCCGCGCCGACGTTGACTATCGAGTAGAGTGACAGCACGACTAATCAAACACAAGAAGGAGTCGGAAACATGAAGACATCGCAGCTGTTAGCTGATTTGGTAGATGGATCGAGAATTTGGACGCTCAGACTAATTGCGGACCTAAGCGGCCATGATTGGCATCATCAGCCCGCGCCAGGCTTGGCCCACCCGCTTTGGTTATGCGGCCACTTAGCCGCGTCTGAGCATGCGATTATTCACGACCGATGCCTTGGCAATCAGATTCTCGACGCCTCTTTTATAGCTCACTTCCCTGTCGGCGCACCAGTGAAATCAGCCGATGAGTACGACTATCCATCAGTTGAGGACGTGCTAAATGTCATGACAGACCTGCACGTCAAAACGTTGGCCGCGATTCGAGGGATGAATGACGAAGCCTTGGCCAAGCCGTGCGCGGGAGCAGCAGGTAAGCCTCATCCGTATTACTCAGACGTCGCCGGGGCCATTTGCCACTGTGCCAGACACGAAGGTTTCCACGCAGGGCAATTAGCTACAATCAGAAGATTATTGGGAAAATCATTCTTACGGTAACGACCAAAGATTTCTATCATGCACATTCGCGTTATATTTTTAGGGCCAAGCCGAGAACTCGCACAGCGGGATGAGATGACGTTAGAAATCCCCGATGGCGCAACGGTTTCTGAAATGCGTTCACAGCTTGAATCGCAGTGCCCATCATTGCAGGGTAAACTCAAGGCTGTTCGGTTTGCAATCAATAACAACTACGCACTCGATGGTACAGCTATCAGCGACGGCGATGAAATCGCGCTCATTCCACCGGTGTCTGGCGGCCTGCCACAAGACGTCGTTGTTGATTTGATGGATACCACTATTTGCGCTGACGCCATGAACAAGCGTTTAGGCGGGGACACCAAGTGCGGCGGACAGGTCACGTTTGTTGGCATGACACGCGAAGAAAAAGACGAACAACATGGCCAACTTGTACGGCTCGATTACGAAGCCTACGCGGACATGGCTAAGGATGTGATGCGGCGGCTAGCTGACGAGGCTCGCCAACGATGGTCGCTCCGAAAAGTTGTGATTGTGCATCGGGTTGGGCCGGTCGCACTAGGTGAAATAGCTGTTTATATAGGGGTCACAGCCGGCCATCGTGCGGAGTGTTTCGATGCTTGTCGTTGGCTAATTGACGCGATAAAGCAAGACGCCCCTATTTGGAAAAAGGATGTTTTCGAGGATGGCTACGTCCGATGGAGCGGGTCGCCGCACGTCGAAAAGTAACTAAAAACTGAGCATGAGAAGTATTCTGCATGAGTAAAATATCAACAAACGAGAGCGATTCGGATAGAAAAAAGAGAACAGGGCTGATTCTTAAAGGGTTGCAAAAGCTTTACCCAGATGCCAACTGCGCCTTACATCACAAAAGCCCTTTTCAATTATTGATCGCCACGATTCTTTCCGCCCAATCAACTGACGAGACAATCAACAAAATCACGCCGGTCCTATTCGCCAAACACGGCACACCTAAGGCCTTAGCCGCTGCTCCGCGCGAGGAGATTGAAGAACTCATTCACGCATCAGGTTTTTTTCGCCAGAAGGCCAAGAGTATCCAAGGGACATCGCAAGCTATCGTTGATAATTACGGCGGCAAAGTTCCGGAGACCATTGAAGATTTAATAACCCTACCCGGCGTAGCCCGCAAGACAGCCAACGTGGTCATGGGTACAGCGTTCGGCAAAAACGAAGGCGTCGTCGTAGATACTCATGTAGGCAGATTAGCCACGCGATTAGCCATGACCTGGCGAAGTAAGGATACGAAAGACGCCGTAAAAATCGAACGCGACCTGATGGAAATCGTCCCCCAAAAACATTGGACTTACCTCTCGCACGCTCTGATTTTTCACGGCAGACAAGTATGTGCCGCGCGAAAAGCAGATTGTGAGAATTGCAGTTTGGCGAAATGGTGCCCTTCGGATGGCATCGTAGAAATAGTCAAAAGCAAAACCAAGAAGAATGCTTCACACAAAAAGAACAAAAAGCGCAAATCGAGTTAGAGAATATGAATCACGGCCGTATGGCATGGGCTAGCGATAGCTATCCCGCTTGATTACGCCATTTAAAAAAAAGATTGCTTTTGCACTATACAATGTGTATTATCGGTTAATGGAGGTGTTGGGCGTTATTCGTTTGTCCACACAACAGCTCACTCTACTATCCGTTTTGCGTCTATTCTGCCGCAAAGGGATGGGTAGTGTTACATGAGAAGTTTCAATTATTGTAAAGGTGAAGCGTCATGATCAAAAGAATGAAATTTTCTACTCTTTCTGTGTGTGTGTGTTCAGCTATTTTCGCGTCACATGTCGTTGCGCTACCCGATCTGAAGGTTGATAAGACTCGTCTAGAGTATGATGGCACTCTCTATGTGCAGATTGGTAATGTCGGTCCGGACGATGCTCCCGGTGGGGTAGGCATGCTTTCCGTCTTCGTCGATCACATACTGGCCGCGAAGATCGATCTCACTACAGACATGCCAAACCAGGATTTCCGAACAGCCGGCATGAGTACAGAGGTTTCTACAGGGATACGGCTGCACGGTCGTCATCGACGAATCGCTGTCTTCGTGGACTCGGACAACGAAATCGAGGAACGGGTGGAGGTAGCAAACTTCCTGTCGGTCGATGTCCCCACTTCGGTCCGTACGGGATTTGACCTTGCTATTGAAGCGGTCCTCAACAGCAACGATGAAATCTCTTTTGTCTTGCGAAACGCAGGCAACCTACCAACGCCCAATCTCTTACCGATTTCCATAGAAGTCTACGCGGACGAAATCCTGCTTGGCACGGCTAATGAACAGATACAATCCGTACCGGTAGGGGCGATGACAACGATCACTCCATCTACGGCGATTGTCATCCCTGCGCCCCCACAATTGGTCCGCGTAACGATCGTACCACCATCGTGGCGCGATCTCGATTCCCTGAATGACTCATTTCAAGCAGAAATGCGCAACGTCTCACTCTCAGATGTCGCCGCCAAGTACGGAGCCCTTCTCGGCGATCCAGATGTTTCCGCCGCGCTGATATGGTACACCGCAAGCAACGGCACTCGAAATTACGCAAACTGGCCAGTGGCTTGGAAGGACCACCTAGACGGGTATCTGCAACTCCTGGAGCAGGGAAGAGAGCTTCCGATTTACGGACCGCCGGATTTGACGTACATCGACTGCGTTGCCGGAGAACCCTTGTGTGTTGGCCGAGTCTTGGAGCCGGATGCCCAAAACCTATATATGGCCAATGCCGCTCACACCTTGTGGTTCGATGTGAATGCGTTTGACCTATTCGGAGTGAGCTGGAGTCTATCAGACCTAAGTACAGACGAACTTGGAGAACTCCATTTAACTTATCGTAACTTACTATCTTTCACTGGAGAGCTACCAGATGGGACTGGCTATTACACGCCTCGAATCGAGTGTTCGTGGAATCCGCGTGTTCTCTTTCACTTTCTACAATCCTTCGGCATGATCCGTGAAACACAATCTGATACAGCGTTCGCATTGGCCGATTGGTTTCGGGCGTACACCCAACACGGAACTCGTGAGGCCATCTTGGAATCTTTCGACTACCCTCGCGATTGGCTAGACCACATTTTCTATCCTTGGTGGGGAACTGAGGCAGCCCCAGGAGGTCGTAGCCATTCATCCCGCAACGGCTGCTGGACCACGACGCCTTCTTTCATGATTGCGGCAAGGGCGGTCAATATTCCTGCTATCTATGGACGCGGCAATTGGGGCGGCGGCACACATTCAAACGTCGATCTACCGACGGTCAACCGTACGCCGGTCGAGGCACCCGGAATTCGATTACGCCACTCTGACGACTTTTACGCCACTTCGACGTCCTATGGTTACCCCTATTATATTCCGACAGAACTCACAAACGAGGACCTTTTCTTTTCGTATGACGAAGCCGATTTGCTGCTCGAAAACATTCCGCAGCCATACGACTGCAATCCATCGCCCAGCAATTGCAATCTTGAGAAAGATCAGCGCACTTATAACGGCGCGCGACGCCAGCTGCTCACTGCATGGAACAAGACCCCGACGTATTGGTTGATGAAGTATCACGATGACGTGGTAAACGGGACGAACGGCCTGGACGTATCAACTCAGGGTACTTTCCCATTCCCATATCTATCGCCGACAGAACTGTCTGCGTTTAAAGCAGACTTGACTGCAAAACTTGTCGAACTCGGTGGTAGCGTCGCGGGTGGAGGCCAATTCCTGCTACAGCAAGGCGGTGTCACTAGGCCAGGTGGCTTGCGCCACGTCGAGGCAACCGACGCCAATGCGACACCTGTTGTTAAGGCATGGTCACCACTGTTTTCGTATACTGACAGTCTCACGGCTTTGATTGGCTATGCAATCGATGGTGACGGCCCCAGCCCGCTTATGACAATCTGGTCCTGCGACTCCCAGGCTGTTACGATTGCGGACCCAAATGCCATCTCGACGACCATGTCCGGGCCTGAAGGATCCTATGTGTGCACTCTAACCGTGAGTGACGGCGTGAACATGAACGCCGCCAGCGTCGCAATCTCTATGGTCGCTCCAGTGGGTTCGATGTCGGTCATCGCGTGGAATGAGGGGTCGCGGTATTTGGCAATATCGCCATGGGCCTCCGCTCCAGGCGACACCATAGCAATCCGAATCACGTCCAACGACTCTACCGTAGGATGCATCGACATGTATCTACAGGACGATTGCACGTTGGGCGATGGCCCCCCAATGGATGATCCGAATACACAAGACAACTACCATACGGTCGATGCGTGGTTGGCCAACTGCGGCAGAGCTATGTTGCCGCTTATCATTTCCTCAGAAATGATTGTTCCGGGCACGATGTACACTGTGGAAGTCAAGAGCAGTGTGGACGGGGCCTATTCCTCGCCGGCAACCGCAACGACATGGATCCGCGGCGACGTCTTTGGCGATGGGGCCGCCGATTTCATAGATATCAGCGCAGTAAACAACGCATTCTTAGCCATCCCGCCGTACACATTTGAAATACTACTTCCATTCGATATTGCGGCTCTCTCTGCGTGCGAACTAGATGGGGAAGTGGATTTCAAAGACATCCAAGAGGCCGTTGCTGCTTTCCTGGGCGATCCATTCACCTGCCCATCGGGTGCGCCACTGACGTGTTGTGCCAACGATCTAGCCTGTGACGACAATTTCTACTGCAATGGTGCAGAAGAGTGCAGCGGCGGCCAGTGTATCCCTATGTCGCCGCCATGCACGGACAATGGTCTGTTCTGCGATGGCTCGGAGAGCTGTGATGAACTGAACGAACAATGCGTGTCTTCAGGCGACCCATGCGGGGCCGGTGAAGTGTGTAACGAAGCCACCGACACCTGCGACGCTGAGGATAATTGCCAGACTTGCAACAACGCGTGCTGTGGCACCACCTGTTGCCAATTCGGCTTTCAGATATGCTGCAATGGTGTGTGCAGTTACCCATCATCGCCACAGTGTATCCAGTAGGAGCACGGTGAGGGAATGTGTCCCCCACTAGCCAGCCTAAAATTAAAAGAAAAAAGGTGTCGGGTTTGCTCTGTAGAAAACCTGGCATCTTTTTTTCTTAGGCCGATTGCTGCTCAATGAAACGGCGTCCAGTAGTCTACGACGCCGCGTATATCGAGACGGTCGAATTTCGGGGCAGGATTGAGGCCTTAACAGGCCTTGCTTGACAGAATGGCCGTTGGCTTTTATTGTGGGCGGCGATTGTGTGTATGGCTGGTGGTCTTGCGTCCACTTTTTTGCAGTCGTGCGTTATTTTGTTGGCTGATATTGAAATTTTGGTGTAGATATGCTTCCAGTACAAAAGAAATCCAAATGTCGCACGCGAACTCGTCGTGCCCATCATGCGATTAGCGCTGTCAATTTGTGTTCATGCCCCAACTGTGGGAAGCGAAAGCTACCTCACGCCGCTTGCGGAGTTTGTGGCTATGTCAGTGCCAAGTTGACATTATCTCCGGATAAGAAGGAAGGGTAATGGCTGTCCGCATCGCGGTAGACGCGATGGGAGGCGATTTTGCGCCTCAGGCTATTGTCCAAGGCGTGGCCTTAGCTGCGTCCCAGTACTCCGATATTGAAGTGCTACTCGTCGGTGACGAAAAGTGTATCGAGTCTTCGCTCGCCTCTGAGGCCGCTGATTTTGATCGGTCTCGCATTACCATCATCCATACAGAAGAAGTTATTCCGATGGCTGCTGCGCCGGTTGAGGCGTTGCGCAAGTATAAAAAATCCTCGATGGCTCGCATGGCTGCCCTTTGTAAAGAAGGCGAAGCGGATGCCATGATTAGCGCCGGCAACACCGGGGCATTCGCGGCAGTAGCCCAGTTAACGCTCAGGCCCTTGCCGCAGGTGAAAAGGCCGGGGATTGCCGTTACCATCCCTTCGTTTTATGGTCCATTCGTATTGTGTGACGTGGGCGCGAATATCCAGGCTAAGCCGCAACATTTGCACGAATACGCCATCATGGCCGGGGTGTTTGCTGAGCGCCTCTTAGACATTGAAAAGCCCAGAGTCGCCCTGATTTCTACGGGCGAGGAGCGGGGTAAAGGCACAGGCCTAATCAAGCAGACTTATGAGCTGCTGTCTCAGGACGCTTCTCTGAATTTCATTGGTAACGCCGAGGGCCGCGAGCTTTTTGAAGACCGCTGTGATGTGGCTATTTGCGATGGGTTTGTGGGCAATATCATTCTGAAATTTGTCGAAGGCCTTGCCGAGGGGTTTGTGCGGACGATTAAGCGAGAAGTCGAGGACGAGCCAGAAGAAATTCGAGGAAAATTCCTCAGCGCTATTGACCGCGTGTGGGCTAGGCATGATTACAGTCGTTATGGTGGAGCACCTTTGCTTGGCATCAACGGTGTTTGTATCATATGCCATGGAAGAAGTAACCGGTACGCCATCTCAAACGCGATTGGCGTAGCGAAGCGGTTCGTCGAACGAGACATCAACGGCGCGTTGGTCAGCAGACTGGCGCAGGCCAACTAAAGGTTTTTCAATGACCAAATCTTTGCCGATTTGTATTCTTGGTACAGGTACCTATGTGCCTGAAGGAATCCGCGATAATCAGTATTTTGAAAAGATATTAGACACGTCAGATGAGTGGATCGTCACGCGTACAGGCATCCGCACCCGACATTACGCAGCCGAAGACCAAGCCACCTCCGACCTGGCAGCTTTAGCTGGAAAGCAAGCGCTAGAAGATGCCGGGCTGACTGCCGACGATATTGACTTGATCATCGTAGCGACCGCGACAGGCGATCATCAGTTTCCATCCACAGCCGCTATTGTCCAGCATAAAATTGGCGCGAGCAACATCCCCGCCTTCGATATTGGCGCAGCTTGTGCGGGCTTTTTATATGCCAGTATCACAGCTTCAAGCTTTCTTGGCTCGGGTATGTATAAGCGTGTATTGGTCATCGGTGCAGAAGCATTGTCACGGTTTGCCAATTGGACAGACCGCACAACGGCGGTTTTGTTCGGAGACGCAGCATCAGCTGCGGTTTATGGCATTGGCGAAGACCCTGACAGCTCGATGATGTATTGCAATTTAGGTTGCGACGGTTCACGGTCGCATCACATTTGGGTACCAGCGGGCGGATCACGAAGACCCGCGGCACATGATACGGTGGACGAGCATTTGCACACGCTGCACATGAAAGGCCGAGAGGTTTATAAATTTGCAGTCGTTAAGATGCAGCAAATTATCGACGCAGCTTTAGAATCGGCCGGTCTTACGCCGGATGATTTAGCCTTGGTGATTCCGCATCAATCTAATCTTCGCATCATTGAATCGGTACGAGAAAAAATGGGTTTGCCGATTGAGAAAATGAGTGTCAGCATTCAGAAATACGGCAACACATCTGCCGCATCTGTTCCGATGGGGCTTGATGAGGCACGTCGGTCAGGCGTGGTCAAGAAGGGCGACATCGTTCTGATGGTAGCTATTGGTTCCGGGCTGGCGTGGGGCACGATGATCGTTAGACTCTAACAAATTACGATATTTTCCAGTTATTTTAAGCTATTCAAGATTAAGCCATGAGTAAATCAGCTATTATATTTCCAGGTCAGGGGTCACAGATTGTCGGCATGGGACGCGACGTGTTCGAGTCCAGTTCGCGGGCTAAGGAGATTTTCGAGCAGGCGAACAAAGTTCTCGGCTTTGACCTGGCTAAGCTTTGTTTTGAAGGGCCTGCGGAAAAGCTTGAACCCACAGACATTCAACAGCCGGCTATCTTGGTGACAAGCGTGGCTATTCTTGAGGCTTTTCGTGAAGCCGGCGGTGATGTCGAGCAGTTTCAATGTACTGGCGGATTGAGCCTAGGCGAGTATACCGCCCTGCATTTTGCTGGTGCTTTAAGCTTTGCGGACGCTGTTCGATTGGTGCAGCGGCGTGGGGCGCTTATGCAAGAGGCAGCCGTCGCATCACCTAGCGGGATGGTTACTCTCATAGGTGCGGACGAGGAAAAAGCACAAAATTTATGCGACAAAGCTCGGGAAGATGGCGTTTTGTCGCCAGCTAATTATAATTGCCCAGGGCAGATCGTGATATCGGGAGACCGAGAGGCTTGTGCCCGCGCGGTGGAGTTCGCCGGAGAGGCTGGGTGTCGGGCGATTGCCCTGGCTGTGGCGGGCGCGTTCCATTCGCCGTTGATGCAGTCTGCGGCTGATGCGCTCAAAGAGATGCTTGAGAGCACAGATTTTAAGAAGCCGCGTATTCCGGTGTTGGCCAATGTGAACGCGAAGGATCATGGCAGCCCTGACGAAATTCGAGATTGGCTTTGTCGGCAGGTAACACAGCCTGTGCTTTGGCAAAAATCGATTCAGCGTTTGCTCGACGAGGGCGTTGATCGATTTGTAGAGGTTGGTCCAGGGCGCGTGCTGACTGGCATGATGAGAAAAATCGATCGCCAAGCTACAGCGGTGAATGTGAGTTCTTCTGAGGCTATTGAAAAAATTATAAGCGAGCCAGTACAATAAAAGTGTGGCATGAGGTTATGCGGTAATTTCGGAATAAGGAAATCATGGAAAATCGAATAGCAATTGTCACTGGTGGAAGTAGAGGAATTGGTCGCGCCGCTTGTCTCGCGCTAGCCGAGCGTGGCGCAACGGTTTTCGCTTGCGGGCGAGACGAAGCTGCGCTAAAGGAAGTTTGCGACGAGGCCAAGAAGAGAGAGCTGTCCGGGAAAATTGAGCCTTTTGTGCTTGATGTAACTGACAAAAAGGCCATCGATACTTTTGTCGAAGGGGTGGGCGAATCTGCGGGCAAGATAGACATTTTGGTCAACAATGCGGGCATCACACGAGATGGCTTGCTCATGAATATGGATGACGACCAGTTCGAGGATGTGTTGACGACTAATTTGCGTTCGGTGTTTTGGATGAGTCGGGCGGTGTCACGGCTCATGGTTCGCAAGCGATATGGTCGAATTGTGAATGTTGGCAGTATATCGGGTGTGATGGGAAATGCCGGGCAAACGAATTACGCGGCAAGCAAGGCTGGCTTGATCGGGTTTTCCAAATCCGTGGGCAAGGAGCTTGCCAAGCGAAATATAACGTGCAATGTAGTGGCTCCGGGTTTTATTGAGACGGATATGACCGCCTCTCTTCCGGAAAAAGTCACAGAGGGAGCGAAACAGCTCATTCCTATGTCTCGGTTTGGAAAAACCGAGGAAGTAGCTTCTGTGATCGCCTTTTTAGCGAGTGAATCAGCCTCCTATGTGACCGGACAAGTTGTGGTCATAGACGGTGGACTGCATATGTAACTCCAAAGCCAGGATCAAACTCCGCTGATAAGGGGCAGATGATGCTCTGAATACTTTGCGGGGTTGTGCTTGCCTGTTTGGCGGGTACTAGCTACTATGATTGCTGGCTGGAGACTGTGATTGATGAAGAAACAATAGCTCTGACCGGAGGATTTAGGCGTGCTTACGGCTACTGAAATTGAAGACAAAGTTACACAAATAGTTTGTGAACAAATGAGTGTTGATAAGGGCGAAATTTCTAAGACTACTTCGTTCGTCAACGACCTCAATGCGGACTCGTTGGATACAGTTGAACTCGTCATGGAACTAGAAGACGAGTTTGATCTGACCATCCCGGACGAGGATGCAGAGAATATGAAAACCGTCGGAGAAGCAATCTCCTACATTACGAAACACCTCGAAGGTAGCTCCTAAGCTGTAGATAGAACGACAATATGAATCGACGGGTGGTTGTTACCGGAGTTGGCGCGGTTACGCCTTTTGGCGTAGGCGTTGACACGTTCTGGGATGCGCTTATCGAAGGTCGAAGCGGTTTGTCCATGAACACGCTTTTCGATCTCGAAGGGTATTCGGTGCTTATTGGTGGCCAAATCCCCAATTTTGATCCAACCGATCATATCGAACGCAAGGCCGTCAAACGCCTCGATCGTTATGCACAATTCGCCATGATCGCGATGGAAGAGGCATTCAAAAACTCGGCCTTGGACATGTCGAAAATTGATGTCTATCGAGCAGCCGTGATTTTTGGCTCTGGCATCGGCGGCATGAACGAGCTTGAGTCGCAGGCTTTGAGACTATTGAAGAAGGGGCCTAGCAAGGTTTCGGCTTTTACTATTCCCAAGCTGATGGTCAACGCCGCGAGTGGCAACATTTCGATCGCTTATGGCGCTCGCGGGGAAAGTATTGCGGTCAGTACCGCCTGCGCTTCAGCTACGAACGCTATGGGGGCTGCACTGGAATACATTCGCCGCGATAAGGCTGACGTTGTTTTTACTGGTGGGGCGGAGGCTGCGCTATCCCCATTGGCACTAGCCGCTTTCGCAGCGATGAAGGCTTTGAGTGTAAGAAACGATGATCCACAGCATGCGAGTCGCCCGTTCGATAAGGACCGTGATGGATTCGTTTTGTCCGAAGGCTCCGGGGCCGTCATTTTTGAGGAATTAGAACACGCCAAACGCCGAGGGGCCAAGATACACGCCGAGGTCATCGGTTTTGCTTCGACTTCTGACGCGGAGCATATTACGCAACCTTGTGAAGACGGTCGCGGCGCTGCAGAAGCAATGGAGAAAGCTATCGCGGATGCAGGCATTTGCCCTGAAGATGTGCAATATATCAACGCACACGGCACAAGTACGCCGCTCGGCGATGTAGCTGAAACCCTGGCTATTAAGAAGGTATTTGGGGAACACGCTTACAAACTCGTTGTGAGCAGCACCAAAAGCTCTGTAGGCCATTCTCTAGGTGCGAGCGGCGGCATTGAGGCAATCGCTACGATGCTGGGTATGCAGCAAAACGTGGTTCCGCCAACGATCAACCTGGAAAATCCTGACGAGCGCTGCGACTTGGATTACTGCCCGAATACAGCCAGGGACATGAATTACGATATTTCGATCAACAATTCCTTCGGTTTCGGCGGTCATAACGCCTGCATGGTATTGAAATCCTTCAAAGGATGAAGCCAATCGCCCGATACGTCCCATAATTGTATCCCCCGGCGTTAAGGTGTTGTGGCTATCCAGACGATATCTCATTGAATATGGGATTATCTCAAGCTGACATTAATGCGCTGTTTCCGGAAGAGGAGTTGGAGGTTCAAGAGCCTTTAACGCCCGAACCGCCACCACCCGCTACGCCAACGCCGCCAGTCGCGCGGACCAACGATGTGCGGCGCATTCTTCACTTAAATGTCCCTTTGACCGTCGTACTTGTTGAACGAGACATGCCCATAGAATACATATTGAGTATGCGGGTGGGAACCATAATCGAGTTCGACGTTTCGTTTGACTCTGAACTGCGTCTTTTCGTGGCAAATCAACCCATCGGCACGGGACACGCGGTCAAGGTGGCTGAGTCTTTCGGTATCCGCCTGACCAAGACGCTCGCAGTAGAAGATCGAATCAAAGCGCTTGGCAGCTAATATCTCATCCAAAACAATGCTAGTCTTTAAGCGCCACATCAAGCCACACAAGTGCTTGCGCTCTGGTTTCTATCGTTTCGTTGAGTTGCTCGCGGTATAAAGCGGAAAGCAATTTTCCCATCTCTGGACCAGAATTTATGCCGAGTGTTTTCAAGTCGTCTCCGGTGAGAAGTGGCGGGGGGGCAACAGCTGACGTTTTAATGTCTCGCGTGTTTTCAATTAGCTTGTCGTACACACTTGTGGAGTGACCGCCTGCTCTCTCATTGGCATTTACTAACAAGAGTAGCTCAGGCCAACATTTGTGAGCCATTAATAATTTCAGGTCAGCGAGTTCTAATTGCCCGGACTTAGCCGCTTCAGGCAGCGAATCTATTAGCCAGGAAATGTTGGAGGCCACTCGATTGCTGAGGCGAAGATCATGGCAAATTCGCTTTATTGATGACGATGAAATATCGCAAAATATAGCCGCGAATGACAGGGAAGTAGAGATTACCTGGTCCGGCAAAAAAGACAGTCTCGATAAGGCGGCCTTGTCAGCAGGGACATCATCAGTCCAACTGTTTGCGAGATGTCCGCGTAAACCAGTATCCATTAGCCACTGCCAACCGCTGCTTCGAGAGGGGGCGACGAGGATGGCTTCAAGCTCCATCGCTATCCGTTCGGCGCTGATGATTCGGAGCTTTGGGGCTAACTGTTTGATCTGGGAGAGGGTATCGGGATGAATCTCAAACCCTAAGCGAGCAGCGAACCTCACGGCTCGTAACAAACGCAAGTGGTCTTCGGAAAAGCGTTGGACCGGCTCACCAATGGTTCGTAGCAATTTGTTGCGTAAATCTTTTTGCCCACCGACGTAATCGATAACCTCGTTTTTTTCGGTATCGAAGAACAGGCCATTGATCGTGAAATCTCGCCGCTGGGCATCTTCCTTAGCCGTGGCGAACTCTACATTTTCAGGACGTCTGCCATCCAGGTATTCGCCGTCAGAACGAAAAGTTGCGACTTCGATATCATAGCTATATTTTCTAACTAATATGACACCAAACTGAGCGCCGACTTCCCTCGCTCGCGGAAAGCATTTACGCACCTGCGCGGGCAGGGCGTCAGTAGCGACGTCGTAATCCTTAGGCGTAAGCCCGAGCAGCTCGTCGCGCACGCATCCGCCGGCGAGCAGGGCGATAGCTCCCTGTTGACGCAGCTTGTCTATGACTGCGATGGCAGATTCTTTTGCAGTGTGTGCGTACAAGGTCATACTACAATCACTCTCCGTTGTCACGGCTTGCTTCGTTACTTTGGCTTACTACTTTTTCACGTTCTAACATGAGCATAACATGGGTGCCGTAGTTTCTTTGGTCGTAAATTTTCCACGGTTCAAAGGACTCGATTGCGGTTCCTTTCTTGACGTGCAACACCATAAGTTGATTGTTTGTGGGATGTGGTGGTATCGCCTGCAAACAAGCGCCGACCTGGCCTGCGGGTGACAAATCCTGCGACTGGGCATAGGGGGGGTCAAAGAAGAATAAATCAAAAGGCGTCATAGCGCTGCGGGCTAAGACGGCTGACCACGCATCTCTGCGCTCGACGCTCGACACTGAGGACGCTTTTAGCGTGTCGATGTTTTGCTGCAATATGCTTATGACATCTCTTTCGGTTTCAAAGAAACAGCAACTTGCAACGCCTCTGGAAAGAGCTTCGAGTCCCATCGAGCCGCTGCCCGCGAAAACGTCCGCAACGCGCAGGGGCGGTAGCGAGCCAGGCTGCTCGTAGTATACGCCCAGTCGATCAAAGACCGCCTGGCGGATGCGGTCTGGCATGGGCCTGGTGGTTGCCATTTCTGGCCAAAGTATTTTTCTTGAACGCCATTGCCCTGCGATAATTCTCATAAGTTCCTTGCTCGTTGTCAGATAGCCTGATTGCGACGACTCATACTGGCTATTATAATTGATGCAGCGAGAATAATTGGCAAGTATTACTTATTTTGAAAGAAATTTGGACATGGGATCAATCCTCTGTGAACATTGCGCTGCGGCCTGTTGCCGATATCTGGCGTTACCCATTGATAAACCCACCACACGTCGGGACTATGACGACATGAGATGGTATCTGATGCACGAAGGCGTCACCATTTTTGTCGAAGAGGGCGACTGGTATATTCAATATGCAACCCGGTGCAAAAGCCTTGGGGCAGATAATCTCTGCCAAGTTTATGATAGCAGGCCCGAGCTTTGCCGAGAATACGAAGCGAAAGATTGTGATTATAGCGGCGGTAGTAGCGGGTATGACCATTATTTTACGCATGCGAGTCAGGTCGAAACGTTTTATACAAATAAGACGGGGAAGAAACTCCCTCTAGACGCTGACCCGCCTGTGCGAAAATCCAAGGCTAAGGGTAAGAAAAAGTCTCAACTTGTTCAGTTATCTGCGTAATCGCTTGAATACATCATGGCTCAGCGACATAATCATTATGAGGCAGCTTTTGAAGACTACGTCCGGTCTCGTGGCTGGCCTTATATTCCTGTTGATGAGCAAAAGAAGGCTATCTTTTCTGGCGCCCGAGTTAAATCGTTTGATTTTTTAGTCTATCGACCTGGTAAAATAGCCTGGCTCGCTGACGTCAAAGGTCGAAAATTTCCCTACGAAGGCGTGAGCGGAAAACGGTATTGGGAAAATTGGGTGACTGAGCTTGACTTGGATGGCCTGCATCAATGGAATCAGGTTTTTGGAGATGGCTTTGAGCCTGGATTCGTATTTGCCTATTGGTTGGTAGGCTCGGCATGTGAAGCCGCAGGATTAGACAGCCATTTTTTCAAATCGAGATATTACGCCTTTGCCTGGATTTCGGCACAACAATACGCCAAACATGCCCGCGCGAGGTCTTCAAGCTGGGGGACGGTGTCTATGCCTACGCGGGATTTTCGTAAAATGATTAAACCACTACATGAAGCTTGAGTTAAGTGGCATGGGTAGCACCAGATTATCCATGCCTAATCAATGCCAGGGCGACATCGGTAGTTTTCAAGCCGCTACAGCACATTTGGCTTGGCGCTCTTTACCTTACAATTAGAGCTAACTACAATAGATGGTGTGGGACAAGCGGGGATTTTATACCGTTAGCGAGGACTTTTCATGATACGCACTTTATTTGTTTTGCTTACGTTGCACATGGCTGCGTCTGTGGCTATGGCACAAACGCCTGCGGCCCTTGCCGATGAAGAAGGCGGCGCTTTGACGATGGTCATTGCCTTGGGGCTTATCATTGCCACGGGCTTGCCAGCGGTTATTAATCCCAAACGAACCCACATGACTTAAAGTAACCTTAGATTGCTAGCGAGACTTATCAGTCTAGCTACATTTCGAGAAAAGGGAGGTTTTTCTATGCTCAATAAGAAAGCTGTCATTGTCGGCTTGATTGGCTTGAATTTGGCTATGTTGTTGTTACTGCTCGTGCAGACTGGCACGATGACCTTACCGCGTGCGATGGCTATAGCGGGCGGCAGAGCGGGGAACATGGCTGTTGTAGCGGCTAAGCCATCCGGTCAATCTTTTGATGTGGTCTATGTCGTAGACCAAGCTAGCGATCAACTATTTGTATTCGCACCCATCAATATTCAAAATGGAGATTATAAGCATCTGGGTACGAGAGACTTAGCCAAGGATTTTTCTGGAAAGTAAACCAAACTTGAGGAAGACAGCTTCCCGAGGAAGGAATATCTGATATGAATTCTAAAGATATAACGATTGCGGTCCTTTCCACAACGAGTGTCATTTTACTTGTTGGGCTACTTGTTGTGAATGTGATGCCGTCTCCCGCTTATGGTGCAGGCATGGCAGCTAAAGCTGGCAAGTACGTCGTCACCGTGGGCGTCGGCTCTACAAATAATGAAGAGTATGTATATATCACCGATACATCATCTGATCGTATTGGCGTCTACCGCTTCGTTGGCAACCGAATCGAGCTAAGTGCTGGTATAGACCTAGCCGAGCTCAAGCAAAACAAAAACTCGAAAAGCAAGACTCGGCCATCGGGGCGTTCGTCCCGCGGACGCAGGCCGTAGTTCGGACATTGGAATATCATCAGAGCCGCACGGCGCAAGCCTGAGGGCATCCCATGCCGAGTTAAACAAGGCGAGGATGTTCACACCTGCATCTTCGATGGCGATCATTCTAATGAAAATAGACCCATAGGCCTTTCTAAGGCTATCCCTATCGGACGATGTCTGTTATCGCCCTGCTAGCCCAATGCAACATAACATTCATTATCGGACTATGCGGGTAGGGGCCGATAATGAGGGTTTACAATGATCAACACATACAGATTTTTCATATGGGGATTGGTGCATATCTCGATACGAGCCGCGAGCAATGGCTCTTGATGGAAATTCCGATATCTGCTGGCTGACGGCCTGCCGGTTGGGCTGAGACTTTATATATATTTTGCACGAGCTACGTCAGATGCTCTGGTCTGCACGTTTTATCGCTAACTACTTTCTGTAGTTGGTCATCCATTCTTGGCACTTGATGCTTGGCGGAAAAGCTGTTGGCTATCTGGTTGGATAACTGTTGTCTTCGTTCGGCTGAAAAACTATTGGCTCCCTGAATGATTGAAATTAGCCGTTTAGTAAATTCGGAGTCAGAGCCATAAAGGCATTCATCGCGGAAATCCGAAGGTAGCAATTCGGGATATGACAGGCGGTTGGGAAACAATGGCTGACACCCTAGCATCATGGCTTCGACTACAGCTATGCCGAAATTTTCTTGGCTGGCTGTGCTGACTACAATATCGCAGCTGGATACCAGGGTTAGATAGTCATTTCGAGACGGTACGAAACCAGCGTGGCGGACGCGATGTTTTAAGTCGTCGAAAAATTTGGCAAATTCCGGCGGGGCGGTCCTAAACTGTTCACCGACAGCTACGATGTCAAAGTCCAGGGACATTTCGTCGGCTAGCCTTAATGCGTCGAAGAATGGTTGGGGGTTCTTGTCGTATTCCCAACGATGACACCAAAGCACGGTGATGGGGCCTAGTTTTGGAACTTGGTTATCGCCCTTTTCCTTAATACTTATATCAACGGCTGGGTAAACTACCTGAGATTTATTTTCTATTTGCGAAACGATTTCAGTTGGCACATGGTCAGGCATTTTTTTCAGCAGGGTGTTAGCGGCTGATAAAAAAGATTGCTGATGAGCCTGAGAATTAAACCAAACACTGTCAGCAGCGAGGCACGAAGTAATGTTGGTCATGCCATATTGATAGTCGCGCATGTCGTCATCTGAAAGCGGATAAGTCAACTGATTTTCGTGAAAATAACAGACGATAGGGACGTTACGCATATGGGATGGCAATAGTGAACGAAGGTCAGCGACGCTTAGCATATCGTTGCAAAGGATGACATCGATAGACCTCCCCCCCCCGCCTTGCAGCCAATCATTTTCCTGCATCGCAAACCACATAGCTGAGCCTCGCATACGCCATTTCCATTTACGCGCGGGAAGCGTAGCTAGAAAACAATCATGTCGTGAATGTTGAATAAACGTGTCTACAAAAGCGGCGTGTGATCCGCCGTAATATGGCTCGAGTACGGCGACGCGAAGTTGCGAGTTTGTCGTACTCATTTTTTATGAGGCGTGCTGATGTTGAAGAACTGTTGCGGCTTGGGCATAACACCCCCCTGCATGTCTAGAATTAGTTGGGCGTCTTCAGACATGCGGTCCTGGGTCCAGGCTGGTTCCCATACTAACTTGATGCGTACATTTTCGACGCCGGGCAGTTCTTTGACCTTGCTGGCTACCTGCGTGGGTAAGAGTTCCGCGACTGGGCAATTGGGTGTGGTTAAAGTCATTTCGATATCTATGATACTGTCGTCGTTGATTTTGATACTGTAAATAAGGCCTAGATCGTAAAGGTTGACGGGAATTTCTGGATCGAAAACCTGCTTGATAGCTTCGATGACCGCGTTTTCATCGGGCATGACTGAGTCGCTAGTTGTGGTGTTATCTGGCATGAACGATGGTCTCTTTCTTAATCAGGCTAATGACAGCTTTCACTCCGTGGATACAGGCTTAACGGAGTCGCTCAATGCTGCGTTGACGGTGTGCCAGGCTAGTGTCGCACATTTTACTCGTGCGGGATATTTGCATACACCGGAAAACACGACAAGCTTGCCTAACGCAGATTCATCTGATTCGTTGTCGCTGTCTTCGGTTAACATTTGATGGAATGATTCAAACGTAGCGCGAGCCTGTTCAACGGTTTTGCCCTTCACGGATTGGGTCATGAGCGAGGCTGAGGCTGTCGAGATCGCGCAGCCTGAACCTTCGAACGAAATATCTTTTACGATGCCATCCTCAACGTGCAAGAAAACCTGAAGCTTGTCACCGCAAAGTGGGTTATAGCCCTGGGCTTGTCGATTGTAATCTTCAAGCTTGCCAAGGTTTCTCGGCGACTTGTTGTGGTCGAGGATTAGCTGTTGGTAGAGGTCTTGAAGGTCGTCCATTATCGAAACACCTCCATGACATTTTTTAGTGACGCAGCTAAGGCATCTATATCTTCTTTGGTATTGTAGATAGCTAAGGAAGCTCGGATGGTCGCGGGGACGTCGAAGCGGTCCATGATGGGCTGAGCGCAGTGATGGCCTGTTCTAATAGCGATGCCCTGTTGATCTAAAATCGTACCCACGTCATGAGGGTGAACACCGTCAAGCACGAATGATAGCACAGAGACTTTTTCGGCGGCTGTGCCTATCATGCGGACTTCAGGAATAGTAGCTAACGATTTAGTTGCATAATCTAAAAGTTCATGCTCGTAAGCGATCAGTTTGTCGAAACCTATATCTAAAATGTACTGAGCCGCGGCTGCGAAACCGATGGCTCCGGCAATGTGCGGCGTACCAGCTTCAAATTTATAGGGCACTTCGTTATAAGTGGTATGTTCAAAGGTGACGGAAAGAATCATGTCGCCGCCGCCTTGGTAAGGTGGCATGGCGTTAAGTAAATCCAAACGCCCGTATAGCGCCCCCACTCCCGTCGGGCCAAACATCTTATGGCTTGAGACGGTGTAAAAATCGCAGCCTAGTTCTGAGACGTTTATGGGAATATGTGGTGCGGCTTGTGCGCCGTCTACGAGAACGGGAATGTCTTTCTCATGAGCAAGTTCAATCATCTTAGCTATGGGATTCACGGTTCCCAAAGCATTGGAGACGTGCGTCATCGCTACGAATTTAGTTTTCGCAGTGAGCTTTTCTCGATAAGCGTCTAAGATGATTTCGCCGGCGTCGTTAATCGGAGCGACTTTTAGCACGGCTCCGGTTTGCTGGCAGACGATTTGCCAGGGGACAATATTGGAGTGATGCTCCATGGCTGTGACGAGAATTTCATCGCCCTGCCCAACGCGATTTCGCACGAAAGTTTGTGCGACGAGATTGATAGCTTCGGTTGTACCGCGAACGAAAATGATTTCTTCCGGTCGGGATGCGCCCACAAACTTAGCTATGGTCCCTCGAGCGTTTTCATAAGCCTTGGTCGCACGGATGCTTAAATCGTATACACCGCGATGAATGTTGGCGTTGTCGTGAGCATAAAATTTGTTAATCGCATCAATCACGCATTGAGGCTTTTGCGAGGTGTTGGCGCTATCCAGATAAACCAGCGGACGCCCATTGCTCTGCTGCTGCAAGACGGGGAAGTCCTGCTTGATGCGATAAGGGTCCAATGATGAGGCTGGGCTGGCAGTTTTCATCTTAACTTGTTTCATCGCAGCTGTGACCATTTAGCTATCACCCAACAACTCGCCGTGTGGCAATCTCGTCAACAATCGCTTGGAGAGATGTTTTCGTAGGGATTCAATTCGGACATCTGACAAACATTCGCTGGCAAACGCGAAGACCAATAAGCTACGAGCGGCTTGCTCGTTGATGCCGCGGGTTTGCAAATAAAACAATTCATCTTCGTTTATCTGGCCAATGGTCGCCCCGTGGGTGCATTTTACATCGTCGGCCAGGATTTCCAATTGCGGCTTGCTTTCTACCATGGCTTTGTCTGATAGAAGCAGGCTACGATTGGTTTGTACGGCGTCGGTTTTCTGTGCGTCTTTTCTCACGATAATTCGCCCACGGAATATACCCTTGCCTTCGCCCTGCAACACGCCCTTGAAAAACTCTCGGCTTGTGCAATTAGGTTTGGCGTGGTCAACCGTGAGAAAGTTGTCTACATGTTGCGTGCCATCGACAAGATATAAACCGCCCAGTGAGCAATGGCCTCCAGGTCCGTCGAGTACCGTGGCTATGTTATTTCGCACTAAAGCGCTGCCCAGCGACATGCCGAACGCATGAACCTGACTATCGCGATGTTGGTGAATCTGCATGGTGGACACATGATAAGCGTCCTCGCTTTCGCATTGCAGGCGGTAATGAAAAACGTGGGCGTTATCCAGAGCGATGATTTCCGTAGCTGCATTGGTGAAATGAGATTTACCACTTAGCGTGCCGTAAGTTTCGACAACCGACACCTGACTCGAGGCCTCAGCTACGATGAGATTTCGCGGATGCGTTGAGACCGCCCCATTGTCGGCGTCTGTTAAAAACAAAATGTGTATGGGCTTGGTGACGGTGACGCCCTTCTTAATGTAAACAAATAAGCCATCGTCCATCATGGCTGTGTTTAGCGCAGCTAATGGTGCTTGCTTAGTGGATGCAACTCTGGCTAAATGTGCCTCGACGATGTCACTGTGAGATTGAGCCGCTTCGCTCAGATTGCACACGACCAAGCCTTCGGGGATTTCTCCCAACTGAGAAAGCTCGCTCATGTATTGGCCATTGATACATACGAGCAACATGCAGTCGTCGGTAAACAGAAAAGGTTCTATCTGCTTAGTGGTGACTTTGGATTCAACTTCGCACCCCCGCGTGAATGAACCACCGGCTATCGGCGCGACGTTAGTATATCGCCAGTCCTCATCGCGGGTCGTGGGGAAGCCATCTTCAGCGAAGCGGGCGAAGGCAGCTTTACGGGTGGGTAACAACCAAGCTGCCGCCCCACTGCCCTGATTTTCCAATTGCTCAAAGTGAGTTAGGAAAGTGTCTTTGCTTTTTGTCATATTAGCTACGCTCATGCCGAAATCTCACCCATCTAGGACGCGACAGCTGCGCCATTGTTTACATCGTCTGAAATCCAAGCGTACCCTTTAGCTTCTAACTCTAGCGCGAGTTCTTTCCCACCGGAGTGAGCAATTTTTCCATCGACCAGCACATGCACAAAATCCGGCACAATATAGTCGAGAAGACGCTGATAGTGTGTGACGATAATCGTAGCTCGGTCCTTACTGCGTAGCGTATTAACGCCTTCCGCAACTATTTTGAGAGCGTCGATGTCCAGGCCTGAATCCGTTTCATCCAGAATAGCTAGCGTAGGTTCGAGAACCGCCATCTGGAATATCTCGTTGCGTTTTTTCTCGCCGCCGGAAAAACCTTCGTTAATCGCTCGGCTTAATAATTTCGTATCTAACTTAACAAGCTTAGCTTTCTCCTTGATGATTTTGAGGAAGTCCATCGCATCTAATGCCTCTTCACCTCGATGCTTGCGCATGGCGTTTACCGCGGCTCTAAGAAAATAACTTGTCGTAACACCGGGGATTTCTACGGGATATTGAAAAGCGAGGAATATCCCTTCGCAGGCCCGCTCATCTGGCGATAATTCCAGAATGTTTTGGCCTTTGTAGATGATTTCGCCTTCAGTCACTTCATAAGTGTCTCGACCGGCAAGCACCTGGGCCAGCGTGCTTTTACCTGAGCCGTTTGGCCCCATGATGGAATGAACTTCGCCGGCGTTTACCGTTAAGTTTATCCCTTTAAGAATTTCGTGCCCATCGACGTGAGCATGTAAGTTCCGAATCTCTAACATATCAATTCCCTAGCGTAATTCATTTCAGTATTCATTATGGCTTTGCGTCTTACCGTTTCTAATCAACTCTAGTATCGAGGAATTTTGGCGTCCACTCCCAACGACCACGCATCAATGCCGCCGGTAAGGTTTTTCACATTCGTAAATCCCTGCTGCGTAAAATAATTAGCCGCCTGTAGACTGCGACCGCCGTGATGACACTGCAGGACTATCAATGTCGCTTTGTCCCAGGTTTCCAGCATGGTCTTAACAAGCTGGTCATCAAGAAACAGCGAACCTTCGATACAAGCGGTAGCCCGCTCCTCCGGCGTGCGCACGTCGATTAACTTCGGCGGCGAATCACCAGCTAATTGCGCAGCTAACTCAGTCACACTCATTTCTTCGACGTTTACAGTTTGATTAGCCAACGCTTCCCTCCAGGCTGATTTCAAGGAGTTTCTGTGCTTCAACGGCGAATTCCATCGGTAATTCTCGAAAGACTTCTTTGCAAAATCCGTTGACAATCATAGCGGTGGCGTCTTCAGCGTTGATGCCGCGCTGGTTGCAGTAGAACATTTGGTCGTCGCCAATTTTTGATGTTGTCGCTTCGTGCTCCATCATGGCTGAGCTATTTTTGACGTCAATGTAAGGAAACGTGTGTGCCTCGCACTTGTCACCAATCAAAAGGGAATCGCACTGCGTAAAGTTTCGAGCGTTATCCGCACCGGAGTTTATCTTCACGCCGCCTCGATAAGTGTTTTTGCTATAGCCTACTGAGATGCCTTTGGAGACGATGTTGCTGCGGGTGTTTTTACCAATGTGGACCATCTTCGTGCCAGTGTCAGCTTGCTGGCGGTGATTGGTCATAGCTACGGAGTAAAACTCGCCGACGGAATTATCGCCTTGCAAAATGCAGCTAGGATATTTCCAGGTGATAGCTGACCCTGTTTCGACTTGGGTCCACGATATATGCGAATTTTTGCCAGCACATTTACCTCGCTTGGTGACGAAGTTGTAAATGCCGCCTACGCCATCCTTGTCGCCTGGGTACCAGTTTTGAATGGTCGAATACTTAATTTTCGCGTCGTCCATTGCTACGAGTTCGACCACGGCTGCGTGTAGTTGGTTTTCGTCTCGCATGGGTGCGGTGCAACCCTCGAGATAACTAACCTGGCTCCCTTCTTCTGCAATAATAAGGGATCGCTCGAACTGGCCTGTGGACTTGGCGTTGATGCGGAAATAGGTGGACAGGTCCATCGGACAACGAACGCCTTTGGGAATGTATACGAATGAGCCATCCGTAAACACGGCTGAGTTAAGCGTGGCGAAATAGTTATCTGAATAAGGCACGACAGAGCCGAGGTACTTTTGTACCAGCTCTGGATGATTATGAACGGCTTCTGAAAACGGGCAAAAAATTACGCCAATCTCGGCTAATTTATTTTTGAAAGTCGTGGCTACGGATACGCTATCAAACACGGCATCGACAGCTACTTCTACACCGGCTAACACCTTTTGCTCTTCGAGTGAAATGCCGAGTTTGTTGTAGGTTTCGATCAACTTGGGATCAACTTCATCCAGGCTTTTTAGCAAGTCTTTCACTTGCTTGGGCGCGGAGTAATAAATAATTGATTGATAGTCGATCTTGGGATAACTGATATTGGCCCAGGTCGGCTCTTCCATCGTAAGCCAGCGTTTATAGGCTTTTAGACGCCAGGCTAACAGCCATTCCGGCTCTTTTTTCTTGGCGGAAATGAACCGTATGGTATCCTCGCTAAGGCCTGGAGGCGCACTGTCGGTTTCGATGTCTGTAACGAATCCGTACTTGTATTCCTGCTCTGACCATTGGTCGATTGCGGTATCAGTTTGTGCATTAGCCATGATTACTACTCCAGAGACCGCGCTATGCACGGGCCTGCTAATTCTATTCGCCGCGTGACGACAATTCCCCTTAAGGAATGCATACCTCTCAATAACGCTGGCTGGCAAGAGGCGTCATGCTATACAGAAAAACTACTGCCGCAGCCACAACTGCTGGTGGCGTTGGGGTTGCTAAACACAAAGCCCCGCCCCATCACCTCGTCTTTGAAATCGACATTCGTACCTTCAAGATACAACTGACTTTTTGAATCGCATACGACATCGACGCCGAACTGTTCCCATTGCTCGTCGGTGTCATTGAGAGTTTCAGTCAGGTCGAGCGAATAGCTAAACCCGCTACACCCCCCGCCCTTGACGCCGATGCGAAGATAAAGCTTCTTTGCTTCTTCACCGTTCTTCTCAGCCATTTCGTTTTGCTGAGTAATGATATTTTTAACTTCCTTAGCCGCACCCTCTGTTAATGTGATAGCCATGAGTTTTTCTCCGTTTTCTAAACTGTTTTCAGATCGTTACTATGTGACCAAAATTTCGAGCCACAAATTTCCATTTCAAAACTTCGCCGCAGAACCGCCAACGTCCAGACTAACTTTATCAAACGCCACATGAGCCAAGCTGACCTGACTCAGGAAGTGTTGAAAACTCTCATTCACACGGCGAATGGGTTCCTTGACGCGACAATTTGAGGCGATGTCGCATTCTTCGTTAACCGCCTCGGCATCGTCCCGGCAACAAACCGCCAGTCGCGTGCCACCTTCGATGGCTTCGATCATGTCAGCCAGTGTGATCTCGCCTGGTGATCGAGCAAGGGAATACCCCCCCTGCGAACCGCGAACGGAAACAATCAGCCCGTGCGCATTCAACTGGTGAAGCACGCCCGACAGAATGGGCAGCGGCAGGCCGGACAGCTCCGCGATCTTGCGGGCACTAAGCTGGGCCGGGGCGCTGTGAGCCAGTTCTGTCATGGCTACCAAGGCGTAATCGGTCTTTCGAGTTAACGTAAGCATCTATCAAGCAAGGACTTACGGATCACCGGCTGGCAATTGCCCGCCCGTCTGAGCCTCAAAGTCCACATCCACTATATTCTATATATGACTAAATCGGTCATATAGCAAGTCGAATTATGACCATTTTGGTAGAATTTCATTACAAATGCCCTTAAACGGGGTTAATCGATGAAATGCTTGTTTATATTACAGATTTTATCGTGTGGCCTGCTGCCGTATAGCTCGAATTGCAGCTTGGGCATTTCAGGTCGTTATCGAGTTTGATTCCACACTTACAGACCCAGCCTGCAGGCTTGCCGGGATGGCCTATGATGAGGCAATGGGCTGGGACATCTTTCGTGACGACACTTCCGGCTGCGATGCTGGCATATTCGCCAATAGATAGACCACACAAGATGATGGCCCCTGCTCCGATGGACGCACCTTGTTTAACAAATGTCGTTTGCAGCCATTTTTCCTTATCAGCATAGCGTGATGCGACTTCGTTCATGCGGGCACTGCGTGGATGACGGTCGTTGGTGAAAACCACGGCTGGGCCTACGAAAACGTCGTCTTCTATGGTGACACCGTCCCAGATGAGGACGTTGTTTTTGATGGTTACACGGTTGCCGATGTTGGCTCCGCCTTCGATGAATGTCCGGTCGCAGATATTACACGCCTGGCCAATGTTCGCCCCGTCCATGACGTGAGCGAAGGCCCAGACGCGTGTACCGGCTCCGAGTTGGCTAGTCTCACACAATGCGGTGGGATGTACGAACGTTCTTGTTTCGCTTGATATTTCCATCGTTGATGTCATCACGTTTTATCGCCTCGAATTTTAGCTTAGCCTACTCAACTCAATGCAATCATAAGGCCAATGCTCCTGCTACCGTCCTTGATATAGCGTGATTATCGGCACAATCGCTGTGAGCATTTTGCAAATCTACAAACAAGCTGTTTTCAGGCGATTTAGGTGCGATTTGTAAATAAATTCGGACCTCAGCCATGCCGATAAACAGGCACTTGGCGCTGCGAAATAAGCGTCTGGCTTTTTATATGTCTGGATATTGCGATGCCAATGGAAACTGTAGAACCGCGTCCGCTTGATGCCCTGCTCATTAACCCTCCGTGGGTAAGTAAGGATCAAAATATATGGCACGGCATTAAGGCTGCGATGCCTCCGCTGGGGTTGCTGAGCATTGCCGCTTATTTGGAGCGTGAGGGACATCGCGTTGGCATTGTGGATGTTCATGTTGAGCATTGGAACATGGATGAGTTTCGAGAGGCGCTGCGTCAGTATAAACCGCGATATGTCGGTATCAGTTTGATGACTTCCACAGCTATTGCGGGGAATCAGATCGCGCGAATTGTCAAAGAAATACATCCCGAATGTATCGTGGTGGTTGGTGGTGTTCACGCCGAAGCGATGCCAGGGGAGTGTCTCAAAAATAGCGCGATCAATTTGGTCGTTCGCGGCGACGGCGAAGTGACATTAAATCGCATCGTCAAAGGTGAGCCGATCGAGAAAATTCGTGGGGTGAGTTATCGAAAAGATAACGTCGCTATTCATAATCCACCGGCTGAGGTGATATTGGATTTGGATTCATTGCCCATGCCGGCTTTTCATTTGGTCCCGATGAAAAAGTATTATCCTGCACTCGGCGCTTATCGTCGGCTGCCAGCGATTAATATGCTTATGACACGCGGTTGTCCTGGCAAATGCACCTTTTGCAATAGCGCGGAAACCACACTACGCACAAGAGCGGCTGATACAGTTGTCGATGAAATTCAGCATATGCGCGAGACGTATGGAATTCGAGAGATTCAATTTTACGACGATACATTCACGATTTTTAAGCCGAACGTAATGCGTTTTTGTCAATTGATGAAAGAGCGAAAACTCGGTGTCAGTTGGACGGCATTTGTTCGCACCGACTGCTTCAGTGAAGAACTCGCCCAAGCCATGAAGGATGGCGGATGTCATCAGGTGATGTTTGGCGTGGAGAGCGGTGACGACGCTATTTTAGAAGTGATTCGCAAACCTATCGACCGGAAGAAGACCGAATGGGCGGTGAAGATTGCTCAGAAAGTTGGCTTGGAAGTGCGGGCTACGTTTATGTTTGGGAATCCGACGGAGACGGTTGAATCCATGCAGCGCACGATTGACTATGCACTGCATCTCGATCCTGACCTGGCTTTGTTCAACATTACGACGCCCTACCCAGGTACGCAGATGTTCGAATGGGCGAAAGAGCATGGCTATCTGAACACTGAAGATTGGGGCGAGTATGAATTGAGTAGTGCCATCATGACGCTACCGACGGTGTCGCCTGAAAAAATCAATGTGATGTATGAGAAGGCGCATAAGAAATTTTATAACCGCCCCACCATGTTTGCGCGGCGTCTGAAACGTATTCGTAGTTTTAGTCATTTCCGTGACAACATTCACGCATTTTTCTATATTGTTTTGCGGCGTAAAATTGGTAAACGCGGCTTGACCAGAATCGAATGGGTGGATTCGTTCAAAGAAGATTTTTGGGATGTGCCGCTTTCCGATCCGACACTGGCTGGGAAGCTTTTACGCACTAGTCAGATTCATAAGCTTGATCTTGGTGTGCCAGAGACTATGACTGGTCAGACTACTTCGGTATCGTTGCCTATTCTGTCTCAGTGATCTTCCATATAAAAAGACTTCCCCCACCCTTTGCCGGTAGGCAAAGAATGGGACACCGAACGATTTTCCTACTGGTCTACCTTGTTAACAATCTCGACTCCGCGCGGGCTTAAGCCCGCGGCTCGGGGGGTTAACCTGCGCCGGCTACCCACTTCAATAAGTGCATGCAGATTAGGCCTGCGTAGGTTCCCAACACATAACCAGCTACGGCTAGTAACGCGCCGACCGGAGCTAGTGATGGATGGAATGCGGCTGCGACGACGGGGGCACTGGCTGCGCCTCCGATGTTGGCTTGTGAACCGACGGCGATGAGGAATATGGGGGCGCGAATGAGGATGCCGACAGTCATTATGATTGTGATGTGAACGAACATCCACATGAATCCGACAACGATAAAACCTGGGGCTTCGATGACTTCTCTAAAGTTAGCCGATGCGCCAATGCACGCGATGAGCAGGTAAATCATGACCGAGCCAACCTTGGACGCACCGGCACCTTCAAGATTACGAACGCGGGTGAACGATAGGCCTACGCCGAAGCTGGTTACGATGATGTATTTCCAGGTTGAATGGGATATGATGGCCGCGCCCTGGCCGTCACTTATTACGGGGAGGTGTTGACCTACGCTATACGCGACCCAACTACCTACGAAACCTAGTGCAACAATGGTCAACAAATCGGGCATGGAAGCTATTCGATTGGTACGCTCTTGAAATTCTGTCATGCGAACTTCGAGGTCGCGAATGGCCTGGGCATTGGCTCCGGTTTTTCGATCAATCGCTTTTTGCCGGCCTGACATATATAGCAAAACGCCCATCCAGATGTTTGCGACGAGAACGTCGGGGATCACCATGAGAGCCATCATCGAATCCGAAGCTTCGGCCACATGACCAATTGCTACGAAGTTAGCCCCCCCGCCGATCCAACTTCCTGACAACGCAGATAATCCTCGCCAAGCGTCAGTTGGCAATGCCCATGCTTCGGGCAAAATGTGTTGGGCAGCCCATAATGCGAGCGGGCCTCCGATGACAATGCTGAATGTTCCGGCTAACAACATGATGATCGCTTTGCCGCCTAAACGAACGATGGCTGGTAAGTCGAGGGAAATTATGAGTAGCAATAAACTGGCTGGCAGAACGTAAGCTTTGACCCAACTATACAGGGGTGATTCTTTGGGGATGACGCCTAGCGTCGTGAGCAATGTCGGAACGAAGTAGCAAAAAACTATGGCGGGAACCACTTTGAATGGTCGGCCGAAGGTAGGATGTTGCACCAGCCAAAAGATGATGGCTAATACGCCGAAAAGGATGGCTAGTAATCCTGCGGGTTCCTCCACCAGGACGGATGAGGCTTGCGAGGCAGGGCTAGCTTCAGCTAGAAATAAGTTCATTTTCCCGAACATGTCTTAATACATAATGGAATGTGATTGCGGAGTCTATAGTGCTATCTTTGGGATTTCTTAAATGGGTTTGGTTTCAACACTTGTCATCGCATAAGCAATGATTGCCCCCAAGGAAGCAGCCACCGCTTTCGTAATTATATCAATCACACCGGCACCACTCCAAAATGCCCACAATAATCGCCAGCTGAAAATCCACTCATGATCGAGGTAATATGTCCAAAGCGATACGAATAGTAATTCTCCAAGGAGTGTACCAGCCAAGGCGCAACATGTAGCAATTTTGGCTACTTGCGCCCCCCGATTGGCGATACGACGAACAATGTAGCCAACGGGATAGCCGACAAGTGCCCCTATTCCAAGAGCTATGATTAAGCTCAAGATACCTGGGATAAAAAAAGCAGCTCTTTCAATGCCGCCACTTAGCCACGTTGGAATCCAAGCGCATGTGAACCAGAACCCAGCCCACAGCATACTGCCAACTGCAGCAGCTATGACGCCTCCAACGATGGCTTGCGCAATACTACTCCCCGTCGCTTGAGACTGCGTTGTTCGTTCGTGAAGGTAGTCGTCTAGGCAATATTCGCAAATTTGAAGGACGCGGCCGTTAAGATAAATTATTTCGCCACGCTCATGTAAACAGTAATGGCAATTTTCTTCTATACTTTCGATGCCTGCTGCCTGGAGTCCTGCCAAAAAATCTTTCAGCAGGTTTTCAATACCGTTTGGATCGGTATCCGTTTCAATATTATAAATAGATAGCCAAACTAATCGATCTTCGATATCGACTTTGGCGACGCCGTTCGTAATTTTCCTTAGGAGGTTTTCCTGCCAGCAGTAGTGTGGCTCGTCCGGCAATGTTTCCGAATCGTATGGAAAGCGTACTTGAATTAGCAAACAATTCCTTGCTCCAACAGCTTCATTGTGCATTGAGTCAGAACCGCTATACATCACGCTGGAATTGCCGAATACCGAATCAGGGCCGAAAACGATCGTATCTGCCCCGGTGAAAATAGAAATGGCCACAGGATACCCAGCGTACGAACCATAGTAAGTTTCCTCATCTTCTTGCTTAAGGCAAAGGTAAGAAGCGATGGACTTGAGGATAATAGCATTTGAATTATTTATCATTTGAAATCATATACAACATTAGGTGTTGTTATACCGATTATTGAATTACATCTACTTTCCTTCACCTTGTGGAGGATTCTCCTGTTTTTGTTCTACTTGCTCGTTGGCATGCTGATGATCGAATTGGGTTGAGATAATGTATTCCAGCGCGATAGCTATGCTCTTGCGAATGGGGAGCGTGCCTGCAATGACGGTAACGGCGGCGAGAATGACGAGAAATAATCCGAGCCAAGTGTTGGATGGGTGAAGTAAGAACATGGCTATCACGATGAATCCCGTCAGGGCTGCGGTGGTGATGTACATGAACGCCCAGGTATCGCCAGAGCCTGCTTCGTATCGGTATGAACATTCGGGGCATCTTTCATGGACGGAATAAAACCCCTCGTATAGATGACCTTGGCCACAGCGCGGGCAGCGTTTGCTCAGGCCTCGTTTGGCGATAGTTGAAAGTGGTACGCTGCGTTTATCCATGAAGTCATCAGCCGTTAGACGAACAGGGTGTTTTAGTTCATCGCGTCGAAGCCATCGAAAGGTTCTTCTTCGATGTTATCAAGGCCAAAATAGTTTAGCCACTCGTCCGCATCCTGCGATAAGTTTTCTTTAGGGTCTGTTTTTTGGGGAGCCTTGCCACCTTTTTGAGAATGCGGAGGATATAATTCCTGAATGAAAGCGAGGCAATCCGTGGCTCGGCATCTTCTCATTCTAGCTTCGTATTGAATAGCTGTGTCCGAACTGATGACTCGAACTTGTCCAGGGTTTTTCGCACGTTTTACTTGGGCGATGATAATGTCGTCGGCGGATTTTGGTGCGCTATATTGAACGTCGATTCGCGGCGAGGCCAATTGGGCGGCCATGCCTCCGCGTGGCGTTGGTCCGTCGAAAACTACGGTCACATCGTCCTGGCCTGTCCGTGCCCAGCGTTCAACGATTCTGACGAGAGTCTCGCGCCCGACGGATGGGACTGGCGCGTGTTCGTGCATGGCGTAAAGGAGATTGTTGCCGTCAATAAACACGATCTCAGTCATAGCGATTGAGTATGGCAGAATCGCGGTCGCCCGGCGAGTCAGCTAGCCGTGGTAATTGGAAAAAATGCGACCGGAGCATGTTAGCCTACTTGGCGAACCATGAAACTTCGGTTAGTGTACCGCCAAGTATCGGGGCCGTAGCTCAATTGGGAGAGCGCCTGGTTTGCAACCAGGAGGTCGAGGGTTCGAGCCCCTTCGGCTCCATTGAACGTAAATGCTGAATTCATAATTGGTTATGAATACCTGCCGAGCGCGGCAGAGCGGCTGTAATCAAGGCGAAAAAGGTACCAATGGTACGTTTTTCCTTTTGAAAGGCTGTGCAGCATGACGAGTCAATCAATTCCAAAGTACCGCAAGCAAAAAGAAAGAAACGGCAACGATCGTGCCATAGTCGTCTTGGATGGCGTCCGTGTTCATCTTGGATCATACGACTCTGATGAGTCACGCGAGGTGTATCGGAGAGTTGTGGCTGAGTGGCTAGCTGGCGGAAGGCACACAGTAGGTCAAGCTGGCGAATTCACTATTACCGAGCTAGTCGCCGAGTTTTGGATTCACGCGCAGAAACACTATCGTCTACCCAGTGGCCAAGATTCACACGAGCTAGAGAACTACCGCTACATTTTGAAACACGTCACCGAATTGTATGGTTCTACGGCATGTGAAAAATTCGGTCCGCGATCGCTCAAGACTATTCGTACACGGTTTATAAATCTTGGCTGGTGTCGATCGAATATCAACAAATGCGTGACACGCATTAAGCATGTTTTCAAATGGGGTGTCGAAAATGAGATTGTGAACGCTTCAACTTACCATGCGTTACAATGCGTAGGCGGTCTCTCTCGTGGTCGTACCGATGCCCGAGAGAACCCACCAAGGCTACCAGTTCCAAGCGATGATATTGAATCTGTGCGAAAGCTAGTATCTCGACAAGTTCGATCGCTGATTGATCTACAACTGTATAGCGGCGCACGTCCGGGCGAGTTGGTTAGCCTGCGGGCTGTCGATATGGACACTTCCAAGCCTGTTTGGGTGTATCGTCCAACGTCACACAAAACGGCTCACTACGGGCATGACAGAGCTATCTACTTCGGCCCGAGATCACAGGAAATACTTCACGAATTTATAGCCGATCGCCCTGTTGACGCATACCTATTCGATCCGCGAGAAGCTGTAGCGGAGCGACACGCTCAAGCAGAGACGCATCGACGAGCGAATCAAAAACCTAACCATCTAAAATCGGATAGAAAAATAGGTGATTGCTACACAACGGAAAGTTATCGCCGAGCGATTCAACGGGCTTGCGTAGCTGCTAAGATTCCTAGTTGGTCCCCGCACAGGTTGCGACACAATGCTGCAACTAATTTACGCGCCGAGGTAGGTATTGATGTCACACAAACAATGCTCGGGCATAGGCTCGGATCGAAAATCACCGAGCTTTATGCGGAAAAAAATGTCGAGCAAGCGATCGAAGCTGCTAGAAAGGTAGGGTGATTATGCAAAACAACAAGCCTAAGCAAAGTCTAGACCAGATGCGTAAAGCGATGATCGAGGGAGTGGAACAATATAACTATTGGTATCACAATTTTTTAGACATGGTCGAGCAATCATGCGAAAAAACTCTATCTTCAAATTCACCTGGATCACACATTGTTGATAAGCTATCACGAAATGCTTTTCTCGATGATATAAAAGATGCTTCATTTGATTGTAAAATCATACGAGATTTAGTTGATCGAGATGAAATTAACGGTGCTATCCACCAAGCAATTCTATTAGGCCAGCGTATGCAACTTGCTAGCTTCCGCAACCGTGAGCATAACGCATGGACTGGGTGCAAAGTGGAAGACGGTGGCCGAAAGGGGCAGGCTATTGCAAATCTACCCCCAGCTATAATTCAGTTACGCAACATTAAGATTTTAGAATCTTTAGATCAATTGTCGCTACAAAAGCCCCATTTGACCAAGGCTCAATTGGATGACCTCGTAAGCAAGCAGCTTGACAATGTATCATCACGAATGGTTCGTAGTACACGAGAAAGGAATCAAAGGAATAAGTCTGACAGTCCCTCCTGACTGTCAATGCAACGTGGCACTATCCATAAAGAGACTTACGAAGTCCTTTATGGAGACGTGCAATGCTGCAATCAGAGACAATTTTGACATTCGCCGAGGCGGCAAAACATTTGCCGATTTTCAACGGCAAGAAATGTCACACTTCAACAATCTGGCGATGGGCTAGGCGAGGCTGCCAAGGGATTAAACTCGAGACACGACGGCTCGGCGGCAGGTTTGTAACGAGCCTTGAAGCCCTTGACCGATTCTCAAAAGCCTTGGCCGAAATTGATCTTCCCGATCGCCCCGCCCCACCACCAAAGAAACCCACCAGTCGCCAACGCGAGCGATCAATCGCACGGTCTGAGGCGACACTTCGATCGGGAGGGATTTTATAATGAGTCGTCACCCGATCTGCCAATACACTGAGCAATCAATAATCCACGAGCTACCCCGAGCTTGCCCAATGCGAAGCCGCGATCCGCTTGACGTACTGCACGCCTACAAAGACTCGGCATGGCATGAGCTTGGCGAATCCGCAAATTCACAATTTTCTAAAGGTGATAATCGCGGATCGTTGGACCTGTTAGATATGGTGGACTGCTGCAACAAGTGTTTACCAAGCGGCATCTTGTCCGATCGCAAAATTCAACGATTACGCACGCAAGCCATAGGGGAGACGCCACCACGATGAGCATATTAAATCGCGCCATGGCTAACGCGGGCATTGCGTCAACAAAGGCGAAAACGAACGGGCAAGCCCATCGAGAATCATGGCATGGCTTGCAAGCCGACACCAATCCTAAACCGCAACCCGGTCCAGTATTCGAGACGATGTCCAGCGTCAAAATGAAATCCGTCACATGGCTGTGGCCGAATAGAATCCCCGAAGGCAAGCTGTCGATACTCTGCGGTGATCCGAATCTAGGAAAGTCCACACTTGCGTTTGATATAGCGGCGAGAGTGTCCCAAGGCAGACCATTTCCCGATTGTCAAAAGGTTATTACACCAACGACTCCAGGCGATGTCATTATTATGTCATGCGAGGATGCGGCTGACGACACTATCGCCCCGCGACTCTACGCGGCTGAGGCTGACCTATCCCGCATTCATACACTTCGCGCACGCTACCACGCAACGCCCGACTTTATCGACATGATCGCATTGTCTGACGGCATGAGGTACATGCACGAAGCGCTCGAGCAAAAGCCCGAGACACGGCTGATTATTATTGATCCGCTGTCTGCATATATGGGCACGTCTGATTCTCACAAAGACGCCGACGTGAGGCGTGTGCTAGGGCCGCTTAGCGACTTCGCCAGTAAGTTTAATGTGGCGATCCTTGGGTTATTGCATCTGAATAAAAACGCTGGCACAAAGGCTAATTATCGCGTTATGGGTTCGATCGCATTCGGTGCGGCTGCTAGGGCTGTATGGATGTGTTCGGCTGACCAAAACGATCCTGACCGGACATTGTTTCTACCAATCAAAAATAATTTAGGCCACAAGGTTGAAGGGCTGGCGTATCGCGTCGTTGGTCGAGATACGCCTGTCGGCTCGGCTGGTGCGATCGAATGGCTCGATGGTGACGTGAGCATCAGCGCTGACGAAGCACTGTCAGAGCCGAAGTCTACGTCTGCACGCGATGAAGCTATGGCTTGGTTGACTAAACGTCTAACCGATGGCCCAGTCGAGTCCAAAGTTATATTCGCTGAAGCTAAAGAGCTGGGATTCAAAGAGGCAACATTAAACCGAGCTAAGCGCGATCTTGAGGTGATGTCTCGTTATATCGACTTTGGTGAGTTGAGTAAGAAGTGCTGGATAACAAAGGAAAGATGGCCACATTATCAAGTCCCTACAACAACATATTGATAAGGTTGATAAGGTTGATAAACAGAATCCAATTCACATTATCAAGGTTATCAAGGTTATCACTATTCCTTTACGGATGGCTGATAAACAGGAGTGAAGTACACAATGCCTAAACGACTACCTACCGATCGATCCAAACAACCAAGGCCGAAGGATACAAGGCCGAGTGCATCCCAACGGGGTTACGGCTCACGATGGCGCAAGCTGCGAGCATGGAAGCTGCGGCATGATCCGTTTTGCTCGTGGTGCGGTGGACCGGCTGGAGTTGTCGATCATGTTCGACCACACCGAGGCGATGCGGCTCTGCTATATGACACTGGCAACCTGCAATCTATGTGCGAAGTATGTCACAATAGAAAAACATACGCCCACGATGGCGCATTCGGTCGCGAACGCACAAAATCTCTACCGACTTCCGCTAAAGACCGTAGCTGCCAGTGCGCATTTTTCTCGAAAGGGTTAGGGCATCACAATGGGTAAGCCCGGACCGAAGCGAACACCGACGGCGGCGCTCAAGGCGCGAGGCTCAAGGTTAGCCAAACGTCGCACGAGTCAGTCAAAACCAAGGCCGACGATTGTGCGCCCGAAGCGCGCGCGACCGATCCGCGATCTTGAGAAAATCATTCTCGAGATACCCGGCTACAACCCGTTCGCTCAAGCTGGCGACTGTAAGTTTGACGCCAAAGCTGCAAAGGCTGCGATTCGATTTTTCGAGTCTGAGCTATCTCACGTCAAAGGTTCAAAGGCTCGGCAACCGTTTCTATTGGAGCGATGGCAACAGGCGATCATCGGCAATCTATTCGGCTGGAAGCGTCCAGACGGCACGCGGCGATATCGTCAAGCCATGATTTTCGTACCGAGAAAAAACGGCAAAACTCCGCTGGCGGCTGGCATTATCAACTTTTGCTTGTTCGAGGATGGCGAGCCGGGCAGTGAAATTTACGGCGCGGCGAGCGAATACCAGCAAGCGAGTTTGGTATTCCAACATGCGGCGGGCATGGTTCGGCAGAATCCGAAGCTGGCTGATCGTGCGAAGATTTACACCGGGCAAGCTAAGGCGATTCAACTCGAGGAAGATTATTCGACGTACAAGGTCGTGGCTGCCAATGCTGCGGCACTGCACGGATTCAATACTCACGCATTCGTGATTGACGAATTGCACACGCTACCAGACTCCGAGCTTGTGGACATTCTGGAAACATCGACCGGCGCACGACGTCAACCGTTGGGCATTTACATAACGACTTCCGACTACGAGCGCGTCGGTAGTCCGTGCAACGAAAAGCACGACTACGCTAGCAAGGTGCGCGATGGCATCATAAACGATTCGGCATTCTTGCCAGTGATCTATGAAGCGTCGATCGACGACGACTGGACCGATCCGGCTGTATGGGCAAAGGCGAATCCGAATCTCGGCGTGTCATTGTCAAAGGAATATCTAGCGGCTGCATGCGCTAAGGCTCAAGAGTCGCCGAGGTTTGAGAATACATTCAAACGCTTACACCTGAACATCCGCACCGAGCAAGATGTTCGATGGCTCCCGATGGATCGCTGGGATGAGTGCGCGGGCGAGCCGATCAAGATTGAGGACTACGCTGGTCGTGAATGTTGGGCTGGATTGGACCTGGCTGCAACACGCGATTTAACCGCACTGGTCATGGTGTTCCCCGAAGATGACGGCACGCTGACACTGATTCCGAGGTTTTGGATTCCCAAGGCTCGAGCGATTGAGCGTGAGAAAAAAGATCGTGTGCCTTATCTACAATGGATACGCGAGGGCTGGATAAGCACGACCGAAGGCGATGCGTGTGACTACGCGACTGTCCGGCGAGACATAAACGCTATAGCCAAAGATCATCGGATCATGTTCAAAGAAATCGCAATCGATAGGCTATTTCAAGGCGACCAACTCGGGCAAGAGCTATCCGAGCAAGACGGATTCAATGTGATCGCACACGGTCAAGGGTTCTTGTCTATGGCTGCACCTACGAAGCGATTCGAGGATTTAGTTTTAGATCGCACGATCCGGCATGGTGCAAATCCAGTTCTACGCTGGCACGCTTCCAACGTGAGTGTCGAGCTGGATGCGGCGGGCAATTTGAAACCTAGTAGAAAAAAATCAAGCGAGAAGATCGACGGCATCGTAGCTGCGATCATGGCTGTCGGTCGGACAGTGTCTCGGAGTCAACAGCGAAGCGTCTACGAAGATCGTGGGCTAATGTTTGTATGAGGTGCTTATTATGGAATTAGAACGACGGTGTGTAGCTGTCTCCGATCTGGAGATTCGGCAACACAAGGGCAAGAAAACACTTGAGGGCTACGCGGTTCGCTACGGCTCGCTATCGGAAGATTTGGGATTCCGAGAGCGTATCGCGCCGGGCGCATTCTCCAAGAATCTTCGCAGCGATCCTGACGTTCGGGCACTGGTCGAGCATTCGCCTGAGAAGATCATCGGGCGCACACGAGCGGGCACGTTGCAACTGATCGAAGATGAACGCGGTGTGCGTGTAACGATTGACCCGCCCGATACTTCAGTCGGTCGAGACATTGTCGAGTCCGTTAGGCGCGGAGACTTGTCGGCGATGAGTTTTGGATTCCGCGCTATAAATGATAGTTGGGATACCGTAGACGGCGAGGCCGTCCGTACCATTCACGAGGGCGAGCTATTCGACGTTTCGATAGTAAGTTTCCCTGCATATTTAGACACAAGCATAGCCTTGCGATCGAAGGATCGCTGGCAGAAAGAGAGTTCAAAAATGGCAGTAGTAAAAGTTCCGAATCCACAAACCGAGATCAAAGTTCCAAACCCAACGCCCGAGATCAAAATTCCGAAACCGGAAAACGAGATGGTCAACCCGGCTACGGAGCGGCGATCGGTTCCCGCACAACCCGTGCAAACCGAGACACGCGAATCCTATCACGACCCGTCCGAGTGGCGAGATTGTAAGACTGGTCGAACGGTTCGGGTGCTAAAGCCGAGCGACAAATTCGCGGGCGAGAATCGTAGCAATGAGCTATCTTTGGGGCGAGCGATTCGCGCCATGGCTATAGGTGATTGGAGCGATGCACAGGCTGAGCAACGGGCACTATCCACAACGGCGAATCCGACGGCTGGCATTTTAGTGCCGAATCCCCT
>JAJRPG010000017.1 GCA_024280855.1 Planctomycetota bacterium | reverse complement strand
TAAATGACGCTTGTGCTGATCGATTCCCATAAACAACATAGCTGAGTTCTCCTGCGTAAAAGAATTCTGTTTTTGGCGGTCCCACGAGGATACGCCGTCCAATGAATTCTGCAGGAGAACTCTCTTTCATGGAATCATGTCTTTCTTTTTGGACATGGGGGAGTCGATGACACGAAGCTTATTGGCTTGGCTGGGTGGCATGCCCAAGTCACTAGGCGCGGGCATGTCGGATTGAAGATGACGCTAGCTTCGGGTTTGACTTATCTCTTATCGCACACAACGACTTCATGCCCGCGCCTAGGGGCTTGGGCATGCCACCCGATTTGACCTACGCATCTTGGCTAGTGGATGATTGTACACCTTCCAATAGTTCAGGCAGGTCAACCTTTCGCCAGTAAGCGAAAGAACGACCGTGCCCTACCAGACCTCTGTGCCCTGCCATGCTGGGGTTAGTAATGATCCAATCCGTCCCCCACCCTTTGCCGGTAGGCAAAGAATGGGGCATCAGCGCGCTCGCGGCGATATACGATTTTGAGATTAATACTTCATAGTGTCCGCGCGGGTTAAAACCCGCGGCCCGATGCGTGATAACTTAAGATGCGGCTGGAAATCTCAAGAGCGTCTACTATCGTGAAGCTACGGTTTTTCGGCGAGTGACAACTTTGCGGCGGCGTTGGCATTGTGTGCCGCACTCCGAGCATCGGCCACTGCGGTTTCCTTCTAAGTTGTAGCCACATTCGAGGCAGTGACCGTGACGTTTTCGCCACCACTGTCTCACAGGCCCTCGGGCGATGGGTACAGTGCCCATTATCGTGAGTAAGCTAGTAGATAGCCAAAATGGGAACACCACCCAGGTCGTGCGATAGATGCCGTGCTTGTGGGAAGAAAAGTAGATCGATCTTTGTTCCGGTCGCGGGTCGAAACTGAGCGGTTCGAGATGCTCACTTTTAGAGGCTACCTTTGTCGGCATGCTAAGCAGTTCCAACACACAACATCCGTTAGTCAATGAAACCCAAAGCGATTTATAGAGCGTGATATCAGTGCGAAACTCCTGCGGATAATTATTGCTCTTGTGCCACATCGATATGCTCAGAGGGAGTAGTAGCAAGGACACCACGGCGATGACTTTGAATAGTATGTTCATTTGGCCTGTTTGGTCTCTTGCATTATCAATGTACCAATCTGGAGCATCTCCCCATATTATAACTGAGACGGTAGAAATTCTATGCGAATCTTTTGCAAATAGTTGTAAGCAAGGGGCGATTGGGGAAATTCACCTTGATATGAGGTGAATAACGGGCATTACCGGCCTATGCGGTCGCCGGTGGGGTCGAGAAGCTCCGCGTTTATGGAATCTATCCATCCTGATTTTCCATCCGGCACACTGATTTGCCACCAGTCGCCACGCTGCTGAAGTCGGGTCAATTCTACGCCTGGCTGTAGAGGCTGCTCAAATTGTCTTTGATAACCTGTGCCAGGCCCTTTGAGGACTGAGACGTCCATAGCTGTGATGACTCCTGCGCGAGCGCTTCTGGTTGTCCATTTTTCCGTTGTCACGGAAGCGGCTAGGGCAAAAGTAGCTAGGACTGCGAGGATTGATGCGATGGCTAGGCCACGTCGAGGCCAAAAACATCGCAGGATTAACAATCCCCAAAACAGGGCGGAGGTGGCCATCATGGCGAAAAGACGCTCACCAAAGGAAGTGTCGTAGTGCCAGAAAAACAGATTTCGCATGACGCGGTCAGACCTAGACGATTCGATGCTGGTCAGGCAGCGTGAACGGGCTTCTGCGAGATTGTCAGCGAGAAGTGGGTCGCGCGGGATGAGGCGCTGAGCACGGCGGTAGTTGAGAATCGCTCGGCCTATGTCACCTGCTTGGAGGTAACAGTTTCCTAAATTAAACGCTAACTTCCCGTTGTGAATGCCGGTAGCAGCGATGCTCTCAAACCGCTGAGCCGCAGACCGGAACAATCGCCTGGCTGTGGCTGGCTGGGTGGGGAGAATTTGCTGAGCGTGATCGAAATCAATTAGCGCAAGGTTGAAGGACTGCTCCACATCGTTGCCTACAGGCTGTTGACTCCAGACAGGGGAAGTCACTAGACAACACAATACAAACAAGAAATAGTGTGTACGACGGTATAGCTTGGTCATCGTGTCACCTTCTCAATCTGTGTTATCCAATCACGGAGACTAGCGGCTAATTGTTGTGGAGTTTGGGCGTTTGACTCGGTCATGGCATATCTAGCGCCGTCACACTGCTCCAAAAATTCTGTTATGTCATGTACATGTCGCTCATCTAACCCGCAGCTTGCCAGGTGTTTGCTCACGTCTTGAGGCGTCATCGCGCCGGGCGGTAGATTGATACGATCACATACGAACCCGGTCAGTGCCTCGGACAAGCCTTGTAATTGTTGTGATGAATCTTTTTGACTTAGTGCAGTGCGAATAGCGACACTGGCTTGTCGCTGCGCTTTTTGTCGGCGTGCCCAGCCTACATCCCCGCGCATGCGCCTGATGCGACTCGTTGTTAAGGCGATGATTAGCCAAAAGATGGGCGGCAGCGCGAGCGAGATAGTCATGGCTGGTGTGATGGTAATCGTTTGGTCGGCGAGTACTTCTTCGGCGTCGATATAGTTGGGTGAGATGCCGCCGGTGAGTAGAGTCAAAGAGGTTGACTGGCCGTCAGTCGCAGCATCTGGAGATAAAGCAATGACCTGGCCTATTGAGGATGAAGGGTCTACGACGATACTAATCGGCTTGGTAGTTAGTGTTCTGTACGACTCGCTTATCGGGTCGAAGTATGACCAGGTCAGCGGAGGAATGGTTTGTTCGCCGATTTGTTTGGGAAAAATCGCTCTACGAAAAATCATGGCACCGCGTTCGATATCGCCAACGAGTTCGTCCGAAGTAAATTCAAAACGGCTAAGCAATTCTGGCTGGGCGGATAAATCTGGTCCGGCGATACCCGCGATTGGTGAACCACTAATTTTTATGGTTAAAGTGACAGGCTGACCTTGCTCGACGCGCATTGGCTTAGCAGATGCGCTCAGGGCGTAACGACCAATCGCACCGTGATAGGAGTCTGGTTGCCCCTGTGTAGGCGGCGTTTTGACTTCAACAGGCACAGCTTCTACACGCGCGGATTCACGTCTTCTCGCAGCGACTTCCTGACGACCAAAGAAACCCCGTCGCAAACGTGTGGGGTAATTGACTTTAATGAACACTGGCCCAACGAGCATAGTTCCCACGTCGTCTGCGCGAATTTTTTTAGTGAGACGAATAATCTCATACATGTGCATTTGGCCAGATGAATCCGCCAGCTTCTTCTGAGTTGAAGACAATTGACTGCCTGAAACAAATAATGAAAACTGCGAACCTCTTTGATCGACTACATCTCGCAGCATGTTCATCTCGATCATGCGATTATTTATCACGACTCGACGAATACCTATGGTCAACGTAGCGGTAAATGATTGCGATGCGTATAGCGTGGTTGGATTTACGTCGATGCGCACCCAGACATAACTGTCTCCCTGGGGCTGGGTTGTCGTGCTTTTTTTTACGGTAATGGTGACGGAATTAGAAACAAAAGATTGGCCGTCGGCTTCTACGCTCATCGGACCTAACGTATAGGTTCCCTCCGAAGCGGCGGAGAGCTTCATGTTGTAAGTATATGTCGTTTTCGATGAAGTTCGGCCATTGATAATCGAGGTCTGAGAATTCATCAGCGGCGTGGACCGGGAAAGCTCGAGCGACAGGCCATCTGGGACGGCTGCTTGAGGTAACGATGGCTGCCCCGTGTTGGTACAGATTAATTGCGCAAGGACAATTTCTCCGGGTTCAAAAGTTGTGGAAACAACGTGCAACAAGACGCTGGAAGTCTGGGCGCTAGCTACGCTTGCGATGGTGAACCAAAACCAAAATGCGAGAGCGATACGTTTCATTTACCAGTCCTTTTCCACTGGTTTAATCGGCATACGCTGCACGGGCTGCTTACGATTTTTTTTCCTATCGCGCATGTCTTGCATCATTTCGCGTAATTGCCGCTTAGCCTGCTTGCTGGTTTCACTTTCTTGCTGCTGCTTGGCTTGTTGTTCTTTTTGCTCCTTTTGCTGCTCTTTATCTTCGCTGTCAGAGGATTCGCTTTCTTGCTCTTTATCCTGATCTTTCTCGTCGCCATCCTTAGAAGCTTCGTCTTGCTTATCCGAATCCTGCGGCTCGCTGTCCTGGTCAGATTCTTGTTGCTCTTGATCTTTGTCCTGGTCACCCTTTTCCTGATCGTTGGAATCGGATTTTTCTTTGTCTTGTTCTTCCTGGTCTTGGTTTTCCTCGCCGTCCTCGGATTCCTGCTCCTGTTGCTGCATCATCTCTCGGATTTGGCGGCGCATAGCTGCGGCTTTTCGATTGGCATCCTTAGCCTGTTCGTGCTGAGGGTTTTGGTCTAGAACCATGCGATATCGCTGCAGGGCCTGCTCTAAAGATTCTATCGCAGCTTCGGGGTCTTCCTGCGCCTGTTGAAGAGCCTGGGCGTGATAGGTCGTGCCCAGCGAATATAACGCATCGTTCGCTAGCTGAGCATCCTCAGCCGTGGCTGCTCGCTCGAAAGACTGGCGGGCAGATTCATAATCCTGCTGAGCGTATTGGGCTAAGCCTTGTACGAAAGGTATTTCTGGTGCGTTGGGTTCCAGCAGCGCGGCGCGTTCATAAGCCTCTAATGCAGTAGCCGCATCCCCATCTATAAGACGTTGATTACCTGCATGGATAGCTTGGTAGGCTTTCCAATTTTCTTGTAAAAAAGGTTGAGCTGTTTGATCGACCGGTTGTGGCGCAATTTTTTTTGCATCAGTCGCAGGGGGATCGGTTTGAGCTTGCGCGATGCCTGTCAACGTTATCAATGAAAATAAAGCTATCGCATATTTCATGCGGCTTGCTCCTGTTGCCAGACGCGGGTGAAGGATTGATCCAGTGATCGACCGCCGTGGCCAATGATGGTATTCATGCCTAGTAATATCAGGGCTAACGCGACGAACCATTGGTAGCGCGGGCGATGTCTCTCGCGCTGCTCAGTAGATAGTTCCGCCTGCCACATGCCAGCGATGTTACTTACCACGGCATGAAGCTGATCCAATGGCGCGTACTGACCGCCGCCAGCTTGGCCAATTTGCTGCAAGCTTGCTACGTCTAATTTTGAGAAAACAATTTGTCCGTCGTGTAGTAGCGGCTTGTTTTGTCCAGAGCCACCGAAAGGCACTTCCACGCCGGCGACGCTCTGGTCATCACCCACACCGATCGTGAATACGCGAATACCTTGAGACTCATAAGCAGCTTTAGCCGCCTCAGCTGGGCCTCCTTCGTGGTCTTCGCCGTCGGTGAATAGCAGTATGACCTTGGTAGCCGAAGCCGGGGACTTTGCAAAAAGGTCTGTCGCGTGCTCAATCGCTTTCCCGATAGCTGTCCCTCCGCCTGGCGCGGAGCCATAATTTAAGTTGTCTAGTTGGTTTCTAAATGCGAGGTGGTCGCTGGTTAGTGGCACACGCAAAGACGTCGCCCCGGCGAAGGCGATTAGCCCCAGACGATTGGCATGTCGAAACACCGGACGTTCGGTAAGCTGTTGCCGAATTTGAATTTTCGCCTGGGTCAGTCGATCAGGTTTGACGTCCTGAGCGAGCATGGACCTGGAAACATCCAGGGCTACGACGACATCTACGCCGTTGATTTGCTGCTTTTCAAGATACAATCCCCACCGAGGACCGAGTATCGCAGCTACAACCATCAATACACCTGTCACCATGAGACCTGCGCGGATGGCTTGTCGTGAAGGGGAAACGCGCTGGGCGAGCAGCGGGGCTAATTCTGCGGAGACGAACCGTTCCATCGCCCGCCGTTTTCTGATGTACCCATACATCCAACATCCGCTCGCCAGTGGCACGCCCGCGCCTAGCCACCAAAGATGAGCGTTGTCAAAAGGCAACGAGCCAATGTCCGTCGTGACGACTAAGAGGATGCCGATGATGAGCATTAGCATGGGCACAATCAGCGCCCAGCTAATCATTGGCCAGATGGGATGTACGGCTCGCAATTTCAAGGTAGCCTCCTAAATCGCGTATTCACCAAAAGTATCTCAGCCATCAATAATCCCAGCGCGACTAACATACTGATCTTAGCCGCGTAGACATCGTCGTGGAATATACGTTCGCCTGTTTCGGTTCGTTCGAGCTTGTCGATTTCATCGTAGATCGTTCGCAAGGATTCCGTGTCGGTAGCTCGAAAGTATTGGCCATCGGTGGCTTTGGCGATGGCTTGTAAAGTTGTTTCGTCTACCTGAGCAGTGCGAAATCCTCGATGTGCCAACCCACTACCGACTGCGCCGATTGTATATATTTTGATACCCAACTTCGCAGCAACTTTCGCGGCTTCGATGGGGTCTGGCGCGACATCACGAAATTGCTCAGGTGGGTTATTCGCACCATCGGTTAATAAAATCATTAAGCGACTCTTAGCTGCTTCAACTCCTGGGATACCGGCTATGGCCTGCTCACCGGCGCGGCGTAAATCGTCCGTAGCTAATACAATGGCATCGCCCATCGAGGTGTAGTTAGCTTCGAGAACTTCTCGTACCTGTCGCCCATTCACCCATCCGGGGATGTCCGTCTCGCGTAATAAATCTACCAGGCTACCATGGTCGCGGGTCAGGGGGACGCGGGTGTCGGCGTACATGGCGAAGGTGGTCATACCAATAAGATCGTTATCTCGGCCCTGAAGTGATTCACCACCTAGTACAAAATCTTCGAAGACTTTTTTAACCGCGTCGATGCGACGAGCGCGGCGGTTAGCCATGACGAAATCTTCTTCCCGCATACTACCCGAAACGTCTAGCACCATTTGTATGGCGATGCCTTCGCTTGAATCTCGATACTCCCCACCATCTTGAGGCCTCGCCATGGCGAAGATGAGCGCGATGATAGCTAACGTTCGCAACAATGGGATGATGAACTGAATGCGTACTGCCCAACTAGATGGAATTTTTTGCAACACGCCCAAATGGCTAAACCGAACGGTTGGCCGATAGGTGCGGCGATAGTGCCTTATCCACGGCAGTGGGATTGACACTAAACTTATCACACATAGCCAACCGAATAGCGGACCTGGGGCGAAGTGCGTGGTTAAGAAGTCCATCATGCTGCGACCTCCTCTTCTGTCCCTGCCGCGCGGGGCTGAACATGGCTGACTGTTGACTCACGCTGGTAAGTTGTCTCTACGAAATTTTCCGCAGCTTGAACCAGTTGATCCGCCTGTGCTTGGTCGGGCTGCATGCGGGCGTATTTCACCAGATCGCACGCTTGTAGAAAAGTTTCCAACTGCGTCGTCGTCGCAGAAGGGAAACGTGGGTCATCGCCGGCGGTGGTCAAAAATTCTTCGGTGGTCATGTCTGGTGCTTGAAGGTCAAAGCGTCGCTCAATATACCCTCGCATGACATCACTAATGCGATAGTAAAATGGCTGTACCATGCCACGGGCCAATAAATCTTCAGAGACTAAAGCCGCCAACGCCCGTCTCGCCCAGATATGAGCGGGGATGATGACTACCGGCGCAGCTTGACCATCACCAGTAACACGACGCCTTAGCCAGGAAAGTAGTCGCCGGGCTGGCGGGAAAATTTTTCCCACTAAATATAAAAACAGCGCAAGAGCGATCAAACCAGCTACGGCAAGCAATGGCCCCAGCCACCACCAACGGCTCCAGGTTGGGGCTAACTCGACCGGACTCAATGTCTGGATGGAGGCTAACTCCTCTGGTGACATCACATTGTCAATGGTATCAACCACCGTTACTGCGAGTGATTCAGTTTCTAGCGTGGTGGACTCTCTGGATGAAGAATGAGCCAGTCGCTCGATGGTCGCGTCTTCAAAAGTGACGCTAGCCGGCGGGAATTCATAATCCCCAGCCAATGTAAAAGCGAGGTCGTATTCCATTAGCCAGCGTAACTTACCATCGGCGACGGGGGCTGCGGTTTCCTGACGGCGAAGCTTTATTCGGTAGTCGTAATAGGTATCCGTTTCTCGCAAAGCTAAGATGTAATTGGCAAGCGTTAACGTGACCGAAGCGTCAGCGATGGCTTCTATGGTTAGTCGCGAAGGGGCGGAAGTATCGGGCTTGGTTGGTGATAATGTCAGCGATAATGTGACCGGACCTTCTTTGGCATCGACCGTTATCCCCTTGTCCGCTGGATCAAACTTTTCTGATGACGCCTTCTCGCTACATCCAGCGAGACATAAGCCGAGCAACAAGGTGCTACTGACTGCAACGCGCAAAGCATAGCTGATTAGCCTAGCCCTTCTCAATGTCAAAAACTTCCTCGTCAACACTACACAAATCTTTCTATCCATAAACAAAGATGTCTATAGAACATCGTTTATCTTTTCTTTCCTCGACGTTTGAAAAAATGCACGAGCGGGTCCACATAAGACTCGTCCGTGCGAATATCAATGGTCTGGGTTTTATTTTTCAGGAACATAGCTTCACGCTGTTCAATACTCGTTCGCACAGCTGACGCATATTGATCGCGCACCCGCCGACGGGCAGTGTCCACGAGCGAACGAGCGCCGGTTTCGGGGTCTTCCAATTCAATCGTCCCCACATTCGGTAGCTCACATTCGCGCGGGTCTGTTATTGTAATGGGAATTAAATCGTGCCGCTGTCGCGCGATACGCAGCGCTTGATGATAATTGGTGGTCAGAAAATCGCTCACGAGAAAACATACGGACTTTCGCCTTGTTACCCGATTTAGAAAATTTAGCGCCTCAGCTATGTCCGTGCCACGACCCTGCGGAGCATGGTAGAGCAGCTCACGAATAATGCGAAGCACATGCTGCGTACCCTTCTTAGCTGGGACGTATTTTTCGACGGTATCTGTAAAGAGAATCAACCCAACTTTGTCGTTACTGCGAATCGCTGAAAAAGCTAACACGGCACAAAGTTCCGCAGCTATGTCCAACTTAAACTGACGCACACTGCCGAATAAGCCCGAACGACTAACATCTACCACGAGCATGACGGTTAGCTCGCGTTCTTCACGAAACTTCTTAATATAAGGCTCGCCATAACGGGCGGACACGTTTCGATCGATTAGCCTTACGTCGTCGCCGATTTGATATTTAGCGACCTCTTCAAATTCCATGCCCAAGCCACGGAATGCGGAGTGGTATTGCCCGGCGAACAGATTATTGACCACACGCGAAGTGCGAATCTGTATCTGGCGAACTTTTTTGAGTAACTCCTTGGGAATCATAGCTGATTATATCTCGTAATTTCTCAGGATCGGGCCAATGCCCCGCCTCATGCTAATTGTCGCTACTAATACTTATGCCGCTATGATGGCATTACGCTTACGGAACCGGCACATGGTCTAACACAGCTTGCACGGCATCGTCCGACGTTTTTTCCTCAGCTTCGGCTTCATAGGTAATGATGACCCGATGTCGCAATACTTCCATCGCAATGCTCTTAACATCTTGCGGCGTGACGTAGCCTCGCCCCGCTAGAAAAGCTGATGCCTTCGCGCCCAGGCTCAGCGCCAACGTTGCGCGAGGCGATGCGCCGTAATGAATCCAATCGGCTATGGGTATGTTGTAAGCTTGGGGGTCGCGGGTTGCGAGCGTAAGATCGACGACGTAATCCTTGATTTTATCGTCCATGTAAATCTGATCAACAGCGGACCTCGCCTGACGAATGTCTTCCGGCTTCATCACCGTATCAATTTCCAACTTGGGCGCAGTAGAAGCCATGCGATCTAAAATCTGACGTTCTTCTTCTTTCGTGGGATATTCGACCAATACTTTCATCATGAACCGATCCATCTGGGCTTCGGGCAACGGATAAGTTCCCTCTTGTTCGATCGGATTTTGGGTAGCCATGACCAGGAAGGGGTCGTCTAACTTGAACGTTTCCTTGCCAATCGTCACCTGCCGCTCCTGCATGGCTTCGAGCAACGCCGACTGAACCTTGGCTGGCGCTCGGTTGATTTCATCAGCTAAGATAATGTTCGAAAAGATAGGCCCCTTCTGAACAGCAAAGGTTCCGTCATGCGGGCGATAAATTAGCGTGCCAATAAGGTCGGCTGGGAGCAGGTCCGGGGTAAACTGCAATCGCTGAAAGCCAACATTAATCCCACGGGCGAGGCAAGAGACAGCCGTGGTTTTCGCTAAGCCTGGAACACCTTCTATAAGCAGATGGCCATTGGATAACAGCGCGACGAACATGCGTCGCAATAAGTCGTCCTGCCCAACGATGACGCGGTGCATCTGGTCGAGCAATAAGCGGAACGGCTCACTGGCTGATTCCACCTGGGCAGATATTTCTTTCACATCCATATAATTCGTTACCATATTCTTAACTCCCAACCATAACGTTTTCACGGGTAGCGACGCAATTTAACAGTGCAAGGTTACAGACGCAAGCCGTTACGTCGCCCTGTCAAATCAACGATTGTGTAATCGTGTTGGTTCGGTGAAAAATGGTGGCCGTTGCGCAAATGTTACGCAATCAGCCGCTACAATAAACCATATATTGCGAAGTCAGTTACTCTTCTGGCGTGGTTGATTCGTCGGCGGTTAAAGCCATGCGGATTTCATCCAGCAGTTGATCGACCTTAAAGGGTTTGAAAAGGACGGCGGCTAACCCTTCCCGGCGGGCGCGAATGATGGTGTGGTTGGGGTCATAACCAAAACCTGTGGTCAAAATGACCGGCGTAACGCTATTGGCCTCTTTCGCGGCGGCGAAGACTTCATAGCCATTCTTTTTGGGCATGCGAATGTCACTGAGAACCAGATCGAATTCGCGCTGCGCAATAAGTTCTATAGCCGCTTCGCCATCGGTAGCGACGCTCACTTTGCAGCCGTAACCTTGCAGAATATCGCACACAGTATCGCGTATCACGTCTTCGTCGTCTGCGATAAGAATACGTTTCCCCTCAAGCAATGGATCATGCCTGGTAGCTGCTGAGCGCAGTCCGATCGGGCCAGCTTTAGCGGAGGTCATGTTCTTGATGGTATCACGAATGCCGACGGCGTTTTCTGAAATGACCCTCAAACGATGACGCAGGTCGTCATGGCCAATGTAATCTTCGACGAGGTTTTCGACGTCGGTCAGAATATCATTAAGTGGCGCGGTGATCTCAGCCATGACGTCGCTGCCCAGGCGGCCAGTCGTGGTTCGCCGCTCTGTCACTAAAAGCTCAAACACGTTCAAAGCCAATGCAATGTATCGGCCAAAAATTTCTGCGAACTGTCGATCGTCCTCGTTAAACAACGCCAGCTTGGTGCTTTCAAAATTAGCGACGCCCACTACTTTATCGTTCAAGGTCAGCGGAACTGTCAGCGAAGACAGCGCGTCCGCGATGCCCGGTCGGTAGCGAGGATCAGTAGAAGTATTGGGACAGATATAACTTTTGCCACGAGCCGCGACATAACCTCGAATGCCGTTTCCGTCTGTTGACGCATAAATATCAGTGTCTAACACTTCGTTAGGCATACCAAAAGCCAGTACCAATTCCAGCTTTTTATCGTTTTTATTGATAATTCGGATTTCAAAATTGTCGAAGTGAAGAAGTTCTTGCGTACAGCGTAAAATGCGCTGCTCTAACAAAGACAACCGATCCTGCACGTCTAACTGCGCGATTTGCTCCGCGTCAAAACTCAGCAACTCCCGACCTGCCCGGTCGATGGCATCGATCTTGTTTTGAAGACTCTTCGCTGTCGTCGTTTCCCAAACCACAGCGGCGACCTGGGTGATGCGATGATGTAGGTCGATAACCGGCGTAGCTGTCAGTTCATAATGATCGTTGGAAGCGCTCGAAAAGCTAAACCTCCTGGCACGAACCGCATCGGCTTTTTTGGCTGCTTCTGACTGCGCCCATTCGAAAGTTTCTTTACAATACTGACTCACTTGTGATCGCACTTCTTCTGGTAAAGCAAGCAGCCTGGGGTTAGCCCATTGAAGCTCGCCAGAATCGTCGGCGATGCCAACGCCCTGACTCACGCCGTCGAAAATCGCGGCGGTTTCTTTGGAAAAATGAATCCCCTTAGCTGGCAGAAAATCGCTGGGCTTACTTATGACAAAGTCGTAAGGCTCATCCTGCAGCATCTGGATAGCCTGAGCGGCATTGGCGGCGTGATCGACGCGGGAGTCGTCTGCCATGAAGTTGAACGCCTCGCTCAGGTCTGGCTCAACCACAAGCAACACGTGTATCGGTTTGGTGCGACTTTTGCCCATCGCGGTTCCATCTCGTCGGCCTTGGGCGAAGCCTTATTAGCTTCACCGACTCGCCGGTATATTCTAGTCGGTTGCCCCATCAGATTTCCTGCACAAATACAGGAAAAATTATTATAAAAATAACCCAGCCGATACCATAGCAAGTTAAGCGGGCAAATGAAACACTTTTCTACCAGTAACTTTTCGCCCGCACCACATAGGCACGGACCACGAAGTCAACTCACTGTGCAAATGATCGCGTGACACTTGTGCTTACCCTGCGGCGTTAAAGACTCTTTTTGCTGGCAAAAGTGATACGAGGCTCAGAGCCGCTTAATAGACGCGATATATTGGGACGATGACGCCAGACCACCACAAAGGCGATCAAAAGCGCAAAAGCTGCCAAAGGCCAACGACTTGCGAGGTCGCGACCAGACCACCAGGAGAAAACTGCGAAAAGGACAGGTAAGGCTAGGGCGGCGATGATAGAGGCGACGGAAACTATGCGCGTGGCAAGAAGGCACATTATCCAAATGCCAAGACAGGCCAGGCTCGGATAGGTAAGGTCCGGGAATATGGCCATCGTAGCGCCTAGGGAAGTAGCTACGCCCTTCCCGCCACGAAACCTCAGGAACGGAGAGGACATATGCCCGACGACGCACGACAGACTAACGAGTACCCATACCAAATAAACCGACCATTGCGGCAGATACGAACCACCCTGGCTAACGCGCAGCAATTGCCCTGCGACTAGCGTTGGGCCGAATCCTTTGGACACATCCAGTACGAAAACCAGCAGACCCAAACGCCAGCCCAGTAGCCTAGCCGCGTTGGTCGCCCCGGTATTGCCGCTGCCAGCTTGCCGGATATCCACGCCCCGCCATCGTCCGATCAACACGCCGAACGGGATCGCACCGAGTAGATAAGCGAGAAACAACCCCAAAATGATGGTGAGTACCGTCATCATCTATTGTCGCGCCTCGAAGCTAACCGTTGTTCGTAGAGCGCAAGAACCGCGCCTGCATGACGGGCCATGCTTACTTGATCTGCAACTTTCGCCGCTGTCGCTCCTATTTTTCGTCGTAGCTGGGGGTCTAAAAGAAGCTTCACACGGTCAGCTATGGCTCGAATATCGCCGGGATCATCCACCACATACCCATTCACGCCGTCCTCGATCATCTCGGATGCCCCGTCCCAACGTGTTGTTATCACCGGCAACCCAGCTACGAGGGCTTCCAGGACTACACGGCTACATGGATCGTAGTAGGTTGGATGAACAGCGACATCAGCCGCGTGCCGAAAGGCTGGCATTCGCTGGCTCGGACCGGTGAACGTTACCCAAGGCTCCACACCGAGCTTCGCTGCGAGACGATGCCAATGAGCCGACTCTCCCTTCCCGATAATCAGCGACTTAATCCCCGTCGCACCCTCCCGCGCGAGCATAGCTACCACCTCCAACCATCGCTCGACGCCTTTCAAGCGAAAATTGTGAGCGGTTAAGATCACCAGACAATCTGACGGCTCAACTCCATATTCTCGGCGGATGTCGTCTCGATCGCGTTTTCGTTCATCCAGACTGGAACTGCCTGGGTCCACGCCGTTGTACACTTTATGGATGCGGTCAGGACTTAGCCCGTAATGTTCCTCTAACTGCCTAGAAACATAATCCGAAATGGAAATGACGTCCGGGCCTGACGGATTGGAAAAGATGCGGCGCTCCAAGGCCAGCATGTAACGCTGCTTTAGGTTTAATCGAATCATGCACCACTTCCACGCCTTAGCTAGGGGCGTTTTGCGGATGGCGATATTTCGGCGAATGGTCTCAGCGACTGTACCGCCTCGTGGTTGATATAGGTCTGCAAAAGTACATGGCGAGATAGCATGAACCATATCAAACGTCTCACTACGGACGGCTCGTTCGACGCGGTGCGAAAAAGTCACGCTCTGCCGTGTGCGTGACATAGCTGCCCCGCTGACGGTGTGAACTTTCAGACCCGGCGTAGGTGATGGCCTGCTGCGGGTAAACACATGCAAGTCTACGCCCGCGTCCATCAGGTGATGCATGAATTGCAGGGTGGAAGTTTCCGCCCCGCCACGCCAGGCATCGAGCCATTCTGTCACCAAAGCCACTTTCACGTTTGCTGGTTGTCCTTTATCGATCGCCCAAGCCGGTCATTTCGTCGCCGGTCGTGACGGGCGATTTGTTGAGTCTTCCCGATAATTAGATAGGCTAATTGCCGCTCAGCTTTGCCAAGTTTTTTAACGCCAGCGTAGCGTCTTAGCCATCTTAGTCTATGCGTTCGTGTGACCAGCGGCTGCGGCGCGGAATAATTGAGAGAGGCTAAATCTTTCACAATCCAACGCAACCGCAACGTTCGCGGCTCTATCATGCGCTGCAAATCAATAAGCGACAATGAATCTTCGATGTCTGCTTCGGGATCAAAAAACAGGTGAGCCAGGTATAAGTCGCGGTGTACAAAACCCTGATTATGAAATTTACGAATGAGCGAAGCAGCAGGCTCGATCAAAGCTGAAATATGCTCATGGTCATCGATTTTCCATTCGCCACACCACGACTCCAACGATTTACCCGCTACCGACTTCATCAAAACCGCGCTGCGCATTTCGTCGCCTCGATGCAACAATTCACCCATCGCAATTGGCTGGGGACCATTCACGCCCGCGCGAACAAGCTGCCACATCCGCGCCCATTCTAAACCTGCGATGGTAGCTACATCGCCGGACTGCACGCCGCATTTTCTAACTTCACGCTGAATTTTCTTAGGCGGCCTATCGAATCGCTTCAGATAAAATGTCTGCGTTTCACCGTTTACATCGAGCGTCAAACGAATTCGCTGCCGCCATTGGTCTAATCCTGGTTTGCCTAATGACTCACCGTGAACCGCAAAAAGTGCGTCCAGAGAATCCAGCCCGGCTTTGACCATCGCATCTCGATACGATGACGCCACATGGATGTCATTGAGCGAAATGAACGGCGCATCTGGAGTTGTCGATGAAGCTTTATCCATGAGATAATTCACCCGCAGCCACGCTGTCCTTATTCAATAAAGCGCTCGCGGCACCATAAACAGCATCAACGGTGACGAGGTCCATGCACTTCAGATGCCCCAACGGACAAACCCGCTGCTGGCATGGGCCACACTCTATATCTTCTCGCATGACATACTCATTCGCATATTCCGTCGCGGTCCACTCTGGATGAGTTGGGCCGAAAATCGTGACTAAACCTATGCCGAAAGCCTTGGCGAAATGCCGCGGGCCTGCGTCGTTGCAGATTAGTAGTTGGCTCCGCTTGATGAGCGATTTTAATTGCCCCAACGATAAACCTGGATTATCGAAAACGAATCCCTGCTCGCTCATACTTTCGCCGATGGCTTGGGCGATGGCTTCTTCACCAGGCCCACAGGTAATCACGACGGCTGCATCATGCTCACGAATCAAACGGTCAGCCGTCTCTGCAAAGCGTGACGTTGGCCAGCATTTAGCCGCACCAAATTTCGCACCAGGACTCAACACAACCAACGGTCGCTTGTCTGCAATGCCTAGCCCTTTCAGGCGAGCTTCCACGCGCTCATCGCAATCATCCGTGGTGAAAAGTTCGTATTGTTGTGAGCTTCGGCCACACCCCATGAATTCGCAAAGGTCTGCGTAGTAATCCGTCATCGGATAAGGCTCGTAAGGCCCAAGCTTAACCGGCAACTGCTCGCCCCATCGCACTAAAGGTCGATGATGTTTATCTGCTAACGAGCCGCGGGTGGAATAAGATCCCGACTCGTCGGGAACCCGCGCGGAGTTGGGTTCCATTTTATTGTTTCGAGTATTCTTACAAGTCAACTTATCCGTCAGCAGCAACCCTCGGCCATCACGATTGTACCCGATACGCCGCTTCGCCCCAGCTAAATACGCCACGAGCGCCGACCGTGCCGAGTTGGGTAGCAACACCGCCCAATCAATCCGCATAGCCCGCAACTGCGAGACCATTAGCCGATGCTCACGATGCCAAGGCTGACGCCGCTTCTTCGCGGGCCATTCGACGACTTCGTCCATCCAATCTCCACCCTCAATTAACTCCCGAAGGTTTGGCTCGGCTAATAGCGTAATCTGCGCACTAGGGAACTGCGTTCGCACCGCGCGCAGTAGCGGCGTAGCCATCACAAAATCCCCCACCCAGGTAGGCAGGACAATCAAGATGGATTTCGGAGCCGAGCCAGCGATTTTCCGCGTTTCTGTCATCGGGGGGCATTGTAAGGGAATCAGACGCCGGACGCATCATAACGCATCTTAACGAATTACCGAGGGCCAAATACCACTATCGAAGTAACTCAAAAATCTGTACACCACTGAAAACGGTATGATTCCCAAACAGGCGACAATTAGAAATGCGATAATCTGACATGCCACAGCTACGCTCCACGCATGCTTCATTTTTATATAACGACGAAAACCCAAAGCCATGGACATAACTACAAAACACCATGTTGGAATCCAAACCACACTACGGATTTGATCCATTGAAACGGGAAAACTATTGGGGTTTGCCCATTTGAAAAAAGCGAAAAAAGCGACGCCAACCTCGCCGACAAAAATGAATGCAAAATATATTACTGTTCCCATTGCGACGGGAACCATCGAGTAAACATAGAGCCTAGCAATATGCGCCGTTCTCACTCGGCACAATTTGATAGACTGACGCAATAACATTAAGGAAACAAAACCAGCTAACGACCAACAAAGCAAAGGCAACAATAAAGATGGACACTGCCATGTATGGTGAATTAGACCGATGGCGTCACCGATATAATTATTTTTTCCATCTAATCGTTGGTAAAAATAAAAGGAACTGTAGGGGATGATCATATGATTGGAAATCAATATCATCAGCAGGAATTTGTAGCAATAGGTCGCAAGCAAACCCAGGGCCGAACCAGAAAAAACGTGTATGCACACGAGTACGCTTAAAAATATACCCGTCCCTTTTGTCAGCGGAGGATCATGGACATCCACAAGTCGCCACAGTTTCCATGGCCTCATCGCCAGCCACCAACTGCTCATGAACGATCGAAATGGTTTCTTTCGCCAGTGATATTCAAACAAAGGCTTTTGCCGTCGACGAAATTCGTCCAGCACCTGCCCCCAGTCAAACGACTCACCGCACTCGGGACAGCGTGTTTCGTTCAATCCATACAAATGATAATCGCACTTGCCGCAAGTTAGTTGTTCAAGCGGGACGACATGCTGCCAGTCAAACTCTAGTAAACACTGCGGACATACCGGCTCTTCCCGCCCATGCAAATCTTGGCCACATCTTCCGCAGAGAACATCGAAATGCACCAAGGGCCAATCCGGCGTCTGCGACGACAGATGATCGGCTGATTCGATGACTTCATTTTTTGACATGACAATCCCGATTAGATTGTCATCACAAAATATCCGCAGTCAAACCAGGTGAATCCCGCATCAAACTACATGATAGCTGCAAGCTGATATTCCACCGGGGCATCATCACAATCCCCCCCAGGTAGGCAGGACCATCAAGATGGATTTCGGGGCCTAGCAGCCTGTTGAAGAATCCTCATTTTCAGCCATCGTTCAGATATGGGCGGACGTGTAAGCTGGCGTAGCCCATTTCAATTTCTGAGGCCAAAAATTGGGCAATTGGATTCGATGAACT
>JAJRPG010000016.1 GCA_024280855.1 Planctomycetota bacterium | reverse complement strand
GATAGCAGAGAGCTACGAATCAAGGTATTAGACAAACCTCTCGCGACGACGTGAGCGGATCAGAAAATGTGCAGGAAAATTCTGTCAGGAAAACACTTGAAAGAAAAACTCTTTCAGGTATGGGCCACCCGCCCTCGTTTCCCACGCTGCCAGGATAGGATATAATCGCTACCGCAAGTTCGGCGGGTAAAATAATGTAAAAGTTCTGGTGATTCATGCCGTTCGCGCGGTAAGATGCACGAGCAACTATTTTGGCCTATGTCCATTTTGGAGAATCGATCCATGAAACGCTTAATCGCAATGCCGTTGCTTCTTGCCGTCGGATTACTCAATAGTAGCCTGATCGCTGCTGACTTGGATATTGGCTCAGACGCGCCGAGCCTTGATGGGGCAGTGTGGGTCAAGGGTGAAGCTTTTGACCCGGCTAAGAATGAAGATAAGCAGGTCACCGTCGTCGAGTTTTGGGCGACGTGGTGCGGGCCTTGCATCATGTCCATTCCACACCTTACAGAAATCGCCCACGAATTCGCCGATAAGGGCGTGCGCGTTGTCGGCGTAACCCGGAAAGACCCGCGTAATAAGTTGAGTACCGTTAAACGGTTCGTCAAAAAGCAGGGCGACGCTATGGACTACTCTATAGCATTTGATGAAGAGGGTGACATAGCTAAGTCATATATGGAAGCGTCTGGGTCGATGGGTATTCCCACGGCTTTTATTGTAGACCAGACGGGGACCATCGCATGGATTGGTAGCCCTTTCGAAGGATTGGATGAAACGCTCAAGCTTATCGTCGATGGCAAATACGATGCTAAGAAGATCAAAGAGTTTCGCAGCTTGGATAAGAAAATCGAAGATGCCTACATGTCTGGCGATTTTGAAAAGACTGTGGCACGCATAGACGAACTTCTCGAGAAGAATCCCGCGCGTATTAGCTCTCGACTCATGAAATTTGACTTATTAGCTCGACAACTCAACCAAGGTAAGAAAGCTAAGAAATGGGCCTTGGTATCATTCAAAGCATTGAAACATGACGCAGATGCCACTTCAGAGTTCGCCCAGGGGATTCTTAGCGAGGAAGACAAGGTAGGCAGCAACAAGTTAGCCGTGAGTGCGATGAGGAAGGCTTATAAGAAAGAGCCAAACAATCTCGATGTGACGATGGCGTATTTTCGTGCGTTGGTGCTTACCAATAAAAGGAAAAAATCGTTGCAGATAGCTGAGCGTACGGTTGAGTTGCTCAAGGGTGATAGCGAGAAGCTTTGTAAATTTGCCAGGGTGATGTCAGAGCCTGCGACGCGTAAGCGCTGTGGCGACTTAGCCCTTCATGCCGTTGAATTAGCCATCGCGGTAGACCCGGAAGAGCCGGCTCATTACATCTCCAAATTTTTCATTCTGCACGAGTGCAAAAACGATCAGGCGGGAGCTATCGACGCTGGCCAATATGCGCTGCAGCTAGCAGTGGATGACGCGCAAACGCTAAACGATTTCGCCTGGGAGTTGATGAACAAAGAGACCACCAAAGGGCAGTTTAATGAATTGGCCCTGGCTGCGACGAAGCTATTGATAAAAACGTCCGAAGGCGATACCGCGACCTCGCTCGATACATACGCTTTAGCTTTGTTTGAAAATGGCAAGGTGGACGACGCGATTCGCGTTCTAAAGCAGGCGATTGAAAAAGCTCCCGGCAACATGGTGTCTGAACTCCGAGAGACGCTTAGACGTTTTGAGGATGCGAACTAATCACACATTGGAGTAGAGTTGGCCGATTCTGACATATACCGTTTTACGCAGCTGGTCCGTTCTCAATATCCTTGCATTTGGATTCCGACGCATGAGGAAGCCTATGCGCTGAGCATTGTGCGTGAAACTGCGCTAAATTTAGGGCGGTCACTCAAGCAGTGGGCATCTGTAGGAGGTGTTCGCGATGGCTTGGTTGCTGGTACGCCGCCCATACCTGAAACGGAACATCCGGCTGCAGCGCTTTATTATTTGGAGAAATTGACCGACCAATCCATTGTCGTATTTCAAGATATTACATGCTGGCTATCGGATGACAAAACGCTTCGTCTGCTTCGTAATCTAATCAACACCTGTGAAAAGTCGGGCTTGCAATTGATTCTGATTGACCATCAAAGTCATTTGCCAGCGGTCATTGACGATTATTCGGTACGATTTAAGCCATCGCTGCCCGATGAAGATGAGCTTGAATCTATCGTCAAGGATACGCTTCGCAAGCAAGTCAATCAAAGGAAGATTGAGATAGATATTAAGCGTCGAGACCTGAACACCATTATTCGCAACTTGCGTGGCCTCACGCGTCGGCAAGCTCGGCAGATCATTATCGATTGCGTGGCTAACGACAACAAATTCGACGAGGAAGATATTAACCTCGTGTTAGCTCGCAAACGAAAACTCATTCAAAAAGACGGCTTGTTGGAATATATAGAATCCCCAGTGGATCTGAGTATGATCGGCGGGCTTGCGCGATTGAAAGATTGGCTGGCGAAACGAGCGGGTACGCTATCGAATCAGGAAAAAGAATTCGGGCTTAGTATACCCCGAGGTGTGCTTATGCTTGGGGTACAAGGCGCAGGTAAAAGTTTATGCGCCAAGGCGATTGCAACAGCGTGGCAGAGACCGTTACTGCGTATGGATGTTGGCGCTTTGTACGATCGCTATGTCGGAGAATCCGAACGTCGATTACGTGACGCTTTATCCCAGGCGGAGATGATGGCTCCCATTGTTTTGTGGATCGACGAAATCGAAAAGGCCTTTGCCTCCGCCGCGAGCCAGAGTACGGATGGCGGATTATCCCGTCGCATGTTCGGCTCGTTACTCACATGGATGCAGGAGCACCGTACCCCTGTTTTCCTGGTGGCTACGGCTAACGATATTGAGGCGCTGCCGCCTGAGTTGTTACGCAAGGGAAGATTTGATGAGATATTTTTCGTCGATTTGCCCGATGAAGAAGTACGCGCACAGATATTTTCGATTCACCTGAAAATGCGAAAACGTGATCCTTTGCAATATGACTTAGACGCGATGGCGAAGGCTTCGGACGGTTTTAGTGGCGCCGAAATAGAAGCGGCTATTGTTTCCGCCTTGCAGGAAACCTATGCCAGTAAGAAAAAACTGACGACTGAGCAAATCCTCGCAGCCGTTCGAACATCCCCGCCGTTATCAGTCACCATGGCTGAGCGCGTGGATGCCTTGCGAGCATGGGCCAAAGGGCGATGCGTGCCTGCGAATTGACCGTGGTGAGCTGAATGGGTTATGTCTAACTAATAGCGATCACCAAGTTTTTCTTATTGCCATGAAATCATGGCTTACGCGATAGTTGCATTCCGTGCGGCGTGAATAGGCAATTCCAACGTAAACGTTGCGCCCAGATTAACGCCTTCACTCGTTACCGTGAGAGAACCGCCCAATTTTCCTGCCAGATTCGCGGCACTATGAAGGCCGAAGCCATTCCCTGATTCTTTGGTTGTGAACCCATGCGTAAATATGCGGTCTAATTTGTCCGCTTCAATACCAACGCCATTGTCACTCACCTCGATACGGATACGGTTCTCGCCGCAGGCCGACGTTTTCAAAGTTAATTGTTTATCCGGCTGAGAACTGTGAAATAAAGCATCATCCGCGTTACTGATAAGATTAGTAAGAATCTGTAATACATCGTGCTTATCGATTTCGACTGTTGGAATATTTTCGTATTCACGAAGTGGCTCTATATCGTGAAAATCCAGGGAATTCTTTTGAATCGTTATGGCTTCGTCAAGCAATTCTGAGATGGTTACAGTTTGAATCACGCCCCCCAATTTAGTATAGTTTTGTTGGGCTTGCACGATGAGATTTATATGATTTACATGGCTGGAAAGATTTTCTAGTTCTGTAAGTTGTTGCTTGCGATCTTCTTCGAGTAACTTTGACAATTTAGCAAGATATCTTGGAACTCGACTCCCAATTTCGTCGATCGTAATAAATTCGCCTAGGTGGTCACTATTTTTCGCTAGCAAGTCCACCGTCTTGGTCAGACCTGAAATTTTGGATGCACTCACCTTCTGATGCAGAATGTTGACTGCAACGTTTACACTATTGAGTACATTGCCTACGTTGTGTAGTACATCAATGGCGACCTCAGCCATGCCAGCGCTTCGGGAGGCGTCAATTAACTTGTCGTGGAGGATTTCGCGTTCTTTTTCGTTCTCCAACCTGCGCGTAATATCACTGAATGTAAGCACAGCCCCAACGACATATCCATCTTCCGCAATTGGTGTGCATACATATTTAACTGGGAATTGGCTCCCGTCTTTCCGCCAAAATACCTCTGTATCAACTTCACAAATTTGCCCATCTTGCAGTGTCTTGCTAATAGCACTCTGCTCGCTATCGAATTTTGCGTCGTCGGTGTGTGCGTATTGAATAGACTCGTGCAGTGATTTTGTAAGTAGTTCTACTGGTTCATATCCCAACATGCGTCCTGCGGCGGGGTTGACGAACATCGTGTTCCCTTGCGTATCAAGTCCGCAAATACCTTCACCGGCAGAGTTTAGAATTAACTGAGTCTTCTTTTGCGCCTTGTCGAGAGATTTTTCCGCGAGGTGTCTGATTTCCAATTCCATATGGAGCTGATCTTGATAGGTAGTGAGTTTTTTATTCAAACGCCAAACGTATACCGCACCACAGGCGATGATAAGAAAGATGCCTAAAGCGAGTAACATCCAATGCCAATAAGCGCTAATCACATCGTAGATGGTTACCTTTCCATAATTTATATACGGGCCAACGCGTAGTTCTTTTAGGCATTCATGCACACTGTGATAATCTTCTGGAACGGTCCAACCAGCTATGTTGGCAGCCTTAGCGGCCTGGGCATCTTCCGACATCGTTAGCAAGACAAGAACAGTCACTCGCGCAAGATTGACTGATGTATGTTCGAGCGTAGAGAAGGGCCATTCAGGGTAGAGAGGCGTGCTGTAGGCAAAAGGGTATTCAGGGTGCCGCTTGTCAGTTAGCCGATTTAGTACGCGAATTTGGTCGAGCTTTATTTTACCCTCGCTTACCAGGCGTTCGATCATATCGGTACGAACCGTCCCCGCATCGGCTGTGCCGTCTAGCACCGCATAGATGGCGTTGTCTTGGGGAAACCCAACTTCTTTAACTTCTGCAAAATCCTCGAAAGGATCAATGCCGTTCTTGAGTAACTCTCGCCATGCTGTTCTGAAAGCTCCAAAGCCCTGAATAGCAGCCGTTGCAAATATCTTATTGTGCAAATCGTCAAGCGTAGTTATATCCGCGCGATCTGCACGCGTGAATATGACACCACCAAATACCGTGCAAGGAATTCCTTGCCGCAAGGCACGCAAGGTAGCTAACCGAATGACGCCATAATTGGCTTCCAACTCGACGTAGGACGAGGGGTTTGTCATGACGAAGTCAATCGTCTTCGCTGCAACCGCAGCAGGAATATCAGCTAAGCTGATGGGGACAATTTCATAGGTGTATCCCGGAACTTGCTGGGAAAGATAGCTAGCCATCGGCGTCCACTGCTTCAGGCACTTTTCTGTGCCGCGCAAAGCATTGACACCAATGCGTACTTTAATGTCAGCCTCATCATTATCAGCCAATGCAAAATTCGCACTCAAGACAAAGCTGACAAGTGTTAATATCCATATAGAAATGAAACGAAATGAACCGCGCGTGGCTGCACACATGCGCTTACGATGGTGAGAAATGGTGTGGTTCGTTGGTGCGGTCAACATGTACGCATACCTGATTAGTTCGTGTTCTGTTTAGCAACATAGACGCCTGTATACGCGATCGGCTCGGTTCTCACGCAACTTTATAAGTCTGGCAAACACTTTAGGGCTGGAGATTTTTCGCCCATAAAGTCAGCATTATGATCGGCTTGCAGATAACAAGGTCCGATCAGAGCATACCTAATCACTATTTGTTATTGGACACCAGCTAGCACGAGATTCAGAGGAGCCAAGTGATTCGTATGATTTGTACACACCCACTATTTCAAACGAGGATTGATTTTAATTATGTCTAAGTCAATACCGCCAATCTTAGCTATCAAGGGTAGACTAATATCTGCGCCGCCGGCGGTTTTTAGGGATGAGGTGGCGAAGGTGATACGGGTAGGGCTGCAATCTGTTTCGCGTAGCGCGGCGTCGAAGTCTATCCATCTCCCATCGAGATAAAACTGGGTCCACATGTGATAGCCAAAGATATCGTTTTGACGGCCAAATAGTGGAACATAAGCTAATCCCACCGCTACGCGAGACGGGATGTTGTGAACCCGGCCTAGTGCCGCTAGGAGGACCGCATGTTCGCTACAGTCACCTTCCTTGGTACGGCAGACTTCGCGGGCTGTGGCAAAGCCTACGCTGAGATTTTTTTCTTCTATATAATCCGTCACGAAAACGCGGAGCTTATCGCCAAGCTTAAACGGATTGGATTCTCCGGCTGCGGCTTTGGTGGCTAAGGTGATGATTTGCGGGTCGCTGCTGTTAATCATCAGGTTACTGCCCAAGAAGTCGCGAAGCTGATCTTTGCCCAGTTTTTCAGGGCTGGCTGATTGCGGCGAATGCGATTGGCGCGTTACAGTTATTTCAACTGCATCGGGTGTCACGCCCGTGACACGCTGCATACCTGTTGATGGAAATTCACCCAAATCAACGTCGCTGTTTTTTCGCTTGAGGCGATAAGTAATTTGACCGGCGGCGTCCGTGTCGATGCGCTGACCAGCTTTGATAGTGGAGGTCATGAAAATTTCTGGCGGAATAAAATCGGTCAGCGCCACGGCTGCGGTACTCATAATGATGTCCATGTTACCCATGCCGGGCGCGGGGAATGAAGCTTTAAGCACCCCACCATCGGGATTCACCCAGGAGAGCATAGTCATCGAACCCAGCGGAGTCATCATCTCAACTGTGACGCGCTGTCCCTTGGTTTTGACGTTGTGGATTTCGATGGTTTCGATGTCGCCAACGATGGTTTTAGCTTTGATGATACCATCGACGCGCATCGAAGGTTCGTAGAGCTTATTTTCGTAGGTCGTGCCAGGTTTCAGCCCGCGCAAAAGACCTTCACGAAACATGGCCCATGATTTTAGTATCGCGCCTTCCGGGAATTTGTATTCGTTTTTTAGATCAACCCCGAATTGGCTATTGGTAATATACACCTTGCCATTTTCAATGCGGCCTTTAACCATCGACTGGTGCATCGATAAATCCTGGAGAGACTCGAACGAAATCGGCTTACCAGCTAGGGTTTCCTTCGCCTTTTCGATAAGCTTAATTTTAATCGGCTGATCGACCCTGCCTAGGCGCATGACGGTGGTTGTGTCTGACAGGATGACGTCACCTTCGCGGGTCATCGTGGCGTGCATGTAGCCAACCTTTTGACCGGCGAGATAAATCACGCCCCAGTCATCTGCGAATCGGCCGTCGGGGGGATTGTGGGGGTCGATGGGTTTCGCGGAGGCGCTCGTTGCGAGTACGCATAGGCAGATGATAAATGAACACAGGTTAAACATTCGCATGGTCATCAGAACCTCTTTAATTAAAGCACTTCATTTTTTGATATATCGTAAACGAGCGTTGCGACGATAATAACTTTTCTGACGCCATCGACTTCCAGCGTCCGCGCGGGCTGAAGCCTGCGGCTCGTTATGGGTAGTCTATCGACGCCGTAGGGTCGCTACAGAAATGATAGGGCTTTTATCGTCCGAAGAATTGGCGGAACTTGTATAAAGTCGTATCCCGGCCTGCTTTGGCGATGGAATCTGTCAGGGGAATATCCTTGGGGCAGACTTTGACGCAGTTTTGACTGTTGCCACAATCCGCGATGCCGCCAGGCCCGGCTAGTACTTCGAGTCTTTCGTCGCGGTCGATTTTGCCTGTGGGGTTGGCGTTAAACAAAATCGCCTGAGACACCGCAGCTGGACCTATGAACGGAGACTTATCATTAAACTGCGGACAAGCTTCGACGCAACAGCCACAGGTCATACATTTGGATAACGGATACGCATCTTCCTGCTCATGCGGTGAGACGCGCGGGCCTGAACCTAAATCGTGATACCCATCAACCTTAACCCAGGCCTTGACCCGCTTGAGGGACTCGAACATCGCCTTGCGATTTACGACCAAATCTCTCACGACGGGAAACTTGGACATGGGCTTCACATCAATAGCCCCAGCCGATTCTTCCAGCACATTATCAATCAACGCAGAACAAGCCTGGCGCACTCGGCCATTAATGACCATGGTGCATGCACCGCAAATTTCTTCTAAACAGCAGGAATCATAAGCGACCGGCGTCGAGGATTTATTATCCGAGGTGACGGGCGTCGCGGCTATGCGTTGCAACACGGTTGTCATATTCAAGCCAGGCTCGTAAGGAATTTCGAAAGACTCGCTGTACTTGGGGCTGTGTGGGTCGTCCTGGCGTTGGATGGTTACTGTAAAAGACTTTGACATAGCAATCCTTGCGGCGCTGGCCGCCTCCAATTCTTATTTACCATACTGCCGTCTGAACCTACTGCACAACACGGGTAAATTCCGATTCCGATTTTTATCGGGATCGGAATTTACCCATGCCACCCTATCCTACGCGCCGACCTTCGCCTTCTTATCGTTGTCGGCTGCGGCGAGCATCTCCCGCCAGACTTCCTCGATAATCTCCGCCCCTTTTAGGCCATAAGTTCTAGGCCGCGGCGGGATAAGGCTCGTATCGACATCTTCATAACTAAACTCAACATCGCCCGAACCACCAGGCTTGTACTTAGCTATCGTTGACTTTAGCCATTGGTCGTTTTTCTTCTTGAACGACTGACACCAGGTTGTCGCTTGTTTTCGCAATTCTTTCGGATTATCCGCATCTGGCGCAGTAATCTGGAAATCTGGCTTATAATGGACCCCGCGACACTCATCCCGCTGCAACGCTCCTTGCGCAATGACCTTAGCCATGAGTAGCATATCACCGAGCGCTCGCGTGAAACTTAAATTCTGATTGGTCCAATTGCCCTTATCCGAGAGTGAAACATTTTTATAGCGGGCGTTCAATTCGGCGATTTTGCTCAACGTCTCTTCGATGTCTTTGTTTCTGCGAACTACCGTCACATTTCGCGTCATCGAATCGCCTAGTTCCTGATGGATGTGATAAGGATTCTCATCGCCTTGATTACCCACCAAATCATCCGTCTTTTGCTTATGCTCTTTGACCGCACCCTCAAACAACGAAGAAGGCGCATCAGCCGCGGAGCCATCTTTGAGTGAGGCGAGTTGATTTTCAATCGTCGGCGCTACGAACAAGCCGGAGAAAATGCAACTAAGTAAAGAGTTCGCACCAAGTCGATTACCGCCGTGATATTGGTAGTCAGCTTCGCCAATGATATACATGCCCGGCACATTGCTGAGTTGGTTTCTAAGTGAACCCATTACCATGCCGCCGGTCTTGTCATTACGCTCGTAGTCTGCCCACAAACCACCCATCGAATAATGGACAGCCGGGAATATTTTCATGGGGACTTTGCGAGGATTATCACCTTGGAATTTTTCGTAAATTTCAAGAATGCCATCCAGCTTCTTCTGAGTATCAGGCGGTAATTCAGTCACATCAAGATAGACGCACAAACGCCCCGGCTCGACGCTGAGATTCATGTTCACGCAAACATCGAAAATTTCTCGCGTCGCGATATCTCTCGGAACCAGATTTCCATATTTGGGATAGCGTTCTTCTAGGAAGTAATATCGCTCTGACGCAGGAATGCTCATCGGGTCTCGACTATCCTGCGGCTTTTTCGGAACCCAAACCCGGCCTCCCTCACCACGAGCGCTTTCACTCATGAGACGAAGCTTGTCCGTGCCGGGAATAGCTGTGGGGTGAACCTGAATGAATTCGCCGTTGCCATAATTCGCCCCAGCCCGAAACGCACGAGCCGCGGCACCGCCAGTGCAAATCATCGACATCGTGGACCTGCCAAACACCAGCCCACAACCACCCGTTGCTAAAACCACCGCATCAGCCGCGAAGCTACGCATCTCCATGCTGAACATATCTTGAGCGACCACGCCGCGACATTGGCCTTGGTCGTCCACAATCGGGCCTAGAAATTCCCAGTATTCGTATTTGTTGACCAGCCCATCCGCCTCCCAGCGGCGAACTTGTTCGTCCAACGCATAAATAAGCTGCTGTCCGGTAGTCGCACCGGCGAAGGCGGTTCTTTTATACATCGTGCCACCAAAACGTCGTTGGTCGCGCAGGCCTTCTGAAGTACGGTTAAACGTAACGCCAAGACGGTCGAGCAAATCAATTACCCGCGGCGCCCAATCACACATTTCCTTAACCGGAGGCTGATGCTGCAAAAAGTCGCCGCCGTAAACCGTGTCGTCAAAGTGAAGCCATTCGTTATCGCCCTGCTGGCGGGTGTATTCGTTGACCGAGTTGATGCCACCTTGAGCGCAGACACTGTGAGAGCGTTTGACGGGAACCATGCTGATGAGGTCCACATGAATTCCGGCTTCTGCAAGTCGCATGGTCGCGGCTAATCCCGCTAACCCGCCTCCGACAACGACAACATTTTGTTTACCCATTGGTTGATTCCGCTATCTACTGCTTTGATCGAAATAAGTTGATCCTATATTGCCGCAACTCAATGTCCGTGACTCGTCACATCCGCATGACCATCAGTCACCACGGGTGGCGGCGATTTCACGTCGAAAGTTCTAAATCCGCTCAGCGCGCCCATGCCCGCAATCGCAAGTACCAAACCGAAAGCGGCACACACATAACCCGCGACACGCTGAGACTCGGGCCGAATCGTAATGCCCCAGGTAATCAGAGACGTCCATAAGCCATTAGCCAAGTGGAACACGCATGACAAAACACCAATCGCATAAACCGGGGCAATCCACCAAGCTTGTTGAATCGCAACCGCAGTCGTCATTGCTCCAGTAGCAGCGCCTGCTGCGCCATGCAACTCAAACGCCCCACCGCCCACGGGCTTGCCGAACCAGTGCATCTGCCAAATGTGATAGAAAATAAATAAGAAGGCTAAGATGCCCGTGGTGCGCTGAGCCGTATACCTTAAGTTGCTGCCATAGCGATATTGCTGGGCGTTTGATTGACTATTGAACACAATCTGAAAACCGAGCAGCGAGTGAAACAGTAAGGGCAGGAAGATGAACACAACTTCCACCGGGACCAGCAATGGGCCTAGTGCGTGTATGCGTTCGATCGACTTCTGAAATTCCCCGCCAGCTTCACCGGGAGCCAGGATAGTCGCGTTGGTCAACAGATGCACGCAAAGAAACGCGCCAACGGGGACAAGCCCCAGCAGCGAGTGCAAGCGTCGCACCAAAAAGTAGTTCTTGTCTTGTAAGGAGACCGATTCCGTCGGATGCGCCACAGCCGACTCCTTCCACGTAAACCTAAAAGATAGTAATACACTCAACGCTCAATTACGCAGAGCAAAATCCGTACCAGCCTGACAAGCCCAGGCACCGCACGCCCAAACGCCAAACTGGATCAAGTATAATACCCTGTCCGTATCTGGCAATCGGCTAATTTAGGAATGATTCTCCTACCCTACAAAAAATTGCCTAAATTAGGCTTGAGGATTTTCAATGGCTTCGGCACATTCGGGGCAAACGCCAGACACATTCCCAGTCAGGTTATAGCCACATTGCACACAATGCCCAATCGGATGTGTTTTATAATACGGAGCCTTTATAATTATCAGCCCAACGATAAGCCCAATTAGCAGCGCACCAGTACAATAATAAGGCATAAAAAAGTAAATAACCATGTCGAATTTGCCTAACGTTGCAGAACCGTAGTCTGGTGACCAGAGATAGACATGAGCAGGAATTGAAAAACTTAGTATTCCGAGCAAACCACATAAGCACAGAACAATACATGCACGATAGATTCGGAACACAGTAAAAGGCATTATTACTACGGCTAGGGCAACGAAGGGAAATAGCTCGTATAATGACATCTTGAGCAAGTTTTGGCCCTGTATGTACTGATGAAACAATACGTCAGTGATGGCGGCCATGACCGGTATGCCGCCTACAATAATCTGCACTGAAAATAACGTTAGAGCGGGAGCAATAAAACCAATGACAATTGGTACAACGAACAGAGTGACTCTCTGTCGCGTTGGTACTGTCAGTCTACGCGGTTCTGGCATCATATCGTCGAGTTCTTCCTCAAGGCATATTCGTAGATATCTGCTATCCACCCATATCATATGGCAATCTATGCGTAGCACTAAGGATCAATATCAGGCCAATCTTTAGCGTACAGGTGGCAGGTTCCCCTACAAGAATTGTCCGCACTGGCTAGAATGTTAGGATGAGTATAGCGCCAAAGCTGTAAATTAGTATGTCAACACGAACATAGCAGATCATGTCACAACTAAATCAATCATCCCTAAATGAACATGAAAACCAGACCGGCCATCCGCTGGGGCCGATGATTATTCGTCTTGATAGCAAAGCCACGGGCCGCACCCGATGGCGAGCGTTGGTCGTCGGGCTAGCCTGCTTTGGTTTGCTCAGCGTAGCTTGGACATTGACACCGGATGCTCATGGCCTGGGCACGCACCGTCAGCTTGGCCTCGCACCTTGTAGCTTGGTGATGATGACGGGGTATCCCTGCCCGACGTGTGGCATGACCACATCTTTTTCGTATGCGGTTCGAGGCCAATTACTTTCGGCGCTAAATGCTCAGCCAGCCGGCCTGTTCGTAGCAATAATGGTACTGCTGGTGGGCGTGATAGCTATAACGACTGCACTGACCGGACGAGCCTGGCGGGTCAATTGGTTTCGCGTTTCCCCTTTTCAAATAGGGATAGTCTGCGTGGTGATACTGCTGCTAGGCTGGGGATACAAAGTCTTAACGATGGTGTATGCTGGCCAAGCTGGAGATGGTCTCTAAGAGGCGATTAATGATCGCGACAAGGACACACACGATGAAGCACGCATATTGGAAATGGGTTGGTCTAATTTCCCTCGCAGCTTTTGGCGGATGCAATCTGCTGACGCCGCTTATCTTTATGGGTGAGCATAAGAAACTTGTCTCTCCGGAGTTTGATAAGCTAGCTGGCCATCGCGTCGCCGTTCATGTCTGGACCGACCCAGCTACCCTGTTCGATTATCCCTTTGCACGATTTGAGTTAGCTACCTATGTCGCGGAGAAGCTCGGCTCGCAGTCGGGGCAGCGCAACCTGGAAGTGGAGGTTGTGGACTCCCGCGATGTCGAAGATTTCGTGCAGCGAAATTTGAATGCTCAGGTTGATCCCAGAGTCGTGGGGAAAAAAGTCAACGCAGACTATGTCATATTCCTGGAGATTTTAGATTTTCAGATTCGTGATCCCATGCAGCCACAGTTTTTACGCGGGCGCATTCATGCTTCCGTCTCGGTTCACGACTTACGGGCTGGCGCAGATGCGGTCGATCGATACGAACTAACTGCCGTGGATTGCTATTACCCGGAAACCGCGCCTGTACTTTTTAGCGCAACCAATTCCCCCATGGTCCGCGAAGGGGTCTATCGAATGTTTGCCGATCGCGTCGCTAGAAAATTCTACGAGCATACGCTGGATATGTGACGCATGACTAAATCAACTTATTCTAAATCTCTCAATAAATTCATCGTCGGCGCTTTGACATGCTTGTCACTATGGACAGCGACGGGGTGCGGCTTTTCCGGCGGGGAATTTTTATACATGATGGGCGTGGGCAAATCTTTGAAGATTGACGCCCAGTTCACCCTTGGTGAAGAGCCGGTACTCGTACTCATCGACGACCCCGGACAAGTGATGGATTGGCCACCCGCCTGGAAATATCTCACGGATGACATCAGCCAGGCACTGGTTAAAAACGAAGCAGCGAAGCGCGTCGTGGCTCGCTCTACCATAGAAAACCTTCGCCGCACGCATCTGGATTTTTCAAAGCGAGGCTGCCGAGAGATTGGCCAATTAGCCGGCGCGTCTCAGGTGTTATGGGTTGAGATCAAAGACTTTCTCGCTCAAGAAGATATTCATAGCGCCAGCAACGCGGCTTATATTATCGCGACGGTTAAGGTGATTGATGTCAAAAGTGATAAGCGGTCGCGCGTCCGAGCTTGGCCCACAAGCCCCACAGGGCACATGGTCAACGCTGGATTAACGGGTAGCCACGTCGTCCAGCTTCGCACGAAAGATGCTATTTGCCGAGAACTATCGACACGCATAACCGACAAAATTACTAAACTTTTTTATGAATACGAAGCTGACGATTTCGACGGTCCCTCATGATGCGCGTACTTCATGTTTTAGATGATAGCATCGGCTGGCAGGACCATGTCGCGTTGCGACAGCTTGTCGATCGTTGGGACGCAAGCCAATACCAACAGTTCATCGCTTCCCCGCCTGGCCTGATCGAAAATCGAATTGGTGACGCAACTACGATTCCACTGCCGCGCGTACCTTTTGCGGGATTGCTCACCATGCCCATCATGCGTCGCATGGTAAACGAGCATCGCATCGACGTAATTCACGCGTGGGGATTGCGGGCAGCGTTATCCACGCGTGCCCCCATCGCTGCGGATATACCGCTGGTTCTACATATATCAGACCCGGCTATGTCTGCTTCTCAGTTGAAATGGTTGCGAACGATATCTCGACTAAAACGCTTTGCGGTAGCCTGCTCGTCGGAAACGGTACGGCGTCATTTAATCGAAGGCGGGTTGCCGCCACAGTTAAACGTGGTCATTAGGCCGGGCGTAGATTTTTCTCAGATAAGCCAATGGCAAAAAAGCGACACGCGTGCGGCGCTGGGATTATCACGCGAGGATTTGTTGCTGGTCGCGGGACAACCGTCGGTGCGCGGAGGCAGTCCGTTTGAATCAGTGTTAGCTACGAATCTTGCTAGCTATCAACTTCGATCATTACGACTTTATATCAATGGCGTTTCATCGCAATCAATAAGTTGGCCCATGACGCAGGCTATGCTTCCTCGACGCGACAGCCTGATTTCGCCGCCAGCTAATATGCCCATTGAGCAGATGATTTCCGTCGCAGATATTTACCTAGCTACGGACCGAGACGATTCGGATACGACCGCCCTAGCCTGGGCGATGGCGGCTAATACATCTGTAGTCGCCACCGCGACCCGCGCTCATGCGGAACTCATCGCCAATAAATTAAATGGCCTATTAGTGAAACCAGAGTCGTACAAGTCTCTTTCGGTAGCGTTAGCTCGATGCCTGGTCGATCGCACATCACAACTAAAAGCCCGCGAAGTAGCGAGAGGCCATGCCTACGAATGTTTTTCCGTGCGGCGATATGCCAGCCAAATAGCGAAGCTAAATGAAAACATCGCGCATGGCGTGCAAGCCGGCGATGGCATCATAGATGCAGCGTTGGCCGGGTAATGACGGTGTAACCATGCAACCCCAAATTTTAACAAGGTTTTTTAACGGATGCCCGCAAGAGTTTCTTATACGTCTTTTCAAGTTCGTTAATTTGTTTCGATAACTGCTGGTCGCTTCCTGTATATGGATATGGCGCTTGTGCCAACGACACAAACCATTTCACCACGTTATCAAAATCTTTCAGGTGAACATATTCCGGGCCTAGCTTGCCGCGTTTCACGTTCACATTGTGATAGTTCCCCAGTGCGATGCACAAGCCCGTCGCTTCGTAACCCAAGGAGCAATAAGCCGACGACTCGCACGTCCCGCCGTCCATGAGTTTTCGTTGATATTGAAACGTGCTATCGTCACGGGCTAATTCTCTAGCGATACGAAAACAATGCGAAGTCGCAGCCGGGGTGAACGTAGATGTTCTATCGCCCACCCGCAGGATTGGCCCATCACCCATCTGGGCGTTAGGCAGTTCCGAGCTGGTTTCCATAGCGACGACAAAACATTTTTTAGGAATGGTTTTCAATCGACACGCAGCTATCGCCCCGATGAAGCCAACCTCTTCCGCACGGGTGAACAGGAAGTACGCATCGCAGGCACTTTTTTTCCGGGCTAATTCGTCAATCGCACAAAGCATAGCTGACGCCCCAGCAATATCGTCACAATCACGAGCATAGATTTTTGAACCTCTAATAGCTACGTCGGGAAAATCCCACATACCAATCGCGCCAGCAGAAACGCTTTCCTTCACATTGATCGTAGCTGATTCCACCCGCTTCTTACCGTTTTGCGTAGTTGATTTCGTCGCGTGAACAATGCCTTTAATGACACGGTCGCCTTCATAAAAGCGAACCTTGCTGCCGACAAAGTATTGTTGCGGTACGCCCCCTCGCCAGTGTGCGCGAAGCCTCGTTTTTGAAATCATTGTCTCAGCGATAAAACCCGGATGATCCAGATGGGCTGTGATGCAAACCGGTCGGGCTACTTTTCTATTGCGATATCGTACATGAACGAGCAAGTTACCAACCTGATCTTGCTTTAAGGTAACGCCAGCCCGACGCTTGCAAAACGCTTTGATATATTCGATTACGCGATGTTCAGCGAAAGGGGCTGTGGGAATAGAAAGCATTTTGGAGAGGATGGTTCGGTTCATATAAGATGTTCCATTTTATGGGTGTCAAGGTGATGTCGCAGCCCGCATAGTTAAATCGTTATCCTTGTTTGAGTCGCAGCATCCAGAATGCTATTAAGATAACGAAGTTGGTAGTGAGTACGCCAGCGCCGAGAAAAAACCCGATCCACGATTTGGTCGGCGTTTCGTTGCGGCGCTGTCCCGCACTACTCCAACCCAATACAAATCCAGAGAAGCTTGGCAGCGACGATGCGACTACACATCCTAGCAGCATGATAATAAAGGAGCCGCCAGACCCGTAGACGATTTGCCCAAGTTGGTGATTGTAATTTCGCCAGACCAGAAACAACGCAGAGAACAAAGGCACGACTGACACGACAGCCAAAACCGCTGCATACTTAGCTTGAACATCGAATCGTCGAAGGTTGGAAAGTCCCACAAACTTCTCCTATCTGGTAAAAACTCTACACAGTCGTCGTCGCCCACCGCTTACGTCTTACGTTAAAAACTATTCTCCGCGCCAATATCGCGGCGTAAATAGCACGATGATAGTAAACATCTCAAGTCGGCCCAGGATCATAAGCATGCACATGACAATTTTGCTCGGCGCGGAAAACCATGCGTAATTCTGCGTAGCGCCGACCCGCGCCAGGCCTGGACCAATGTTATTCAGTGTTGAAAGAGACGCAGTTGCTGCCGTAGTAATGTCTATCCCGTTACCCGCATCGAAGTACATCAATCCGCCCGTGCCTAATGCGAAGAGAATTATAATGCCTAACACATATACCAGAATGCTTCGTTTCAAATCTGCGTCGATCGTCATCTTTCCAATTTTAACCGTGCGAACCACCTTCGGGCGATACACATGTTCGATCTCCGCAGCCATGACCTTAGCCGCGATCATAATGCGAATGACTTTAATCCCCCCACCCGTAGACCCGGCACAGCCGCCGACAAACATCAGTAACATGAGTATCGCTTTGGGGACGAAGGACCATGTGTCAAAGTCGGTGCTGCAAAATCCGGTGGTGGTTTGAATGGCTAATACCTGGAACAAACTATGTTGAACAGCCTCCGCCGCCCCAGCAGCAGCCCCGGCTTCGGAAGGTGGTATCGAGTGGTGCCTATATACTGACACTGCGATAATGATCGTCGCGACGGATACTAACCCCAGATAGCATTGCAACTCCCGGTCCTTAATCGCCTTGCGCCATTCTCCGCGAAGGACAAGATGATATAAGCTGAAATTAATCCCGGCTAATAACATAAAGAACATGAGAATGTACTGAATGGAAGGCGATGGAAAGCCCGCAGCACTCGCATCAGAAGTGCTGAAACCGCCCGTAGCTAGGGTGGTAAGCGTGTGACACGTCGCGTCGAACCAGCCCATGCCTGCGATGCGAAGCGCCAGTATTTCCAAGAGCGTTAAGCCTAAATAAATATACCAAAGTGCGCGAGCGGCTTCTACAATGCGAGGCCTCACCCCTTCTGGTGAAGGGCCTGGCGCTTCGATGCGATAGATGCGCCGACCACCCACGCCGAGCATTGGCAAGACCGCTACGAACAAAACGACGATTCCTAATCCACCTAGCCATTGTATGAGCGAGCGCCAAAGCAGAATGCTTCGGGGAAGTTCGCTAATAGCTTGTACTATGGTCGAGCCGGTCGTCGTTAATCCGCTGACGGATTCGAAATAACAATTGACCATAGAGCCAAAATCGTGCGTGGCTTGACCGGCACCTCCTTGAAGGTGCGCCCAAAACCAAAATGGCAACGCAGCCACGAATCCGCCAATAATCCAGCTCATAGCTACGAGCAACAGCGCTTCACGATGACCGATGATAGAAGAAGATTTTTTTCCAACACCCACCAACACCAAAGCTAAGACCGCTCCCACACCTGCGCTCATGAGCATCGCTTCAGCGTCAGGACTATGCCACAAAGAGCTAACCCCTTGCTCCAAAACCGCGAAGCCAGCCATGCTGAGTATGAGCGCACTCAACACGAGCAATAGTAAGCCTAACTGCCTGGCGATAACTCGGAAATCAATGGTCATGATGTGGTGAACAGCTTGAGAAGTTTTTCATTAATACCATGAGGCCCGATGACCAACACAGTGTCGCCCTGATCAATTTGATCCTCCGCGCCCGGAACATAAACCCGGTCGCCACGACGAATAGCTGCAATCATTGATTTTGTTGGCAACTCAATCGTTCGCAGGTCTTTCCCTAGAATGGCTGCTTTTTCAGAGGGCCGCACTTCGTAAACCTCAGCTACGCTATCATCGAACATCGCTACAGACCGAACCGGACCGACATCAATAAGATGCTCGATGGCGCGCACGGCTACTTGTCGCGGGCTAAATACATGATCGATACCTACATGCTCGAACAGATGTAAATATTTGGTGCGTTGCACGACGGCAATGCTTTCTCCCACGCCAAAAGTTTTCGCCTGAGCGCAGCCGAGTATATTATGCTCGTCGTCGCTAGTCACCGCAATAAAAACGTCTACGACTTCAAGGTGCTCTTCGGCAAAGACAGCCGTATCCGTAGGATCACCTTCGATAATCGTGACGTGCGGCAATTTTTCTGCAAGCTGCTCAGCCCGCTCGTGTTCGTCCACAAAAATCCGCACGGAAAACAATCGGCTTTTGAGCGCCCGACCTAACCAGACAGCCGTGGACGATTGCCCCATGATGGCTACGGTGATGCGTTTTTCTTTTTCTTTGTTGAAAAGTTTTCGCGCGGTGTCAAAAGTTTTCACTTCGCCGATGAGCGTAACGATGTCACCTTCAGAAACCTGGGTTCTAGCCGTCGCTAGCGAAACATCGTCTCCGGATTCTACGATGGCAAGGCGCGTGCTGTGTGGCAATTCCATATCGCACAAATCTTTTCCAATAGCTGGCGCCGCTTTGGAAACCGGGAATCGCTGCATGAAAATTTGACCTTTACCAAATTCTTCAAGCGCGATCGTACCAGGGTTTCGTAAATGTCGCGCAATAGCCATCGCGGTCGCATGTTCCGGGCAGATGAGATCGTCGATACCAAGCTTGGTGGAAATCGCTGTGCGGTTTAATGAAAAGTTAGCCGTGTGATGAACCCGCGAAATGGTTTTCTTCGCTCCGGCTGCTTTGGCCAGAAACGAAGACAACATATTGACTTCGTCTGACTGAGTCGCAGCGATGAACAAATCGCAATCACTCACGCCAGCTTCTTCCAGTACGCCGTAATGCGCGCAGTGGCCAGTCAGGGTGCGCAGGTCCAAAGAATCGTTAAGCAATTGAAGTCGCTCCTGATTCAAATCGATCACCGTCACGTTATGCCCAGCCATGGACAGCACGTCCGCCGCATGACCGCCTACTTCGCCAGTGCCTGCAATGATAATTTCCATAGTTCCGCGCCGCGCCTCGAATTACACAAACCAAACTTTGTTGACCCTGTCGAAGATCAACGCTGGGTAGTTTATCGTCGGCCCGCTTAGTGGTCGAGCTTTAGACCGCGCAACCAAGTTAGCCAGTTCAACTCAAATGTGCTTTGATCGGTCAAAAACGTCGTCCCGGCACAGGACGTATTTAGATTATTTTCTAACGAATCCGTCGTCGCAGCTTGACAAGCAATGTATTTCGTGAATGCCTTAGGGTAGTTACGCTGCAAAAAATAGACCAAGGCCCACGCCTGCGCATAAGACCAGGAACTTTCCTCCGCTGAACTAGCAGAGAAATTATTTTCGTTTACGAATGTAAGCAAGGGAATAATCGCAGACGACTTGTCAGCGGCAAGCGCGTTTTTCAAATCATCCATACGCATCGGATTATAGCCAAGGGTTTCGCCTTTTGAAAAAGGCAATTCAAATTGACCGGCTAAGCCTTCGGTTAGCCAATCGGGATAACTAGCACCAGTATTGAGTATCCCCAGGCCATTAAGAATCATGTGGGCTGCTTCGTGTCGAATAACAAGCCGTTGAAAAAGCTTGCGAATACCCTTTTTCTTATTTTGTAATAATTGTAATTGATCGCGCATGCGTTGAAGCTGGCTATCGTCAACCTGGCCTGCTGGGCGGCTGTACACGCTGATAGCTTGTTTAATTTTGGCAATGCGATCACTCGCTGCTTGCCACGGCTCAAGGTTCGCTATGTCTTGAAAAATAGCTACATGGTCCGCTGGCAAATAAAGCCCCGGGCCTTGCTCCGACGAGACGCCCATTCGTTCGCAAGAAATTAGAAAATCTTTTTGATGCGTAAAATATACAACAGGCCAAGCTTCGTGCGCAGCTATGGTAGATAATTGCAGCTTACCAGCCCAGTGCTTGACATGTCGATATGTGTCTTCAAGTTCAAGCAGCGTCGCCTTCGCCGTGCCTGAGTCCGCATCAGTCGCTAAAAGAAAATGCTCGCTCTGGTGATTTGTAAAATCCGCCCGTTGCGAACCGAGGGCGCGTTGCAAAGTGGAAAGAGCCTGCTGTCTGCTGCTTGGTTGTGCCATCGTGGCTGGTAACTGAATGGCCAAAAACACGCTATACATGACTACCCGCATTACCCTGGTAACGGCACGACGACCTTGGTGAGGGCAATCATTCAAATTTGTATTCGAGAGTGCCATCAAGGTGACGTTGTTAATGCGAACGGTGCATAACATTGGCATGTCCTCACCTATATCATCCGATGGTCTTGCCAGTAAGGTTACGGCTGTTTAGCGTCGGGATGATAGGATCGACTGTGAATTCGACATCGTCTGCCCACAATCATAAAATTGCATCACTACTCGACGGACTCGCAGACGTGATCGTTAAAGATGCGGGCCTGCTCGAAACCGCGACGGCCAAGCTTCTTGCAGAGAATAAAACCTTGCCAGAATGGCAACAAGCTTGCCGAGCCATGATTCGCTGTGCGCTCATGATGCAGGAAACACTTGCGATCATGAAAAAGTAACGCACGAAATAAGATTGGGCGGCATGGGAAAACTTTCGCTTACCCATGCCACCCTTCTGACATCATCTTATCTAGTAACGGTAGTGTTCCGGCTTAAACGGTCCGTCAACACTCACGCCGATATACGAGGCCTGGTCAGGTCGTAGCTTGGTCAGCTTCACATCGAGCTTGTCCAGATGCAAGCGAGCAACTTTTTCGTCAAGATGCTTCGGCAACACATAAACCTTCTTTTCATAATTCGACGTATTGGTGAACAACTCAATCTGGGCGATGACCTGATTCGTAAAGCTGTTACTCATCACAAAGCTCGGATGCCCCGTCGCGCAGCCAAGATTCACCAGACGACCTTCAGCCAGCACGATGATGCTATGGCCATCGGCAAAAGTCCACTTGTCTACCTGCGGCTTGATTTCCATTTTTGAAATGCCAGGCGTATCTTTTAGACCAGCCATGTCGATTTCATTATCGAAGTGGCCAATGTTACAAACGATAGCCTGGTCTCTCATCTTGCCCATATGTGCAGCCATGATGATGTCCTTGTTGCCCGTCGTGGTCACAAAAACATGAGCCTGGCCAACGACTTCGTCCAAGGTGCGAACTTCAAAGCCTTCCATCGCAGCTTGCAATGCGCAGATAGGATCGATTTCGGTGACAACGACACGACTGCCTTGAGCGCGAAGACTCTGAGCGCATCCTTTACCGACATCACCATAGCCACAAACGACTGACATTTTACCGGCTAGCATTACGTCCGTCGCTCGCATGATGCCGTCAACCAATGAGTGACGACAGCCATAGAGGTTGTCGAATTTGCTTTTGGTAACGCTATCGTTGACGTTGATCGCAGGGAACAACAGGCTGCCATCTTGTTCTCGTTGATAAAGACGATGCACGCCCGTCGTGGTTTCTTCACTCACGCCGATAAGCTCTTTAGCTACTTTGTGCCATCGTTGTGGGTCTTTTTGAAGCTCGTCACGAATGAGCGTAAGAATGACAGCCATCTCTTCTACGTCGGTAGATGATGGGTCAGGAAGCGTGCCATCTTTAGCAAACGCATCTTCAGCTTCGACGCCCATATGAATGAGCATGGTCGCGTCACCACCGTCGTCAACGATTAGCGTGGGGCCTCCTTCGGGGAAGGTGAGCGCCTGATTCGTACACCACCAGTATTCCTCCAGCGTTTCACCTTTCCATGCAAAAACAGGAACGTCTGTTTTAGCGATAGCTGCGGCTGCGTGGTCTTGGGTGGAGAAAATGTTGCAACTGCACCAGCGAATGTCAGCGCCTAATTTCGCCAGCGTTTCAATAAGCACAGCCGTCTGGATGGTCATGTGCAGCGAACCCATAATGCGGGAGCCTGCCAAAGGTTTTTTACCGCCGTACTCAGCAATGGTGGACATCATGCCGGGCATTTCGTGTTCGGCTATGTCAATTTCTTTTCGGCCAAAGTCAGCTAGACTCATGTCTGCTACCTTAAAATCCTGAACTGCAGTCGTCATCATCGTCTCCTAAATGGTTCAGCGCGTATCAACAAAGATGCGTTACGCTGTGTTTTCTACGATTCACTTTATTTAACAGAGCGACCCCTTGTCACGAAGTGACCCTTTAGTCGCTGTAATCACAAATAATTCCGGCGCGTCTTTCGCACGAACGACCGTGGTCAGCGCATGAGCTATGACTTCTTTGAAGCCGACTTGACGCAATTGCTGACATAGCTTGTCACTCTCAAAGCCCCACCAATGATCTTGCATTCGTTCGTAAAACGATGTTTCTTGATGCGGGCCTTGCTCAATAATTAACACTCGGCCACCCTCTCTCGCGACGCGAAATAACTGCGCGATGGCATCTTGAGGCGACGGTACATGATGCAACACCAACGCAGCGACGAGCAGGTCAATGGTATCGCTTGGCAATGGCAGCTTCGACAAATCGCCTTGATGAAGCTCGACGTTGTTACACCCTGCTTGGCTAATGCGGTGACGCGCGATGTCGAGCATGGCTTCTACGGGGTCAACACCAATGACCTGTTGAAAGTGCCGCGCGAGTGTCGGTAATAAAGAACCTGTCCCCGTGCCCACATCAGCTACGGTCCACGTCCGGGGCAGCAAAGCCAGGAATGCCTCCAGATGGAATTGGCAGCCAAAGCTCTGCTCGCGTAATTCGTCCCACTCTCGGCCTACGCGTCCAAAGAATTTGTCGCTTAATTCCTTACGTCGCTGAAGGACCGATTCCAGGCGCGAAGCCAGGATGGCTGACATTGGCTGACGAGCGACCCAACTCAGTAAATCGTCCGATAAGGAACCTTCATGGCCGTTGGTTGATGAGCCATTAGTTGGTAGTGAGTACAACACCATATTCCCATCGCGGCGATCGTGGATCAAGCCGGCTTCACGAAGTACGCGAAGGTGACGCGAAACCGTCGATTGCGGCTGATGAAGGATTTCCACCAGCTCGGAAACGCTCAACTCATGCTGGGCCAGCACGGTCAGGGTCCGCTGGCGCGTACCATCAGCCATGGCTTTGAATACGATTTCCGGTTCAGTGGTTAGTTGCATGACCATATCCTACGATTCCATATATCCGGATAATAGGATATATCGAACCCTCGTCAAGTGAACTTGAGCTATTTTGGCATTTAAGTAGCAGAATGGCTGGTTCTCCTTGTTTATGGGCCATGATGGCGATTCGCTCTATTTAGCGGCGTAATGAGCACGCTCTACCCTGGCGCAGTCGGCAATCTAGGCACTTAGCATTGATGACTGCGGTAGAGGATGGCAGCTTAATATCCTAGAAATTGGCCTCATATTACCTCAAAGGCTGGATTAAGTTGCATTAGGATCAGGCGTTTTACACTCGGATACACGTTTTGGGAACGGTCAATCATTGGCATACCAAGTTGATTACTCGATGGAAAGCTAGAATTGACATAGCCGATGCGAATTCTACGATGGTAAGTTCGGGGGCGACGATAGGATGGCACAACAGTCATTTCAATGACGGACGGCAAGGAGCTGCGATTGAATTATCTGGATAAGTGTTGTTCGGTCGATAGGCTTGGTCGTATAATCGTCGCAACCACTGTTAATACATTTCTCTCGGTCGCTAGCCATCGCGTGAGCTGTTAACGCGATAATCGGCCCTTCATAGCCTTGATTCCGTAACGCCATCGTGGCTTTGTACCCATCAAGCACGGGCATCTGCATGTCCATCAGGATGACGTCAAACGGCTTGCCCTGACTAATAGCTGCTGTGGCTTCATCGACTGCGATTTGTCCGTTCTCTGCGATAATGACTTCAGCACCAGCTTTCTTGAGTATAAAGGAAATCAGCCGTTGATTGTCCGGTCCGTCTTCGGCTAGAAGGACTCGGCAATCTAGCGGTTTGCCAGTGCACAGATTCTCAGGCGGCGGGGCAGTTTCCGGTGTTGAAGTCGCCATCAATGAATCGACCATCTTGACGCCAACGAGCGGGCCGGTCGTTATGGTCGTGCGAAATCGAGTGCCGCATCTGGGCTCGGAATCGACGATGCTGATATTGCCGCCCAGCAGCTTAGCTAACTCCTTGCTGATGGTTAACCCAAGTCCTGTCCCGCCAAACTTTCGCGTCATCGTGCTGTCAGCCTGAGTAAACGGCTGAAATAATTTGGAGGCCTGCTCTTTCGTCATACCGACACCGGTATCTAGGATATCAAACTGCAGGCACTGTTCGCTCACTCTCCCGCACTCTTCGTACTCGTTGCCCGGTATGAATCGAGTGATAAGCCGCACGCCGCCCTCATCGGTAAACTTGATGGCATTGCCCACGATATTGATGAGAATTTGCTTCAACCGCATCGGGTCGGATTGAATCGTTTCGGGTAGCTGCCCAATGTACTCTGTGTTGAACGCAATCTTCTTTGCATCGGAACACACTTTCATGAGTGCAACTACTTCCTCGACAACGGTGTGCGGAGAACAGGGGATTGTTTCTACTTCTAGCTTGCCTGCTTCAATCTTGGACACGTCGAGAACGTCGTTGATGAGTCCGAGTAAGTGCTCACCATTCTTGTGTATGGTATCAATGCAATCACGTGCTTCTGCTTCCGAAAGGTCGCGGCCTCGCAGACTCTCGGAAAATCCGAGAATCGCCGTCATCGGCGTTCGAATCTCATGGCTCATATTCGCCAAGAAGTTGCTCTTGGCCTTCGTCGCGACTATCGCTTCGGCCCTCGCGTCTTCCAAGGCCCTATTTATGTCTCGCAACTGCTCGTTGGCTTTTTCTAAATTCACATTTTCTTGTTGAGAGTATTCATAATTGGCGGCGGAACGTGCCTCACGCGACGCCCGCTTGGTTTGCCATATGAGCACGGTGACGAACAGGACACAGCCGACTACTGCCATCACGACCAGCAGTACGAGAACACCGTGTAGCTCGCTTGTTGATGCGACGGCAAGCGGGTTGAGGTCAATCGTCGTCGATACAACGCCTCGGACGTCCCCCAACCTCCAGTCGTTCTTGGGTGTGTCAGGGTGCGAATTGTGGCACGCAATGCAGCTCTCTCGCATGACATCTGCAGTTGCATACCTGAGCAGCATTCCGTGTTCTCCCTCCTCAACCGTATAGTACGGTTTCGATGCGTCGACCGAGAATCGACGTAATGCCTCTTGCTCGAATGCGTCGAGTGGTGCACGGTTGGCACGCCACGGGAAGGGATATGCACTGTAAAGGCGAACTTCATCTTGTGAATCGGTGCACGACAGTCTATTGCCAAGCATGATTGTCAGAGTGGCGGGTAAGGGAATGGACCGGTCCTTTTGCTTGTAGTCGTGAGTGACAGCGATACCGTGAGGCTTTACTCGCTTGACAACCTCAGAAGAATACAATGTGCGAAACTCCCTGATAGCGAGAGTTCGGGATTCGGCAGCACGTACTGCCGATGCCATCGTCACAGCATCTGACACTCGACGTACGTATGATAAGATGATGCACACGCTGACAACGGAAACAAAAATGGCCATGACTACGAACAGTTGCCAAGTCAGCAGTTTCCGTGGGTGTACGACGTCTGCAGAATTATCCATTAGTGATTCCCCTTTGCAACTTCGCCATTCACGTTGGCTGCGGCTGAAAGGGTCATCACTCGTCGCCGGCCACGGAACCACGCGCGAATCTCGCCAGCCTGGAATCGCCATGACCTTCCCACCTGCGTGGCCTGGAGATTATCCATAGGAGTAAGTCGGTAGACGGTTTCCATGTGCACTTTGAGTGTGACTAAGATCTCCCTCGCTGTCAGGTACGGATCAATCATTGAAAATCTGTTCCATCTAATTGAGGAAGTGTGTTGCCATGGATAATGTCGGCTAAGACCAGTCATCACCTAATGAACTTAGAAGTGAATTTAGCGGGAAGCGTATCAACGAGACGATTATAAGACGTGTACCGCAAAGACTTATTCGCTCGTATCATTAAAACGGCGAGCTAAGTGAGCAAAACTGACCATTGGGATGCATGAGGCCACATTTTTGAAGATGTTGGATAGATTCATTCTGCTTCATTTGGATGATACAATCAGTGCGCGAGGGGTGTATCAATGTCTGGGTGTGTTAAATTACCATTTAGGGACATTCCTAGTCTAATCGCTGGTCTAATCCAATGAATCAGGAATTGCATGGCTAAAAGCAAAAAGATAGAACCGTTCTCGGCGATTTGCCGTGTTTTGTTTGTAGATACAATTTGCGGACACTGGCTTCGGAAGGGAATTGCCCCGAGTGCGGATCCTCAGTGAAACATACAGAAACAGAACCTGAGCGATGGAAGTCGTCGCGATGGCGAATCATTATCGAACAACTCGTACTTAGCACGATCGTTCTTTATGGTCCAGGGATATTTTATTTGCAGCTAATTTCGTATCTTGGAACTCTTAAAGTGCTAAAAACGGTATTGTGTACTCCAGTTATGATTCCCACCTTGCTGATAGGCATCACGCGTGGAGTTCCAAATTATGTAGCAGACATTGTCGGACTGATTATGTCTTTGTCGTGTCTGCTCCTGGTAACTGCCTTCATGACCCGACGGGCGCGTCGATCAAAACGGACTTGGCCATTTCTACTATTGTTGCTGTTAATGTCGTCAGCAAGCTCATTTTTGTTGTCCTGCTTTTTCGTTATGTTGCAGCATACTTGATAGTCTTCGCCCCGAATTCACAGCCAATAGTTCAGGCAGGTCAACCTTCCGCTAGTAGACGGAAGAACGACCGTGCCCTACCGGAATGTAGAAACTCTGGCTGTGGATGAGCGTTCAAAAGAATGGAACGAGTCGGCTGGGCTTTTTGTTCGCGAGGGTCACAACGCCTTGTTAGGCCGCTGCACCTTCCCTATCCCGGCACCAACGCTATGTACGCCCCCACTGGATCCTGAACAACCACACGTGCGCATTCCCCATCGATCCCCTGTGTCACCTTGATGACCTTGCCCTCTTCCTCCCGTACGCGACGGAGACTCTCGGCGAGGTCGCCAACAGGGAGGGAGATTATCCAGATTGGTGGCAGACCTAGATTCACGCCGCGCGCATGGCGGACTCCAGCCGCTGGGTTTCCATCATCGCCAAGCAAGTTGTAGTCGGCGTAGCGCTCGCTTGCTTCCTCCATCTCGACGTCCTGCGCCGACCAACCAACGACCCGTCGATAAAAGTCACGAGTGGCCGAGGCGTCGGAGACAGTCAGATCAAGCCAGGTGATCCGCCCAGCACGAGCCATAGCGTCGTGCGATGCGGCGCCTTCAGGAGGGGGTAGCTCGTCAGCAGAAACGACCGGGATGATCCCGAACGCGGCTCCATTCGGATCGAGTAGCACCGCCCACTGGCTCCTTCCATCGTCGTCTCTGCCATGCATAAGCTCTTCTCCGCCCAAGTCGAGCGCACACTCCGCACTGGCTGCGACATCGGCTACTTGAATGTGCGGCATCCATTGGAGCGGGAGATCAGCATGTTCCGCGGTGCGCGCGCCCAAGCCGATGATCGGCACGCCGAGGTTGTTCATCAGATCCTCGCGCCAGAGCGGAATCTCACCCGTGCTGAGTACACGTGAGTAGAAGCGTAATTCGCGTTCGTGTTCGGGAACGGCGATGTCGGCGCTAATAACTCCGCCGACGCGTAGGGGAAAGGTGTCACTCATGGGCTGTGGCCTCACGTTGGGGGAAGGCTCAGTTCAAAGGGAATCGTGGCAAATCGCAGATTGCATGTCAAGTGTGGCGATGGAGGGTATGGACTCCATGTGAGCAAAGCCATCACTGTGAAGGTCAAGAACGTCAATCTGAAGCAGCGGGATCTGCGGACTGATCTCAAAGCCCACCGCCGCACTCTTGTTATTCTTGATAAAATATATTATCCGTATTTTGGCACGCCGTTTGTTAAGCGATACGGGCGTGGTTAAGCAGCTTCCGGATTGATGACGATAAGCGACCATTATCAAGAACCTCAAAATATCATTTGGCCGTGCCCTGTTTATAACTGAGGAAACGGGCCTATTGGCGCCGTAAGGCCAGTGTGCGTGCCAATAGTTCAGGCAGGCCAACTTTCCGCCAGTAAGCGGAAGAACGACCGTGCCCTACCGGATTGCCATACCATACCTAATCAGGATTTTCATTCATTGACGTGGTACTGTAACGTGGGAAGATGGGTTATCGGAAGTGATTTGTAGGTTTTTGATCGGTGTTTATCTGGCTTAATGCGGGAACTTTGGCGGTGGTTGAGCGTCCAAAAGAATGGAACGAGACGGCTGAGGGTGGGCCTGCGCAGGTGGGCAAGTCGGAGGATATCGATCTGATTAAGGGCGCGAAAGCTGGGAAATCTGAAGCGTTTGGCGCACTCATCGTCAAATATCAGGACCGGGTGTACAACGCGGTCTGGCGCATTTCCGGTAATGCTGAAGACGCCCGCGACTTGACGCAGGAGGCTTTTCTCAAGGCGTTGCAGCGTATCTCGTCCTTCCGCGAGGATAGCGGTTTTTATACCTGGATATTTCGGATTGCGGTGAACCTCGCGTTGACGGCTCGGCGGTCTCAAAAAGTGCGTCGCACGGTTGCGCTGGACGAGTCGCAGGATTTATCTACCACGCAGGCGGTTGGGCTGATGCGGTATACAGACGAAGTGCCAGAGGATCGGCACTTGCAGGAGAAACTGCTTGAGGCTATGCAATCACTGGATGACGATCAGCGGGCGGTGGTGGTGTTGCGAGATATTGAAGACATGAACTATCAGACGATTGGCGAGATTCTTGAAGTGCCGGTTGGGACCGTGAAGTCTCGTCTTCATCGAGGGCGCATGGCGCTGCGCGAAGCGCTGGGACCTATGCTTGGCGACAAGCATCGACAGGAGGGTGACTAACTAATGAGTCACGACAAATTAGCTGAGCTTTTGAGCGCATATCTGGACGGCGAAGTAGATGTACGCGAACGTGAATATGTAGAGCGAGAAATAGCCCGGGATGAAACGGCGCGAGCGATGCTGGAAGATTTGCGACAGATGCGCGAGATGACAGCGAAACTGCCCCGCCAAGGTGCGCCGGATTCGATGGCTAATGATGTGCTGCGACAGCTTGAACGACAGGCGCTGCTTGGTGACACTGACGAGTCACCTTATCCTATGAGAACATCATGGCGACCGATGCGTGCGATGATGTCCTTGGCTGCGGCGATGGCGATCTTGGTTACAGGCGGCTGGTGGTACATGCGAGGGGCGGATCAAGGTGTTACGAATGGCGAAAGCCAGTTGGCTATGGTTACTCAGAAGCAGGATGATTTTTCTGCTGAAAAGGATGCGGTGAAGCCTGGCGACAGAAGAATAGCCCGAGCGAGAAAATCGTCACCGGCGAAAAGTCGTTTGGCTAAGCGTTCTCAGCCGGTTGCGGTGATGGACGCGGCTCCACCTGCGGCTAAGCCAGCTCTCGAACGCGATAATCGCCCTGCACTTAAAGAAGCTGCGGAGAGCTTGGTTATACAAGCGGATACGGAACAGCGCTTAGCTGCGGGTGAGAAGTTAGACTTTTTAGCGACCCATGCGTTCAAGAATGAGCCTGTGCGACTCCGATTAGCCATGCACGATGCGAAGCAGATTGCGCAGGCCCGTGAGGCGTTCAAGCTACAATTGGCGTCTCAGGGTTTAGTGAATGCAGATGCGATTGAGGCGTCTACTCAAGCGACGAAACTGCGTGGTCAGTCGTTTTATTATCAAGGCAAAGCCGGGACTAACTATCGCGGGGATAACCAGAGCCAAATGCTGGTACGTATTCCGATTGGGCAGATGCAAACGCTATTGGATAACATCGACATCGAAGGCGTGAAGGACAAGGATGTGGCACTGTCTGCTGGGCCAATCGTTGTCCAGGGATTAGCGCAGGCGCAATCCAGCGTTTCTCATTTTCGGCAGTCGGCAACTGAAGCCGTGAAGTTAGACATGGATGCAGTTGATTCTTCTACAAAGAATGAAGTTACCAAATCTAAAAAGGCTGGCGAAGCTAAGGAATCTCAAGTCGATATTTTTGCTGAGATGATGAAAGCGGTTGGGCTTTCGCAGGACATGCTGACATTTAGCGAAGCCGCGCCGATGGATACGGCGCAGGCAAAGAAAGAATCTAACCATCAAACCCGTAACGAGGTTGTTGGTCTTGCGAAAGGCGCTGATGATGAGCGCGATGATGCGACGGTTTTAGCCAGTGTCGACCGGACAGAGGAGGCGGGCGTGGAAGCTTCTGGTTCACGCCCCTTGGTTGAACGGCGAAAAGCGGCGCTGCGTAAATCTCGCAAACGTAGGCGTATGGCAAGGGGGCAGAGAGTGATGGCTGATAAAGCGCACCCAGCGGCGAAGGCAACCTTGGGCCAAGGGAAAAAGGCTGAGCAACAATACATTACGCTGGTGGTGGAGTTTGTTGCACCGCCTAAGAAAAAACGCACACGTGTTAAACCGCCCGCTGGGGCGAAGTCCAAGTCATCTAAACCTGTTAAAGCTAAAGCGAAAAAGAGTGAGCATCCTTTGCAATAGCTGGGATTTCACTGGCCTGCTATTGCGTAACGACAACCATATTTTCGTGTCCTTCCCCCACCTTTCGGGAGTACCCGAAGAATGGGGCATCCGACTTTACGGTTGCACGGGGTTGATCATTGCGTCAAGATATGTTGAGCGTTGACATTAGCTATTTTGCTGATCGGGCGGAGCTGTTGGAAAGGGCGCATTGTTGACTCAGATGATATATGTGGGATTTGGCGGGGCTGTGGGGAGCATGCTTCGTTATACGATTGCTTCATTCGTGCAGCGATATTCGGCTAGCTTCCCCATAGGTACGTTTACGGTCAATGTCGTCGGCTGTTTGGCTATAGGTTTTTTAAGTAAGTACATGGAAGGTTCAACGATGGACCCGCGTGTGCGTACTGCGATTTTGGTTGGGCTATTGGGCGGGTTCACCACATTTAGCACTTTTTCGTTGGATACGCTCAAACTGGCGGAGTCGCGGGCGTATGGCTTGGCTATGTTGAATATAATCGGTAGTGTAGTGACGTGTGTTGCGGCGGCTTGGTTTGGTCAACGTGTGGCGAAGTGGTGGGTTAGCGTATGAGTTCGACAGAGATTGATAATGATCGCACGACTAAGCATTCACCTACAATGAAGGGGGTAGATGTGCCATCTCCCATGCAACAGAAAAGCCAAGGTCAAGTTCAGGGCAAAGTGCTTCAAGAAAATCGTTCAGCGCCGCGCGCTAACGGATTGAAGTTTGTTCTGCCGACCGTTGTTGGTCTGATGTTTTCGGTGCCGCTGGGTTGGCTTCTTTCTCATGCCGCTCAGTTGCCGTTTTATCTGGGTCTATTTTTCTTTCCACTATTCGGTTTGGTTATTGGGGCTGCGATGTACCGTGCCGCTCAGCGATCGCGGCCTTATCACTCGATGCCATTGATTGTGGGGACAACAGTAGTGGTATTGTTCTGCTGGTTGTTTTCGTTGATGGTTGAGTCCAGAGATATGCCGGTATGGGTTGCGGCGAATGCCTCTCGTAATCCGAGATTAAAGCTTCAAGGTCAATCGATTGACGCGTACCGGGCTTCAGTCGTCGTGAACATGTCGCAGCATTTGCGACAAAAATATCCGCCGGGTGGCCTTTTGGGTTATGCGCGTTGGGCGGCGACTGATGGTGAAATCACTAAGGATGTTGCGCCTGGTCTGATGCGCACTATTCACGCGCCACAACGGGGTGTATCGTGGATGGTTCGCGTGGTGCTATCTGTTGGGCTGCTGGCTTTTGGGATTGGTTCTCAGACGTTGATTTTACGGTCGCCAGCGTAGTGTAATTCCTGCACGGATTTTGAATTAGCAGGTTTTTAAGGTGGGCAGGAAAGCACATGGGTCATCGTAAAGGTAGCCAACTGGTAGTTGCGGGCATTGTCGAGCGCAGTGACAATCATATACTCATTTCGCGCGTAGCTAACGATGTTCAAACTTCAGATGGTCAGTCCTGTTGGCAATTCCCGCGCGGCTTGGCGACGCATGATGAATCGCCGGAGCAGTCGATGCGTCGATTCGCCAGCGAGGAGCTTGGCTTAGTTGTTGAGGTGGTAACTGGTCAGCCTCCGTTGATTGAAGAGATTGATGGTCAGCGTATTGAGGTTCGCTATTTCTTTTGCGGGGTGATTAGCGGGGAGGTCAGCGAAACGACTGAAAATCATTTGCGTTGGATTCCCAAAACTCATTTGCGAGAATACGACTTTGATGTGGCGTCTGGGCCTGTGGTTAAATGGATGCTGGAGGGGTGAAGCGTCGTTATGACTAATGCGCTTTTATCATCGAATCCCCCAGGTCCCCAAAAAAGGACCTGATTCCATGAAAGAGAGTTCTCCTGCAGAATTCATTGGACGGCGTATCCTCGTGGGACCGCCAAAAACAGAATTCTTTTACGCAGGAGAACTCAGCTATGTTGTTTATGGGAATCGATCAGCACAAGCGTCAT
>JAJRPG010000015.1 GCA_024280855.1 Planctomycetota bacterium | reverse complement strand
TTTCGCTAAACGCTCTAATGCCCAGTCGACTTCCTCTTTCGTGATGCAAAGTGGCGGCGCGAGTCGCATGGTCTGCTCGTGCGTATCCTTACACAACATGCCCGCAGCCATGAGCTTTTTACAGTATTCAATGGCCTTGCCCGCCGCCGGGTGGAATTCAATCCCTACCCACAAACCTCGGCCACGAATCTCTTTAACGTGCGGCGAGTTTATCTTGTTAAGGCCGGCGAATAGATACTCTCCAACTTCTTTGGCATTATCCTGATACTTATTCGTCTTGAGAATTTCCACAACCTTGCGAGCCACGGCACACGACAACGGGTTCCCGCCGAAAGTGCTGCCATGATCGCCCGGCGTGAACACGCTGAGAATTTCACGAGAAGAAACAACGGCAGAAACAGGCATAATTCCGCCGCCCAGGGCTTTTCCGAGAATAAATATATCTGGCTGAACGCCCTCGGCCTCGACGCAAAACGTCGTACCACATCGACCCAAACCAGCTTGAATTTCGTCCACAATGAACAGGATATTCTTTTCCGTACAAACCTCGCGTACTTGTTTGAGATACCCGGCCGGTGGCACAATAATCCCAGCTTCGCCTTGTATTGGCTCAACCAAAAATGCCACGGTATTGTCATCTATAGCATTTCGTAATGCGTCGATGTCACCGTACTTGACCAACTCAAAACCTGGTGTGAACGGGCCAAATCCGTCGCGACATTGTGGGTCATCACTAAAGCTTATGATCGAGGTTGTTCGGCCATGAAAGTTTCCGCTACAGCAAATAATTTTTGCTTGATCTTTCGCTACGCCCTTCTTGGTGTATCCCCACTTGCGCGCGGTCTTGATAGCTGTCTCAACACCCTCCGCACCGGTGTTCATGGGAAGCACGGCTTCCATACCGCAAAGCTCCGCCAATTCCTTACATAAAGGGCCAAGTTGATCGTTATGAAAAGCCCGCGAGGTAAGCGTGACATGATCCAGCTGCGCCTTCGCCGTCGCGATAAGCTCCTCATGGCCATGACCAAAATTGACGGCTGAATATGCGGCCAGCATATCCATGTACTTATTGCCATCGACATCCGTCACCCACACGCCCTTGGCGTCGGCCACCACGACCGGCAGCGGGTGATAGTTATGAGCCGCGAAATTTTCCACCAACTCGATATGAGCCGCACCTGTCATCGAACCCGTATTACTCGCTGCCTGCATCACCATGACGATTTTCCTTATTGCAATCCGGGCACCATAGCCCGAGAATTTTCTCTGAATACCCCACCAATTCTTCGACGGATTCGCCTTGCGAATTGCGGTACTCTAACCATCCAGCAGAGTTCCCATTTACTCGTCGTCTGGGGAGTATAACGACACCGTGCCACGCCCCGCAAGCCCCCAGATTTAACGGTCTTAAAGCATGATTTGGCATCGGGTGGCATGCCCAAGCCACTAGGCGCGGGCATGGAGCGGGAGTCAACGATCGACATGCTCATTCTCGCAGCCCAAGCCATCAACGTACCAACATGCCTGCGCCTAGAGGCTTAGGCATGCCACCCACATTATCCGAACCGGTAGCGCGAGCGCCCAGTGTTTTCGGGCGCAACTAGAGGCGAGAACATTCGGTAAAATGGCAACATTTAAGACGTACTGAATACACGGGTCGCTTGCGCTCGCCGCTCGGATTAAAAGATTGACTATCGCTGCCCAGGATAAACATCAGTCGGCGCATCAATAATACGCACACTGCGCATATACATCGCCCGCTTCGGACGACCGAACTCATCCGCAGGCAAAGCCATGAGCCTATCGAGTACAGCGAAAGACTCGTCGCCGACCAATTCTGCAAAGACTGTATATTGGCCATCCCAATCTTTTTGACGTGTGTTGCTGATGAAAAACTGGCAACTGCCAGACTCCGGGTCGCCCTCTAGCAGAGCCATTGACACCGAACCCTTTTTATGCGGGAGAGAATTAAACTCAGCCGGCACGCGTTTGCCGTCTTTGCGAATCCCCGTCCCATCGCCGCGCGGACAGCCGCCCTGAATCAAATACCCCGGCTCAATTCGATGGAAGTGCAGCCCATTATAGAATCCGCCTGATGCCAGCTCGATAAAGTTCGCTACTGATTTCGGAGCTTCCTTATAGAAAAATCGCAGCTTCAGCTTGCCCTCATCCGTCACAATTTCGGCCTGTTTGAGAGGTGTCACATGAATGATAATAGAATTGCTCGTCGTAGCCCCACCGTATGGCGACCAAGTCAGGCGATATCTCCCCGCCCCGCGTAATACAGGAAAATGTTCTCTCAAATCGACCATCGTCCCTACACTAGACTTCGCACCGAGAATGAGAATTGGCGCTTCGTCAGTTTTAGGAACGCGCTGCGGACTACCCATCATATGGCCTGTTTCAGACGACAAATGAATAGCCGAGGTCTTCCCGCCACTGAACACATGCGAGATAGGCAAACCAACTTCCGGAGATGGGATAGTCGGATTCGCATCAGGCACTGTCAAAGTAATAGGCTCAGCCGTCATATTCTCAATTGAAAAGTGAACCCAAATCGGCTTGCCCAACGCATTATGATAAGACACTGCCTGAACATGGGCCTCAATCCCAGCCATCTCCTGCTGAGCTGAAACAGACCCCGCCCAAGGCAAAGCCAACAACAAAGTGAATATTAAGATTCGTTTCAAAATCAGGAGACCTTCATATACAGTATCCGCTTACCCATACCGCACCAAGCATCATCAAAGACTGACATTGTCGGGCGAATCCCAAAACTGTCCAGTCGCCACACGACCTGCACCATCTTCTACATCATCAGAGCGGAGAAAGTTGCACGACCCCGGCCAAACTCCCTCGCTACCTCCCAACGCTCACTATTGTTATCGGCCTTTTAGCGTTTTGATATGACGCGAGCCAACCCAGCTACCCATCTCACCAAGGCATCCTGTATTACACTATCCAGCATGGTGATTGAGGCTTAGGCAGAGGGGGCATCAGCTTACCCGTGTCTTCAAGCGTACAAGACACCAATAGCTGACAAATCATCCTCAACCGGGTACATTCACAACGATGACCACAGCTAAGAAAATAAGACTAACTGATTACACCTCATGTGCTGGCTGAGCGGGCAAACTGCCCGTAGAGGCAATCGCGCAGGTTCTGCGCGGACTTGAGCCTGTCGAGAATCCCAACCTTCTGGTCGGGTCACGACACTTCGACGACGCTGGCGTATACAAACTCGACGCGTCCACAGCCCTCGTTCAGACGCTCGATTTTTTTCCACCCCTCGTGGACGACCCATACACCTTTGGCCGCATCGCCGCTGCCAACAGCCTGTCAGACGTCTACGCGATGGGCGGCAAACCGCTAACCGCCATGAACATCGTCGGATTTCCCGATAAAGAACTACCTCTCGAAATTCTCGGCGAGATCCTCCGAGGCGGGTCCGAGCGCGTCGCAGCCTCCGGCGCAGTCCTCGCAGGCGGGCACAGTGTGCGCGATGCCGAAATAAAATACGGCCTGTCCGTAACGGGCCTCGTCCACCCTGACAAAATCCTGGCAAACGAAGGCTCTCAGGTTGGCGACAAACTCATTCTGACAAAACCCATCGGAAGCGGCGTACTCACCTCCGCTGCCAAAGCTAACAAAATATCCGAAAATGATCTCAGCGAAGCCATCGACGTCATGATTGACCTGAACCGCGGTGCAGCCGATGCCGCGACAGAATTTCACGCGTCCGCAGCCACCGACATCACAGGTTTTGGATTGATAGGCCATGCCCACGAAATGGCAGCCGCGAGTGGTGTGACGGTCATCATCGAAGCCGCAAGCGTGCCTCTACTCGACCAAACTTTAACACTAGCCGGGCAGGGTTTACTCACGCGGGCCTACGCGGCAACGCTTCGCTATCTTGATAAAGGTTTCGACGCAGGCAAGGTCGACGAAACACTGGTGCAGGTATTAGCTGACGCCCAAACCTCCGGCGGCTTGCTCATCGCTATCTCAGCCGACCGAGCCGACCAAATGATAGCGAAGCTCAAAGAAAACAAAACGCGATCAGCCGCGATCATCGGGTCTATTGAGAACAAATCGCAACATACGGTCGTATTAAAATAATATGATTTCGCAACAGCCAGACGTTATCGATTTGATCCGAGCCGCCAAACAGGAAGACCTCGGTAGCGGTGACATTACCGCGGCACTAATGGAATCTCCAGACCAACCAGCCAGGTTTAACTTAATCGCCAAGCAAGCTGGCGTATTAGCTGGGTGCGAAATAGCCGTTGCGATTCTCGCGGAGTACGGCTCGGAAATCGTCTTCAAGTGGGCCAAGCAAAGCCATGATGGCCAAGCCTTCACGGACGCCCCCGCCACGCTTGCGACTCTCGACGGTCCACTTGGTGCAATTCTCTCCGCAGAACGCGTGCTGCTTAATTTTTTACAACGACTCTGCGGCATCGCCACAATCACTCGGCGCTACGCACAAGCCATAGAAGACACCTCAGCCAAGGTTTACGACACAAGAAAAACAACGCCCGGCTGGCGCAGTTTAGAAAAATATGCCGTACGTTGCGGGGGCGGTTCTAACCATCGCACCGGCCTATTCGACGCGGTACTCATCAAAGATAATCACCTATCCGGCGTAGAAAACCAACGATTTGCACCGACCATTTTCAACCTGCTCAACAGACTCGACCCAAGAGCGGACAAGCCATCATTCGTAGAAGTCGAAGTTGACAATCTCCAGCAATACGAACAACTGCTCAAAGTTATCGGTGTTGATATTATTCTACTCGACAACTTTTCAATAGCAGACTTAGCCTCTGCCGTCGTACTTCGCAACGAGCAAGGCCTGCAAGACAACATAGAATTAGAAGCATCCGGCGGCATCACACTGGACACCATCCGTGACGTAGCCATGACCGGCGTAGAACGCATCTCCGTGGGTGCCATCACGCACTCAGCCACCGCGTTAGACCTCTCGTTGGAGCGCATCCCATGCTAACCAGCGGCGTCTTTGGCTATCTCGCAGATTATTTTATCTGGTGGCTACTACTGCTCTCCCTACTCGTTCACGCCTGGTGCTTCTTTCGATATTTCCCTAAAAAACGCTGGCCCAAATCCGGCTTGGTGCTGGGCAATGCCCTGATATTCCTGTCACTATTGGGCATCGTCGCGCTCGCGGCTGAAAGCTACATCCGCTTCACTGTTGTCGAGACCGATGCCTTCGGGGTGTCACTTCCCGCCCGCCGTTGGTTCGCATTACACACCAAATTAAATGACATGGGTTGTCGTGATAATGATTGGGCAATCAAAAAAACAGAAGGCGTCCGGCGCATTGCTTTTGTCGGAGACTCTTTCGCCTATGGCTGGGGCATCAAAGACATCGCAAATCGCTTTCCTGACATCATCCAGGCTCGTTTCGATAAGAAACAGCCCGACCAGACCGAAGTCATGAACGTAGCTAAGCCAGGCTGGGGGACGGAAAAGCAAATCGCCCCCATCAAAGATATGATCGATCGATATGGCGTCGATGAAATAGTCTTATGTTACGTCCCCAACGACATCGAAAAGCTGTTGCCAACCGATGAATCCTTTAACCCCACTAAGCCGCCAACCTCCGGCTTTTTCAATCTGGATAGTTCCTGCCTGATGGACTACCTCTATCGCCGCGTTTGGCTACCGAGCATCCCCACCGTGCGCGTCTACCACGATTGGCTAGCCAAAGGTTACACCGACCCGCAGATATGGAGTCAACAACAGCAGCAGCTTGAAAACATCATTCAATATTGCCGACAGCGCGATGTCACTTTACGCATCGCGCTCTTACCATTCATTATGACAGGAGGGCAGGAATACGACGCCCCTTCGCTCCACCGATCACTCACGAACTTTTTCATAGATAAAAAAGTAGACGTGCTGGACCTGCTTCCCACGATTTCCAACATCGATGCGCAATCGTTAGTCGTCAACAAGCTAGACTCTCACCCCAACGAAAAAGCCCACGCCATCTTCGCCGGCGCCATCTGGAACGCCTTCTACGAAAGTAAATGAAATGATTTTCGGGTCTTAATTACGAGCCGCGGGCTTCAACCCGCGCGGAGCCAGGAACGTGATTGAACGGAGAATTCAAGTAAAACGCCACGGCTTTCGACGGTTGACGGTTGACCTTATGATGGCCAACCCTAAATCTTAATATCGAAACCACCTCGGCCACTACTCTTCTGCGCTTCAAAAGTCTCCGCTGCACTCTCAAGCAGTGAAATGGCAGCCTGCCCTTGAGCTTTCGCAACATCAAGAGATTTCTTAAGCACAGCCGTACCAACTTTTTGCTGAGTTTCAGCAGCTTTGAACGCTGAGATGTCCGACGCTGTGGGAATTTGCATAACTAAACCCTGTCAATCAAAGCCATCAGCCAGCCCGAAAAACAACCTTTGCCTCACGACGCTACCGATTACTCCCATATCGGCCAAGACAACTACCGGGCTTTGCACCGCTCCGAACGTCCTATAATGTACTTATTAGACCACTCATGACCAATGGCTATACCGCCAATGATGCTTTTCAGACGATACGGCTAGTGTAAGCGGTGATGATATCGCAAACTTGGCCGGGCCAAAACCACTCCTGCCGGGCTATGTGGGGTAATAATAATGACTGTGCTAAACAAGTTCCAAATTATCGGATTAACTTTCGCGTTAGCCATGATTGCCTCAGGGGCAAGTACATCCCTAGCCGACAACGATCGCAGCCCGCGTATCATTCGCCCGCCCGATGATCGCGCGGATTATTTTGCAACCAATTCAATGCTTCAGGGCATTGGCGACGCAGTCTGCGCACAAATCGACTCCGACGTGTTATTCGAAAACGACGACGGGACTTTTTCAATCGACGCTGACACATTAGCCACCGAATTTGCTCCACTCTGCGACGGTGAATTATTCGGCGACCAACCGTCCGCCGCCAGTTGCACAGCTACTCTTGTCAGCAACGACACCTTGATTACCGCAGGACACTGCCTGGAATTTGAAGGCCAACGAACGGACCTAAGCACTATCTACTTCGTATTCGACTACGCCGTGCGTCAACAGGGCATCAACCCCGAAAATTTTTCGGCTGACCAGGTCTACCGCGCATCCGAAATACTCGGCCTAGCCAACGAAGAAGGCACTGCCAACGATTGGGCGGTCGTAAAACTAGACCGCAAAGTGACAGGCCGCACGGCAGTCCCTGTTCGCTCTTCTGGTGAAATCGCACTGGAACAAAACATCGTAGCTATCGGCTTTGGCGCAGGCTTGCCCATGAAGTTCTCTGACAACGCCACCGTGCAAGACATCGTCGAGTTCGGATTCGAAGCCGACCTGGACATCATCGGTGGCAACTCTGGCGGGCCAATCATCAACGTCACAACCGGCATGATAGAAGGCGTCGTCAGCGCAGACCAAGCCATAGAAGATTATTTCCAGGACGGCCTCTGCTTCCGAGCAGTCGTCTGCCCACAAGACCCCCAATGCGACGACGGCTTTACGCTGCTCTCGTCAGTTATGACCGAAGAATTTCAATCTGCCATCCAGACAGCCGTCGCAGCCAGCGACTCAAGCGACACTTCCGACGACGACAATGACGGTATATCTAATGAAGACGACTTGTGCGAAAACACCCCGGCAGATGCCAACGTAGACAGCGATGGCTGTGAGCTTGACGAAACCATGACTGGAAATTCTGGAACAACAGGTAGCCCTGCCCTATGCGGTATAGTCGGGTTCTTACCATTCACATTCTTGCTGCTAGGACTAACGCTGATACGACGACGAAGTTTGAACCTCACGCCACCCCGGCATAAGGCTTAATCCGCTTCTCAAGATCAGTCGTATTAGCAGGCTTGCTAAGATCAAACGGCAGGAATACGCCGTGGTTATGATCACTAGCCAAGATAATCATCCGGTCATGCAATACCGCATACCCCATCTCTTGAGGTTGATGGCCGCACATAAAAACATCTACATCCAACAGATGACTTAGCGCGATCAATGCCTGCTCGGTATGATAACGCCCCCAAACAAGTCGATGCCCCGCCCCGCCTTCTGTTAAATCACTTTCGGTGGGAATGCGATCCAAAACGGTTCGATCAAAACTTGGAATATCATGTGGACACGGCAGCGAGTGAGAAAGGAAAACCCGATTCGCCGTCCGACCAGCTAATGGCAATGTTTGTATAAAAATGTTTATCGCATCCAACACACGAGTCCCATACCCTGGATACGCAGCATCGATACTCTCTGCAAAAGCCTTCGTGACGATTCGCCCGTTCTTAGTTATTTCCTGTTGATTAAGCTGAGCCAGTTCGTGGTTACTCTGCAAAAAATGAACCTGATCGGGAAACTCGCACTTCCACTTAGCCGCCCAAAGTTGCACCTCGTGAGATGTATCCAAACCGTCTAGCGTCGAAACTTCTTCATGAATGATTTCATGTAAAACGACATGTCGTGCGCCAGCTTGCTCTAGGTTGCAAAACCATTTCAGCTTTTGAAAATTCCGACGATGACCATGCAAATCACCCGTCATCACCAATTGACCATAATTGGGAAACGTCAGTGTAGAACCGACTAGCACCGGATCATTGCGATTAAGTTCAGCCGCCTCGAGAAAAGTCTCGACAGCCTCTGCGCCATCACTCATGCCTGGTCCTCGAGTTTGGGCGTCGATTCATCGCCATTCGCATTATCGCCACCAGCCTCCAAGCCGCTACTTTCAATTTCAACACGCTTATTCTCGCGGTGTTTATCCCAAATCTGTTGAATCGTAGCCAAACGCGATATGAGCTGCTTCATATCCGCAGGGCGATCCGCAGGGCGCTCACGACAGCACTCCATCACCAACTGAGACAACGCCAACGGAATTTTATCGTTGATCTCGATCGGAGCAATGGGCTTCTTCGAGCGGATGATATTGATCCCCCCACGATCATCGGTCCCCTGAATCTTCGTGGGATAATTTTCAGAAGTAAGCACCCAATACATCGTCGCCCCCAGATTAAACACGTCAGTGCGCTGATCCAGCGGCAATCGCTGCACCTGCTCCGGGGCAATAAAGTCCGGCGTACCCTGAATTCGCTCCTTGCGAAAATGCAGCGGACAAGATTGGCCAAGATCAATAATCTTCACCACCCCGCCAGCCGACACCATAATGTTAGTAGGCTTAATATCGCTATGGACAAATCCAGCCTCGTGCATGGCTTGAAGCCCTTGCGCCACCCGCGAAATAACCGTGAGAAAAGTTCGCAGCCGATTAGGCCGAGCCTTCTCAAGACTCAGCCCTTCGACAAGCTCCATCACAAGAATTAATTCTTTGAGTTGCATCAACTTTCGGATGCGATGAATCGAGAAAGACTTTCTCACAAAGTCGCTATCAATCTTTTGGCTGATCTCGTATTCATTTTCCGCCTGCTTAACGAACACATCATCATCAGGAGATTTGCGCTCCACGTTTTTGACGGCGTACTTTTTCCCGTCCTTAATGTTAACCGCCAAACTAATAGATGAGCCAGCGCCCAGCCCAAGCTGTTCGATAATGCGATAATCTGGAAGTTCTGTCGGCAAGTTTCTTTCCCATCCAGCCAATCACAACTGGGCTATACTTCACACTCATGGCCAACCATCCAATATCAGGCTCGGCCTATACCTATTAAACGAATGTCGGCCAATCCATCGGCCTACTTGCTCGCCGCTTCCAATTGGATAGACGCTCTCCCACCCCATATAGTGAGCCAAGCATTATAAGCCCATAAGCCCCCAAACCTCAAGACACGACCGCGCGAAATCGAGGCTCTCCCCAACGAACCCGAGCCGCGGGCTTCAGCTCGCGCGTACTAGCGGAGCTTAAACGTCGGATGTCGAGCGACCGGGTGCCATTTCCTTCTTTTTGGCCGGGTGGCCCATACCTGAAAGAGTTTTTCTTTCAAGTGTTTTCCTGACAGAATTTTCCTGCACATTTTCTGATCCGCTCACGTCGTCGCGAGAGGTTTGTCTAATACCTTGATTCGTAGCTCTCTGCTATCATGTCT
>JAJRPG010000014.1 GCA_024280855.1 Planctomycetota bacterium | reverse complement strand
TCGTCGCCTATGACGTAGACGTTGATGTAGCCGGTGCGACAGTATCAGCTGTGGGTTGTGCTGTTGATGGTACTGCTCAGAACTTAGCTGGCATTACCATGTCGGTAGTTGCGGGTGCGAATCCTAACGAAGCCGTGCTTACGTTTAGCCCATCGCTTCCTGGTAACAATGCTCAGGCTGGTGAGACTCCGGTTAAGTATGACATTACGATTTCCGGTGTTGACTGTGCGGCTGGTGGCGCGTTAATTGCTGATGAAACTCGTGAGGCGTGGGCGATCTTTGGCGATGCGAATTCTTCACCGATTATCGTGAACAATGGCGACCTGGGCTTCGTGCGTCAGGCTCGCGATATTATTCTAGGAAGAGCAGCCGGGCTGCAGGTTGTTGACCCGAACAGCGCGACTGGCGTGTTTGAAATTCGGGCTGACATTAATAACGACAATACGGTCAGCAACACCGATCTTGGTTTGGTTCGCCTGGCTCGTGACTCGGTTACACAGCCTAGTGGTATGTGTCCGTAAGTTTAACGAAACGTGCTCTGGAATCATAGTGTTCTGAAGGATGTTGAATTTTAGAACGAAAACGAACCGGCGGCTGGTATATCACCAGTCGTCGGTTTTTTTGGGTAAGCACGTCTCGCGCCTACTTGGTGCCGAGAAACCATATCACCGATGGCATAGTTATGTTCGCTACAATCGTCATTGCAACAATGGCGGCGTCAATTATACTTAAGTCGGTGTCTGGAATTTAGCGTCAGGACGCGGATGTTGAAGGGACAACTTATGACAGGTTTCTCCGTGCGATCGCTGGCGACTGTTTCTATATATTAAGGAGTTTTACATGGAATCTTGTATTCAGTTTTCCGTATTTCTTGCCAATAAGCCAGGCGTTTTTTCTCAGGTGTTTAGCGAATTGGCTAAAGCCAAGGTCAATGTGACGGCTTTGACGATGATGGATTCTGTGGAGCATGGCGTGCTGCGGATGATAGTGAGCGACCCGAAGCAGGCTCGTTCGGTGTTTAAGCAGCTTAATATTCCGGTTACTGAGGCGGAAGTCTTAGCTGTCACGTTGCCGAATAAGCCTGGAGCTGCTGCCGATTTGTGCGACCGATTGTCAAAAAAGAAAATCAACATTGCCTACATGTATTGTACAGGTGGCGTGCGAGGTCGAAACACCGTGGTCATGCTTCGGGTTCCAGATATTAAGAAGGCTATTAAAGCCATAGATGGAAATCGGGCGCCTCGCCGGGATATGAAGATCAAACTTCGCCGCCCGACGACTCGCAAGAAGAAGCGAGGCTAGGATAGATATTAATTTCCTGGTTAGCGTTTTCGTAATTGTACGCTCAAATACGTATTGACACCGCGCAAGCTGAAGCATGCGGCTCATTTTCGGAGTATAATTTTCGCGCATAAAGAAAGCCTTACCCTTGCTCAGTGATTAGACTGACAAGGGTAAGGCATTATTGACATCGTTTGTCAACAACCACCCCCAAGGGGAGTCGAACCCCTGTCTCCAGGATGAGAACCTGATATCCTAGGCCACTAGACGATGGGGGCATCTATGGTGGGAATAGAATACGGGCCTGGATGCGGGGTCGTCAAGTCGCCAAGAGCGCGGCCGTGGAGTGGGTGCCCCATTTTTTGCCTACTGGCAAAGGGTGGGGGGACGGATAGAACTGATTAGAAGTTGAGAAAACAATACCAGCACAGTAATTCGTTTACGGCGATTGGTCATCTACCTGAAAGTTTGATGGCTAAATGAATGACCGATCCTTCCCCCACCCTTCGGGAGTACCCAAAGAATGGGGCACCCGGCTCGATATCGCCGGACGTTCGTGAACCTGCTACGATGAGGGGTAGAGTCTCGGATGTAGGAGCAGATGGTGGGCGATTTTCAGCTTGTATCAGAATTTGAACCTAAGGGCGATCAGCCTGCGGCCATTGAAAAAATTACGAACGGATTTTTGGGTGGAACGAAACATCAGTGCCTGCTTGGTGTGACCGGGTCTGGTAAGACGTTCACGATGGCTAATGTCATCCAGAATCTTAAGCGGCCTACGCTGGTCATCTCCCACAATAAGACCCTCGCGGCTCAACTCTACGAGGAATTTCGAGACCTTTTTCCGAATAATGCTGTCGAGTATTTTGTCAGTTATTACGACTACTATCAGCCTGAAGCTTACATTCCGCAGCGCGATATTTATATCGAAAAGGATGCTTCGCGTAATGACGATCTTGACCGATTGCGTCTTAGTGCGACGAGCGCGCTCGTGGCTCGTGAGGATGTGATTATTGTATCGAGCGTGTCGTGTATTTTTAGCTTAGGCTCGCCGGAGGATTATCGTGACAGCATCATCGTGCTGGACGTTGGGCAACAGATTGATCGAGACGAATTGCTCAAACGCTTCGTCGATTTGCAATATTCTCGTAGCGATATGGAGCTAAAGCGAGGCACGTTTCGGGTGCGTGGCGATATTGTGGAGCTTCATCCTGCGCAGGAGCAGTTTGCTTATCGAATAGAAATGTTCGGCGATGAGATTGATAAATTTGAGATGATAAACCCGCTGACTGGTGAGGCCACGGGCGGGATGGAAAAAATATATGTGTTTCCGGCTGTGCATTATGTGATGCCGGAAGACCGCATGGCGGCTGCGACCGAAAGCATTCTTGAAGAGTTAGAGCTGCGTGTGCAGCAGTTTCGTCGGTTGGGGAAATTGTTGGAGGCCCAGCGGATTACGGCGCGCACGAAGTATGATGTGGAAATGCTGCGTGAGGTGGGGTACTGCTCTGGGATTGAGAATTATGCCAGGCATTTAACCGGGGCTGAGCCTGGGGATAAACCGTATACGCTGGTGGACTATTTCCCGAAAGATTTTTTGCTGCTGGTTGACGAGTCTCATGCGACGATTCCGCAGATTGGGGCTATGTTTAATGGAGATAAAGCAAGGAAGACGACGCTTGTCGAACACGGTTTTCGGTTGCCAAGTTGCCTTGACAATCGTCCGATGCGTTTTGAAGAATTTAAGGGCATGTGGGACAATGTGTTGTATGTCTCTGCGACGCCTGGTCCGTATGAGTTAAATGATACGGGTGGCGAATTTGTCGAGCAGGTCATTCGTCCGACGGGTCTGATTGATCCGCCGATTGAGATTAGTCCTGCCCGTGGCCAAGTGCCCGATTTGTTGAAGCGAATTCATGAACGGGTAGCCTTGAAAGAGCGTGTACTTGTAACGACGTTGACGAAAAGATTGGCTGAGGATTTATCGAGTTACATCGAGCAAGAAGGCGTACGTTGTCGTTATATGCACGCTGATATTCTAACGTTGGAACGGGTAGTCATCTTAAAAGAGTTGCGCGAGGGGAAGTTTCATGTGCTGGTGGGCGTGAACCTGCTGAGGGAGGGTCTTGATCTTCCGGAAGTTTCGTTGGTGGCTATTTTGGATGCGGATAAAGAGGGATTTCTGCGTAGCGCGACGTCGTTGATTCAGATGATTGGTCGCACGGCTAGGAATGTGAATGCGCAGGTTGTGTTGTATGCGGATAAAATTACTAAGAGCATGCAGCGGGCGATGGATGAGACCGATCGCCGTCGGGAAGCGCAGTCAGCTTATAACGAAAAACATGGTATCACGCCGCAGAGTATTAAGAAGGAAATTCGTGTTAGCTTGGAGTCGGCGGCGAGGGCACACAAGGTGGCGGCTGATGCGATTGAAGTTTCTATGGGCGAGATGGACCGTATGGAGATGATATCCGCGATGGAAAAGGATATGTTGGATGCGGCTGAGTCGCTGGAATTTGAGAAAGCAGCCCGCCTACGAGACCAGATTGCTGAGATTCGGCAATTGCCAGACACGGGGGCATCGTCCGAAAAAGGCGATAAAGATGGAGCTGGGGCGGCAAATGGTAAAGGCAAGGCTAAACGCACACGTCGAGGACGCTGAATCTATAAAAAAGTGCAGCCAAGATCGCTTTTCGCTGATATAATAGGCGTAGGACCGGTAGTGTGCGATTTTGCATTGGAGAATGACCTGTTATGAATCGAATGACCGCAATTGTGATTATGCTAGCTGTGTTTTCTATGGGGCAGTTTAGGCCACTAAAAGGGTCGGCGCGTCCCAAGATTGGCGAGGCCGCCCCCGCGCTTCATTTAGCCAATGTTGTTCAAGGGCCTGAAATGAGCGGAATCAATTGGGAATCGCTCAAGGGTAAGGTCGTGGTATTGGAATTTTGGGCGACCTGGTGCGCTCCGTGTATCGAAGCTATTCCTCATCTCAATGAATTGGCTGACCATTTTGAGGGCAAGCCGATTCAGTTTATTTCGATCGCGAAGCGGGACAGCCTTGCCAATGTCAAGAGGTCATTAAAACGCAAGCCAATGAAGGGGTGGGTCGCGCTTGACGAGAATGACAAAACCTCTTCTGCCTATGGAGCAAGTGCTATTCCCCATACGGCAATAATTGGTAAGGATGGTAAGCTCGTCGGGTTTTTCTATCCGAGGCGCATTACCGAGGATGTATTGCAAAACATTATTGACGGTAAAGCGCCGATTGATAGCAAGCCCAAGTCGCCGGCGAAAGACGTTGGGCATTGATCCAGCCGTAGTCTTGTTGAGCTAAAAACTCTTAAAATTCGAGCCTGAAAATTAAACTACGGGTGCTCGATTGTTAGTTTTGCCGCGCGAAATTACTCGCCTGGTTTTCCACAACACTTTTTGTATTTTTTTCCACTGCCGCAGGGGCATGGGTCGTTTCGCTCAGGTTTTTCATCAACGTGAACAGGTTCTACCGGCGGGGGAAGCGGTTCATCATCTTCGCCGGGTAGCTGCTTCTTGTAATCTTTTTCCCGATCTTCCCTTGAGTGAAAACGATCATTTTGTGGGTCGTGGCTATTAGACATTTCTTACCGGTCCTCGAATTAGAGAATGCGCGCCCGGATACATCCCGAGCCTTTCACACCGGGTTAAGTATAGCATGTAGGTACTCATAGGGAACTTTTTGTTTTCTTGTTGCCTCTTAGATGTAAGAAGGGGCTTAACAGTATGGATGGCGGGTATTTGGATTCCCCTGGATAGACCGTATTTATCTCTCCCAGAACGAAGGCGTTTTCAGGTAAAGGCCTCATCATGCCGACGATGATTATAGGGAGTTAGGACTTAGCTATTGTGATTCGATAAGGCGTTTTGGCATATGGGCATTTCATCCAGATCATCAGGGATGTATCGCATGACGCCCGGAATGCGCTTAACGCTGGCTATCCTGTCGGTGCTGACGGTTTTTTTAGTTGGCTCGGTGGGTTATATGATTATTGAGGTCGAGCATCACCCTAGTTTTTTAGATGCGGCTTACATGACGGTTATCACGCTTTCTACCGTGGGGTATGGCGAGGTGTGGCCTCAGAGTCCGCCGGGTAAGCTTTGGACCATCGGCGTCATTACTTTTGGCATTGCGACGGTATCAGTCGCAGTGACGTCACTCATCGCATTATTTATCAGCGGAGACTTACGGCACGCGCGGGAGAAAAAGAGAATGCATCATTCAATCGGTAAGCTTCGAGAGCATACAATTCTTTGTGGATATGGCCGCATGGGGGCGATGGTTGCAGAAGACCTTGACGCGGCTGGTAAATCAGTCGTCATTATCGAATCTCGCGCCGAGTCTGCTGATGATCTCAAAATGGAAGGGCATCATTATGTGATAGGGGACGCGACGGCAGATACTACTTTACTTGAAGCCGGTCTAATCCATGCTACCGCGTTAGTGGCTATGTTGCCTCACGATGCAGACAATGTTTTCATTACGTTGACCGCCCGTGCGTTGCAGCCGGATATACAAATTATCACGAGAGCGGAACAGCCTTCGACGGAAGGTAAATTACTTAAGGCAGGTGCGACGCGGGTAGTGTGTCCGCAGCAAATTGGGGCGAATCGTATTGCGAGTGTTTTGCTTCGTCCTAATGTCGCGGATTTTATTGACATGGCTCATCGCGGCGTGGACCTTGAGATGAGTGAGTATTTGATAGGCTCTGATTCGATGTTATGCGGTAAGTCGCTAAGAGATGTTCCGCTGCGGCAGGAGGTGGGGGCGACGGTAGTGGCTATTGTGCGAAGCAGTGGTAAAACGATATACAATCCTGCGGCAGATGCACAATTTGAATCTGGTGATTGTTTGATTTTTGTCGGTCCGGTAGGTGCATCAGATCGACTAGATGCGCTATAATATACGTTCTTCGAGTCGCATGCATCAGCTTGCGCGGAGTTGAGATGGTTATTCAGCTAGCCACGGTAATTAGAACGAGGAATGACAGTAGACTGTGCTGACTTTGTCGATCAACTTTGAACCATAAACCATGATGGAAATTCGTGATCTCGAACGTATGGCTGGGATTACCGGCAAGGGTGATGCCGAGCCTGTTTGCATGACCTGTGGCTATGACCTCAGAGGCAGTGTGACACAGGTTTGTCCAGAGTGTGGCCAAGCTTTTGATCGTTTGGCCTGGGAAAGAGAAGTCGCTCAGACGCAGGATAAATTAGCTGAGATTGAGAACTCTTTGGAGATGGTTGGCCTGGGATGGCGTGTGGGTTTGGTGGGCTTGTGTGTGAGCGTACTTTTGATGCTATCGGGGCAACACGGATTGTGCGTCGGGCGGTGCATCTCGGTGGGGGCTGGATTCATATCTTTTTTTCTTGGCTGTGGATATTTTCGAGCGTATCAATTGCCCAAGTGGGCGCGAGAGAAGATTGCCACGAATTCGTTTACGACAAGTGCCTGGGCTGCGGTGTTGTTGGGTGTGTTGCTGTTGCTTGCTGGTGCGTTTGGCTTGCCGGGGTGAGTCAAGAGTTCGTGTGTCTAATAGGTATTGAACGCTACACCAACATCATCTAATGAGTCGCTATTCGCATAGATGACGCCAATGTCGCGGTTATATACCCAGCCAATATCACTGTCTTTCCCATCGGTAAACACATCCCCATCATGGTTAAATTTTATTTTAGTCGCTCCGGTATTATTTCCAACAGGAACGGGGGGGATGTTTCTTAAGTATGGGCCGAATATGTGTTCACCTGCCACATTTCCTTTCTTGCCCGCATAGTTAGTTTTTTTTGTCATTTGGTTAAGAAAAGTTTTCATTTTCTTGTCTTGTGCTGGATAGTTATCATGTTCCGCTCTGTACATGTCGATGGCAGTGCGAAGGGCTTTAAGGTTGGCGCGTAATGCCGTTTCAGACACGCCGCTCGAACCTCGGCTGACGCGAGGAATAGCTACGGCGGCGATGACCGCGATGATGACCACAACGATCACCAACTCGATTAACGAGAAGCCAGGTTTTCGGACTTTCATACTTTCCATGCAATGCCTCTGTCGTAGAACTGACACCTATTCATCGTCCAGTATAGTTAGCAAGGCCAATGTAGGGTGATTGTGATGCCAAATAGTGGGTAGCCAATAAAATGCTTGTAGAACAGGGCAAAAGCGGTTCGTTTTAGCCAGATTGTTTATGAGGCAATATCTTGTTCGATATAAGTAGCCATGCGAACAAAAAACCAATGGCGAACCCTGCGGCGGTGTTTAGAATTAGACACGCACCGGCCGTTATGACCATTACGACGATTTCTACTTTCTTTCGTTGATCCCGGCAAACCTTAGCTAACTCCACGCCTGAAAACATCAACATCACGCCAAGGATTGATGACGGAAAATGCAATAGCCAGGCTAATAATGAGCCGCCGAATAAGAGGACCAATAGAACTTTGATGACGCCGAGCATGATGATACTTCCACCACTTCGCGCACCGAAGCGATATTGAGCGGCTAACCCACCGGCTCCGTGGCAAATAGGCATGCCGCCAAAGGGGCATGTCAATAAATTCAATAAGCCTACGGAAATAGCGACGCGTTTGGGATGTGCAGGTTTATGCGGGAAGAGGTCTGTGGACAATGCGCAGACGGAGATGACAGAGTTGAGAGTGGTCAGAGGAATTTGTGGCAGCGCGCCGGCCCATAGTCCTTTTAGCCAATCACTTTTATGAGATAAGTCAGGCCAATGCCACGAAAAACCGATTGGGTGAAATGTCAGTAGCTGCGGGTTTGAAAAAAGCAGCAGACATAGGCCGAAGGCAAAGACCGCCAACACGCGCGGAATTCGTGACGATGGCTTTCCTGTTAATATGACGACGCCGCAAATAGCCGCGATGATCGCGCTGTCCCATCCGACCCATGCGTGCGTGTCTGCAATCATTTTCATGCCCGCGATGAAAAGCTTGAGGCCTAGTGCTAGTTGCAAACCACGTACGACGCTTTTGGGAATGGTTCGGTTTAGCCAACCTATTAGTCCGCTGATGCCGAAAAAGAGAACTGCCCCCGCGGTGAGTATGCCAGCCGAAAGAATTTGTGACTCGGTTAATCCTTCGGCGATGGCTACGGCGGCGATGGCTTTCATCGGTTGGATGGGCATGGGAATGCGAAAAAGAAATCCCGTGAGAATGTTGGCTATGCCGGATAGCAGCAGGACAGGGCAAAGTTGCAAACCGCAATTTCTGACCATGCCGACCAACAAAGGAATGAAGGTTCCAAGGTCGCCTAATGATCCTGCAAATTCTTTTAGGCTGAAACGAAAATCTTTTTCGGGTAACGGTTGAGAATTCACAGATTGGTTGCTAGTTGTTGTCAAAGCGTCTTTATACTACTGATAAAGTCTTTGTTTGGCGACTTAACACGCGCGAGTTATATCGAAGGGGGTGCAAGACAGAATTGTCAGCGAGTCCTGTCAGAGCACCTGGCGCGAGCCTGGTGGCACGTCTTCACTACGCCAATCCTTGACAAGACTTGCCCGCAGGCTTGCGCCGTGCGGCTCTGACTCCGACTCGTTGTGTGCATCCCGCATAATCGGTCTTGCATCATGCGCAGGTTTCAGCCATTTTGTGAATTGATTGTGAAGTGTTTTCGCTATCAAGCCAAACCGAACGGGCATCCGATATCTTAGCATAGGTATGACGGAGCAAGTCGCGCGGTGTCACGATTTGTTAGCTGTCTTAACTACATGAGAGGACCACGAGTGAAAGTCTTAATCACAGGTCATCGCGGGTATATTGGTTCTGTTCTGACGCAAGTGCTGCTCTATCGCGGCATTGAGGTCATCGGCCTGGACGCAGATTTATATAGCGACTGTGCGTTCGGTCGTGTGCGTGAGCCTGGTACTTCCTTATCTATAGATATTCGCGTCGTGGAGGCGCATCACTTTAGCGGAGTGGATGTTGTCATTCATCTTGCAGGTATTGCAGACGACGCCTCTGGTGATCTTAGTGCGCAGCTTACTGAAGATATTAATTTCGCTGGCACGATGCGCGTCGCTCAAATGGCGAAGGCGGCTGGGGTGGGGCGGTTTTTCTTCGCTTCAAGTTGCAGTGTGTATGGCAAAGGCGCTCAAGAGTTATTGACTGAAAATAGCCCGGTGTGTCCGTTATCTAATTATGACAAGTCCAAGATTTTGTGCGAGCAGGAATTGTCGAGGTTAGCTGGAGATGGTTTTTCTCCAGTATATTTGAGGTTGGGTACGGTTTATGGCGTCTCGCCGAAACTTCGTCTTGATACAGTGGTCAACGATTTTGTCGGGGCTGCCACGACGGCGGGTCGCATCGCCATGAAAACCGCTGGACTGGCTTGGCGGCCTTTTATTCATGTGGAAGACGTAGCCCGAACCTTCTCAGCTTTGCTGTCGTTATCGCCACAACGGATTCACGATCGGGCTATTAATATCGTGCAGCGTCATGAAAATTATCGAATCGCCCAAGTCGCGGAAGCCGTGACAGAGGCGATTCCTGATAGTCAGTGGACGGGTGCGTTCGATGTCGCGGATACGAAGTCCTACCATGTATGCGGTGAGCAGCTCGCCCATCTTTTGCCGGGGTTTCGGTTCAATTGGAAATTAGCAGAGGGCATAAGACAGTTAGCTGCTGCGCTGCAAGGGGCGGGCGTGACTAGCGCCGAATGGCGGTCTGATCGTTACCGCCGGGTCATGTGGCTGCGCAGTTTGCTGGAGCGAGGGGCGATGAATCTGAGTGCCCTGCAAAACGCGCACGCTTTGTGCTTGTGATGGGGTGATGTTTTACGATGCAGCCGCATGTTCTGTTAATAAATACATACTATCCGCAATTCCTGGAATCGTTATATACGCAGTGTGCTGGACTGGCGGATAAGCTGTTTGACGATCAGCATCAATACATATCCGAGCAGGCTTTTGGCGCGGGCGATGCGTATGCCAGGGGATTGCGGTCTGCGGGTTGCCGTGTGCAGGAAATTATTTGCAACGCAGATGTCATGCAGCTTCAGTGGGCGACTGAGCATAATGTGTCTTTCACTAGCAGTAACATACACGATATAAGGCGGCAGATTGTTGCGGCTCAGATTAGCCATGCTCAGCCTGATGTGTTGTTCGTTTTTGAATGGTGTCCGCTGGGGGATGCTTTTCTATCTGAGATGCGACAGGAAGTCGGTTTGGTCGCCGGGCAAATTGCTTCTCCGATTCCCGCGAATCGTACTTTCAAATCTTATGACGTGATGTTTTCATCTTGGCCTCCGATCGTAGACTTTTTTCGGCAAGAGGGCATTCAGTCTGAGTTTGCTATGCTCGCATTCGATGAGCGCGTGTTACATGGCATCACCAAACAAGCGCCAGCTTATGACGTTACGTTCGTGGGAGGCTTTGCACCGTCGCACCCCGATCGGATGGGTTGGCTGGAAGGCTTGCTACAAGAAGTGGACGTAGACATATTTGGTTATGGTGCTGACGTGACAGCTGAGAACTCATCCATCCGATCGCACCATCATGGTGAAGTTTGGGGTTGGGGGATGTACGAGGTATTGCAACGATCGCGCATCACGCTAAACCGACATGCCCGTAACGATGTCCGTGGCCATGTGTCTCACGAGTTTGCGAATAACATGCGTCTGTTCGAAGCGACGGGTGTGGGAACCTGCCTGCTGACCGAAATGCGGAGTAATCTTACGACGATGTTCGAGCCTGATGTTGAAGTCGTAACGTATACTTCGCAGCAGGAGTGCCTGGAGAAAATTCGTTATTATTTGGATCACCCGGTGCAGCGTGCAGGCATTGCTCTAGCGGGGCAGGTTCGCACTTTGCGGGAGCATACTTACACGCTGCGCATGGCTGAACTCACAGAACGTCTTACGCATCATTTGAGTTTGTCAGGTCGTGGCTACGCCGTCTAACAATGCTTTGCGCTCGATATCGCGCAACGTCCGATTTTATCGATGGCGCTTCCGATAACTAACGCACCAAAGCGCATGCATTATCGGGCACTAAGCCTGTGAAATAGCCTTTGTGCTTTATTGGCAAGGTTCAGATGATAACAAATCACAAGTGTGAAGGATTAGCGATAACAACACAAAGCTATGACTATATCGAGCAGTTCGTGGCTTGTGGTCGGACGGTGGGGGGGCGAAAAACGCAGTCCTGTGGACAGGTAGCGCATTGGCCTGAGGTGACATCTGCTTCTACCGCATATCCTTCATCAGAACACCAGATGGATTCGATATCCTGATCCTGCAGCGACCCTATACGCATATGTGATTGGCAGCAGACGAATACATCGCCGTTGACCTCCACGAAGATGCTGTCTGCGGCGCTGGTGCATGGCGTGGTATTGTCTAACTGTGGGACAAGGTCGGGAAAGACCATGCCAATTCTATCGACGTAAACTTTGATTTTATTTTCAGAGCGGATTTGCTGAATCTGCTTCTCGATAATTTTTCGATCGAGTTGATGATCTGATATAGAGTCAGCCCCGAAGCCGACGCTATCAACGCCAAGATCATAGCCAAGTTGAACCATGTCAATCAATTCGTGTTGGTTTTGAGGCGTGATGACAGCTGAGATGGTCAGGGCTAGGTTTGATTTCACCTTGTCACGCAGAGCTACGACGCGGCGTATATTGTCAGCTACCTGCGATAGGCAATCCTTGCCGGCGATGGCTTCGTAGGTATTGCCCGTGCCAGCGATGACGGAAAAACCGATTCGTCCACCCGTTTTGCAAAAGACCTCAGCCCAGTCGTGATTAAAGCCTACGCCGTTGGTGGTGAGTTCCATTTGCAAATGAGGGTATTGGTCTGGAATTGTTTGCGCGAAGGGAAGCGCATGGCGGTAGAAAGTCACTTCTCCGCCTACCAACGAAAGTATGCGTGCGTGCGGATACACCGAGGCAAGTTGCTGCGTGAATATAGCTGGATCCATGCGCGATTCAAATTCTGATTGATAGCAAAAGTTGCATCGCAGATTGCAAGTCTTGCACATCACGATCACGACGCTGTCAATGTCTTCAAGCTGGCGCGTGCGAGAAGGAGTTATGTTCTCAGAGAACTGGCGCACGATTTCGCTGCGGGCGGATCGAATATCTAAATGTGGAAATTGTTTTTGAATACGCCCATGAATTTTGTCTTCCAGCTCAGGCCGACGAGAACAAAGCAGGACATGCGTGGGTTTTCCGTGAGAAACAGCCTCTTCAAACTTTCGACATTCTGCCAGGGACGGATCAGGCGCGTCGTCGGCAAAACCGACAAAGGTGCGATTGCCGAGCAAATTCTTTTTGAGCAGGTCAGCCACGGCTAATTGGGCATTTCTTCCGCCAGGTGCGACCAGGATTCGTGCATCTTCTGGCAAGGTGAGCACTGACCGCTCAAGCAAACTTTGTGACCAGGTCAATTCGGTTGCTCTATCTCTGGATGATGATGGGGGCGAAGCTGTTGGCGAATCAAGTATGGGGAGTTTCATGTTTCGCTCTCTGCGTCATGGCCTATTGAGATGATCGGAACCTTCGCGGCGAATACGCTTTTTGCACGACGAAGTATCACTGATGCCTGATGCCAGGATGATATAACAATCGCGCCGAATTGTGTGGGGTCGATTTCGGTGGGGCGGCGAACGGGAAGCCCTGCAATCTGTTGGCTAAGTGAAACCCGGTCATCCAACACGCAAGTGACTTTTGCGCCTTCGATGTCCTCGATTTGTTGTAATAGCCAAGGTGTGTGCGTGCCCGCGCCAAACAAGGCTACAGGCTTTTCAATGTTGCAAAGCTTGCTTGTCCAAATGTCACGAACCAATTGACGGCGTCTATTGACGTTGATTGGAAATTCCTGGTTTAAGGTTTCTTCGAAAATGTGGTGATCGGAAAAATCTCCCGGCGCAGCGACCGCAAAGTAATGCCGGCCTCCGGTTCTCGTTTCGATCATTTCGTGTTCAATAGAAAATCCTGCTGTCGAAAGCAATTGACGAATCATCGCGGTGTTGAACGACCACATGCCATGAGCGCCGGTGGCATAACGGTCGAGTCTGCTCATCGGTTCAGAGCTGTCGTCGTCAAGGTCGATCGCACTGGTGATAATAAGCTGGCCGCTGCATCGTTGTCGTAGCAGATGTAAAGTGCCGAGCGGGTCAAGCAGGTGATAAAGCAATCCGCAACAAAGCACGACGTCGAAATTTTCCTGCGGGCATCGTTTTTCGATACTGCCTTGATGGAATTCGATTTGGTTCAGGTCGAGTATATCGCGCACCAGCACGGCGTGATCAAAATTGTATTTATTGCGTTCGATGCCCACTACGCGTGACGCACCGCGGCGGGCGGCCCAGACGCTAAGCAGGCCATCTGCACATCCCAGGTCCAAAACATTTTGCCCGGAAAACGAATCGGGAAATATGCCTTCCAGGCGATCAACGAGTTCCTGGGTGTAGTCGTCAATACGACGTAATACGGGATTGACTTCGTAGTCCTGCTCGAAGCGCGTGCGCATGCCATCAATCAATTCGATGTTGTGATACCAGAGCCTGCACTTGGAAACCTGGGCGAGCAGCTCGGATTTATCCAACTGCATTGACTGAGACTGAGGTGTAGAAACGTAGGTCGCGCACATGACTTTATTATCGGTATCTACTGTTCGAGGCTACAATTTATGGGCATTAATCAGGTTCCAGGGCATGTTTTCGCGGAGAGGCTATACCGCGCGAGCGACTATCATGACGTTCCAGCTTGCGTCGTCAGGCTCACGATCAAAATCAGGGAATTGCCCAATCCGAATAAGAGAAAACCCGGCTACATGTAGAAATAGGTCTAATTCGCGGGGGAAGAAATATCTCATGGTGTGCGATTCAGATATTTGCGTAGGCTTACCTTCGTTTGAAATATCTTGAGCATCAAACGAAACGTGACACAGATGCTTGTGGATGTCCAAAGTGGATGATGCTGAGCGAATGATTTTGCCATTGGGATGGGAAATTTCTCGCTTTCGATCGGAAGGACGCTCGCCTAAAACGACTGGTCCATACCACACGTCGAAGATGGCTAACCCGCCATGGTGAAGGTGTAAACGCATGTTGGTTAGGGCTGCGATGACGCTTTCGTTGTCGTGTTGATATCCTAACACGGCGAACATCATCATAGCTACGTCGAATCGGTCATCGATGTTTAGAGTCGTTACATCGGAAACTTCAAATCGAGGTTGATGGTCGCCGGTATAGTTCGATGATTTTTTTCGGGCTAATTCGATCATATCCGCAGAACGGTCCACGCCCACGACGTCATAGCCTCGCCTAGCCAGGGGGAACGCGTGATTACCTGTGCCGCAGCCCATATCGAGAATGCTGCGCACGGGTTTTTGACTATGCTTATTAAAAATACGTTCTAAAAGATCGCACTCGGCTTCGTAATCTTTAGCTTCGTATAAGCTGTCGTAGACACTGGCGTATGATGGACCAAACACTTCTTTCACGAGGCTAACTCCTGGACAACTTGGCAGACTGTATCTATTTGGTCGTCGCTAAGATTAGCGCCTGAAGGAAGGTACAGGCCTTGTTGCGATAGTCTAGTTGTTACGGGATACGATTCGCCAGAAAATAGTCCATGATTTATAAGCACAGGTTGATCGTGCATGCCTAAGAAAAATGGGCGTGAATCGATGCCGCGAGCGCGAAGCGATTTTGCGAAAGATGCGGCATTTATGCCTAGTTTTTCGTTGATGACGATTCCATTCATCCAGTACACGTTCTTAGCCCACGTCTGATTTTCCTGAGTGGAGATATTGGTCAGGTCTTTTAGGTTGTGCGTATATCGCTGGCCTATATGTCGTTTTCGTTGGAGAATTTCCTCGATCCGTTCCAGCTGGGCGACGCCGACAGCTGCTTGTAGGTTGGTTAGGCGGAAATTGTGCCCTAATGTTTCGTGACGAAACCGTTGATCTTCGCCGAAGCACAGATTGCGAATGCTTCTGAGTCGTTTGTCGAGCGTTTTGTCGTTGGTTAGTACCATGCCGCCTTCGCCAGTGGTGATTATTTTGTTGGCGTAAAAGCTGAAGCAGCTCATCGTGCCAAAGCTGCCGCATCGTTGCCAGGATTTATTTTCACTGCCGTTGGTGTCATCAACGAGGCACTCCGACCCGTGAGCCTGGGCGGCGTCTTCTATTAAAGCTATACCGTGTTGCTCGCAGACGTCCAAAATTGGCTGCATGTCAACAGGATGGCCATACATATGCACCGCTAAGATCGCTCGCGTGCGACTTGTGACGCAGTCGGCGACTTGTTGGGTGTTCATGGTCCAGGTATTGTGGTCGCAATCGACCAGCACCGGCTTTGCGCCTACGCGAATTATGCACTGGGCGCAGGAGATAATGGTTAGTGAGGGAAGAATGACTTCGTCGCCGGGTGATAAATCTAGTGCTTCGATAGCGGCTTGTAGTGCGCTAGTTCCGTTGCTGACTGACACGCCATAGGCACGGTGGCAATACGCAGCCCAGCGCTGTTCAAAATCGTCCACGAACTTGCCTGAGGAGGAAACCCAGCCGCTGCGGACGCATTCGAGGGCATAGGCCTCTTCGCGCTCACCTAGCCAAGGCTCACAAACGGGGATTAATGTTGTAGGTTTTTCTAAAAGCATTCTTTCTCATCTTGTCCAGTGTATGGGCCTTGTTTGACTTCCAAAAGGATTGTGTCTTCCAACATTCGAAATCCGTGTCCCCCGCGTGGCATTATCACCACGTCGCCCGTGCGCAGCTCTCGTGTGGCTATTAGTTTTCGGTTGTCGTCGTAGATGTCTATTTCGCATCGGCCTTGGCGGACGAGCAGCACTTCGGAAGTGCCGGTTATGTTTCTAGAAATAGGTCGGTGAATGTGGCGGGCGATTTCTCCACCTTTGGGGTAGACGATAAATCCGACCTGATGATTGGACTCGTGGGGCGTGACGAACTGTGTTTTGGTCGGAGCCATCGACGCACGAATTATTTGTACCAAAGTAATGCCTTCTGATGAAATCTGCTCAATAGGTTCTAAGGCAACATTCATAGGGCACTCACATTGTTTAGCTGCTTAGCCTGTACGTTTGCGCAAGCGTCATGAATAATCGCTTGAAGCCTCGTGTTATAATCTTTTGGTGTATACGAGGCGAGACGTTTTAGACCCTTGGCTATTAGATTCATTCGTAATTTGTCATCCGTCCAATGGCGGCGGATACCCTCGGCTATGCTCTTAACATCTGTTGGGTTGACCAACACAGCTGCGTCGCCGCATTGCTCACTAATGCCTCGAATGTCAGAACACAGTACCGGGCAAGAATGCGACCAGGCCTCTAAAACGGGTATGTTGGTGGGACCAAAGAAAGTTGGCATAACCAGCGACTTCGCGCTCATGTATAAATTCTTAATATCTTCGTCTGGCACATAGCCCAGAAGATGAAGTTGGTTTTCAATGCCCATCTCCTTCGCCCGCGAGATCACATCGGCCCGAACTTGCTCGCGTAATGTCCCAGACCATGAGCCGCTTAGTACTAGCGGAATTCGCAAATCGCTTTGCTGTTTGAGTATGCCTAAAGCTTCTATCAGGCGCACATGATTTTTGTGGGACCAGAACTGAGCGGGATAAAACAGAAAATCTTCCGGTAAGCTATATTTCATTTTCACGAAATCAGTACCTTCGACACTAACATTTTCGGAAGGGTGAGACTTTGGCAAAAACGGAAGCGGTTTTACGATAGCTGGATCAACATCGTAGCAGTCAATAATATCCTCACAGCCAACTTCCGAATCAGCGATGAGCAGCGTGGCGGTTTTCGTCGCATTAAGGAAAAGATATTCTCGCCGCTCAAACTCGCCGTCAGCAGAAACCTCCGGAAATTCCGGCTGAAGTCTGTGCTGTAGATCGTGTATCGACATGATGAACGGGACGTCAGTCTCAAACGAGAGTCGGTGAGGCGACGGGTAAATCATCAATTCTATTCCGCATTCGATTAGCCAGCGGTGCATATCGGGCTGGCTTTGTGGATTAGATGGGTCGGGTAAGCATTTTGATGAAGGAGAACCCTCTGGCGACCAAGGCGGGCGAAAGGTTTGGATGGACCAACTCGGCTCGGTCAATTTCGCCAAGGCAGGGTGCTGGCCATCGTGTGCGAAAACGACAAATTCGTGCGAAAATGCGCCGGCCTCGCTTTGACTCCACACATGGAGCGATTCCAGCATGGTTAGCGAGTATTGATAGACCCCGCCATCGTGGGGCTTCAAATTGGGATGGATGCCGATTCGCAACTTAGTCATTTCTCCATGTACGCCAGGCGCAAACGCTTCGCTGTTCGATGCTGAGCGCATAGGCTCTTCATCGGTCAAATGGGGGGTAAAGCTACAAGACTTCCCAGAATGCCCAATGTTACGACATATCAGATTTGTGCATCATGGTTAAGGGCTGTTATATTAGGTGGAAGAATCGGATTTAGTATATGGAATATCAGCCGAGAGCTTTGACATGATAAATTTTTGGGGGGCTTATATCCGCGAAGTTTGGACGCATCGCCTCAAGGGCGTTTCGCGGGTGGCGCTATTTGGTGCTGGCGAACATTCAAGCTGGCTGCTGGACGTTGTTCGTCCAAGCGGTGGGGCAACTGTTGTTGCGCTTATTGATGACGACGCGGAGAAAATCCGCGAGGTAAAAGGCTTGCCCGTCGTTTTGCCGGAGTCATTGGCTAAGCTTGAAGTTGAAGCTGTGGTCATTTCTTCTGATGCCAATGAATTGGCATTGTTTAATCGTGCGCGGGAAGTATTTCCCGGTGTGCGCATCGTAAGGCTCTACGATAACTTGCCGCCCGGACCTTACGATAAGCAGGGTCAGCTTCCTAATGGTATAGATACGTTGGTTGGACCGCACGAAGCGGTCAATCTTGATACGGTTGTCAGTTTGGCTTTGGAGTCTGAAACCAAACGAGAAATTATTCGCACGCTTGAATCGCTTGAGCCTGACCCATACGTCGCTCGTATGCTTGATGGTTATCGCCGGGCGCTGAATCGGTTTGGTGATCGCTGGAAATATATTGATTTGTGGTCGGTGCTATTTGCCTATGCGACGCTAACCTCGCCGAAGCGGTATTTGGAAATCGGCACGCGCCGAGGACATAGCCTAGCTTTAGTGTGCGCGGGATGTATAGCTGCGGGGCACTCAGAACTGGATGTTGTGTCGTGCGATCTTTGGATTGCGAACTACGCTGGCACGGAGAATCCAGGCCCGGATTTTGTCGCGGACCAAATGAAACGCGTCGGTTATGATCGCCCGATTCGTTTTGTTAGTGGCAGTACGAGAGATACGCTTTCCGAACTTTTTAGTAGTCCAGGTGAAACGTTTGATCTTATTACTGTCGATGGAGACCATTCGCGGGATGGCGCTCGAGCTGACCTTGACCAAGTGGCTACTCGGATAACCCTCGGCGGTATGGTTGCTTTTGATGACATTAATCATCCGCAACATCAGTACTTGGGCGAGGTCTGGAATGCCGTGATGCCATTTCACGAAGGCTTTGAAACTTACGTCAATCCGCGGAACCATACGGGCATCGCAATCGCCATCCGTTATCAATGACCCTATATTTGTAGACATTAAAGGCTAGTTGTAGGCTGATGGGATTGGTCTGTAACGAAATTTTCAGTAAAATAATGATGACATCAACCCATTCAGAAACATTCAAACAAACGCTCGCTCAGGCCTCCGCTCAATGGGCGAGGCCATTATCTGATGAGCAGCTTGAACTAATGTGTCGTCATTATGAAGCTGTCGTTGAGACCAATCGCGCATTCAATTTAACGCGCATCACCGGGCCTGTAGAATCAGCCATCAGGCATTATGTTGATTCTCTCGTGCTATTGCGGTGGGCGGGTGATCGGGTGTCTAAAAATATGACATGTCTTGACATTGGCACTGGCGCAGGTTTTCCAGCTATCCCCTTAGCGATTGCTGCGCCAAATTGGCAACTCACTGCGATTGATTCTACGGGCAAGAAAATCGACTTCGTATCAAGGATTGCTGACGCACTTGGGCTTGATAACTTACACGCCGAACATGCGCGCAGCGAACATTGGGCATGTGACGATCAGTTTAACATTGTCGCTGCCCGGGCAGTTAGCTCTGCGGCTAATTGTATTATTAAATCGGCGCAACATGTGAAGCGTGGCGGGGTGTTGGTTTTATTTAAGTCTGCTGCGATAGAGAAATCGGAACTTACCGAAGCGGCTAGCGCAGCTAATCAACATCGATTAAAACTTGCGGAAACCTACACTTATACATTGACATGCGAGAATGAAGATTTAGAGCGTATTTTGCTGGTTTACAAGAGAAAGTAGCTCATGAAACTTCGTCTCCGAAACTAACTCCCGTTGCCCGGCAGGCGGCTAGTAGCGTATCATCAAGCGGGATGAGTTTTTGTTTATCAGCGACCTGGTCGATCGGCACGGACCCCAGTGCCCCGTTTTTCCACACCACCATGTGATTCATCTTATCCTTCATCATCAGACCGACTGCATGATAGCCAAACAGAGTTGCCATGGTGCGGTCGTAAGTTGTTGGCGTGCCGCCGCGCTGAACATGCCCCAAAATAGTTGCACGACATTCTAATTTCGTTCGCTGCGAAATCTCATGGCTAAGCACTTCGCTCACGCCGCCAAGACGAATGGGGTCGGGCGATTCCTGCACCACGCGATCTACCACCACTTGGCCACCCTTGGGTTTTGCGCCTTCTGACACCGCTACCAGGGTATAGGCTTTGCCATGTTGACTGCGCTCAATACACCGCCGACAAACCGCCTCGATATCGAATTCAATTTCCGGAATGAGAATAATATCTGCCCCGCTAGCTGCGCCTGAATATAATGTGATCCACCCAGCGTTGCGTCCCATCATTTCGACCAGCATGACGCGAGAATGGCTAGACGCTGTCGTGCGGATACGATCCATCGCTTCCGTAGCGATCGAAACAGCCGTGTTAAAACCAAACGTCACATCGGTATGCAGCAGATCATTATCGATGGTCTTCGGAACGCCAATAATAGGAACGCCATGAGCCGCAACGCGCGACGCCGCTGACATTGTCCCGTCGCCACCGATACAAACCAACACATCGAGCTGCGCACGCTTGATGTTTTCCACAACTCGATCCGTCACATTTTCAAAAATGGGTTTGCCATCCGAGGCGTAATCCACGCAAAAGCGAGCCGGGTCTGCCTTGTTGGATGTTCCCAGGATCGTGCCGCCTTGATCGAGAATGTTGGAGACATCCGAAAATTTTAGTGGCTTAATACGGTTTTCGATAAGCCCCAGAAATCCGTCTTCCACGCCAAATACATCCAGTTCGTATTGTGTGATAGCTGTCTTGGTGACAGCCCGGATCACAGCATTTAGACCTGGACAATCTCCACCGCCAGTGAGGATACCGATTCGTTTGATCTTATGATTGGTTGACATACATGTAATCGATACCCGAATTGTGTCGTGTTGACAATCAAGGTGTTTACAAAAAAACGGCGACTGAGCTTCATCTACACTCAGTCGCCGTCTAATTTTTATCGCCAGCCGTCGTCACATGCTGCTGGCAACAGATAAGGTTTAATTTTCTTAACCGTTACTTAACAATCGAACATGCTCTAGTTAGCCGATGCTCGATGTTCTTTTTCGCGGTAGTTCGTGACTTCTTTGGTCATCCAAACCATCCCGTCGAAAGTTGTATACGACGACGAGGATTCGTAGAAGTTGATTTTCTGAGCTACAGGAGCCAACTTGGCGATCATGCCCAAAACTTTGACGAGCATTTTTTGCTGCTGAGGATCAGGTATCGCCATCATAGCCATGCTTCCACCCATCGAAATACCGCTAATCAGACCAGCCAGTGTTTTGCCCGTGTTGCGTTTATCGGTAAATTCGACGCCAGTGAAGCTGCCCTGGGGGATGGAGGCCATATTCATAATTCGCTGGTTTTTCGTGATATTGGGATGCTTACCCGCTGCGGTATCGCGACATAATGCGATCGCGTCGGCCGAGTCACCCATCATCAAGTAGCCATCGACGACGCCAAGATACATGGTTGTGCCTCCAATGGACACTGCTTGAAATCCTGGAAGTCGCTCGTCGGTAGAATCGGAAGTCCGCAGAGCAAACATCGCCATCATAGGTTGCTGTGTTGCAGCTTGTTGCATAGCTGCGCTCAGATGATTCAGGGCCATGATCATTTTTTCTCTGGCAGAATCTTCGTTGGCCACTTTAATCATGCTTACAGAAGATAAGCCCATATCGCCAGCGATAGACATGCTCACAAATTCACCCTCGAAAAGTGAAAGTAGATCACGTTCCAAATTAAAACCGTTTTGCTCTTGAATCATCGTCCATTGCTGCAAGCCTGCTTCGCCATCTGGGCCAATCATCTTTACGGTATCGAGAATGAAATGATAAAGCTCAACAGGATCGATGCTGCTGCTTACGGAGAACGATTCCGTTTCCTTAGGCAAGTGTCGGCTGTATTGCTTCAACGATTTGTTGCTGGCGATGACTGGATAGAACGGATTGCTCGCAGCATCTTTGACCAAGGCCATTTTGGATGCGGAATGTGTCGCACGACCTTCGGTGAAAGATACGCTAGCGGTATAATCCATGATACCTACGGTATTAAATATGCGATTAACAATAGCCATCTTAGCTGGATCAACCTTGGCTGCGCCGCTACCTTTTCTGGTCATTTTAGCTTTGGCAATAGCTGATTTGAACTTGGCATCGTTACGTAGTGCCTTTAGGTCTTCGTCGCTACTCATTAGCTCGAAATTATGAAAACCGGCGTCCACTGCTTTAGTCAACCAATTCAGCGCCTCTTCGTTTTTGTCTGATAGTGCAGAGAAACAGGCTAGGTTATACATGACCAGACCACTATTTGGGTCTGCGTCATGTGCTTCTGTAATGATCGCTAGAGCCTTGGCTATGTCCTTTTCATTATATGCCTTCAGCGCTTTACCATTTAGAGCTGTCGCGGCTTCGTTTGTTTTACCGAGTTTATCGCTTGAGCCTGAAGCCATGGCTGCGGTCGCTAATTTTTTGACAGGCTTGAGCATGGCTTGCATATCGAAAAATGATAGGCCATCTTCTGCGACAGGCAGACCTGCTAGCGCCATCTTAAATCGTGGACTATCTGCCAGAGATTTAGCTTCACTTCGACCTTGTATCAGATCAAGCGTTTCTTTCAGCATGTCACGCCCTACGGCGATAATGATGATGTCATTACGGAGTGCCAGAGACAGGCTAGCCGGGGCTTGATCTAAAGGCATCATGGCCGGCGCGAGGGTCAATACGTTGTCACCAAATCCGTCTGGCTTGGCTACGACGACTACTTTTTGGCCAACTGCGCCGTTGATTTCTTCTGCTGCAGCGTGGAATATCGAGGAAAGGCCTTTGAAGTTTTTCGCGGCGCCATTGGCGTCACCTCTAAGCAGCCAAACCATATCGGGAGGCCCCATGTTGATCGAGCTGCCATTGATATTGGGGTTAGCCATGCGCTGTGCAAAAAGCGTTTCCTTGGCGGCCAAAGATTTCCAGTCAACGCCGTCGATAAGCATCGTCACTTTATCCTTCAACTGGACGACCTGTTCGCCTTGGCCATCACTGAGAAAGCCGCCGACAAAGGACATAAATTCTTCTGATAGGCCTGTTGCCTTAAATGCGTCGCAGACTTCTTTCCAATAGTCGTCTACAAACTGCCGTTCGGGATTGGTTTTTTCTTGTTCGCACAAGAACACGTCCGCAGGTACATATTTTATTAGCCCGGGGTTTGTAGACCCAAGCGTGGCACTCGGCATGAGGCAGCCGAATAATCCTAACGATAAAATCACGCTACGCATTTTTCTCATGTTACTAATCATTTCTTTTATCCTTCTCGCTTTCGACGCAAAAACTTACCCTCCTACGGAGGATAACAGAACCTTTGACGCTCAAAACAGGCGCGATCATACAGACTCGCTACCTACAGTCTACCCGTATATTCGGCATAAAGTGTGGAAAATTTGCTAGCCGTAACAAGTAATTACAGCTTAGGCGTGAGTTGTACAGGGTTGTCGGTGCGACGTCTGCTCGCGCGACAAAATGACAGGAAATAGATGCAGTTGTCGTTAGCCTTCGTCGGTCGCAGCAGGGCTATAGTAGCGCGAAGTAGCTTTCGCAGGCGAAGTCAAAGTGTTCATTGGTCGGTGTTGCTTCCTCTCCGTCGTACTTGGCTCGATTAATAATTTGCGTAATAAGGTCACGCGGGTGACAGCTTCGGAACGGGCGACCGGCTTCCTGGTAGTGCTTTTTAATCAGATGATCCAGTATTTCTTCGTCGAACGGGACGCCAAATTGGTCGCTCATCATTTTGAATAGTTCACGATATTCGCTTTCCGTAGGATCGGGTACATTAATTTTGTATGGAATGCGGCGGAGAAAAGCATCGTCAACCAAATCTCGTGGCTCTAAGTTTGTCGAAAATACAATGAGCTGATCGAAGGGAACTTGCAGTTTTTTACCATTGAACAACGTCAGGTAGTCATATCGCTTTTCCAGAGGGACAATCCAACGATTGAGCAATTCGATCGGATTCATCCGTTGTCGTCCGAAGTCGTCGATGACTAATGTGCCGCAATTGCTCTTGAGTTGAAACGGCGCTTCCGTCATTTTTGTTTCAGGATCATACTGAAGCTCCAGGCTAGGCATGGTCAGTTCGCCACCGACGATAATCGTCGGTCGTTTTATTCTAGTCCATCTGGGATCATGTCCCTGCCCTTTTACGATGGACGGCATAGCAGTGCCTGTCGTTATATGGCACTGCGGGTCGTACAGTTGGATCGTTTCACCGTCGGCGTAAATGGCGAAGGGAATCCATATTTCAGTACCAAAGCATTGCGTAATGCGCTCGGCTATACTTGTTTTTCCGTTTCCGGGTTCGCCGTATAGGAACAGCCCACGACCGGAGTTGATGGCCGGCCCAAGTCGGTCCAACATGAAATCGCTAATCAAAAGATCCGAGAAGGCTTCTTTAAGTTGTTGACGATGTGGATTTTCCGCCTGAATGGTTTGTGCGTGAACAGATTCTACATATTGAGTGAAAGGAACTGGCGCAGGCCCGCAATAGGCGCATTCTTCCAAATAGCGATTCGCAAGCACACGCCCTGATTCTGTCAGCATATACTCGAAGTCGCCCAACGACGCTTGCCCTTTGTACACGACGTATTGACGGTTTTTCAGATCGACCAAGATATTGATAGTCGCCTTACCTGGCAGGCACAAATCCCTGGCTATGCTTCGTCCGGTACATGCGCCGATTGACAGTAAGTGCTTAAAAATCAGCGCCTCGACGTATGTATCTGGCAGGCCTGCTTCTTCGTTCGTTTCGCATTCTTTCGGGCTAAAAATGGTGTTTTCCATTGGCTCTTGAGGCGTATTTTCGATCGGCGCTGGCGGAGCATCGTTGGCGGTTATGATCGTTGCGGGCGCATCGACAATGGGCTGGGCTTCTGGCTGCACATTTGAGTGTAGGCCTAGTGACCGGGGCTTTTGCACAGGCGTCAACGGCGGTTGTCCATCCAGCATTGTCATAACAAAATCTTCCTAACATCTTGAAAAAGAGACCACTGAACTATTCAATACGTCGCGGCTCGGAGCAATTTTGGGCTTGGTCCGCATTATCTGCTCATTTTTTACTCATTTCAAAAGCTTTACCGGCCCCGTCTACAAAGAAGGTTGTCAGACCACGATTCAAATGCTCTAATGCCGAACCTTGTAGTGCTTACGAAACGTGTAATAACTAGCTGGAAAGTGATGACCGTATGACGCCTCGACATTTAACACTTGGACATAGCCCGGACCCTGACGATGCCTTTATGTTTTATGGATTAGCTACCGATCAGCTTGAAACCAAAGGCTGGTCTTTTGAGCATATTTTACAAGACATTCAAACGCTCAATGACCGAGCCACGCGCGGCGAATTAGACATCACAGCTATCAGTATCCACGCTTATCCCTATGTATCTGATAAGTATGCGCTCACCAATTGTGGCGCGAGCATGGGCGAAGGGTACGGGCCTATGGTGGTCGCGCGGGAAGCCATGACGATTGAAGACCTACGCGGAAAAAAGATAGCGATCCCCGGTGAGATGACCACGGCGTTTCTGGGGCTGAACTTACTTCTGGGCAAAGGTGAGTTTACGCACGAAGTTGTGATGTTCGATGAAATTCTTCAACATGTCGAAGCTGGCAAAGCGGATGCGGGTTTAATTATTCATGAAGGCCAGCTAACCTACGCCCGACATGGCTTGGCACTTGTGGTTGATCTTGGCGTGTGGTGGAAAGAGCTAACAAACCTGCCACTACCGCTCGGAGGTAATTGCATTCGCCGAGAGCTTGGCAAAGAAGCCATGACGGAAGTTGCTGGTGTTCTCAAAGGGAGCATTCAGTTTAGCCTGGCTAACCGAGACGCAGCTGTTAAACATTCACTTCAATATGCGCGCGACTTGGATACAAAATTAGCGGACACATTCGTGGGTATGTATGTAAATGATCGAACGGTGGATTATGGCGATGAAGGCCGAGAGGCGGTGCGCGAAATTCTTCAACGAGGAGCCGACGCCGGAATCGTGCCAGCCGTTGACACCATAGACTTCATTGGCTGACATGTGTGCATGACAGCTTTGGCGGGGTGTCGGGTGCCCCATTCTTCGGGTACTCCCGAAGGGTGGGGGACGGACATTCGAAAAATGGGACACCCAGCCCTGGATTCGAGTACGTCGAATCATTCATGCACACGACTGACATCTTTCACACATATTGATATTGGCTACAATGGGCTTGGTTGAGGTGACCATTTATGCCAGTCTATAAATGTAAATGTGGCGCGAAATATAAGTTACCGGAATCCGCAGCCGGTCGGCGCGTGCGTTGTAAGAAATGCGATCACTCGTTCACCGTGCCAAAAGCAGAACCGGAAATCGTCCCTCTTACGCTAGCGCCACTAGAAGATACGGGCACGTACGCGCCACAGTTTCAACCCTCGCCAGATGGTCACATTCCTAGCCCAGCACCAACGCCAGCCGAGCCTCGTGCGGCGAAGGGCTACATGCAGAATGTGCTATGGACTTTTTTGTTTCTATCAAAGCCCAGCAACCTCGCCACTTTTCTTGTGCTATGGTTTTTGTTTTTTGTCGCTCCGTTTTTTTTTATGATTGTTTCCATATTTTTGAGCCTTTGGTTCGCGGCATTTAGTTTTGAAGTTATTCTAAATAGTGCTGCGGGAGATGATGATATTCCGGATGTAGGCTATTCGGGAGATATGTCGAATGAATTTCTACTTCCCGTATTTAAGTGGTTTATGAGTTGGCTATTTGTGATGATGCCGCTGGTGGTATATTTGATCGTCAACGTAGTTAATGGTTCTATCAGCCCCCAAATCATGGGGCCTATCTTGTTCGGCGGTGCTGGCGCTCTCTTACAGATGGGGAGCGACCCATACATTCCGGCCTTGGTTATCTTTGGCTTGGTTTGTTGGCCAATATCGATTTTGTGTATGACGCTCGGCGGCATAGGCTCACTTATTAGGATTGACTTGATGGCTTTGACTGTAATCAGGTCGCTTCATGGGTATGTGTTTACTCTTTGTTTCTTAGGTTGCGCTATAGGTATCGAATGGGCTATTGGGTCTGCGCTAGCCAATTCCGGCACGGGCGCTGGTGGCTCATTTAGCGATAAAATCATTGGAAATTTAGCTAGAGCTGGCGTGAATTTATATATCGATATCGTTGTGCTTCGCATCATCGGCCTTTACTACCGACATTTCAAAAACAAATTCGCCTGGGACTGGGGCTAGGATGCTGTAATCTATGTAAAGAGTAGGGGGCTTGGTTATGTTAGAGCTAGTTGGCGTATATGGTCCGAAGGAACTAGCTCGAAAGTTTTTGCCGGATGTAATTCGCTCGGGCGACGGCTCGTTCGCTGCCGTTCATGGTCGTGCCAGCTTGTTTTTGCAGATGGGCAGATTGCGTATGCAGAAAAATGTCGTTGAGCGTTTGGATATTGATCACATCAAATCGATCCATTTGAATAGCCATGCGTAGGGGGGAGAGTAAAGTCTGTGTTTCCTGCGTGCTAATACAGCGGGCGTTGGATAGCAGGCCATACGCACGCCAGACTTTGTCTTCAAACTGAGCTAAGCTATGTTTGATGAGCGTCTCGCGGGCAGCATATTCATATTCGACGATGTGCGGAATTATTTTATTACTGAAGACGTCGACAATTTCTTCTTCTGAAGAGCCTAGCGTGGTTTGGTTGGAAATTTGATATAAATCACCAACCACGTCAGTCCCTTCGCCATACTGACCACGGACAGCCAATCGCATATCGCGCGTCGCCCGTTCTACTCGTTCAATTTCCTTCGTCCATTTTAACGCAGGTAAGTGCATCATCACCGAAACGCGAATGCCCGTGCCCACGTTAGTTGGGCAAACAGTCAGGTAGCCAAGCTGCTCATCGAATGCGAAAGCAATTCGCTCGCTAAGCTTATCATCGATGTCATTGATCTTAGTCCAAAGCTGTTCAAGTTGTAGCCCGTCGCTAAGAACCTGTACGCGCAAATGGTCTTCTTCGTTTATCATCAGTGCCGCAGACTCGTCATGGGAAACGCTGACGCCCCGGCTCCCCTCACTCACCGCATGATGATGGCTAATCAGATGGCGCTCGACTAACAGTTGTCGATCGAGTGACGAAGCATTGTCCACGTCGATAAAAAGTGCGGTGTTGATAGGGAATAAACGATTAACCTCGTTGCTTAACGAATCATAAATGTCTTGTCGTTGCGACGGGCTAGCCGTAGACAAAAATGGTTGTTGGGCCACATTTCGAGCGAGTCGAATGCGTGATGAAATCACGACGTTAGCATGAGGCCCTTGTCCACCTAGCCACGCTCCCATGTTTGGTATTAAGTCATCAATGTTCATGATGATTCGGAAACGTCCATATCTTTGAGTTGGTCTCTCACCGTCGCGGCGAGTTCATAGTTCTCGTCTTGCAAGGCTTGATCCAATTCACGACGTAATTTAAGTGTTCCCGCTTGACGACGCACGACTTCATCTGCGGTAGCGGGTACTTTGCCGATGTGATGCGTGGCGCTACCGTGAGCGCGTTGAATCAAAGGGATAAGCGCTTCACGAAATACTTCATAATCATGCGGACAGCCAAGCTGGCCTTTGGCGCGAAACTCGCGGAAGGTTATCTTACAATGAGGGCACGTCAGTTCATCAGACGTTTCGATGCCGGTTTTTTGTTTAATAAATTCCTGAAGAATAGCTGTGGTCGTCTGCTGAGTTTGCTTGATGATGATGCCCTCGGTCTGAGCGCAGGCTTCACAAAGATGGCGTTCGCGCTTTTCGGGCACATCCGTGATATGCACGGTAGCCTTGGCTTTTTTACAATGTTCGCATTCAACGTCCATGAACGGGCTACCTTAATCAGGTACTGAGTTCCCCTAGAATAATTTTAGGAACCTGCTTATCCATCGTCAAATTAAGGCCTCATGCTACAGTTATGCCTCTCCAGGCGGCTCGAAAATGGCGATACAATCCTTGGCCTCCGTAACTTCAACACGCCGTACCGGGGCGATATCCTTATCGTCCATCGCATCCGCCACAAATTTAGCCACGATCTCAGCCGTGGGATACGGGGTTAGCAAGGCCTCATGCTGGTTGAGGTCGTTGTTGTTCAGCGGCTTGAGTATATCAGAAAGCGCCTTCTGAGCTTCGTGGAAATCTGCGACCATCCCCAGCTTGTCGAGCTTTTCTCGACAAAGGTAGACGCGAACCAGCCAATCGTGGGCGTGAGGCTCCTCTATGCTCCCATCAGGTAGCTTTACATAGTGCGAAGCATGGAATCCATCATGGATACAGATTTGAAACATATAAGTTAGCCGCCGATTTAGATATATATGATACCAGTCATCGCATGAGACCGTTCATTTGCCATTCGATAACATCGATACTATTCTAGCCTGCAAGGCGAACCGATCCCACCCCCTAATCGTTGTTTTCGCAAGTTGTATTTGCAAGAGGTTACGTCCATGTTGGAATTCTTACCGCAGCGTCATATTTTCGATCAGCTCGCCGCCAAGGCTAATACCGTGCCCGTGTATTGCCAATTGCTCAGCGACCAGCTTACACCTGTTTCAGCTTTCGAGCGACTCAGTGGCGGTGAGGACCATGCCTTCCTTTTAGAAAGTGTGGTGGGTGGCGAAAAAATTGCGCGGTATTCATTTTTGGGGATCGACCCCATCGCCGTCGTCGAATCCAGCAGCAGCCAGACGACCATTATTCGAGATGGGAAAGAAGAAACCATTCAGAGCGCCGACCCGCTAGCAGAGCTGCAGCGCGTCATGTCTGAATATCGCGTTGCTCAACCATCGGCGCTGCCGCGTTTCCTCGGTGGGGGGGTAGGCTATGCGACCTACGATCTTGCGCGAGCCTACGCTTCCAACAAATTAGACAACGGGCCGCCGGACGACAGGCATTTACCAGATGTACTTTTTGGCATTTATGACCAGATGGTAATTTTCGATCATGTGCGCAAGCTTATGATCGTCGTCGCGCACGCGCACTGCGAAAAAGAAGGCAACCTCGACGCCGCCTACGACAAGGCCTGCGACAAAATCAAAGCTATCATAGCCAAGCTAACCGCTGATACGCCGGAACCCGTTCGCCCCTTGGTGGAGAACATGGACGACGCGAACGAATACACGAGTAACATGTCCCGCGAGACCTTTGAGCAGGCTGTTGATACCTGTAAAAGTTATATCCGCGCCGGTGATATTTTTCAGGTCGTGATTTCGCAGCGACTCTCAACCACAACCAAGGCTAGGCCATTCGACATATACCGGGCGCTGCGTGTCATTAATCCGTCACCGTTTATGTTCTACCTCAAATCCCCCAAGGTCTCGCTGGTTGGCGCGTCACCAGAGATTTTGTGCCGCATCGAAGGTGATACCGTCTCAACCAGGCCGCTTGCCGGAACCCGTCCTCGCGGTCGTTCCGAAGCCGAGGATTTGGGATTGGAGAAGGAATTACTCGCCGACCCCAAGGAGCGAGCCGAACATGTAATGCTCGTAGACTTAGGGCGAAATGATCTTGGCCGCGTATGCAAACAAGGCAGCGTGAACATCGACGATTTGATGTCCATTGAAAGATATAGCCATGTCATGCACATTTGTAGTCATGTATCCGGCACGCTTGCGGAAAATATGACCAGCCTCGATGCCCTTCGTGCGGTGCTTCCTGTGGGCACTGTCAGCGGCGCGCCAAAAATTCGGGCTATGCAAATTATTGACGAATTGGAAACGGTGAAACGCGGGCCATATGCCGGCGCAGTGGGGTACATTGATTTCGCGGGGAATTTGGATACCTGCATCACCTTGCGAACTTTGGTGATTACGCCCGGCGAGAATGGCGATTACCGCGTGGATGCCCAAGTTGGCGCCGGTATCGTAGCCGACTCCGAACCGGCTACGGAGTACCAGGAGACGCTCAACAAGGCTCAGGGTATGCTCAGCGCTCTCAACCTAGCCAACGCCTGGCAGAAAAATACTTAACTAGGGTGATGCCCCGCGCCTTTGATTGAAAGGAATGTCGTTCATGCGTATCGCACTAGCACAAATTCAGCCAAGTCCACATCTAGAAGAAAACCGCAACGCTGCCTTGACGCTGATGGAGCAGGCGAAGGCGGGTGGAGCTGATTTAATCGCCTTTCCGGAATTGGCTATGTCACTATTTTTCCCCCAGGAAAAAGGAGATGACAGTGCCAAGAGTTTGGCAGAAACGATTCCCGGCCCGACGACACAGTTGTTAGCCGATAAAGCGAAATCGCTGGGCCTGGTAGTCGTGTGTAATTTTTATGAAGTGGACGAGAAGGGCCGCTACTTCGATAGCTCGCCCGTGATTGATGCGGATGGCATGCTACTTGGCGTGACACGCATGGTGCATATCACCGATTTTCCCTGCTTTCATGAGACTGAGTATTATCATCCCGGCGATCGAGGCGCTCCTGTTTATAATACAAGCGTGGGAAAAGTCGGCGTAGCTATTTGTTACGATCGCCATTACCCGGAATACATGCGCGCGTTAGGCGTAGCTGGGGCAGAGCTGGTTATCATTCCCCAAGCTGGCGCGGTAGGGGAGTGGCCCGAAGGACTATACGAAGCCGAGGTGCGCACCGCAGCTTTTCAAAACGGATATTACATAGCCCTGTGCAATCGCGTGGGCGCTGAATCTAAATTAACTTTTGCAGGCGAGTCGTTCGTTGTTGATCCAGAAGGAATAGTCGTCGCCCGAGCGCCGCAAGGATCGCCGCATCTATTATTAACCGATTGCGGCCTTAACGCTTGCGCTACTTCAACCGCCCGTCGATTATTCTGGCGCGATCGCAGACCAGAGCTATACAACGATTGGTTATGTTCGTGATCAGTATCTATTTAGCGTAGTTCGCAAGCACGCCACGTCCATCACGAAAATATCGAATCCCTATGGAATAACGACTTGCTGACCAACGCGGACCATATTTGGGTTAGAGATATTATCTCGGTTGGCGCTATAAATTTCTTTCCATCGAGCCTGGTCGTTGTAATACCGGCGGGCTAATGAATATAGCGTATCACCTTTTGCGATAGTATGAATCCGTGAGCCATAGTTCGTGGCGCTTTCAACCGGATAGGTCTCAGCGGCTTGGTAATCTGTGTTGCCGTAGTCAATGGTTTGCGGCATGGTTTGCATAGTCGTTTGACTAGACAGCATATTATCTACCGGACGTTCGTTGTACGATGTGTTCATCGCCGCGGCGGTGTAAGGGTCTTGATAAGTCGAAGCGGCCTGATTCTTAGCCGGTTTCTTATCAAACATGCTACAGCCACTAAGACCAATTAAACCAATAGCCGCTACGATGTTTACTGCTGTTGCGATCCTGCGCATTTTTCTAGACCTCCTGTCAAATTGGGAACGTGCAATCCTATCTGCATGGTAGTATAGCTAAGCTTGCGCACGTTGCAATGCAAAATATCAAAGCAGATTGTCAGAAGGTGTGATTAAAAAAGAGAGGAGGGGGAGATTGTTATAGAAAAATAGGGCGATCAAAACGCAAGCCTGCGCCAATGGCTAATCCTTCTTCGGATGACCGGCGTTCAGTGCGGACGACAGTGGCGTAGCATCCCTGGCAGAGCGCCGAGGCTAAGTCTGGTGCGTCTGATTCCTTGGACAGTTCAATCTGAAATCGCTGGCCAACATGCAGATTCGCAGAGGTGAAGGCTGAGACGTAAGCACCGTTTTCGGAAATATCGACCATGCGGCAGCCAATAGAAGTCGTAGACCCCATGCTTGTGAGTTGTGCGTCTACTAACCTAGCTGATCGTATTGCATTGCGCCTATTTGGCACCGTCGCGGGTGCAACCGGCGAAGACTGGGCTTGGTCCAGCTCCAGCGGTTGAGCAGTGTTAAGAGACGCAGTCACGTTCGGCAGCCCTCGATGATGTTTCCAATAATCAAACCACACAGCCAGCCGCCACATTATGTGCAAAATAATATAGAAGCAAAACGCTGTGCGAACAACTTAGTATACTACCACAGGCCACATCGTCAATAAAAAAGAATGTGATAAGTTGTGTAGTACAAAAAGGTTACGTTGTGTAGTTAATTATCTGCGCAGCAAAGATAGCTTAACGAGCATGAGTCTAGCCTGCGGATGAAAGTGTCAATTGAATGCCACGCACAGTCCCGATGGGTCTGCCGACTAACTCCCAGCCATGAAAAGGCGTATTTCGGCCCATAGATTGAAATGCCTCTTTATCAACTTTCCAGGCAGCGTTGGGGTCGATCAGCGTCAAATCGGCTGTCTTGCCAACCTCAATCGATCGGTCTGCGATATTCAGGACGGCGTTTGGTGAAGCCGTAAACCATTTTATCACATGCTTCCACTCAGCCATCCCGGATTTAATCATGGCCCAGGCAGCCAGCGAAATGGCTGTTTCGAGGCCGACAATGCCAGGGGGGGCTTTGAGAAAGCCCACGCTTTTTTCTTCTTCCGTATGCGGTGCGTGATCGGTTACAATGCAATCAATGGTGCCATCCAGCAGGCCCTCGCAACAGGCTAATACATCTCGTTTGGGTCGAAGCGGGGGGTGCATTTTCGTATTAGGCAATGCGCTCAAACAGGCCTCGTCTGTTAGGACGAGGTGGTGCGTGCAAACCTCAGCCGTGACCCACACGCCCTCAGCTTTGGCTTTTCTGACCATGTCGATCGCTTTCGCGGTGGAAATGTGGGCTACATGATAATGGCCGCCGATCTGACGACACAAATCGATATCCCTTTCGATCATGGCTTCTTCAGACAGCGGGTCCAATCCGGGAAATTCCAATTTTTTCGATACTTCACCAAGGTGCATGATGCCGCCGTCGGAAATGTGTTTGTACTCGCAGTGTTGAATGATCGGTGCATCGACTTGCCTGGCTCGTTCGAACGCACTGCGCATCACGCTGTCATCTTCCAGCCCTACCCCGTCATCACTAAAGGCTATGGCGCCGGCATCTTTAAGCGCGCGAAAATCTACCAGCTTTCGCCCCGCACGTTTTTCAGTGATCGCTGCGATGGGATAAACTTGAGCATGGTTTGCGGCGCGTGCTCGATCAATGACCTGGACAATGAGATTGGGCGTGTCCATGCATGGATCAGTATTAGGCATGCACGCGACAGCCGTGAATCCGCCCGCCGCTGCGGCTCTTGTACCAGTCTCAATCGTTTCCTTATGCGTATGGCCCGGTTCGCGCAAATGAACGTGCATGTCTAAAAAACCAGGCGCGATAATCCAGCCAGTCGCGTCTACAACTTTTATATTCGCCGGAGCCTGGGCGGCAAATTTTCCGTCAACCACAATAACGTCAGCCACTTCGTCTCGATCGCAGTATGGGTCGATGATGCGACCGCCTTGAAACATGATGGCTGACTCTTGGGAGATTTGCATTTGGGCTAGTCCTCTTTTCTACGATTAATTTAATGTTTTTCCGGCGAAGCAGGAAAATTATCTTCGCAGCTTTCTACATAGCCACACGCTTGACAGATCAATTTACAATGCCTCGATTCTAATTCATGCCGCTGACATTGAGGACAAGTTACCGATTCGTTAGCCTCGTACAACTCAGGATGGTCGGGTGTTCTTGTATTCATCTATAAGAGCCTCCTTGCTCAATAGGTATCATTTCGCATTCCGTCATGCCCACTATCTCGCGCTCCGTCATTCCCGCGCAGGCGGGAATCCAGTTTTGAGTAGTTCATGGGGTCGCTCTGGATTCCCCTCCCGAAGTACATCGGGACGGGAACGACGCATTTTCCTTATTCAAACTGCTCCAGTATAAGCTTACATGCGACATGGTCCACTAGCTTAGTTGTGACTACCGGATTCGCACTGGCTCGGATTAAACTAGAGGAGTCCCCGTAATGAGAATGGATTATCGCTTCACGAATCACATAACGCTCATCATCGCATGGCTAGTATTCCCTGCCCTCATTATTGCGCAACCCGCCACTGACCAGATAGGTGTCGCGGACCTTGTGATAATGGATGCGAAAATATGGCGGGGCGTGGAGGGGCCTTACGCTAATTCCCTGGCTATGGTTGGAGACAAAATCGCTGCCCTTGGCGACGAACCTGCCATCCGCAAATGGATTGGGCCTAACACCAAAGTCATTGATGCTCGACGGCGCAGGCTCATTCCTGGCATCACCGATAGTCACACGCACGTCATCGGAGGCGGGTTACATCTTGCTCGCTTGAAACTGCGTTCAGTTAATAATCGCCAAGAGTTTATCGCAGCCGTCGAGGCGAAGGCGAAAACGACCAACCCCGGTTCATGGATTTTGGGCGGACGCTGGTCGGTCGATAGTTGGTCGTCGCCGGAGTCTCCCACGCGATATTGGCTCGACCCTGTAACCGAAGACATACCCGTTTTGTTGAGTCGCATGGACGGTCATTCCGCGTTAGTAAATTCCGCTGCGCTTCGTCTCGCGGGCATCGACGAAAACGGCCCGCCTGACCCCACAGGGGGAGAGATTGTGCGCGACCCCAAGACGCATCAGCCAACGGGCATTCTCAAAGAGTCAGCTATGGGCCTGGTGCGCCAATTTATTCCTGCGACATCAGCCGAGGACAAATATCAAGCGCTGCTTCGAGCCGTGAAACATGCCAACAAGCATGGCATTACATCGGTTCATGACATGAGCAGTGTGGGCGATGACGAAGCTTTCAAGCGAGCTTATCATGACGGCAAGTTGTCACTACGCATCACAAGTTATATTCAATCAGACGATGTATTTAAGCATTTAGACTTCGCAGTTTCGAGCGATGCCAATCATCCGTTTTATCGTGTCGCTGGTTTCAAAAAATATATGGATGGATCACTCGGCAGCCGAACAGCTTACATGCACGAACCCTTCGCGGACGCGACGCACGATTCGCATTACCCGCATGGCCAATTGACCGCCTTCGCAGCGGATAAGAAACGTCTAACTCAGACGGTAGAAGCCGTGTACGAAAAGGGTTTGCAATTAGCCGTTCATGCGATTGGCGACCAGAGCAATCACATGCTGCTTGACGAATATGAACGAGTGGCCGGTCGTCGCGGTGATGGGCCTGTGCGTCATCGTATCGAACATGCCCAACATCTGTTGCCATCCGACGTGGCTCGCTTCGCCAAACTCGGCGTGGTGGCCTCAATGCAGCCGTTGCATAAAGCAGATGATGGTCGATACGCTGAGAAAGCCATTGGCAAAGAACGGCTTGCAGGTTCCTACGCTTTTCGTCAGTTGCTGGACTCCGGCGCTTTGCTTTGCTTCGGGAGCGATTGGCCGGTGGTGAGTCTGAATCCTTTTCTCGGCATCGATTCAGCTGTAAATTCCCGCACGCTGGAAGGAAAAGTTTGGCTACCATCTCACGCGCTAACCGTCGAAGAAGCTTTGCGAGCCTATACGGTGACACCGCAAATCGTAGTAGGGCGGGATAAAGAACTTGGTACAATCGAAGTGGGCAAGTTAGCAGACCTCGTGATTCTTGGTCGTGACATATTATCGACTGGTAGGCACACGAAAAAACTATCGGAGAGTTATGTCGCCTATACGGTTGTAGGAGGAAAAGTAGTTTATGAAAATGATAAAAAGAAGCATCCTTCAAAGGATGGTTTTTTGAAGGCAATCATGCGTCCTTAATCTACGATCTTAAAAGCAACCAGTATCGCGTGGGTGCCCTATTCTTCGGGTACTCCCGAAGGGTGGGGCACGAATATTCGATGACCTGCTGGGAGATGTTGGTTTTCGAAGATGGCAGGCAATCCTGATACCCTACGCGCCTCCCACGTCCTCCAAACCAGTGTTCGACTAAGCGTTTGTCCAATGTGACTGGAAACAATTGAGCCATAAGCCTAAATTTTGATTGACTTAATACTGGCCATTGTGCTAGCATTGGCCATATCAAATGCAGGGGCATAATGCCATAGCGGGGAAATATGAGACATATATTAGCCAGTAGTTTAGTAACTATAGTCGCGAGCGTATTCTTTAGCTCAATGGCCTATGCACAACTTCCCGATGATTTCGACTTTGACGGCGAGGTCAACCTTATTGATCTGGTAGCGTTTGTCAATTGTATTAACGGCCCCGCTGGCGGCTTCATCAGTTCCAATTGTGATCCCGGAAACTTCGATCCTGATACAGACATCGACCTGCGCGACTTCGCTGGTTTTCAGGCTAGATTTGGTTTTGGTCAGGGGCCACCGCAAATCATTAGTTTTTCACCCACGCCGGGTGACTGGGTAGTGGATGACATCGGCCTAACAGAAGTGAAGATTGGTTTCAGTGAGCCGGTTACAGTTCCAACTGATGCCGTGGATGTTTGGCTACTCAGTGGCGGTACGGTTAGCGGATTCACTATGACTTACGATCCAACTACGTTCATGCTGTCGGTCATGTTTGCGTCGCCGTTGCATGACGATCAAGTGACTGTAGTTGTGGACTACACCATCGAGGATGTAGCCGGTAATCCGCTAGACGGCGAGATTCTTGCCCCCAAAAACGCAGCACTGCCATCGGGCAATAGCATCAACGGTGGTCAAGGCGTGTTTAGGATTCGCGTGCTGCAAGGCGACGCTAACCGCGATGGCGTTGTGGACGCAGCGGATGAGACCCTCGTAGACAACTCGCGGAACTTATGCGAAGGCGCTCCCGGATTTGACGCAATGGCCGACCTAGACTCGGACGGCTGCGTGGACGCCACGGATGCCAGTATAGTAACGGCAGCATTGGGTAACCTACTCCCCGCCACGGATGGTACGCCACCAATTGTCGTCAGAATCCGTGAGCCGACGACCGATCAACAGGGATTTGTTATCAGCATGATTGTTGCCTTTAGCGAGATAGTCTCTGGTTCGACGATTGACGAGCGATCCTGCTTCCTCGTGAATGAAAGCGGAATCATCGTGGTTCCCGCGTCTGGCGTGCAATCTGGTTTCGGTAACTCGGCAATTTACAATTTTATTCCTCCACTGTCAGGATGCGATACATATACGATCAATGTCAGCAATGCTTTGGCGGACTCGTCGGGCGAGCTTCTAACTTTACCAGGACCGTTGGTGTGTCCATGAAAAACGCGATGCCACATTGAAACATGGTCGGGTGGCCCATACCTGAAAGAGTTTTTCTTTCAAGTGTTTTCCTGACAGAATTTTCCTGCACATTTTCTGATCCGCTCACGTCGTCGCGAGAGGTTTGTCTAATACCTTGATTCG
>JAJRPG010000013.1 GCA_024280855.1 Planctomycetota bacterium | reverse complement strand
GACGCTTGTGCTGATCGATTCCCATAAACAACATAGCTGAGTTCTCCTGCGTAAAAGAATTCTGTTTTTGGCGGTCCCACGAGGATACGCCGTCCAATGAATTCTGCAGGAGAACTCTCTTTCATGGAATCAGGTCCTTCTTTTTGGACTTGGGGGAGTCGATGACTTGACCTACGCGCCGGGAGAGGTTGGTTTTCGAAGATGGCAGGCAATCCCGATGCACATCGGGATGCCCTACGCGACTGTCTGGTGTCGGCTTGTATAACAGAGCTAAACGTTGAATTGCCTCACCTGGATTCCCACCTTCGTGGGAATGACGTTATGCCCTGCGCATCCAATCTTTTCCACGATATTTTTCGAGGAGCTGCTCAATGCGAGACTTCTCATGAGTCTCCCACGCCCCCGATTCCAGCCGTCGGCTAAGCGATTGCTCCGCGTGGATTGGCATAAGCGTTCGCAGTTTTTCAATCGCATCTTTCGGCAAAGGATTTTGCTGGCTGGTTGATTGAACGTCGAACTCATCAGCCGTTACGATCGAACCATGCTGCAAAATTGCTAGCCGTGTTCTTCGCTGCGCGCTGCCAACAATTTTATCCCCACCAACGATCACATCAAAACAGTGTCGCCGGGCAAAACAAAAGAACGGGCCTCGCGTGGGAGTGGAGTCGTCCGACGTGCCGCAAGGGCTTGCTTGAATCCCCATATCTCTAAAGCTGCGAATTACGGCCTCGTGCATGAGTTCGTAAAGTCTGTTCGCACTGCCTTTCACCAAAGGATCATTCACCGGCAAAGCTAGCGAATAAGTCAACTCTTGATCGTGGAGAATTGCGCCGCCGCCGGTGAGACGTCGCACAGTTGGCAACGCGCGAAGTCGCTTGGGTAATGCCTCGTACTCTGCAAAGGGCTGAAAATAACCTAGCGAAATCGTCGGGCAATCCCACTGATATAAACGCAGCGTGGGTCGAGACGCGCCTTCGCCAACGAGCGTCATCAACGCTTCGTCCCTAGCCATGTTGTCCGGGCCGCTTAGTGGCTGGTCGTGAATAATACGAATTGTATTGTCTGGGGGCACCAAGGGAATCCGCTAAGACTCTGCTTGCCAGCGAACGTTTAACCTGCGATTAGCCGCGACTTCGTCGAGACGTTTCACCGGCATACCATGTGGCGCAGTCTTGACGATGCTCGGATTGTTTTCAACTTCGTCCGCAATATCTAGCATCGCTTCCACAAAATGATCCAGCGTGGCTAATGACTCCGTCTCCGTCGGTTCAATCATCAAGCAGTGATGGATGGGCCAACTCATCGTCGGTGGGTGAATGCCATAATCAATCAATCGCTTAGCTATGTCGTGCTGCGTAACCCCGGCTGACTCGAACTCTGGCACCAGGATAAATTCATGTGCATAAGGAGGCGGGAACGGCATCTTGTAACGATGCTTTAGCCTAGCTGCCAAGTAGTTGGCATTAAGCACCGCCTTCTCCGCCACGTCACGCAGGCCATCTCTGCCCAAGCTGCGAATGTATGTATACGCCCGCACCAAGACGCCAATTTGCCCATAAAACGATCGCACAATACCAATGCTGTCGGGGCGGTGATAATCCCAACCAAAGGTGCCGTCTTCATGTTTGACGACCTGAGGCTTGGGCAAAAACTTCACCAGATGCTCAGCTACTGCCACTGGGCCGGCACCAGGTCCGCCGCCACCATGCGGTGTGCTAAAGGTCTTGTGCGTATTGTAATGCATGACATCAACACCAAAATCGCCCGGCTTGGTGATGCCGAGAATGGCGTTCATATTCGCACCGTCCAGATACAGGAGCGCCCCTTTGGCGTGAATAATTTCAGCGATTTCAGCAATTTGATCGTCGAATACACCAACCGTATTGGGGTTCGTAATCATCATCGCAGCCGTGTTTTCATCTACCTTGCTACGAAGGTCGTCCAAATCAACTCGGCCATCCGGCATGGAAGCCACGGACACTGTTGACTTACCACAACAAGCACACGTCGCCGGGTTCGTACCATGCGCGCTATCCGGTGCGAGCACCTTCGTTCGCTTCTCGCCGCGACTGACATGATAGGCGTCGATAATCATCAGGCCCGTCATCTCGCCATGCGCACCCGCCGCAGGCTGAAGCGTCACCTCAGCAAGGCCGGCGATCTCGGCTAAATCGCAGCGTAAGCGGTACAGCAATTCGAGCATGCCCTGAACATCAGATTCAAATTGATACGGATGAACATGGGCAAAGCCAGGCATCGCAGCGACCCGCTCATTGACGCGCGGGTTATATTTCATGGTACAACTGCCCAGCGGATAGAAATTTTCGTCCACGCTAAAACATCTATGTGACAATCGTTTGTAATGGCGAACGACATCCAACTCGCCAACTTCCGGCAGCGGAGTGGGGGCAGTCCTAATCAACTCAGCAGGCAATGCCGCTTTTTTATCCGTCGTGGGAACATCCAAAGTTGGCAAGTTTACTGCGCATAACCCCGGCGCGCCATTTTCAAATAGCAACGGATGATTTACTTTTTGCAAGTCAGGAATCATACTTCCTCTACCTGTGGCTTGTTCGAGCTGCGCGGGCTTGGCGCTGCTTCTATCTGATTTTTTCGTCGCAAATTCACTGCCGATCGCCATAACTTCTCCAGCGTATACTGCTTGCCACATTCCGGACAACGACACTGAGTCAAGCCGGAAAGGTTATAACCACACTCAGGGCAAATCGGAGGTTGATTCCGCGCCGCCTGCCATCCTCTTACAAAACCATTTCGCCATAACAACCACGTCGCCAATATCGCCACGCCGCTTGTCAACACGACCAACAAGCCAACGCCTATACTGACAAGATCAAATGGCACACTACACCGCTTCCAAAGCGTCAACGAGTAAATCGATTTCCTTTTTCGTTCGCTTCTCCGTGACCGCGACTAGGAAGCAATCCGCCCAGTCCTCATCGAAACGTGACAACGCCACGCCCGCAAGAACCCCGCGCTCACGACAAGAAGCCATCACCTTCGCAACGTCCCGCGTTGTCTGAATGACGAACTCCTTGAAATACGCGGTGTCATATCGAAGCGAATAACCCTCCAGCGCCGCAATCTTTTCTGCCGCATAATGAGCCTTATGGAAACACTGCGAAGCCACATCTTCAAGACCCTGCTTACCCATCGTAGCCATGTAAATAGAAGCTCGAATAGCTAGCAGTCCTTGGTTTGTGCATATATTACTCGTCGCCCGTTCACGTTTAATGTGCTGCTCTCGGGTCTGCAGCGTCAAACAAAAACCACGCCGACCGTCCTCGTCTTGTGTCATACCCACGACACGACCGGGCATCTTACGCAAAAACTCTTTGCGACAAGCCATCAATCCCAGATAAGGCCCGCCATATTGCAACGGAATTCCCAGCGATTGGCCTTCACCGACCACAATGTCCGCATCAAAATCGCCTGGAGACTTCAACAGCCCACACGAAATCGGATCAACCGACACAATGGCTAATGCGCCATGCTCATGTACACGCGGGATGATGTGGTCCAGTCGTTCCACGCATCCGAAAAAGTTCGGAGATTGAACAATCACACCAGCCGTATCGTCATCCATCATTGAAGCTAGTTTGGATGCACTAACCCTACCATCAGGCGTGGGCAATACCACCACGTCCAGGTCTCGTGCGTGAGCATAACTTTTAAGCACCGCCACGGTGTCAGGATGAACAGATTCAGCCACGATAATCCGATGACGCCGTTTGATGTTCGCAGCCATCGTCATCGCTTCTGCCGCAGCCGTGGCACCTTCATAAAGCGAAGCATTGGCTACGTCCATGCCGGTTAGCTGGCAGATCATCGTTTGAAATTCATAAAAAAGCTGCAAAATGCCCTGCGAGGCTTCCGCCTGATAAGGCGTATAAGCCGTGAGCAATTCAGATTGACCAGCCATCGCGTCCACTACCGTCGGGATGAAATGGTCATACGCGCCGCCACCTAGAAAGCTGACCAGCTCTTCGCAGTGTTTATTTTTACCAGATAGCGTGTTGAGGTCTTTAAGCAGTTCGAGTTCGCTCACGCCGCGCGGCACGTTTAAGTTGCCGTTACATCGAATCGCCTCAGGCACGGAAGCAAACAGCGACTCCACCGACGACGCGCCGATCGTCGCTAGCATGTCCTTAACCTGTGGCTCTGTTAGTTGCGTAAATCTCATGGTCTATATCTCATTGGCCGCGTCCGCTATCGCTCGTCGCCCGGGCCGCAAATGTTGGGTTTATAAATTTTCGTTTCCAGCGCTCTGTTATAATTAGTCCATTGGCTTTGCGTATCTCGATCATTTTCAATCTCAGCCAAAAACATCGTGACCTTCGCGTCCAGATTATCCAGGTAATGAATCGCAACCGCCTCTGGAATAGCTGGCAACTTCGGGCTACCAAACTCATACCTGCCATGATGGCTCAACACTATATGCTGCAGCGCCCAGCGGATTCTATCCGAAATCGGCGTCTCCCGCTTCTCGTTAAGCTGCGAAACTTTCTGATCGATCCAACCAACCGCCAGCGTAATATGCCCAAGCAACTGTCCCTCGTCAGAATAGCCTATACTCGTCTCAAAACTCAGTTCCGACGATTTTCCGATGTCGTGTAAAAATAAACCCGCCAACACCAAATCAAGGCTGAGCTTTGGATATTGCGGAATCACTTTAAGCGCCAACTCCAACAAGCTAACCGTATGCTCCATCAGCCCACCGATATAAGCATGGTGCATCACCGCCGCAGCCGGGGCTTTTCTAAACTTAGCCATGAGTGGTTCGTCATCCAGAAACGCTTTCATAATTGCCGCAAGCTCAGGCTGTTTGATCGAAGCGAGAATCTCCTTCGTCCTAGCCCAAAGCATTTCCATATCCTTATGGGTAGTTGGCAGAAAGTCTGCAATCTCAAAACTGCCAGCCTCCGCAGGCCTCATGGCGTCGATAATGAACTGCGGGTTCCCCTTATAATTTTCCACGCGTCCTTTGAAACGCAGAAAACCACCTTCCGGCATTTTCTTATAGCCCTCTTCAGAAGCCTGCCATTGTCGAGCGAGCAATTGCCCGGACCGGTCAACCAACACCGCGTGAATATACAAGCCGCCTTGGGTTGTTGTGCGCAGGTCTTTCGAGCGGATGAGAAAAACGTCATCCTCAATCCGGTCCCCGGCTTGTAAATCTGATATATAACGACGGGCCATCCATCACTCCGTAAGTAGCAATCACCAAAAAAATCGCAGCAGGTAAGCCGCGACCAACTCTCCAGATAGGTAGATTAGAGGCCAATCGCACCCCAAGCAAGCCGAAGCATGGTTCCGGGGGTGCAAGACAGTATCGGCGGGCGGGTGGCAT
>JAJRPG010000012.1 GCA_024280855.1 Planctomycetota bacterium | reverse complement strand
GGGTGGCATGGGTAAGCTACTGTTTACCCGTGTCTTTTGTATGTCAATAAACACCACGGGTAAACAGTAGCTTACCCATGCCACTCTGTGCGTGAAAAGTTGCAAAAATTAGCAACAACAAGACCAGAATTTATTGCAAGGAGATCGATTGGTGTCTGTAAATCTTAAAGGTCGTCATTTTCTTTCCATGTTGGATTTTTCGCGGGAGGAAATCCTAGCTGTATTGGACACGGCTAAGGAGCTAAAAGGGAATCGTGATAAAGCGGGCGCATCAAAGCCTCTTTCCGGTAAGACGTTAGCCATGATTTTCCAGAAGCCATCGCTAAGGACGCGGGTATCTTTTGAAGCTGGCATGACCCAGCTCGGTGGCCATGCGATTTATCTCTCGCCCACGGACATCAGCATTGGCAAGCGCGAGACGACCGAAGACATCGCGACAGTTCTTTCCCGCATGACCGACATCATCATGGCTAGGGTGTTTGGTCACGATATTGTTGTGGACCTTGCGAAGTATTCAACTGTACCAGTCATCAACGGGCTTAGCGATTACGAGCATCCCTGTCAGACGCTAGCCGATTTTCAAACCATCATCGAACGCAAGGGCAAGCTCGAAGGCCTTACGTTTTGCTATGTGGGTGATGGTAATAATGTGGCACATTCGTTGATGTTCGGCGGTGCGCAGGTTGGTATGAATGTCACCATTATTACGCCAGAGGGGTACGAGCCAGTGCCTGAGGTGACGGAGAAGGCGACTGCGATTGGTAAGGGAACCGGCGCGACCATAACAATAACTAATGACCTTGACGCGATGAGCGGCGTAGACGTGCTTTATACCGATGTGTGGGCGTCGATGGGACAAGAGGCTGAGGCTGAGGCTCGGAAGCAGATTTTCAAGGCCTATTGCATCGATGCGAAGGCTATGTCACTGGCCAAGGATGATGCGGTTATCCTGCATTGTTTGCCAGCTCATTATGGCGATGAAATTGATTATGATACGTCTCGTCTGCCAAACTCGGCGATTTTCGACCAGGCTGAAAACCGGCTTCACGCCCAGAAGGCGCTGATGGTACACCTCGCAGGCTAAGTCTGAGGTTTTATTCGGTCGATAAAGATGTAGTATCCTCAGGCTTCAAGTAATCAGGTAATCAAGCGAGAGTTATGAACGCTTCTATTGGACAACTTATCGTCGTCGCGCTTGGCGGCAACGCGATTTCTCAGTCTCATGAGGAAGGTCGCGTCGATCAGCAATTCGCCAACTCGCGAAAGACTGCGACCGCACTAGCTGACCTGATCGAGCAGGGTAATCAATTAGTTATTACGCATGGGAATGGTCCTCAGATAGGTAATTTCCTGTTGAGAAACGACGCGGCTGCCGGGGCGATTTATCCCTTGCCTATGGAAGTTGCCTTGGCTCATGTGCAGGGCGGCATGGGTTTTATGATCGCCCAAACGCTAACGAATGAGTTGTATCAACGCGGGCGCGACCGCACGGTTGCGGCGTTGATGACGACGGTGTTGGTTGATCGCAACGACCCGGCCTTTACTAATCCGACTAAGCCGATCGGACGTTTTCTAAACAAAGAGGAAGCCGACCAGCTTTCCGGGGCTGAGGGGTGGGACATTAAAGAGATTAAGCCGGATCAGTTTCGGCGCGTCGTTGCATCTCCCAAGCCATTAAAAATTATGGAGATGGACAACATTCGTCGCGGTGTGGGCGCTGGGGCATTGTTGGTGACATGTGGCGGCGGGGGCATCCCTGTCATTCGTCGTGAAGACGGCGAGCTGCGATGCGCTCGGGCGGTGATCGACAAGGATTTAGTGAGTGCGTTATTAGCTGCGGAACTTGATGCGGACGTGCTAATTATTCTTACCGACATCGACCGCGTATGTTTGAACTTTGGCAAACCCGACGAGAAAAAGCTTGAGTCCATGACGATTGCTGAGGCGGCATCCTGGCTGAGTGAGGGTCAATTCCCGGCTGGTTCTATGGGGCCAAAGGTCAGCGCAGCTATAGGATTTCTTCAACAAAGTAAGAATAGCCGGGCCAAGGTTTATATTGGTCCGCAAGGGCAAGCGACGGAAATTCTCTCCGGGCATGTGGGGACGTGTATCAATAAGTAATTCGCTGGTGCGGAGTCAGAAGTCTCGCCTCAGCAACGACAGCAGTTGTCACAGAATTGGTGGCATTTGCGAAGTTGTTTTCTAGAAAACCGTTTGCAAACCGTGAGCCTGATGGTCGAACCGTTTTTTCAATGCACATTTTCAGCCTGACAGACGATGATGTACGCAGCATGACACATTTGTGACATGCTTGTTTGCCGTTAAGGATGTCGCGGTATGTCATCAAAATCTAAGGCGCAAAGCAATTCGTCTGGGCGAGCGGTTTGGCTTGTCATCCTGGTTGTCGCTTTGTTGCGGATTTTCACGCTCTATGATTTCTGCCAGTCAAATCCGCTTGCGGGGTTTGTGCAAGGTGATCCTGGGGTGTATTGGGCTGCAGCAGAGCGCATTGCTTCTGGTAAATTGATTGCGGATACGCCGCTTCAAATCACGCCGCTCTATCCATACCTGTTAGCGATGGTTCGTTTGTTTGGGGGCGGGTTGGTAGCTGTATTTCTTTTGCAAAACATAGTGCATCTCGCCACTGGAATTTTGTTGGGTCGTTTAGCTAATGCTAGATATGGTGGATACGTTGGCCTCGTAGTTATGTCGCTCTTTTTTTTGATGCAAGAGCCTGCGGTGCTGGTTAATCGTGTATTGCCAGGTACATGGCAGTTACTATGTTTGGTCAGTGTCTTGCCGGTGGCGAATGCATACGCTCAGCAAAAGAATTTTCTAAAAGCGGCGATGGCGGGTTTGCTCATGGGGACGTTGGTGCTGTTGTACCCGCCAGGGCTATTGCTTGTGCCCGCTCTATTTTATCAAGTGTGGTTGGGGAAAGGCGGATCGCTTAGCCAATTTAAATACCGCATACAGCACGCAGTGACGGCCTGCGGTTTGGCCTTGCTCGTGATAGGATTCGCCACGTTGCACAATTGGCTGGCGTGCGGAGAGTTCATTCCGTTAACCGCCCACGCAGGAATTACATTACGGCAAGGGAATGCGCCGGGCAGTGATGGGCGATACACGCCGATTGCAGGTGTTAGCCAAACCAAAGAGCGCATGCACCAGGACACGCAGCGTGTTTTTCATCAGGCAACAGGCCGGGCCGGGTCATTTCGGGAGGTCGATCAGTTTTTTGGGTATCAAGCCTGGCGGTATATGCTCGCGCGTCCTGGCGATACGATTTGTTTGATGGCGCGTAAAGCTTACTGGTTTGCGACAGGATGCCATTATGGTGACATCTATTTCCCAACCCTGGAACAGAAAGACGGCTGGCTGAGGTGGTTATGGCTCACACCCATTCCCGTAGCATGGCTCATGGGGCCTGCGTTATTGGGGTTGATATGGTGCGTCAGGCGGCAGCGTCTGTCGCCGCTGGATGTGTCAACTTTTATGCTGCCGTTGGTGGTGGTGGTCGTGTTTTGGTATTCCCCTCGATATCGTTTTCCTGCGATTCCGGTGTTGTGTTTTTGCGCTGGCGCAGCGATGACAAGCATCGTTGCTCGGATGATGAAGGAGAAAGGGCGATACACTTATGCGATGGGATTTCTTATTTGTATAGGCGTTGGCCCTGGTATGACAGCATGGAATGACTATTTTGATTTTGATCGAGCCGAATCATATCGAGATGTGTACGAATACAATCGCGGGCAATTATTCGTTGGTATGGGGCAGCATGAAAAGGCACTGGTCTATTTTGACAAGGCCTATAAGCTTGCGCCGGATCGACATATGCCTCTTTTAGCTATGACGGCTTCTCTAGCTGCCCTCGGTCGAATCGATGAGGCTATTGCGACGTCGCAGCAGTTGGTTTCCGCACATAACGAAGTTGAGGAAGCTTGGCTTACGTTGGGTGGCCTTTATTTGCGGATAGGGCAATGGTCCCGCGCAGCGTCGGCGTTTCGCTCGATGTTGAAACTTGCCCTGAACAATTCTCCCGCTCATTTTGGTATGTGGCTAGCGATGGTGAACTCCGGTCACGCGGAAGAAGGTGTCGCTTATCTTGCCAAGGCTGTTGAGCTTGATCCATCTAACGATTTGGCTGTCGCGGAGTATGGGCTATGGTTGGCGCGGACGGGCGATGTGGTTCGTGCGAAGCCATTTCTAGCACGGTCAGTGGATCGTCTGCCAGGTCGGACGGATGTGAGAGAGATGCTCGATAAAATCTCCAAATGAACTCAGCTAAAGAGTTTAATTCGGACACTAACTATTTCCAAAACTGATAAGCGAAACATTGCAAGTGGTTTGGTCTGGTTCATGCTGATGAACCGAATTTAGAGGAGGTAGAGATGCGGCAAATTGGTAAGCGTTTGCAATGAGGCGCAAAAAAACCGCCAGCCCCGAAGGACTGGCGGTACAAGGGAAATAATAATGTGAATATCGTTATGAGTTAATTGGTACCAATCGACGAATCCACGCAGATACTAGAAATTCTGCCACTGCCGCCCCAATTCAGACCCGTTGGGACACCTGGTGATGGAAGCGTATCTTTTTGCCATCCTGGCCCGCGAATAATGATACATCTTTTTTGTTGCTGCTCTGCTGAGTCTTGAAAAACAAGCTCGATCTGGAAATGCTCAGACCACCCGTCGCCATTTTTAGTTCCAGGGATAATGTAAGACTGATACTCGGCATGGCCATCTACGAATGCCTTGTTGTACCACCAATCTTTACCATGCCATCCACGAATAACTTTTGTCGGACCTGGGTCGAGACCGATTCCGCCAATATCGAAGCATTCTTCCGGCTGGTTTCGGGCAAGTACCGCATTACGACCAATCGTCTCTTCGTAATAGATTGTACGACCTGGATTAGGAATGCGTGATGCTGGCCTAAGGTAAGGACCGTTCGAAGAGACCGGGCCACCGCCTACAAATGAAGTCATAAACGTATTTGCCGAGTAGCTGGTTCCAAAGTGGTCATAGGCCGACCGCTCCGAATTTCGTACCCAGTCTGCACAGTGAGTTTGAACACCACGCGGTGGGCCATCGTCAGCAGGGCATTTGTAAATGCCAAGGTCAAGCTTAGTGTCTTCGAGTTGGCCATAACGATTGCCGCCACGAGCGCTTGAGAAAGGGCCATTGTCCGCGAACCCGCCCGGATAAAGTATGTCGTTGAGTGGGCGAGTAACAGGACCAAAACCAGCCTTGGTGCCGTATCGACTTGTGATCGCAGCAAACTCGGTAGATGTGTTACCTGCGAGAAACTTCTGCTCGCCAACACCGGATTTTCCGCCCCAGTCAAAAATACCAACACCAGCCTGTTGGTTGTCCGTCAGTTTCACAGGTGAGTATATGAGTCCCTCACTGTCGAACTGCTTTGCGTGAACGGGAATACCAAAACCTTGCGTGTCATCAGCTTCGTACACACGGCTACTCGTTCCGATGTTCTTAATGTGCGAAAGGCACGCCACCTGCTTTGCTTGTCTACGGGCCGCTTCCAAAGACGGAAGCAGGATAGAAATCAGCAACGCAATGATCGCAATTACCACAAGCAATTCGATAAGCGTAAACGCTTGCCTGCTATTGCGATATCTTTGTCCACTCAACATACTCATCACAGTTCTCCTGATTGGGCTTAGAGGATACACTCCAGCTTCATAATTTACTCATTCAGCCGTAATCAGTAGGCCAAATAATTGCGACCTAGTTGATTACTTAAACTCGCAGTGGGAGGAAAATTGAGCCGCTAGGCCCTGAAAATACTCCCACTCATCCATAGAACACCAAAAACGTTAAAACGACGGAAGAAAAATAAAAAAAAATCAATTTAACCCGCCTAAGCACCATATTGGGGGGTTATGATGTATAGAAGGCTTTGGGAATGACTGTTTTTGATCCGATATGGCGTTTTTGGACCATAGTGAGCAACAATGTCGATACGACCGGACATGACGTGCAACCTGACAGACGAGGAGTTCTGGAGCGGCATGGACAGAAATGCGCCCGAATTAGTCGAACATATCGAATCTTGCCCCCTGTGCCAATCTCGGGCGCATCAATTGGAAACTGGCATTGCTGCCATAACTAGCATGTCCGTCCCCCCTCAGCCACCGTTGCCGCAAATGATTGGTCATTATCGAATCATCCGCCGACTTGGCGTAGGTGGTATGGGGATTGTGTACGAAGGCGAGCAGCAGACTCCCAAGCGATTGGTGGCTGTGAAAGTAGTCCGGGGTGGTCAGTATATTGATGCGAATCGGGTCAAGCTTTTTCAGCGCGAGGTGCAGACACTGGCCAGGCTCAAGCATGCTTCTATTGGGGCAATTTATGAGGCGGGGCGTACGGAAGATGGCCAGCATTTTTTCGCGATGGAACTCGTCCTAGGTATGAGGCTGAATGATTATGTTCGGCAAGAGAATGTGTCGCGGGTCGATAGGCTGAAATTATTTTGTCGTATATGCGAGGCTATAAATTATGCCCATCAGCGAGGTGTGATTCATCGAGACTTGAAGCCATCTAACATATTGGTGGACGTTGAGGGGAACCCCAAAATTTTGGACTTTGGATTGGCGAGAATTACCGATCCCGATGCTGCACTAGCTACCACTGGGACTGAGATTGGGAAATTCATGGGCACGCTGCCGTATATGAGTCCTGAAGAAGCCCGTGGGAATCCAGACGAAATCGACGTGCGAAGTGATGTATACTCTCTCGGCGTTGTGTTGTATGAGTTGCTTGTCGATAGGCTGCCACTTACGGTTAGACGATCAGCTATTCCTGAAGCGATTCGAGTTATCTGTGAGGATAGGCCCAAGCGACCTAGTTCTTTTGATAAGGCGCTCCGAGGCGATCTGGATACGATTGTGTTCAAAGCCTTGGAGAAGGAACGAGGTCGACGCTATCAGAGTGCCTTAGCGCTGGCAGACGATATTGAAAGGTCTCTAGCCGATCAGCCTATACTCGCACGTCCACCGAGTTTTGCTTATTTGATAGGAAAATTATTTAAGAGGCATCGTCTTGTAGCTGTCGTCATGGCGGCGGTTCTAATGGTTACAGTAGGCGCTCGGTCCTGGTTGGGGTGGGTTCAACGAATAGATATTAATAATATTCAAAACTTAGGCGATATGCAGGACTTGAGATTAGCGCACGGTTCCAAACGGTTGGCAAGCGGTTTCAGGTCGCTTGGTAAGTATGATGTTGCGGAGCGCGAGTACCTAGAAGCTGCGAGGATATACGAAGAGATCGGCCATGAAGTCGATTGCGCTCTGGTCAGGCACGATTTGGCGAAGATGCTGATAGATCGCGTGCAAAACGAACTTCTCCTAGACACTACCTATGTGGACTTGAATGATAAGGTTCGATCATTCATCGATCAAAAAATGAAGATGGCTGAGCAGTTGCTGTTCAATGCGTTGAGCGTGTACGATGCAGACCCATTGCATCGGCGAAGCGAAAAAAAAATGGCACTGCAAGACTTGATAGATATTTATAGTCCACAAATATGGGACGACGACGAAAGGTTACAAAATATCCAGGACGAGCTGAGTTTTATGGAACGAGTGGTTGCACCAATAATGAAATGATATTTGAATAATTTCGTATTAGTAAAATCAGTTAACCGTCAAATGAATCGAGAGACATTTTAGTGAGCGAAGAACAATCTACAGGCATTTCCGATGCGTCAGCGATGACGGCTAAGCTTGTAGATGCTTTGCGCGATGGCCAAGCTGATGCGGCGGGGCTTTTTAATCAGATATATCGTGACTCGCTACTCAGATTTTGCTGGGGATACCTTGGCAGCATGGACGAAGCCGAAGATGCGCTGCAGGATATTTTGTACAAAGTGCTAACCGATAAGCATATACCAGACTATTTTCGACCCTGGGTGTATAAGGTTTCGCGTAACCATTGCCTGAATATGTTGCGCGATCGCGCCCGTCGCCATGACGGGGTGGCCCTACCTTCTGATTCGATGATTTTTGAGTCCATTACGGGGCATCTAACTCGGTTAGTTAAAGATGAAATGCGCTCCAAGCTGACGGAGTTGGTGATGGAATTGCCAGAGGGGCAACGTGAGGTGCTTCGGCTGCGATATGTGGAAGAGCTGTCGCGGGTGGAGATTGCAGAAGTGTTGGAACTGGCGGAATCCGTGGTGAAATCGAGATTGTTTGAAGGGCTGCAAAAGTTAAGATCCATTTCGCAGGATTTGGGGTAGGGGGGTATTGACCCTCCTTTGTCCAAAAAGAAGAACATGGGCATCCGTCTCGTGGCGACATAGCCCTGCTTTATTACACTTTGCCAGTATTGATGATTGGATACCCGCCTTCGCGGGTATGACGGGCTGCGCCTTGAGCAATTTGATGTGTAAAGTATTATTGACGCTTGGTTGGTTTAGGCAGGTCAACCTTTCGCCTTGGTCGGCGAAAGAACGACCGTGCCCTACGGGATAAATGATCGTTTCCCCACCCTTCGCCAGTAGGCAAAGAATGGGGCATCAGAATACGGGGTGGGATTGGATTATGATGGATACTATTGTAAATATCGCGGTTTATAAATTTGTTCCGTTGGATGATTTAACGAATCGACGTGACACGTTGTTGGCCTTGTGTCAGCGGTTGTTACTCAAGGGGACGATTCTTCTTACGCCAGAAGGGATCAACTTTTTCCTTGCGGGTAGCCGAGAGTCGATTGATGAATATCTTAAAGAGCTTCGCAGCGAGCCTGCACTAGCTGACCTGGAAGTGAAGGAAAGTTATAGCCATTACCAACCGTTTAGCCGGATGCTGGTGAAAATTAAAAAAGAGATTATTGCCTTTGGCGTCGCCGGTATTGATCCGCTAGTGAAAACATCGCCTCGTGTGTCAGCTGTTGAATTGAAGCAATGGCTCGACGAGGGCAGGCCTGTGACGATGCTTGATGTTCGTAACGATATGGAATTCAAGGTCGGTACATTTGAAAATGCGATTGCGATTGGCGTTGATGATTTTCGAGACTTTCCTGTCGCAGTTAGCGAATTACCTGAGAGAATGAAAAACGAAGTGATCGTTACGTTTTGCACCGGTGGGGTGCGATGCGAAAAGGCCGGGCCTCAGATGGAGAGTCAGGGGTTTAATCATGTGTATCAGTTGGACGGCGGGATTCTCAAATACTTTGAAGATTGTGGCGGAGCGCATTACGACGGTGAGTGTTTTGTTTTTGATAAGCGGGTGGCGCTAAATAGTGAGCTAAATGAAACCGACACGGCTCAGTGCTATGTTTGTCAAGCGATACTTACGTTAGAAGATTGCGCGTTGCCGGAATATGTAGCTGGTGTTTCTTGTCCGACGTGTTTTAAGTCGCCGGAGCAGCGGCTGGTCGATACGATCGCGCAACGGCATAAGGCTATTCGTGAGGTGACGACGCCGCTTCCTGGTAGTGCGCCTTATGAGAATGTTCGGCCTATATATGTTACGGGTAAGTTTGATAAGCATCAGGCCATCGAATTTTTATGTGCGCTTTATACGCGGCTTTCTCGTGAGCAGTGGCTGGAAGTTTTTGATCGTGGCCAGTTGTTGTGCGATGGAAAGCGCGTCTCACCGGATGATGTAGTACGAGCTGGGCAACGGCTGGACCATATCATTCCGGAAACGGTAGAGCCTGCGGTGAGTAGCGATATTAAGATTCTTCATGAAGACGAATCCGTAGTGGTTGTGCATAAGCCCGCGCCGTTGCCGATGCATCCATGCGGGCGGTTCAATCGGAATTCGCTAAGTTGGATTATGAGCGAAGTATATCAGTGTGCGCATTTGCGCATTGTGCATCGGCTTGATGCGAATACGTCCGGTGTCGTCGTGTTTTGCAAGACAGGCACAAGTGCGAGAAAAATACAGCAGCAGTTTGAACGTGGGCAAGTGACGAAGAAATATATCGTTCGTGTAACTGGTGAGCCTACGGCTGAGGCGTTTACTTCATCGACACCGATCAGCAGTGAGCCGAGTCGAGCTGGTGCGAGATTGCCTGATCCAAATGGCCTAGCTGCGCGAACAGAGTTTCAGATGTTAGAGCAGCTGTCGGATGGCACTATGATTTTAGAAGCGAGGCCAGTAACTGGTCGAACGAATCAGATTCGCGTGCATCTGTGGGAGCTAGGCCTGCCGGTGGTTGGTGATCCGCTTTATCTTGCTGATGGTGAAATTGGTCATACGCAAACTCTATCTGTTGACGACAAGCCACTTTGTCTTCATGCGAAGTCTATTTCGTTTAAGCATCCAACAACGAGTGAGCAAGTTGTCTATAACGCAGAAATTCCAGCTTGGGCGAAGTCATAATTATACATCCTTGGCGGGGATCGGCTCAACGGATGGATGGTACAAGCTCTGCACCAATCTATTCCGCCTTTGCGGAAAGTGTGGTTACAACTTAACGGACAATGAAAGTGGCCTATGTCCGGAGTGTGGCAGCGTTGCATGACTGATGTGTTGGATCGTCAGCCCTGTTAAAAGCGGTTGTTGAGGCTCGGCGACTTTTTTTTGCGTGGCTTTGGCGATTTATCCAAAAAGATAACTGTAACTCGGTATGAAGGATTTGTTCATGGGGCAGCTAAGTCACTCTTTATCGAATGAAAAACGACAGACAATCGGAGTCTGGCAGTTATTTGTGTTGCTGATGAGCATTATATCTCTCATCCTTCTTGCTGTGCAAACTTTTGTAGAGGTGGCTGGTAAACATATTGATGTTCTTGTAACCATCGACAACATTATTTGCCTCGTATTTTTCGGAGACTTTTTATGGCAACTTATCTGTACGCGTCCTCGTAGGGCATATTTGAAGTGGGGGTGGCTTGACCTAGTTTCCTCTATCCCATTAATACCCGCCTTTCGCGTTGCTCGATTAGCAAGGGTGGTGCGTATTCTCCGGGTACTACGAGGGGCACGAGCAGCCAAGAATATATTTGCTGTCATTTTTATCCATCGAGCAAGAAACACGTTTGCTGCGGTAGTGCTTGGATCGTTTCTACTGATGCTATTCTCTATTGTGGTTATTGTTACCTTAGAGCCAGCAATGATGCCTCTGGATGCATTCTGGTGGTGTCTGTTTACTCTAATTTCAGGTGAATATGGTGATTTTTTACCATCTTCAACTGAGGGGCGAATCGTTACGGCTTTACTTATGACCGCAGGTGTTGCATTATTTGGTACGTTTACTGCATCTGTAGCATCTTTTTTCTTGGAAGAAGATCAAATTGAGGATGAACAGCGTGACGCTGACATGCTACATGAGATTAGAAAATTGACCCTGGAAGTGACCGAATTACGAAAACAGATGAAGGGAGATAATACGCATGGCTAGTATTCCTAAAAAAATTACAGAACGGTTTGTGAAGCAAGTGACTCGCTTTCAAAAAGTATTGCAGATTGCAAAGGACAGAGACGTAAACGAATCTGATACTGTTGCTGTGTTGACAGACATGTTCAGTGATATTTTTGGTTATGACAAATATCTTGAGGTAACTAGCGAAGTTGCGATTCGTGGCACTTATTGTGATCTTGCTTTGAAAGTTGACGACAAGGTGCAGTTCTTGATCGAAGCAAAAGCAATAGGAATTTCACTGAAAGAAACCCATATGAAGCAAGCTTGTGATTACGGTGCGAATCACGGCGTGCAATGGGTTGTGCTGACAAATGGAATCGAATGGCGCATATACCGCATTAGATTTGAACAGCCAATAAATTTTGATCTTGTTTGTACTTTTAACTTCCTGTCTCTTAATCCAAGAACACAAAAGGATCAGGAGTTTCTTTTCCTCTTAACAAAAGAAGCGCTTGGAAAAAAAGCTCGTGAACAATTTTACGAGAAAGTACAAAGCGTGAATCGTTTTGTAGTTGGTAGCTTGATATTATCTGATCCAGTCATTTCGGTAATTCGAAGAGAACTCAAGAAACTAGCTGACGGAATCAGGATTGACGCTGACGAAATAGAGCATCTAGTAAGAAAAGAAGTTTTGAAGCGTGAAATTGTGGATGGCGAGGACGCCGGAATTGCCAAGGCACGTGTCAGCAAATTCTATCGTAAGAATTCGTCATCCAGAAAAGCGACAACAAAGAAAAAAAATGAGACGCCAACTGCGCCTGTGGAAGCTGCCGAATCTGTAACGGATAGACTACTTCGCGAAGCTGAGTAACAATTCACTAGCTGTAAGCCAAGTAGGCTGGGTGGCCCTGGCCCTTCTTTTTGGACCTGGGGGAGTCGATGATACATATGCTATGACATGCCCGATGCCCTACATGATGCCACATTAAAGTCACAAATCTGAAGATTCCTCTATCGGCACTGGATTTATCAACTCCTCCGGATACTTCACCCATTGCAAACACAAACCATGAGCCGGGGCGGTGAAGCCGGTTTTGGTTCGGTCTTTTAATTCGAGCAGCGCCAACATCTCCTCCGGCTCCCATCGACCATGTCCGGTTTCAATTAGCGTGCCAGCCATGATGCGAACCTGATTATACAGAAATCCCGTCCCCTCCACGTCGATAATGATTTCATCACCCTCGCGCGTTACGTCACATCTTAAAATGTTGCGGACCATCGTTAATCTTTTTCCACGCACGTTAGCCATGCTGGTGAAGTCGTGGCTGCCGACGAAATACTCCGCCGCTCGTTGCATGCGATCAAGGTCCAGATGCCGGGGATAATGATTGACAAACCGTTGACACAACTGACTCACCGGGCGAATAGTGCTATTGAACACGCGGTATCGGTACAGCTTGCTAATCGAGGATCGGTTGGCATGGAAATCGTCGGATACATAGCGTGCCTCGGTGACAGCTAGGTCATAGGGCAGACGTGAAGTAATCGCGCGCATAAGTTCGTCAGCTTCATGGGCGAAGCTGGTGTGAAAATTGTCGATGTGTCCAATCGCGTGAACGCCGGCGTCAGTTCGACCACATCCGGTTAGTTTCACGGGATGTCGCACCACATGACGCAGGACGTCTTCCATGACGCCCTGGACGGTTCGATAGTCTCCTTGGCGTTGCCAGCCATGAAAATCCGTGCCGTCGAAGGCTAACTTTAGCATGATGTTTCTCGTCATTCAAGCGATCGTAAAGGTATAACTTCGCCGCAGCAACCGCAGCCTGAAACTGGCTAACCCTATACCGCGCAAAAAAAAGGCCGACCGTTAGGCCGACCGAGGTAATGGTTTTATATACGTTCACGCCTGATGCGTGTCCGATTGGTCTAGGCGACCAATTCTTCGCACATGGTCCCGCCGTAGCGATGACGCAGGTGTTGTAGAATTTCCTTGTGGATTTGGCTAACGCGAGATTCGGAAAGACTGAGTACGCTACCGATCTCAGCCATGGTCATGCCCTCGAAATAATAAAGCATCAATACGAGCCTTTCCTCGCGGGCTAATCCTTCAGTAATGTGTTTCGTGAATAGCTGACGGTTCACGGTCACGCCAGGGTCTTCAACTTTCGTATCGCGCGTGTCCCAAGAGTGTGAAGAGCCATGCCCGCGATGATCGTCAGGTGGTTCCATCGCGCTGAAGTGAACTTCTTTACCTAGCTGCGAGAGACGGCAGAGGTGATCGTATCGATCGATCGTCATATCAAGCTTCTTGGCTAAATCAGTCTGGGAAGGTGGCGTCTCCAAGTCTGTCCCCATAGCCTCTCGAATCATCATGCGACGTTTTTCAAAGGTACGAACGGTTCGACTCTGTGGATCGAGGCTTCGGAGCCAGTCCATGACCGCGCCGGAAATCCGTTGTTGACAAAAAGTCTCGAACTTTGCTTTTCGCTCAGGGTCATAGGCTTCGACTGCTTCGATGAGACCGTCAAAGGCTGCGCTGCATATTTCGTCGAATGAAATTTGGGCAGGCAGCTTGCGAGAAAGTCTTGCGGCGTGAGTCTGAACGAGATGGCTATAGTGAACCACGATCTCATTACGAAGTTCGACGCTACGAACATCTAGAAACTTGTCCCACAGCTTTAGCGCGACGGGGTCTTTGGAAGCTGCAAACCGCTTTGGTGCTTTAGGAGCTTTCGGGGCTGCTGGTTTAGCTACCTTTGGTTTTACTGTTTTGCGAGAAGCAGCGGGCTTAGCCTTGGCTTTAGTTGTCTTGGTTTTCTTTGTTGCAGCAGTCGTTCGTTTTTTTGCAATCGCCTTAGCCATTTTTTTTTGCATTCCTTAGAATAAATCCGACGGTCTCAAATCAGTCTCAGCCGTGATCCGCACGAACCGAGTCAGCCTCAATCAGGCTACCATTCGCAGGCCTACAAATGTCAAAATAGGACAAATGCGAAGTATGGGTATAGTCGGTACAGATGCCCCAAACTATCCATCTTTTCATCGGGAAAAATATAAATCGTCCTTAATAGGCTGGTATAACGTTTTCCCGAAATAGGTAAGGAGTGCGTAAGTGTGAAGCTGGCCATTCGTAGGCCGCAATTCGATTGGTCCGAAAATACTTAAGTGAGGACTCTGTAGGGTTGTATTCGAGGTTGTTTGCTAAATGGGTCTGCGGAATGTTGGTTGAATTGCAAGGCCTGGCCTGGAGGGAAAATATTTTTTTAGACACCGGGGGGTTGCTCAAATTGTGCCATCCTCTGGCAGGTCGATCACTTATCGAAGATGTTGCGATGTCGGGGCAATGTCTAGTTGGGCAGGGTGTCGCTGATGATTTGGCCATCTCTGAGCGTGACGATGCGGTCGCACCTGTTGGCTACCTCTGGTTCGTGAGTGACTATGATGACGGTGCGGCCTTGGCTTCGTAAATCATCGAATAGAGCCAGGATTTGGTCTGTGGTAGCTGTGTCTAAGTTTCCAGTGGGCTCGTCAGCTAAGATAATGAGCGGGTTGTTGATGAGAGCGCGGGCGATGGCGGCTCGTTGTTGTTGGCCTCCGGACAGTTCGTTGGGGCGGTGATGACCTCGGTCTTGCAGGCCTACGCGCTCGATGAGGACGGCTGCGCGGGCGGCTCGTTCATCCGGCGGCGTGCCTTGATAGAACAACGGCACTTCAAGATTTTCTGCGATGGTTAGTTGGGGGATGAGATTGAAGTTTTGAAACACAAAGCCTACGCGCTGGCCACGGATTTCTGAAAGTTCGTCGTCGGAAAGGTCTGCGACGTCAATATCTCCCAACAAGTATTGGCCTTGGGTAGGGCGGTCCAGACAGCCAATGATATTCATCAACGTACTCTTGCCGGAGCCGCTTTGGCCACAAAGTGCGACGCATTGCCCGGCGGTAAAATCCAGGCTTACATCGCGCAAGGCGTGTACGCATATAGGGCTTCCCGGCTCACCGTATACTTTTGAAAGGTTTTTGACTGACGCGATTAAGCCCATGCGTTATGAAGGCGTTCCGTGGTTAGAGGGCTTTGTATGTTTTTGAGCTTTGCCATGCTTGCCTGCGCCAGGTTTTCCGCGTCCTTCAGGACGATGGCCACTGCCCATTTTGGGGCTATGCTTACCGGCGGGGCGGTGGCTACCCGCGTTTTTGGCGGCATGGTCTGTTGTGGTATGGTCCGTCGGAATGAGCCTGCGAAGTTTGTCATCGAAGGCTAATAGCACATTATCATTTTCGTTAATGCCACTTTTAATTTGCGCCCAGTCCGTACCAATAGCGCCGAGCTTGACAACCTTGGGGGTTGGAACGCCTGATTGGGTAACGAAGACATATTGCTTCGGGCCTTTTGTGAACACGGCTTGGACTGGAATGGCGAGCTGATTATCGATTGTGTCCACTAAAATTCGCACATGGGCAGTGACGCCGGGCTTTAGCGATTCAGCGGTCTCGTCGAGTAGGATTTCGGTTTGATATTCTTTCAGGTCAGGGTTTAGCCAGCGGTTTTGCGTGTCGGCGATGGCCGCAATTTTATGCACGCGTCCATGAAATTGCTTGCCGGGTAAGCCTTCGATTTCGACGATGGCATCTTGGCCAATAGCGAGTTTGTTAGTTTTAGCTTCATGAATTCTTAGCTGCACAACCATTTTTGAGGTGTCTGGAAGCTGCATAATGATTTGACGTTCGTGGACGGCTTCCCCTTCTTTGATTTGACCTCCGCTCATCATGTGCATCATGCCGCCGCCGCTGTAATAAACGACGAATCCGGGAGTCGATGCCGAGATGCGACAGTTTTTCTTTTGCTTTCGTAAATTAGCCAGTTGGTCCTGGGTTAGGTCCAGTTCTTTATGTTTGCCTTCGAGGTTGCGCGTTTTCTTTCGCTCTTCAGCCCGTGCGTTTTTCTTGATGCGTTCGAGTTCCTTTTGGGCTTCCTCCAGGTCGGATTGGCGCCGCCTTAGGTCTACGACATGTGTATATTGCGTAAGTACGAGCTGGGCGTTTTTTGCTTTTTCCAAATCCCAGATGGCTTTACTGTGATTGAACTTGTCTTCGTCGTATTCCGTTTGCGTGATGAAACCCCGGCCTAGCAATTCGTCGGCGGCATCAAAATCTTGTTGGCGACGTTCCAAAAGCATTTGTGCTTGATCGATAGCGATGGTTGCATCCTTTTGCTTTTGCATCCACTCGCCTTTTTCGTACTTTTCCAATTCGATCTGAGCAAGTTCAATATCGAGTTGCCCTTTTCGTACATCGCTGGCGTTTTTATCTTGTTGAATTTCAAGTTCTGCCTGGGCTGATTCATAAGCCGTAATGGCGTTCGACTCTTTCAATTCCTCTTGTCGTAAGCGGTTATTAATTTCGTCTGAAGCCAACTCGACGAGCAGGTCGCCCTTTTTGACCTGGGTGCCTTCTGGGATTAGCCATATAATGGTTGATCGGCCTTCGACTTCCGATTTGACGTCCGTAGAATTCGCCGCTTGTAATTCGCCTTTTTCGATAAGGTCAACATCAAAAGTCTCCAGACCAACGGTGTGGGTTTCTAAATTCCCCATCGATCCGCCAGCCGAGAACGAGTTGATCGCTGAGCGAGCAAAAAAAGCCACCGCGCTAATCGCTAGCACCCCGCCAATCAGTGCAAAGATCTTGTTTGAGGATTGCGCTGGTTTAGCGAAAGATTGCGCGGCATGTTTGCCAAGGGCGGCGGTTTTGTCTGAAGTCGATGTCATACTTGTCGTCATAATTTTCTCACCATTATAGCCAAGATCGGGACGCCGCCTGTACGCAAATTATAGCCTTGATTGGCGCTACAAAATTAGATGGCAATTCCACGAGGCTATTATACCATCGTCACGCAATATACAAGGTAGCCTGTATTTTCCCGTAATCAAAGTAAAATCCAAGAGATAAACCGTCGGAAATTGTCTGTTAGGTACGGATTGGGTTGCTGGCGGCTGGTTGAAAGCTTGAGCGGCGTTCGCATGGTTAAAGTGTTAGAAGTCTTTTGGATTAATTAGGAAATGGCTGGAGCAGGTAGAAAAGCACTCTCGAACGAATTGAATTGCTAGAGGCTGACCGGGAGCATCACTGGAAGCTTTTCCTCGATTCTGAGACAGAAGCTATAGGAGCGAGTAAGGGAACCAATAAACAGGGGAACACAACTTCGTTTACCCGCCTAGGACTTCGCGACGGCCACTGGCTCCGCGTTGTCGTGCTAGAAGCTCCTTGCTCATCATTAGGGCAACGAAAAACTTCTGATGCATCGCCGGTGTGTTCGAGCAAAACTTCCGCAATGTAGATAGGCTTTTTAGTGATAAGTGGCAGGGGGCCTGTAGATGGCAAAAACGATGCATAGGGAAGTCTATCATTGTTGTCTGTTAAGTAAGATTGCATGCCAATGCCGATTTACCTGAGACTGGAAGCGCATACTATTCGTTTGGCTTGCATCCGAGCCTTGAACAGACCAAGAAGAAGTATGCTAATGAGCAGCACCATCATTGCGATGACGATCAATAGTTCAAGCAATGTGAATGCGCCACGTTTTCTCATCATGGCCCCATTAGAAATCAAAGCATAGTGCATCGGGAGCGTTCGCGCCGTGTACATCAATACATCGTTAAGAATATAGCCATTCTCGATAATCTACTTGGTTACGCCGGTATAATGTTGTATCCTCCTAGGGTTATCTATGTAGACTGTCAGTCCCGATTGTTGAGCATTTTCTCTACAAATGCGACTCAGGTATTGTTGTCATGAATGGGATATTTCTCAATGCGGCAAGACTACCTTCAGTATTTGCGATGAAAGATGCTTTGGTCAACTAGGCTGTTGTGACTTGGCGCATTTGTATCGATAGATGCTGCCCAACTTGCACCCACAGGAGCATGCTAATGCGAAAAATCTTTTGGGTTTCCTGGTGCTTTTTAATTCTCGTCTTCGTGGGCAGCTACTTTCGTTCTGCTGCGATTGAATATCAGTATTCCAACACGCTTTGGTTACAACTTGCTATCGCAGACGGCGGCGTACGGGGCGTGACTGTCCGCGGAGACACGTTAGCTTCGTGGACGGCCAACTTAGTCATTCAGCGAGATAAAGATGGATGGCGATATCATTTAAGCACGGCCCCTTGGGGGAAAGTGGCTTATTGGGAAAGTTCGGTTGATACCAAGGGGACGTTGGTAGGCGAACGTCGAATAGACATTCCGTGTCTTGTTCTGCTGTTTATTCTTTTGGCTTGTATTTTAACATTGAGAGCTATGAAGCGATGGTGGGTTCCGCCACGCCTCGTTTGGCTGGAGCTTGGGAATATGTTGCCTTTGCAACGCGGACTGTTTGGCTATATCCGCCGCACACTTCTTATTGCTTCCATGTCACTTACGATTATTTCTTCACTTCTTTGGGCGTGTAGCTATCTTAACCCGTTACCAGGGTGGCGATATCTTGGCGAACGATTTGCGTTGGTGATGGGGAGGGACTATGACGATCACCACTTCTATGAGTTAATAAATCGAGCGGACTATGGTACTGGTGGTTTTAGAAAAGCGTATGCTGAAATCAACAATAAGCGAATTGAGGAGTTTGGTAAGCCGGAATTATTTTACAGCGTAGAAGTTACCCGAGAACGCATCGCGTTTTCGCATTTCGTGTCTCGTATTCCAACTGGAATAACATCCTCGCCTTCTAAGTTAGAATTCGCAGGCATGATATTCCAGCGTAATCGAGCAACATTGCCTGGTGCTGTTTCACCTTTCTCGCATTCTCTTCGTCCCAAAATGGGAGCGGGATTGGAGCGAACGGTGATTCTTCGTCTTTGGATGCTAGTTTTATTGTTTGGATTTTGGCCCCTTTTGTGTTTCTTTTGTGGACCAGTACGTCGAGCCAGACGCCGTGTCGGAGGTTGTTGCCCACCTTGTGGCTATAACTTAACTGGCCTGACCGAGCGCCGATGTCCGGAGTGTGGCACTTCCTTTTAGGATGGTTACGTTTAAGGGGATGTGAGTTTACAGTTTCAAGGCTAAAACCGTCTTTGAATTAAAATAATGTCGTTGTTATTCTTCCCATCGCCCATCATCAGTCACACGAAGTGTCCCTGTGTCACGGCGGAATTCCAGAATGGCTATGCGATACGCGGCCACCGCGCGGGCGAAGTCGTTTCTGGCTGAGAGTAGTTCGTTTTCCGCATCGACGACGTCCTGGTTGGTGGAACGGCCAAGGTCGAACTGGGCGCGGGCGGCTTCCAGACGCTTCTCGTTTTCTACTACGTTTAACGACTGTATTTTGCGGAGGTTATCTTGCTGATTGATACGTCTTAGCGCGCGGCGCACGTCAGCCCGAACGCGGTCTTCGAATTCATCGTGGTCTCGTTGGCTACGTTTCACGGTAATCAGTGATGAGCGATAAGCATTGGACTCCGAATAGCGGTCATTCATTTGAAACTCGACGAACCCTTGCCAGGTTGCTCGTTCAGTATTGAAGCTCATCGAATTCAATTGCGTGGTATCGGAGTCAAGGGTGACACTGCCACGCAGGCCAAGGTCTGGCAATAGTTGGTTTTTGGCGATCACGACACCACGGCGTGCGTCGTCAATTACGTCTTCGCTATTTATTAAATCAAGTCGATACGCAAGTGCAATGTCGATGGCATCACTTACGGTTATCGAAGGCAGCAGGGCGTCTAATTCTTTACTGGCCTCGTCTGCGTCCTGGTCTACAACATCCATCAAATCATCTACAGAAGTGCCCAGCCTAATTTTGAATTGGTCGAGCGCCGTGGCGTATCGTTCCTTACTACTAACCAATGAGGCTTCAGCCTGCCTGAAAATAGACTTGGCACGGGGGGCTTCAAACACGTTTCGACTACGTCCCATACGATTGATGAAGTCTGCTTTAATCCAGTCCTTATTTCGGCCTAGATAACTTTTGTGCGTGTTCGCAATGGTTGTTTTCAATTGCTGGAGATTAAAGTAGTCGGCGGCAATGTTGACGACGAAAGATCGACGAAAACGTTCGTAATCACGCACTGCGTAGATTAGCTGCCGTTCTGATATATAGCGAGATTCGTAGGCTACTTTGCCCGCGCCGCGAAATAAAGGAATGTTGGCTTCCAAAATTACATTGCCGGTTTCACCAGAAGTGACGCGCTTTTCAAGATCACGCATCAATGAGCTGATGACTCGTGCGGTAATTTCGCCACCTTGCGGCAGGCGCTGGCTGACAGAGACCTCGCTAATGGTCGTCATGGCCCGGTCAAAACTACGCACCTGCCCGAAGTCTGCGAACTGGGCCGAAATGCTTGTCGCAAACTGGGGCGTCCACAAATGACGTTCAAGCGTAAGAGATAAGCCCGCAAGATATAAGTCTTCCTTGGCGGTCTGCAACTCGCGCGCATTGTTCATGGCGAAAGTTAAGACGTCAGGCAGCGAATATTTTTTTACCTGCTCCATTTCGGATTCGCTAAAAACGCTGGCTGAAATTAGTGCATCATCGTTTGGTAGTGCCGTATTCGTGTCGTCCTGTGTTGTGTCGATTGTCGCAGTTGTAATTTGTTCGGCATCTGCCATTTCTGTAGTCGGCGCTGGTTCATTGAACGAGTCTGGAAGATTCTCTGGGACTGGGCGTGGGGTGATCGAGTACATCCGCTGCGTCGATCTTGTCGGCTCTAAAGAATCGTGCAGGTCTACATCTGTCGTTTTGCCAAACGCTATTGATTGTCGGTCAGCAAGGGCGCGGTACACGGTGCGGTCGGTTCTTTGAAGGCCCGACGACGCGCATCCCGCCAGAAAAATAATCAGCGGAATCGAGTAGAAGATTTTTTGTTTGTTAGAAAAACATATCATGTCGGGCATGATGAGTTAGATGATGGAATCATGTCAAGCCGAATGTCCGTTAGATATCATGTAAAGCCAGGTATGGCAGCTCGTTTCCATAAGTTCAGACAAATGGCGCGGATCGTCCATCAGTGCAATGAGATGTTGTGAGTTTGCTAGCCCGTCGTGTCGGTGGCTGTACCGTCTGTGTCCACTGGGGGGTCGATTGTATCTAAGACCGGTGCGACCAACGTGCCAAGCACCGTGTCTGCGAAGGAGACAGCGATGTTTCTAACGCTGAGTGCAAAGTAATTGTCCGGAAGGCAAGTAGGCGAAGACGCCAGGCATGAGCCCAGCAGAATCGCTGGGATGTAATTTTTTTTCTGACGTTTCACTGCTAGACTCCGTAAAATCATAGGACCAGACACCACCTGGGTGTTATCGGCTGGGTAGGGAGTCGTTCGATAAGAAAAACGACTCTCTACCAACTTAGTCAACATTACTAGATTACCAGACTGTGTACATGGTTGTGTGGACGCTCTATCTCGGGTGAAGAGGGTTGAATTGTGATTATTTCAATATATCCCGACTAGGATAGCAGTTGGAGTGGAAATTATAAAGTATTGGGTCATTGTTTGGCATAATGCTGAAAGATTTGGTTGGATTTTGGATGTAAACCTGGATATACTGGGCTAGTGGTTCGTAGCGATATTTGAGTTGCCTGCGCATTTTTTATATGGACTGCTAATTCAGTTGTCCGGGGTGCATGGTCGTGCTAATAATGTATGGCGGTGTTCCCGCGTCACTCGAGTTGGCGTAGGCTTTTGAATTAGGTGTTGGTTGAAGAGGCTGATACCTCTTTTTATTGTAGATTTGGACAATTCCCTTGGGGAAGGGAGCTTGCTCTAGGTGATAGATTTATTACGGGTAGCGATGACCGGCATGTGGTCTGCGCGACGGCTTATGTCGTTGCGGCGCAGTGGGTATCGTATTGCCAATTTGATTGTGAATCCAGTTTATGTCGCGAGCCTGTTAGCTGCGATTCATAGCGGAGTTCGCATCCAGGGGAATAACTTATAATGGCTAGCCACACAACCCTGACATTGCGTGTGTTACAGCTTCTTATCATTGGTCTGTTGATAAGCCCCTCTGTTGGCATCGCTGCATCTAATCCGCCTGATATGGCTGAGGAAGGTGCGCTAACGAATTGGGACGATGTTGACCCCGTTCTCACCAGCGACGCCGCGTATCTCGATTTAGATTTTGTCACTACGGCTGGCTCCATTTCGTTTGGCAGCGAAGACATGGTTAAGCTTACCTGGCTAAGTGGCCTTGCACCTGTCACAGGCGATACCGTTACAGCAAATGTGACATTTCTTAGTGGGACTGGGTCATGTCGATTGTCTCCCTATAACACCAGTAGCACAATTGACAATTTGAATTTTATAGATGCTGTGCCATGCGGCGTAGCGCCGTGTTCATTTTCGTTCACGCTCACGGCAGGCTTCGTTGGGGCGCTAGCTGATTTGGGTGGCGGCTCGTTCGCCATGCGGTACTCGTGTATTGATGGTGGAAATCTTCTTATCACACGAACCGACGTATCCGAATTTGAAGCAAATTTGACAATTTGCGGTGACGGCACAACGGATTTTGGCGAAGACTGCGACGACGGCGGCACGATGGGGGGCGACTGCTGCTCGGCTACTTGCATGTATGAAATTTTAGGTTCAGCGTGTGATGTTGGCGATGTTTGTACTGCTTTGGACACTTGCGATGGGGCGGGTTTATGTCAGGCGGGCAGCCCTCCAGATTGCAGTGCGGCTGGTGATGCTTGCAACACGGCGTCTTGCAGCGGGGCTGGTATAGAAGGCAACTGCGATACGCTTACGCCTGTCATCGACGGGACTAACTGTACTGATGGTATGTTCTGCAACGGTATCGAAACTTGCATGACAGGGGTTTGTACCGCACCAGGCGATCCATGCTTAGCCGGCACGTTCTGTAACGAAACGACAAACGTCTGCGATGAATGTGCGTTGGATATTCACTGCGACGACCTGGTTGGCTGTACGGATGATACCTGTGTGGCGGGCACATGCGTTTATACCACTAACGACTTGAACTGTGCTGACGACTTGATGTTCTGCAACGGTGCTGAATTCTGTGATGCGACGTTAGACTGTCAG
>JAJRPG010000011.1 GCA_024280855.1 Planctomycetota bacterium | reverse complement strand
TACCGACATGGTAATGCCAGCTAAGTTCTGAGCAGTACCATCAACAGCACAACCCACAGCTGATACTGTCGCACCGGCTACATCAACGTCTACGTCATAGGCGACGACGATTTTATTGATACCCGTCGAACGTGATTCCGAGAAACCACCAGCCGCTGAAATATCCTGGCCATACTCAGCACCGCCACAAGCAGGATTGAAAATACAACCTACACCATGTTGACCGATTGAAGTCCAAGACTGAGGCAAAGGCTGAGAACAAGCGGCTACATCAAACAACATGGAACCACCAGTCAGCTCACCACTAATCGCACGCCAGATGGTGACAGGCTCTACGTCGTCAGCAGAACCGCTTGATAGGCCAAAGCCATAAACCAGCGTAGCTGCGTTACCCGGAGCCATGCAGGTTTCGTCTGCGGAAGCACAAGTGCCCTGGCCCGTGCCGGTACACATTGCGTTAGAAGAAAGACTGGTCCGCGAACGATTGATGCAGACTTTTGATTCGTTACTGTTAAGAACATCCAGCGTGTACATGCCAGGTGACACAGGCATCGTAACTGACAGCGTGCCAACCGTGACAGGCGTGGGCGATGCCCCACCAGTCATGTTGTGCTGCAAGGATGCGTTGGAGGCCAGATTCGGACTCATCATAGTCAAATCACTGGCTGAAAGAAAAGCGAATGCGACACCAGCAGGGCCGCTTGTTGTTGACTGGTCCAGGTAATAGCAGCTACCGGGATTGCCAGCATCAAAACAGCCTGACAGTCCGCTAAAACCAAAGCTAGCCGACACGGCTAGTGCCGCGTCGGTGTCATCAAGATTTAACTGCACCTGACGAAGCAGATGATCAGCCCCGGCATTGTCTTGTAAAATGTTCACAGCCACAGTGACGACCTGACCAGGGCTATAAGTTGCCTGGTTAGGTGTGGGGACCAACTGTACGGTGGCTCCCGCGTGTACAATAGACGCAAAGCTAAGCACTGCAGCGAGCGTGATACCTCGTGTCAACATGTCCCTTTTCCTCCCCTAAATCCTAAAAATGTCCGGCTATGGAGCCATACAGGATTGACAGTTCAAAAAACTGAACGCCTCTTGTACGACTCGCATCTCCTCGCTAACCACACTCATAACATGTGTGCGACTAACCCCAAGTGCTACCAACATTGCGATGCCCCGAGGCAAGCACCTCCCCACCAATCCAAAACGCCTCACAAGGCGCTACTGAAAATTGGTACATCACAACACGTCTATTAAATCGGAGAAGAGGTGAATAGTCAAGCTAAAACCCATCTTTTCCTTCATTTTTTGCCCGTGACTTTAGATAAATCCCCGCTAATGGGGGCGATAATTAGTCACCCTTTTCACAACTAAGTAAATGTAGTGTAAAATCACTATATCAAGGCTGAAGAGATCGTTATTATGGGACGATAGATGACTCATTATGGGCCTCATAGTGAATGGAATTAGCTGGTAAAAAATGAAAAATAAAGCAGGAACACTATAGGACTCACAGGGCGGAGCCTGGCTGAAATGACGAGGGACATTTGCGAGAATGACAGACGACGGCCATTAGTTAAGTCTTCGTAATTGCAAAAGTGGAAAAAACGGATATCAGAGCAAATAATGCTGGTCATACCCGCCAGCGCGGGTATGACGGCGGGCGACAAAGCATACTAATGCTGGAACTTGCGTCGCCAGCGAAACCGCATACTGGTTAGCCCGATAAGTATTAGCCAAGACGAGATCATCATACTCATGCCGCAAAGACCACCCACGCGCGGGCCTGCGTTTGCATTGCCAGAGTCTACGTCCGCATTATCACCAATCCCATCACCGTCGCTATCCGTCGTTTCCAATGGGTCCAGCGGGAAGGCGTCGTCAACGTCAATGACCCCGTCGCCGTCGTCGTCGGTGTCGGCTTCGTTGCCAATGCCGTCTCCGTCAGTATCCACAGACTCATTTGGATCGTCCGGAAATGCGTCGCCAATATCGCCGACGCCGTCACCATCCGTATCGCTCACCTCAGCCGGGTTCAACGGAAAGGCGTCTTCGAGATCGACGACTCCGTCACCATCGTCATCAGTGTCGGCTACATTGCCTACTCCGTCCGAATCGGTGTCGGTGGTTTCGGCGGCGTCCATCGGAAACGCATCCGTATTATCGCCTACGCCATCGCCGTCAGTGTCCACGGTTTCTGTAGCATCGGTCGGGAAGGCGTCGTTGTCGTCTGTCACACCGTCGTTATCGGTATCAGCCGTGCTACCACCTCCGGTGTCTCCCCCCCCAGTGTCACCGCCCCCCGTGCCGCCGCCGGTCCCGACAGTGAGAATAAAGGTTCCGCCGGAAAGTGGCACGATGGTCGTAAACAATTCTAAAAAAGCACCGTCAAAGGGATTGATGTCGATCGTACCGTCAGGAAAATCATCAGGGACCGTAAGGTCAATACGCAATAACATGCCCACGCCAAAGTCGCCTTGGGACAAGAAATTAGTGAACTGGATATCAAAAGCGGAGTTGGCATCGCCGGTGGTATCGCGGGCTATGACCGTGGGTAAATCCGCGAGGTCGGGCATGCTGCGGTCGTCGCCATTAGCTGCACCGGTGGGGAAATTTCCAGACCATTCATAAGCGACATATTCTAAACCGCCTTGCGAAAAGTTAATCACAAAATCGTTAGAAACGTGCGTAGAATCACCAGTGAGAACGATGTTTAAGCTGACCATCTCACCCGGCACGAGGGCGGCTGTTGCGCTATTGTCAGCCGCGTTTTCGATGGAGATAGTGTACTCGGCGTGGGCGACGGAAACGGCTAGGAGCATCGTGGCGAAAAATGTTTTCATCATGGCTGGTGTTCCCTGTTATCTGTCTGTTGCGAAAAACGCTTTAATCATAGGGTATTATGCATTTCCAAAGCCATCAAAGACTCGGGCAAATTCCGATGTCCTTCGGGACGTCCCCATGCCGCCCTGCGCCTATTACAAACCGCTGGCTAGTATACAAAAAACCGGCGTCCCTACCATATAAGATCGGCTGGGACGCCGGGTTTGTACTATCAATAATTGCTGGCGGCTACAATTAGCTGGTGGTAACGCCTAGTTAGCCACTGCGTCTTTGTCAGCCCAGTTCTTGAAGAACTTCTTGGAGCTATCGACGCCGGCTTTGATGGTGTCCTCACCTGGACGCCAGTTCGCTGGGCATACTTCGCCATTTTCCTCGAAGAACTTCAACGCATCGACCATGCGGAGGGCCTCGTCTACGTTTCGGCCTAGTGGCAAGTCGTTGATGAGCATGTGGCGGACGTTGCCTTCTTTGTCCATTAGGAACAAGCCACGGAACGCGATGCCTTTTTCTTCACATAGCACGCCGTAGGACTTGCTGATGTTGTGTGTGAGGTCTGAAATCATAGGGAATGCGATGTCGCCTAGTCCGCCTTCTGCGCGAGGGGTGTTCTGCCATGCGAGGTGAGTGAATTGGCTATCGACCGACACGCCGAGAACCACAGCTCCTCGCTCTTTGAATGCGGCGACGCTCTCGCTGAAGGCGACGATTTCTGTAGGGCAGACGAAGGTGAAATCCAATGGCCAAAAGAAGAGTACGACGTATTGGCCGCGATAATCCGAGAGACTGACCTGCTTAAACTGCTTGTCTACGACAGCCATTGCTGTAAAATCCGGGGCTGCGTTTCCGATGCTAATGTCCATGACTTCCTTTCTCTATGCTCTTAAAATGAGAGCGATTCTTTTGATCCATCTTTGGATCGTTACAAATTACTTATCTCAGCCAACCTGCTCCGGCGGGCTTGCACCGCCCACGCCTAGGTGGCTGAAAACTGTTTATACACATGGTAGGATATGCGCGTAATGAGAAAGTGAAAATAGCTGAAATTGCGTAATCTTTGACTTCGTAGTTTCTTGGGAATCACGCCTTGGAGGCCTAGGACAACCGTCGGGGCGGACGGCTAGATGACAGGGGACGCCTATTAGTTGCTGTAGCAAGTTGAATCAGGGTTAGTGGCTAGTATGCTGATATATCGAACGGCTGGCTAGAGGTCATACGATTTGTTAAATTTGCCGAAGCTTTGGAAATTTGTAGTAAGATCGTCATCCGATCTCGTATAATGGGCAGAGCCTGAGTTGGGATAGAATGAAATAATAACCACACAAGGACTCAACAGTGCAAAATACAAAACGACCGTTCGTTACCCTATTTTCCGCGTTACTCATGTTAGTCTCACCGATGATGATGCCCGGCTGCGTACCTACGATGTTGGAAGATGGCGGGGGCACAACTACCAGCTTGACCTTGACTATTGCCAGCGTTGTTCCGGGTGGAATATTTGGCGTTCGTCACGACTCCATCAAAACTGGCGACACCGTGAAGGTGCGTTTTGTTGGCACGAACGGTTTCGACATCACAGTAGATACCATCGCCGCTTCCGATGGAGAGACGCGTGTAGCTGCACCACCGTTAATCAACACCAGCACGGGGGCGTTTGAAACGGGCGATGTCACTGTGACAATCGAAGGTGTATCTAGCGAACGTTTGCTCTCAATAGAGAGCTTGCCGGTTCTAGAGGGGTGGGCGCGTGGGGAGCTGATGATAGCGGTATTAGAACAGAGCATCTCCAACTTTAACGATGCGATAGCCAACACCGAGGAGTTGGGCGTCGAATTCGCGACGATAACTGTTGACGATGACATCGCCAACCTTCAAGCCGCCATCGTAGAGGCCACGGCGCTTCGTGACCAATTACGTGATACTGGAGGACTGGAGTACCAACTTTCTGACGAAAGCACGACGACACTCAGTGGCGATGATATTGACGCCCTAGAAAGACACCTCGCTGGCATACTGCTAGGCGCGTCGCAGGAATTGCAACAATCAGAGAGCCAGGCCTCAAAGGTTGACGAGATACAGAATCTGCAGTTTCAAGTAAATGACACTGCTCAAGGCGTTGGTTTTTCGCGTCAAGATTTCGAGGATTTCATAAGTTCGCTTGAACAAGGAGTTCGCAGTGGGTCCGTCTTACTCACTGGATTGTCCGTGGGTGTTGGGATAGTGGGACTTATTGCGGCTCCGGAACTTGCAGGTATCGCGGCGGCAGGTGGCATTGCTGTCGCGGGTTTTACAGCTATCTATTCATTTTCGACCAGTACTGCTGTCAGGGCGAGTGGTAGAGCTTTGTTGGATAACGCTGGAACTGCGTGGGTCACCACGCAGGAGGCCTTAGCGGAGTTAAAAAACATCAGACTAAGTTACTTGGGCGCTGTTCCTGGGCGAATAGGCCAATTATTTACTATAGTATCTGCTACCATAGGCACTAGGGACACCTACAACGGCATCGTGGACATCAAGTGTGATTCGTCAAACAAGCTCATCGGCCAGCAACAGGTTGCAGAATTTTGCGTCATTAGCGTCGGCGATGCTGGCGACCAGCCGGATACCCAAGACCCTGTTGACGTTGCCGACGACAACTGTGGTTGCGCTGCAGATGAGATATGCAGCGTTTTCGTCAATCCTGATGGCACAAGTGGTTTTAATTGTTTTCCGTGCGAAGAAGTATTATTCGGTACTTGTCCAGACTCCATGGATACAGGCAGTTCGGATAGTGAAAAGTGCGAAATTACCGGTTGCGAGGAGGGCGAGGTTTGCTGCGACAGCGTGTGCAGCCCAAACAACGATCCGACTGAAGGTACCTGCCCCACCGGCCTTGAGTTGGATTTGGGCGTGTTTTCGCCCGCAATCCAAAATCTCAACCTGGATCGATTCGAGATTAGCCAATCCGTGGGGTCTGCTGCATCATGTATTTATGTTCGCAGTGACGGGGGTGGGGGCGAATATGCCCTCGTGTTGTTTCATGCCGACGGTAGGTGTGGTGTTGAGGATGATGACGGCGACGGCATTGTGATCGATACCGCGTACAGCAGCACGGCCCGGACGCTTTCTGCTACCCTCGTCGTCACTGGCAACGGCGGGGTTGTCGACGGCGACGCGGTACTGAGAGAGTTCCTCAACAACGCGATCACCGTAGAAGTCGGCGCGGCGTGCTGCAAGTGAGGGGAAATGGGAAATAGGGGGAAATGGGGAAAAGGGGACAGTCACCTATTTATTGACACGACGCATGGATTGGCGTAGCCTACCTCCATGCCACGAACCGCCAGAATAGTTCTTCCGGGTATCGCCCACCATGTCACGCAGCGTGGCAATAACCGTCAGGACGTTTTCTTTGTTGACGACGACCGCCGGGTGTACCTGACCATTCTCGATAAGCAGTGCCAGACCTATGGCTTTACAGTTCATGGCTATTGCCTGATGACAAACCACGTTCACATTGTCGGCGCGCCAAAGCGGGCGGACTCGCTGGCGAAGACGATGGGCAGGACGCACTTTCACTATACGCAGTACATCAACCGCATGCACGGACGAAGCGGGCACTTGTGGCAGAATCGGTTTTTCTCGTGTGCGTTAGAAGATGTGCATTTTCTTCGCACGCTTTGTTACGTCGAGCGAAATCCGGTACGGGCGAAAATGGTTCGAGCGCCTTGGCGATATCCCTGGTCGTCTGCGACGGCTCACATCACCGGGAAGGATGAGACGGAGCTGTTGGACATGGCTGAGTGGAATCGCGATTGGCCTCGTGAAAAGTGGAAAGCCCAGTTGGAACAAAAAGAAGATGATGCAGAGGTTTCCGCAATCCGACTATGCACAACGCGCGGCCGGCCTTTATGCACCGACAGCTTTATGAGTAAGCTCGAACGCCGTCTTGGCAAACGGCTGAGGGCGTTACCAGTTGGCAGACCTAAGATTAACCGCCAGAAAAGTAAAAAGAGAAAGTCTGCTGCGAAACAAATAGGTGACTGTCCCCTATTAAATATGCCCTAGCTGGTGGCTGGATGCGTTCCAGTATGTCGGTATTCCCTTTAGCAAGTAACTTACGGCGGTGGTTTACAGGGTGCGTGTTGGGCTTAGCATTAGGTTGGCTTTTTCAGATCACAAGTAGCCAGTCCCCCTACTTTTACATATCGGATGGGGTAAACAATACTAATTCACAGATGATTTTGCGGACATGCTAAAGGAATAGCTGGCAAGCTGACGAAACTACTATTCAATAGCGTAATCAGGATGCCTGGCGAGGTTTTGGCAATAATGACCATGACAGGCCGTGCATGAGTGGCTATGATACCGCCCAGATGGCAGTTCGGCCGATAGTGAGGATCGAGTACATCGATAGGAGTTTATACCATGAAACGAATCAAACGAGCATTGATGGTCGCGTTGGCCATACCCGTACTTTATGGCGGTAGCTGTTTCCCATTCTCAGATACATTCCTTCGCACCCTACGCGACGCTACTTTTGATGGGGCTGCCCAATTTGTCCAAGGCGAGACGTTCGACATACTGGACAACAACGTCGGTGGCAACGGCGGCTAATCGCTTCGTATTACAATACGACTACGAACGAGCGACCAAGTGCGTTTGCGCTTGGTCGCTTTTTTTGAGTAGATACAATTTTCGATACTTAAAATACCACGGCAAGCTGTGGTTTGAGGCCAACAGGTAATTCGTTTCTAGTTGAAGTCTCTGCCCAGTCATTCCTGCCTGCGCGAGAATGACGGGTTATCATTTCGCTGCCGAACCTACTGTAGCCAAACACGGACGACGCGCTGCTCACCTTCTTGAGTGACGTCTTTCACGCAGAATAATTCGATAGCTTTATAACCACCCGCTCTTGCTTCTTTAACGATCTCGTCGATGTCGGTTCCCTCTTGTTCGATTCTCTCCATGACCTCTTCGCCCATCAAATTTCGCACATCTTCAATAGCTAATGCCGGAAAGGTTAGTGACACTTTCTTGACGCCATCACGTAATACTTCAATGCGCATGTGCTTAGCCATGGAGTCGAACGTAGACTGCGGCGAAGGCGAGGGCTTAAGACTAATAGCCTGGACGCTGGCTTGATGCTTTTGCAGGATGGGCTGTAATACGCGCTCCCAGCTAACCGGCTCGCCTATTTTTTCCAGATAATAAAGAATCCCTCGGAAAGCGCGCATCAATAATATAAGCCTTGAAGGCCCAGCCATACGAAAGTTCCAGCGGTCGTCGCCGAGGATGTCGTCCATGCGCTGCGTGCGATTCCATACGGAAATATCAAATTTCATAGGGCTGGCGAAAGGCTCGAATAGCACACTGCACACAGCTGGCAATTTCTCTTGGATAGGCTCCAGCAAATCAGCGTTAAATTCTAAAGCGGAAAGTGTCGCGAGTGGGTCACCAATTTTAGCTGCGGACTCTGTTAAGAGTTTCAGAATCAGCAAGCGGTCAACAGATGATACTTTCAAAACAGAGCCAAAATCGTATAGCACTACTTCAGGGCCATTGGCGGTCCTCCGGAATCGATAATTACCCGGATGCGGGTCTCCGTGGACCAGGCCATGATCGAAAAGAAGCGTGAGGAAATGCCGCAACATCATACGCCCCAGCTCAAAACGCTCACGCTTTGGCCAACTCATCACGTCGTCGATTGTCTCGCCGTCTTGCCAATCTGCGACGAGTACGTGTTTCGTCGATAGTTTTTTATGCACTGACGGCACAATCAAACCGTCAATGCTTTCGGCTACTTCTGAAAACTTTTGTTGATGCTGAATTTCTTTGTTGTAATCCAATTCCTCTTTAAGATCGCGCACAATTTCCTGTCGATAATCCGCCAGATCAAAACCACGACGCAAATCACCCACGGGAGATGATAGCCAACCTATCATTTTTAGATCGTTCATGACTGCGGTTTCGATACCTGGATAAGCCACTTTGATAGCGACATCACGCCCATCGACAAGCGAAGCACGATGCACCTGACCCAGCGATGCGGCTCTGGCATCTGGAGAAATATAGGTTGTCATTGTTTCAGGGGAAGCTTGCCAGGCATCCTGTAGAACCTCTGTCACGACAGAAAATGGTATTGGCTGAGATTGGTCGAACAGTTGTTTGAACGGTGTCGCCTGCTCGACATCGGAGGTCATACTCATAATTTGGCCAATTTTTTGCGGCAGGCCATGCAACTTTCCCATGCGCTCTGACAGGTGACGACGGGCGTTCGCTACGACCGTTTCGTTGTCCGAACGTTTGAGTTTCCACATATCGCCAGCCATCGCGGCGTAGCCTACAGATCGTTTGATTAGATTTTTTTGCATGAGTGTTTTCCAGTCATTTCATGTTGCGACGCAACCAAAATGCGCAGCTGATTCCTCTCGAAGGTCCGAAAACCTTTGCGGGTGTATCGGAAACTGGACTACGCGAATGAAGCTTTTAACTAGGATTGACACCACTACCGAGGGTTTTTCTTGCGGGAGGCATCTGGTTGAGGAGAAAGGTATATTCCTGATAATCTTCGGCGATAAGACGCCAGTCATCGGCCTGTCTTAGCAACTCGGCGATGGGGTCAGTTTTTTCGACGATGGCAGCTTGGATAGACCATTGCGAAAATACCTCCTGCCAACCCTGTCCTGCACGGACAAGCTCGGCTTGAGTTAACAATTTATCGCCAAAAACGTCGGCACGAGAGTCTACGAAAATTTTCAGCTTCCCCGGTTTGGACCACAGCACATAAGGGCCGGTGTTGTAGGTAGTGAATACCCGTAGCGGCCTATCCAAGTTGGCCAGCGCGGCAGCTCCCATCATTGGCTCGGCCTGGGAGTATCTCAACCAAATATCGTTAGGGAAACGCCACAAACTCACCAGCAGTGCGACGACGAAACACGCGGGCACGAGCATGGCTTGTCGCTTCATGGAAAAACTTATGACTCGGGCCTTTGCGCCTTTGCCCCAGGCGGAGGCAAGTAGAGGTATGCTGCCTACGCAGGCGAGCGGAATATGTCGCGTAGCTGTGCAAGCTAGTGCGATAAGCGCGCCGCATATACCAAGCTCAGCCCAATTTACTTTGGTTTTATGATGCCATAAAGAAAATAGTACACCACCAATTAGCAAAAACAAGTAAACGTCGGGAACAGCTAGAGGAAACGCGCGGGGCGGTTGCCATTCTACGACTGATGATTTTAGAAAATCCATAGAGAGGGTCATGCGGACATATTCGTAATGTGTAATCGCGTGAGGCGTAATGAGAATGACTACAGCTGAGGCTAACAACGCAGCAGCAAGCGGTTTTAACTCCGCACCATGAGCCTCGCCCTCTCGTTTGTAGGCATCGAACAGACGTCCGAAATAATATAGAGCTATGACGATTAGCCCCATCACACATCCACTATGAATTTGCGCCCAGACGAAAAAGATAAGCGGCAACGTGATCGTAATTATCCAGGAACGCGCCGATTTGTGCTTTATTACAAGCATTAAACACATAGCCGTGAAAAATAGCGACAGGACTTGTGGCCTTACACCTCGCGTGTTGCCCGCAGCGATGGCGACGAAAAAGCATATGCCCAGTGCGGCTAGAGGAGGCACCGCTCGCCTTGATAGCAGATGAAAGCAGGTAATGAGCATAGCCATATAGCACATAGCTAGGATAGCTTCGGTGCAGCGTGGTCCAAGATGATGCCAACTCAGCGTCACTAATACATCGAATAGCCAGGAATGGGGCATCCAAAGATCGCCGCTGCGTGTAAAGCTGAAAGGGTCGATTTGCGAAACATGCCCCTGCGAAAGGATGAGTTCCCCGTCAGCCAGATGAAACCAGAGGTCGGGGTCTTGCGAAAGGGGCATGAATCCTATAACAAACCCTAAAACCATGACCAATACGGCGACGGCGAAGAATTCGTTCTTGCTTTGGGGAAGGATGTTCTTGGATATTGACATGCAAAACCGCCATGCGCGCTGCAAGTCGGCTGATGCAGCGTCCCGAAACAAAACCAATAATCGTAATAATCTCAAAGATGTATCGTCGTGATAGATATAGGCCGTAAGCCTGACGGGTGGAGAAATTTTCGTGACGTGAGGGCAAAACCTTACGACACAGTCGAGCCGGAATCTCAATCGTTCGCCAGGTCCGAAAGTAACGCATATTACAGCCCCAAACGAGGATTTTTGCTTGTAAGCATGATGCGGAAATCTCTCTCAGTTTCCTTCATTTTTGAAAAGTCAGGGATTCTCGCCGTAGCGCGTATCCCGAAAATAATTGAAGTTATAAAAGTGTTTAAGCAGCGTGGCTTGTAACCCGATCAAACGTCTGACACCTCGCGATGTATTAGTTTTGCGTGAGACATCAGCTAGTCAATTAGTTTTTTGGTGAAGCGATATGAATACAGACAATTCAACAAACAACGTCGATATTGAAGCTGCGAAGAGAGCCAATGGCTCAGCTCCTGGCGGCTCTTTATCTCAGGTTGTCAGCTTTCGTCTGGACAAAGAGGAGTATGGCCTGAACATCATGGACGTCCAGGAGATCATTCTCGTAGGTGAAATTACAGAAATCCCTGAAGTGCCAGAATACGTCCGAGGGCTAATCAACTTGCGTGGTAAAGTCATACCCATTGTGGACCTACGAGTTCGTTTTGGACTTTCAGCAGCTGAACCGTCTGAAGATACGCGCATCATCGTATCCAACAACGGCTCCATCACATTTGGCATTGTGGTAGACGCCGTGAATGAAGTGCTACGCATCGAACAAGATCAAATTGATCCTCCGCCTAAAGGGATGTCTAACGCGAATAGCGATTACCTGCTGGGCCTAGTCAAAATGAAAGAGAAAATCATGATCTTACTCGACATCAACAAGATCATGTCAAGCGAGGAAAAAGAGGTTCTTTCGGTGACAGCGGAAGTAACGGCCTAGATAATGGACTCAGTGATGAGGCCTGAAGATATAAAAAACGTGGATAATAATCCGGATAACGGTTGATTTCAAAAGAGAACGCAAACGAGGCAAACGAATGGTTACACAAGCAAAAACTAACGGTACGTCGGAGAATGTCACTCTCGAGCAATTTGAGCAGATGGTGCAAAATTCACCGACGCCGGTGATTATTGCCGATGCGGACTTCAACATCACCTACATAAACCCTATCAGCATCAAGACGCTGGAATCGGTAGAGCAGTATCTACCATGCCCAGCTAAGGATATTGTGGGTAAGAACGTAGATTTCTTCCATAAGAATCCGGCGTTTCAACGAGGTATCCTCAACAACCCTGGGAATCTGCCACATCGCGCGGACATCGAAGTAGGCCCGGAAAAGCTGGACCTTCTCATCAGCCCCATGCACGATAAGGATGGTAACTTTACAGGCCCGATGCTGACTTGGGAGCTTGTCACCGCAAAACGTAAATCTGAGTCTGAGCAGCAACGATTGCAACAGATGGTTGAGAATTCACCAACGGCTGTCATTCTAGCTGACGCTGATTTTAACATCACTTACATGAACCCAGTCAGTCTGAAGACATTAGAGGCAGTAGAGCAGTATCTACCATGCCCAGCCAAGGACATCGTGGGTAAGAACGTAGATTTCTTCCATAAGAATCCGGCACTCCAGCGAGGCATATTGGGGAACCCGTCGAACTTCCCACATCAGGCAGACATCGAAGTTGGTCCTGAGAAGTTGGACCTGCTGGTAACAGGAATCAATGACAACGACGGTAATTTCATGGGGCCTATGCTCACTTGGGAATTGGTTACTGCCAAACGTAAATCTGAGGCGGAACAACAACGCTTGCAGCAGATGGTGGAGAATTCGCCAACGCCCGTCATGCTAGCCGACTCTGATTTTAACATCACCTACATGAATCCAATTAGCCTGAAGACATTGGGGGCGGTTGAACAATACCTGCCATGCCCCTCTAAGGAAATCGTGGGGAAAAATGTAGATTTTTTCCATAAGAATCCAACACAAACACGAAGCATCTTAAGCAATCCATCCAATATGCCACATCAAGTAGACATTCAGGTGGGTCCAGAGCTAATTGCGCTGTTCGTGACTGCGATCAATGACGAAAATGGAGACTACATTGGCCCCTTGGTTAATTGGGAGCTTGTTACTGAAAAGCGCCTGATGGAAAAAGAGCTAGGCGGAAAAATTGATGCCCTTAGTAAAGCCATGGCTGTTATAGAATTTGAGATGGATGGAACGATCATCACAGCAAACGATAACTTCCTGTCAACGGTGGGTTATACGATTGATGAAATCAAAGGCAAACACCACAGCATGTTTATTGAGGCTTCATTCAAACAAAGTAGTGAGTATTCAGAATTTTGGGCCGCCTTGAATCGTGGTGAATACCAAAATGACGAATACAAGCGCATAGGCAAGGGCGGCAAAGAAGTATGGATTCAAGCGTCTTATAACCCAATCATCGACTCCGAAGGTAAACCATTCAAAGTCGTTAAGTTTGCTACGGATGTCACGAGTGCCGCACTTGCCAAGGTAGAGATAGCCAAGCTTGCAGGTGAAGCGAAAATTGGAAACCTCAAGGCTCGCGCCGATACTTCCAAGCTGGATGAAAACTCCGCAACCTTGGTCGAAGGCGTGAACGCTATGCTGGATTCGATATTGATTCCCATTCAGGATGGAACACGAATCCTGACCAAGCTGGCGGAACAAGACTTTACAGAATTAATCACTGCCGATTACGAAGGCGACCATGCCATCATTAAAAATGCGATAAACTCTGTAGCGGAAAACATTCGTTCAGCTATGGGGCAAATTGTCGAGTCCGCCGATCAGTTTACGGAAGGCTCACGTGTCGTTGCCGAAGGCTCAACATCGCTCTCTGATGGTGCCCAAACGCAGTCGGCTAGTGTCGAGGAGATGTCAGGTTCCATCCAGCAGCTTAACGAAATGATTGCTGGTGTTGCGGAGAGTGCCAAGAAGGCCAATGAAGTCGCTGTGGATACCAGTCGCCGCGCTGAAGAAGGCGACCAGGCTGTAACGAAAAATGTCGAAGCGATGAAGTTGATTGACAAGTCAGCTGAGCAGATTGCAGAAATCATTGGTGTGATCTCTGAAATCGCTGCTCAGACAAACCTACTTGCTCTTAATGCCGCCATAGAGGCAGCTAGAGCTGGTGAACATGGTCTTGGCTTTGCGGTTGTGGCTGACGAAGTTCGCAAGTTAGCTGAACGCTCCAGCGAGGCAGCCAAGGAAATCAACGGACTGATTAAGGAATCAACCCAACGCGTCAAGGAAGGTGCCGAGCTTAGCGAGCAGGCCGGTGCGGCACTCAAGACGATTATTGAAGGTGTTGAGGAAACAGCTAAGGGCATCAGTGAAATCGCCAATGCGACGACGGAGCAGGCTCAAGCAGCCAGCGAAGTCAACGAAGGCGTACAGAACATCGCTTCTGTCACTGAAAACAACGCCTCAGCAGCTGAAGAAATGTCCGGTTCGGCTGAAGAGCTTTCTGGACAAGCGATGCAGCTCAAAGAGATTGTTTCGCAGTTCAAACTGTAAAAAGCAGTCGCTCGGCTGAAAGGCTGAGCCTCTGATAGGATTGATATTAGGGCGGTCTTCGTGCGAGTCACGAGGCCGCCCTTTTTCTTATGGATAGCAAACCTGGATAGCACGCCCTAGCTACCGACACTCCGCAATTTCCCCTAACGACTCCATATCTGCCTATGCTTTACCGAGGTTATAGGAAAGGGTATTAACAGCCGATAATATAGGACGGGCGCAAGGAAGTGGCCTTTGATGAAATGTTCCAACCGCTTCCTCACGGGCGCGGCTCTGTAAAGAATTCGCGGCCCAGCAAAGAGTTTATGGCATACGCGAATCATGGGCACCGGAATTGAGAACTGACACAACGTCGTCACAACATAGAAGTGTGACGCACTTACTTACTACGAGGAAGCAGCATGGTTTTATCTCGACTTAAAATTATCAGCATCATAGGCTGTACGTTGTTGGTTGTTGGCTATCTAAAACGCCGAAACCGCAAGATTCACATTCCGTGCGTGCTGTCAGCATTTACAATTGATATGGGGCTATTGCTATACATTGAAATAATGCGACATGCTATCGAGCAAGCAACGCACGCGCCAGGCGGCTTGTTAATTTTTCATATAGCTATCAGCGTAGGTGTCGTGGTATTGTATATTGGCCAGTTGGTTACGGGCATAAGAAAAAAGCGTAAGGGCTTGCCGAGTACGTGGCATGATAAAGCCGGACTGCCTTTGGTCATTCTGCGGGTGGGCAATCTCGTCACCAGCTTCATGGTCACGGCTTCGGCTAGTTAATACGAAATCCTCGATTAGAATTCGCACGAAATCGGCCAGCGTCGCGCCGTCTTGACAACAGTTGGGGCAGCGTTTCCAATGGCTAATACGAATGGGCTGTGGTGCAATCGGTAGCACGTCTGACTCTGGATCAGAAGGTTCCAAGTTCGAGTCTTGGCAGCCCAGTCGTTAAATCGCCATTCAAGACCATGACATGCAATCAACACAAGTATTAGCAAGGAAACTGCTGGCAATTATTGGAAATTTTCGCGTACAAATATGCGTACAAATTCAAAATGCGTACAAATTCGCGTACAAAAGTTGCGCTGGCGCAACGTAGGAAATAACCATGAGAATGTTCAAGCGTGGGGAGATTTGGAATGTGGAAGTTTTCAGGGACGTGAAATTACCAGCCTTCAAGTCTGAGGCTGCTACAAAGAAGCTAGTATCTGCAATCAACTTGACCCTGGAGGCTAGGGCTGACGGTGATCCAGAGCCGCCTCAACTCCGATCCATACTTCGCAACCTTGAGCCGGGCGTACAATCCAAGATGGTCAAGCGGCTTGTCAGGGTAGGCATACTCGACGAGGCGGGGCATTTCGAGCATCGACCAGTCCTTGAGTTGTTGGACGAATTTATCGAGTCGATGCAGCACAGAAAATGCGATCCGTTCCACGTTAGCGAGACTAAGAGGAACTGCAAAACTCCACTCGACAGTATGGGAATCCAACGCCTGTTAGATATAACTTCAGAACGATTCTCTAAATGGCTAGCCAATAAGAAAGTCTGGCGAGCAGAAGAATCCAAGCTTCCGCCCAAAGCCATATCCGCATAGCCCCCCGCACCGTCGCCATATCTGTCCATAGCCGCCGCCTTGATTTCGTTGACGTACTGTTGGAAATTGCTAAATTTCATCGCTCCCCCTTCTCTCGCTCGGCGAGCATTGCGTCGGCGTACCTGTAACACCACATACCGACCTCGCTTACTTCTGGGCCGTTCTCCATTGATATAAGCGGAGCCAACGCCTGCCCGGCGAAGTAATCACGGAGCGACATGCCTGGCTGAGGGTGTTCGTCTTTGTCGCGGAAGTCTGTTATTGACAGAGGGTAAGCCCCTCCGCCGTCGTTAGTCTTTGCCATCGCTATTCCTCCTGTATTTGTAGATTTATTCGACAACTCTGTATCCGTCACTGCCCTGAACTATCATGTTGGTCTGCTCTTTGGGTAGCAACTGCTTGAGGATGGTCACGAATCGTGCCGCGTGCTTGTCAGTTAATTTTGTAATCTGCTTATCCGGCAAACCCGGAGGATGCCAGAAGCTTATGCGCACCGTCTGATTGCATGTAAGACCTTTTTCAACACCAACCGAAAACCATAGCTGTCGTTCGATCCATCCTGCTAGCGGATTCTTTTCTTTTGTCATCCAACTTTTCTCCATCCATTCCGCGAAAGCTCGCCCATGATTTTGCCTGCTTGCTCTCTGGTCATAGAGTCCGCGTTTTCGTAACCCTTACTCTTTAGCATTTTCACTTGTCGATAGGAGGCCAATCCTTTCTGGCTTCGAGAAAATAATCTATCCAACAGCCGAGACGCATCTGGCCTGCTCATGTTTGCCACCTGATTGTCTGGTACGCCAAACTTCTGCAAGGCTATGGACTGACGATCGGTCATTGGCTCAGCCTTGATGCCCCCTACCTGCTGTTCGCGGCAAGGGCTAAAGTCTAGCACGTCGAACGGATTAACTTTGGATACTTTGAACTTGGACTTGGCCTTGACTGGCTCGCGCCGCTTGCGTTCTCGTTCTTCTTGCTCCGTCTTCTCTAACAGTTCAACCATGTTCACCGGCTCACCAGACTTCTTAGCCTTTTGTTGCGCCCGCGCAACAATCTTCTCATTGTAATTTCCACCTAATATATCCCCGGTATTGACCAGCTTGTGACGACCGGAGTTGCCTACGAAATCTAGGGCCAGCATGGTAGTCTTACTGCTCTGAGCGATAGCTTGCTTGCGATCATCGGTAACCTCATGGGCATCGACAATGCCCGGCAATGGTCGCGTTCCACGACCGATCATCTGGGCATAAAGGGCGCGAGACTTAGTGGGTCTAGCTACCGCCACCACTTCAATACCGGGCACATCAAAACCCTCAGTCGCTACGCCTACGTTGACTAAGAATTGGAAGTCGCCTCTTGCGAAACCTTCCAGCATGTCGCGCCGATCATCACCCGGAGTCTTTCCCGTGACGAACTTGGCACACCCCTTCTTGTGTCGATTAAAAATTTCGCACATCCGCTCGGCCTGAGCCACCGTCACCGTGAATACCAACGTCTTGCGTCCATTGGCAATCGTCACCGTAGGGTCAACTACGCGGTGCAGGTTTTCCTCATCCTCCATAATCTCGGCTAAATCTTTGCCGTTAAGATCACCAGCCGTGCTTCGACACGCGGAAAAATCAAGAGACTCAACGTGAATAATCTGCTGCTCGATAGGTACTAGCCAGCCATCTTCAATGGCATCGACAATGCCGTACTCAAAGGTGACTTTATCAAACACCTTTCCCAGTGCCGTCTCGTCGGTACGGTCTGGCGTAGCTGTCACCCCCAACACTTTCAGGTTTTCATTCTGACGGTAGTAATCAATCACCCGGCGATAAGACGGAGCCACGGCATGATGAGCCTCGTCGATAATAAGCAATGCGAATTCCTTGGGATCGAAACGCTGCATTCGACCAGCACCCATGCGGCCTGCGTTCTGAGTTTGGATGCTTGAGATGACAACCTTAGACTTGTCGAACATGGTCATTTCATTGGCCCACTTATCAGCCATTTCCAATTCGCAATGCTCGCCAGACACCGCCCCGATTTTGTCGGCAGCCTGATACAATAATTCTTCACGGTGGGCCAGCACCATGACGCGACCACCATGCTTCATCTGGTCTAAGATGTGTGAGAACACCACCGTCTTGCCACACCCTGTTGGCATGACGATCAGTGCCGTATTCGTGCCGTTGCGATAGGAATCTAACGTCTGGTCTATCGCTAGCTGCTGATAAGGTCTTGGCTTCATTTGGTAAGTCCTGATGGCGTGAACTTGTGGATGCTGCGTGTCACCCATCCCTGATTGTGGCAGACCTTGCAACCGTCCTGCCCGCAGTACCCGCACGGCGCAAATGGCGCTGCAAATTTCAGCCCTTGCCATGCGTTTCGTAGGTCAGTTTCCAACTGCTGTAATTTAATGAACGTGCCCAGCGGGGTTTGACTTAACGCCTTAATCTCTTGGATCAGCTTGGAAATCTGCTGCTGCTTACTAGCGAACTCGCTCTTAGAAGCTAATGCCTGAGCCACCCGATCGGTGTACTCACCTCGCTTGAGCGTTAGAGCCTTGTCAACGATCTTCTTGACCTGCACACCCGTCACTTTCGGCTTACCATTTTTTTCTGGAGCTTCGGCAACGGCTAAGTCCCAAACTTCTTGCTGCTTATCAACCGGAACTTTGGCCAGTTCACGGGCCTGACGTTCATTGGGCTTGTGATCGTTTTGTCCCCCATGGGAGACATTTTCAGAAACTTTGAAAGCTTCAATCTGCCTATAGACATGCGAACGTGACAGTTGCCACTTCTCGCTACAGTATTCATCGAACGTCTTATGCGTTTTACGATAAAGCTTTCTTTTCCAGATGATCGACAACGCTTTGCCGCACGAAATGAACGAATCAATGTGGTTGTTAATCACATCCTCTAAATTTTCCAGATGCTTTTTCTCGCTGGTCGAAAGATCAGTCACCACAAATCACCTCCTTGTCAGTCTCAAGTTTTTTATACTCGTAGCGATGCACCCTTATTGATTTGGGGGCATCAATGCCTACCCGTGCGCGACCTTTCCCTATATCAAATAACTAGATGATTATTTCCGGGCTATCAGGGGGAAGTATGACAATCTTCTGGCCCTCAATCCGTTGCAAAATTAGCATATTGAATCCTTTCAAATAACTGCCGGGGGCGGGAATCGAACCCGCCTGTTGTCGATGTTAAGTTGCTTTAATTGGTACATCGACACACCAGCCCCAGCCTATGCGACGGGCAGGAGTCGAACCTGCTTGGCTAACCTAGCTAACATCACGTCCTTAGCCGATGACGTGGAAGCGTGGCGTTTCCCACACGCCGCCGTCGCGTATCCAACTTTTGGGGCAGGCAAGTTGGCAGCCTGTTCGTAGCAAACGAACAATCAATGGCGACGCGGGCGTGTCACTCCCGTTTGGTGGACTTTTGTATTACACCGTAGCTCATCAGAGCCGCCGCCAACTACCCCAGGGGAGAATCGAATTCCCGCCAGCAGATTGGAAATCTGTCGTGCTACCACTACACCACAAGGGCAAAATGTTTCATCCGTGGATCGGTCCCGACTGAAACGGATCGGGTCTATAGGAACAAGCGAAAGGATCAACCTGCACCTTACCAACGCTCTCACGGTTTACGTTCGTGCCGTCAGACGAAAGCAGGGGTATCGTCCTCGACATCGGCATTGGTATCGTCCTCGACATCGGCATTGACATTGGCATGGAAATTTTCAGGGTCGTCTTTACTTAGCTTTGCCATTGTACCGGGGGTGGGAGTGGTTCCTCTGCGGATAAAATTGTGCAGCCTATCAACACCTTTATTGCTCAGGTCTAAGACTTGTTCAAATCTTATCGCTGTTCCAACGGAACCAACTTCTTTAACAACAATCTCAAAAGTCCTTACGTTGCCAGCCGTCTTGAAAACGTCGCACTCTTTTACCATTCGATTTGCCATATCTAATCTCCAAAAAGATGGGCAGTTTTTGACATACCCAGGTCAGTCCCGTGAAGGGGGGAGCATGTAATCCGTTACACGCCCGCGGCTAAAGCGGCCTCCTGAATATCATCCATGAGATAGGACAAGTTTTCTGGCGACATGAGCTTGACGGCGGCGGGGCTGGCTACGTTGTGAGCCATTTTCAAATTGTCTCGTTCTACTTGGGGCAATGCCAAGAGAGCTAAAACCACATCCTCGGCGATGAAGGCTTGACCCGGTGGAACCGGCGGGTAATTTACCGTAGCACCCTGAGCGACTTCCACGTTAGCCTTGCCAACTTCTATTTCTTTTACCGTATCAGATTGAGCTATGGTTTCAGACGCCGCGATTTGTTGCGCCTGCGCAACAACTTCGGAAGGCGGCATGGTAGGCGAGGATGAACAATCCGCTTGAGCTAGGTTTTTTGCAGCGACGTTCGAGTTAATACTTAGCACATCTTTGATAGTCTGTCTTTCGATCTTCGTCACCGGGCTTGTCGTCACCACCACTGAATCAACGTGGACCGGAATGTCATTAGCTTCCTCAGCACTAATGAAGCCGCACAGCACGTCTGCGAAGGCGTCACGCAACGCAAAG
>JAJRPG010000010.1 GCA_024280855.1 Planctomycetota bacterium | reverse complement strand
GCTCTTTTTTAGCATTTACCAAATACGCCGTCAGTGTATAGGCCTGTGCATAGGCCAGTGTTCGCTGCGAATATGCTAACCCTGGCAATCGCCGTTGGTTATAAAAGTCCGCTCGTTTCATGAGAACTAATTGGTCAAGCGTAATTAGCTGTCTGGCTTGAGCGACGTTTCTAACGACGTTGAAATACCTTGTGTTTTGGCGGTCAAACAAAAGTCCTTTACCAGTCGCGCGGGCCGTGCCAAAGTGGGTCGCTAATCCTTCATTCAACCACACCGGCGCAGCTGGCAAGTATCGATGAACAAACTGATGAAAGGCTTCATGAAACAACACTTGATAAGTTTGCTCAGCTTGGCCATCGTCGAGAATAATCAATAATTCAACGCTCGGAACGAACATCCCTGCGGTGTGTTCTGCGAATTGGCCAAAATAGGCGCGCGTGAATTCACTGTAATCAGCCTTGGAGCCGAGTATGACCACACGAAACAAAGAGGTGTTATTGGAATCCTGCTCAGCTAAATCCGTATCCTTCTTGGGCAGCAAGTTTAATAATTCGCCAAACCCTTTTCCATACTCCCCGTGAATAAACTCTAAACATCGGCCATACTCAAGAAGCTTTTTCTGACTGACCGAACCAGCAAGCTCGTAGTGGGGCGTGCGATGGCGTATGTTAAGTTTGCCAACATCGTTATGAAGTTTGCGTGTCTGAGCGAGTAACAGTGATGAGTGCAGCGAAAGCGCCGCACACACAACGATTTTCACGATGGGGCAAGAGGCTCTGCGTTCTGCACGCCTTGATTTCGAGTTGTCCAAATTAGTTATCTTCATCAATACATCATACGCGACGCCGAAATGCTTAACAGCCTGTTGAAGAATTTCTGCAATTCATCAGCTACATGCAGTAACGGCTTCTGGTAGGGGCGGCATATTTCCATTGGTGACATAGGATTTCAGTGCGTCGGCGGTAATCTTTATCAGGTTCAGGCCACGGAGTTTTAAGGTAATGCTAGCCACGAAGACGAAAGTGTTGGCAGCGTGTCACCTTTTATCATAGTCATTAGTCTACCATTTCAGAAGTCCGGGTGGCCCATCTCATTCTGAGATGGGGGAGTCGATGATCGCGTATGAATATAATCATGAAAAATAATAGCCATCACTCAGTCCACTTTGCCTTGTTAAGTGCGTGACAATGCCAATGTCTTCCATGGCGCATTACCCCCCGTCATCAGCCTCCAACACCGTCACATCTATCCGACTCGCGTGGCCCTTAGATCGATGTACGCGCTGCGTCGCTTTTATGAAGTCCTCTTCGTCAGCTTTGAACACATTGTCTACATAGTTATGCGGATTACGGTCAACGATAGGAAACCATGTACTTTGAATTTGTATCATCACCCGATGCCCGGCCTCGAAAGTGTGCAAAACGTCCTGCAATTTTAGTCGGATGTGCGTCGGCTCGTTCGGCACGAATGGCTCTGGATTTTCATAACTATTGCGGAATCGGCCACGAATCACTTCACTTCGCACCATCATCTGGTAGTTACCCATGTGCTGATGGTCACTGACAAATTCGCTATCCTCCGCATCGGGCGGCAGCACATCAATCACCTTAACAATCCAATCCGAAGCAGTGCCAGACGTTGACACCCACAGGTCCGCGTAGATCGGACCGGCTAAGGTCATCGCATCATCCAACACATCCGTCTGATAGGTCAACACATCCGTGCGACGACTCGCAAACCGTTGATCGTCCGTCATGTATGGCCGCGTCATCCCCTTATCCACGGCTTCGGTGAAGGGCACGGGCTTTTTGGGATCACTCACATACTCATCATACGCAGCGTCACCAGCCGGCGGCTCGTTAGAAAGTTTACCGCCCTCTCGCGCGAAAAGACTCTTCGACGTCAAACCCAACGGAGGCCAATGGTCAAAAGTCCGCCACTCATTCACACCCGTCTCAAATACATACGCCTCCGGAAGATTAAGCTCGCCCTTCCCTTTTAGGTTATACCTGAAAAACGGCGTGATGATATTCTCCGCATAAAACTTCGACGCCTTCGTATCGAAAGAAACATTTCCCAAATGATCGCCATCTCCGCGCATCCAGCCGCCGTGTGCCCAAGGCCCCATAACTAATGCATTGAACACGTCGGGGTTTTTCTCCTCGATACTCTGATAGATATTCAGCGGGCCATAAAGGTCTTCGGCGTCATACCACCCGCCCACCGTCAGCACAGCTGGCGACACGTTATTGAGGTGCGGAAGAATGTCTCGCTTCTGCCAAAATTCATCGTAGTTAGGATGCTCGACGGCTTCATTCCAAAAGGCTATCTCGTCGTGAAAGTATTTCTCGTTCACATTTTTGAGCGGGCCAAGGTCAAGAAAAAACTGATAGCCATCTGGCGTGCCGTGGTCGAAGCGCTCACCGAAATTCTTCTTAGGCTCTGGGCGGGCCCGTCCGAACATCGAAATAAAGTTAAACGTATGCGGCAAGAAGAATGCCCCGTGATGATGGAAGTCATCAAAAAACCAATCGGCGATTGGCGCTTGTGGCGACACTGCTACCAATGCGGGATGATGGTCAATCATGCTAGCTGCGGAGTAGAAACCGGGATACGAAATCCCCCACATGCCAGCCCGGCCATTGTTGTTGGGAATGTTTTTTACCAGCCAGTCGATGGTGTCGTAGGCATCGCTGCTTTCGTCAATGTCCTTTTTACTCTTTTTGTCTTCGACGTGCGGTGTCATATTTACGAATTCGCCTTCAGACATGAACGCACCGCGAACGTCCTGATAGACGAAAATGTAGCCATCGTCGGCGAGCTGCTTGGTCGGGCCAAGCGACGGAAAGTAAAACTGTTCGCCGTAAGGTTTGCAGCTATACGGCGTGCGAAACAAGATGAACGGATATTTTTCGCGTTTGCTTTTTGGCGTATAGACTGCCGTGAACAGCTTCACGCCGTCTCGCATGGGGATCATGTATTCGTGCTTGTCGTACTGCCGCCGAACCTTGGCCATGGTCCGTCGCATTTGCGCGGCGTGATCTTTGCCCGCGTGCTTCGCATCCAGCGTCGCACAACCCGGCGTGAGCATAGCTGTCATGAGCAATAACTGAACCGCGATAAACTTACGTCGATATACCATCATCTTCTCCGATTTTATTTTCGTGTACGCTCTTCCGACAACCATACTTTAGTCTGGCAAGCGAACGATTGCACGCCCTACATATAAAGAACGTGACCGGTGATCTCTCCAGTGACTAACAGCGATAGATCATCGCGTGGCTACGCTATGGCTAAGTCGGTTTTTTGGGTGAAATTTTATTTTTTGAATGGCGGGAAAGAACGGAGTACCAAACCCTGTCGTCATACCCGCGAAGGCGGGTATGACGACAGTGTGGCATGCCCAAGCACCGCGCGGGCATGGTTCTTCGAACGTCAAACATGCTCGCGCCTAGAGGCTTGAGCATGCCACCCACTTTACGCCCATCATCGACTCCCCCATGTCCAAAAAGAAGGACATGATTCCATGAAAGAGAGTTCTCCTGCAGAATTCAT
>JAJRPG010000009.1 GCA_024280855.1 Planctomycetota bacterium | reverse complement strand
TGCTCTGCTGAGCCTCTGCCGGTCTTGCCCATGAATCCGGTGCAATGACAATCGTCTACCATGACCAATGCGTCGTATTTGTCAGCAAGGTCGCAAATTTTGTCGATCTGAGCCACCGTACCGTCCATGCTGAATGCGCCGTCGGTAGCGATCATTCTGTAACGCGCATTTGACGATTCTTTTAGCCGAGCTTCGAGGTCAGCCATGTTGTTATTTTTGTAGATGTACCGCTTAGCCTTGCAGAGTCGAATGCCGTCAATGATGGAGGCGTGGTTGAGTTGGTCGGTGATGATGGCGTCGTCAGCGCCAAGTAATGGCTCGAACAAACCGCCGTTGGCGTCGAAACATGCTGCGTAGAGGATTGAATCGTCTGTGCCGAGAAACTCTGCGATGCGTCGTTCCAGTTGTCTATGAATATCTTGCGTGCCACAAATGAAGCGAACGCTGGAGAGACCATAGCCATGCGTATCGAGGGCGTCGTGAGCGGCTTGAATCACTTTGGGATGCGACGATAGGCCAAGGTAATTGTTCGCGCAAAAATTGACGACCTCTTTCGCAGAAGAATTAGCCGGATACACGACGCGAATATCTGCGGACTGTGGCGAGGTAATCTGTCGTTCTTCTTTGTATAGCCCCGCATCTCGGATAGCGGATAATTCTCGCTGCAAATCATCTTTCATTTGGCTAAACATGTGTCTTAACTCCTTCAAGGATTTCGCGCCCGGTCAACATCAGAGATAGGCACGCAACCTTAACATTGATATATTATCTGCATATCTCAAGTCTTGGCTACTGTACTTGGAAAAAGCACTGGCCGCATGGATGAATGGAGGTTGATAGAAAATGGTAGCCGAATTGATAGCTGACACGACGCGTGATGGATGCGATGTATGGTGGAGCTTATGAATAATATGCTCCGTCGTGAATCTTTTCCTGATCCTCTGTCTGCGCCCCCTCAAATCCTTGGACCAGCCTAGATTAATCACTCTGGAAATGGATCGAAATTAGGGGCAGATCAAACGTAATGTTGTCCATATAGCAACCATTATGAACGATAAACTAACAACCGTGGAAGAGGTATACAGTTCCAGTAGGAAGGACTGTTTACACCGCGCCTTAGTACTCGAATCCATTGGCATTCCTTACCAGATACGCAGATATTTCGGCAAATTCATCATCGTCGTACCCGCCTCTTTTGCCGCGAAAGCCCGTGCAGAAATTGAGACCTACTCAAGTGAAAATCCGCATTCACCCTCCGACCAAACAGCGGTTCTCGAACAAGGCAGTGGCTGGTCCGGCGTTATCGGGTATGTCACCGTCATGCTGATTATGTTTATATTTCAGCATTATGGCATCTTCGGCAAGGATTGGCTCAATGCTGGAAAGACGCATGCAGGCCTAATCCGCGACGGTGAATGGTGGCGCACAGTAACCGCTTTGACCCTACATCGTGATTCGTTACATCTGGTTGCTAATATCGTGACGGGTAGTCTGATTGGATTGTTTGCCGGTCAACTACTGGGTTCTGGACTTGCGTGGTTTAGTATTCTGTTCGCAGGGGCTGCAGGCAATCTACTCAACGCATGGGTTCGCAATCCCGGTCACACTTCCATCGGTGCTTCGACAGCGGTTTTTGCAACCTTTGGCATAGTATCAGCCTTTGTGTCTATTCGTCGTCGGCACCTACATTTATCAAAGTTCGCTCGTTACGCACCCATCATCGGAGCGGCCATCTTATTGAGCTACCTTGGCACGAGCGGTGAGAGGACGGATGTATTTGCTCACATCGCTGGATTTCTTGCCGGGCTGTTGTTAGGCGCATTGTACGGAATGTTGGGTGACAGAATTATTCTTGGAAAACGTTGTCAGCGACTCTTCGGATTCGGAGCCGTCAGTTTTCTGGCGTTTTCGTGTTTGATAGCAATATCACGATACGCATCTTGATCTGTTTTCATATTTTTTGGGATAATGCTGGAATTTGTTAGTAGTGGAATGGCATCGAAAAATGCTCCCAGTATTATTAACGATTCTCAGCCAACACCACCTTGAGCACATCTACAACTTCGGAAAGCGCTTCCGTTGAAGAAATGGCAATAGAACACCATGGTCGGCTGTTTTCCCCAAATCGCTGCCTTCTGAGAGGTGTTTCACTGTATTTTCTTTAATGAATGTTCGTACGCGTTCTACTTGTAATGGGACTGTCAGGTGCACCTTTTTTTACGAAATGTAGTATTTTTGTGGATTAAACCTCAATGATGCGTACATGTTGATCGCTTCTTCTTTAAGTTTGCGGTAATTGCTTCACCACCTCGCTTACACCTTACAAGTGATATGCCTCGGAGATTGTGATGTTATCTTCTGGATTCTCTACATCAGCCTCTTCAACAGTAGGTATGTCTATCCGTTCAAATTCGGGATGGCATGATAGTATCATCTCACTACCATTGATGAATTTGTATAACTCACGGTCGCCAAGATGTGCGTCGAACTCCGCACGCAAGGACTCGTCTGAATTCACTATCGAGTAGATTTTCTCTATCAAATTCGCTTGTCTGCTGAGGTTCTTAAAAAAGGCGAAGAACTTGGTGATCTGCGGGAATATGTGCCTAAAAAAATCGTACCAGACCAGCTCGACTTCAACAAGATAGAATTCAGCGTTGTCAGGAATCAGTCAGGTC
>JAJRPG010000008.1 GCA_024280855.1 Planctomycetota bacterium | reverse complement strand
TGACGCTTGTGCTGATCGATTCCCATAAACAACATAGCTGAGTTCTCCTGCGTAAAAGAATTCTGTTTTTGGCGGTCCCACGAGGATACGCCGTCCAATGAATTCTGCAGGAGAACTCTCTTTCATGGAATCAGGCCCTTCAGTTTGGACATGGGGGATTCGATGATATTCACAATGCCACCTATACGACACAATAAAGCCATATGTAATTATAAAGATAATGATGAAAACTAGTCGATGGTTTGTTGATTCATATTCCGTTCGATCATCGAATCCCCCACCTCGGAACGAGGTGGGCCACCCGACAACAATTCAGTCGCGCTTGCGACCGCTTCACCCGCGCTCAGCGTTCCCGCGTCGTGTCAGTGAATCCTGTCGAATGATTTTCCGTTGAACTTGAACACACCGTCGCCGCCGAGCCAGAGGCCACCCCGCTTGTCGAGATAGATGGCGGTGATAAATTTGCTCGTAAGTCCGTCCTTTTCTGTGAAGTTCCTCAACGATTTACCATCGTATCGCCAGGCACCGTAGCCCTGTGTTCCATGTAATCCAAACCAGATATTTCCTGCAGAGTCTTCTCCTATTGAGAACACCCGATCAAGCGACGGAGATCCCTTTGGCGCATCACCGGGCAGCGGACCACCACGGCGGTTCTCTTGGCTGCCGAGTCCATGCTTCTGCGTGAAGTTGATAGTCTTGCCGTTTTCATGCAGCAGGACTCCGATTCCGTTGTTGCCGATCCAGAGCCTGCCCTTGCTGTCCTCGAAGATACTGCGAACGTGCAGATCAGTTTTGGTTGACCCACCAAAGCCACCACTCTGGTTGTTCATGAAGGTGAAGGAACGCCCATCGTAACCGATCACCGATCCATACGTCGCAAACCAGATTTTTCCGTCTTTCCCTCTGGCGATACCGGTGCTCTTGTATTCCACGTCGTGGCCGCGAAACTTCGGAAGCGGAAACGCCAGGAAGGTGAGCTTCTCTCCGTCATACCGATACAAACCAGGCTGCCCCTCGAGCTTGTTCCCATCGTCCTCTCCGAACCAGAGGTCATTCGCGCTAAGCTTCCAATCGTTTTTTGAGCTGTAGTCCCGGTTGGTTGTGTGGTTGATGATCCTGATCCCATCGTAACTGCAGATACCCAAACCCGTGTTGAACCAGATCGTTCCTTTGGCATCCTCATAGACATCCCTGACCTGGTTCATGTCCAAACCGTCGGCTACGGTGAAAACAGTAAGTTTTTCACCATCAAATCGAGCGACACCCGACTGCCAACTGCCGAACCAAAAGTTGCCTTTGCTGTCCTCGAGAATGTTGCGCACCTTAAACTCATCAGGTAGTCGTGGAAGTTTGGACTTCTGGGCGTCTCCTTGTGTTTTCTGGTCACCATGAGTGTTCGCTGCACCATTTTTGTTGGGCTTCGCCGCAGGCACCCGGAAGAGGGCCGCGTCGTCCGAACGAGTGACGACATCCGGGAGAAGTTGGGGTGCCGACACTGGCCAAGGCCCGTTCTTGGTCACGTTGATGAAGGTTTTTCCGTCAAAGTAAAACAGGCCGCCGGAACATCCCAACCAGAGGATTCCGTCTTTGTCTTCTAAGAATTCCTGCACATGGCCGCGGGCCGGAAAGCCGTTGATCATTAGGCTGTGGTCCTCACGGAACGCCGTGAAGGTTTTTCCATCGTAACGACAGCACCCTGAGCCGAGCGTGGAGAACCACATGTTGCCGGCCCTGTCCTCCAATATCTCGTAGATGCGATCGTTGCTGAGCCCGTCCTTTTTCGTGAAGTTCCGGAACGTCTTACCGTTGTAGCGGCTCACGCCACCGCCGTTGGTGCCGATCCAGATCCGCCCACGGCGATCCCCGTAGATGCACCGAACATAGTTGCCAGCAAGGCCGTCCTTCGTTGTATAGGTTGTGAACGACTTGCCGTTGTACTTATGCGCCCCTCCGCCATGTGTGCCGAACCAGAGGTTACCGGCCCGGTCCTCGAACATGCCGAAGGCCACTCTCGGGGTGAAGCCGGACGTGGGGTTCTCAACCTCGCCCCTCGGTAGGGGGAACGGGATGAACGACTTGCCATCAAAACGACAGACTCCAAGTTGGGTGCCAACCCAGATGGTGCCGGACTTGTCCAGCATCATGCTCCACACGCTGTTGTGGCTAAGACCGTTCGCCACCGTGTAGTTCTTGAATACGCCGGACTTGTAGCGACTGACTCCACCGTTCGTTGCGAACCACATGGCACCGCCCTCGTCTTGTACGATTCCTCGAACTGCGTGACCGCCGAAGCCCTGCTCCACGCTGAAGTAAGTCAGCGACTTCCCGTCGTAACGGCAGACGCCGTCGCCATTGGTGCCGAACCAGAAATTACCATCCCGGTCTTGGAAAACCTCGCGCACATATTCACTGATCTGTTCGGACTGGGCGATGGTCGTGATCGTTGGGGAGGCAACCGGCGCTTGATAGACTGTTGTATGCTGCGCCGACGCACCGACGTGAAAAGCGAGCAGTACAATCACGAGAATCCAGTGAAGTCCTGATGTGTTTCGCATTTTCTTTGCTTTCTATTGAGCAACAGTTCGGTAGCGCTAGTCAGTTACGATTGACCAGCGACTTCACCCACCAAGTATACACCGTCGCGCCGTATCGCAGGATAACAACCGTGTCACATGCTCGATCGACGACAATGAGAAAGTAGAATGACCGTGAGGAACTGCCGGGTGGCCCATGTCCTTCTGTTTGGACATGGGGGAGTCGATGGTATTCGCGTGCCACAAATACGACACAATAATGTCATTTTGTAATTATAAAGATGCTGGTGAAAACTAGTCGACGGTTTGTTGATTCATATTCCGTTCGATCACCGAATCCCCCAACTCGGGACGAGGTGGGCCACCCGGCCAAAGATGCGCCTAGGTCTAATTGGTTTTCGAAGACGGCAGGCAATAGCCGTGCCTTATTCCGCGCGCCAGATGGTTCCATCCGGCCGGTCTTCCAGGGTTATTTTTTGTTCTATCAGCAAATCGCGGATCATGTCTGAGGTTTCGAAGTCTTTCTTTTTTCTTAGGTGCTGGCGGATTTTTATGAGTACCTGCATAGCCTGGTCTGCTACGCCGTCGTCACCGGCTGACTTTTTTACTTGAGGCTCTATGAAGATGCCGATCAAGCGGGAGACGGAGATTAACTTCGCGGCTGCTAATAGGGCGTCGGCTTTGGCAGCGTCCGAGTCGATGGTCTCTAGCTTTTCTTTTTCGATGAAGCTATTCACCGTGCCTGCGAAATCGAACAAGGCTGCGATGGCGCCGGCCGTGTTGAAGTCGTCGTTCATGGCGCGGATGAACGATGTTAAGTATTCGTCGCAGGAGTCTGACAAGGTTGTGGCAGTGAAAGACGACTGTAAGTCCGCGCGGGCTCCCGATGAATCGGGATTATATTCCGCCCGCGGCTCGTTTTCGGAGATTGGGTCGCCGATTTCTGTGGCTTTGTCGTAGGGGCTGTTGCCGGTGATTCTTTCTACTCTTTCAAACAAGCGGTAGAAGGTGTCCAGGCCTTTGCGCCTGCCGGCTATTTCCGCGTCGGAATATTCGATGGGCCTGCGATATTGGGTGCTGAGAATGAAGTAGCGGATTAACTCGCCGGGGTAGGTGTCGAGAAGATTGTGCAGCGTCATTTTGACTAACGCGGCTTGCATCTCCGGGCTGGTGTCGGACTTAGCTACCTTCTTCGTGTTGAAGCGAGTTAGCCCGTGGTGCATCCAATATTTGGCGAATGTTTTTCCGGTGCAACATTCTGATTGGGCGATTTCGTTTTCGTGATGTGGGAAGATGAGGTCCAAGCCGCCGCCGTGAATGTCGAACGTGTCGCCGAGATAGCGCATAGCCATCGCGGAACATTCGATATGCCAGCCGGGCCTGCCCTGTCCCCAAGGTGAATCAAATTTCACTTCGTCGGGTTCGTCGGGCTTAGCGGCTTTCCATAAGGCGAAGTCGCCGGGGTTACGCTTCTCGCCGCTTTGTAAAACGCGCTGGCCTTCCTGGTCTTCGAGGTTGCGGTTGGAGAGTTTGCCGTAGTCGTCGTCTTTGGTGACGTCGAAGTAAACGTCCCCATCAACGGCGTAGGCGATGTCCTTGACTTCGAGTCGTTTGATGATGTCGATAATGTCGCCGATGTGTTCGGAAGCTTTGGGCATGAGGTCAACGCCGTCAACGTGCAGCGTTTTCATGGCTTTGAGGTAATCGCCGGTGACACGCTCGGCTAGCTGCATCGTGGTCACGCCTTGGTTAGCAGCTTCGATGATGAGTTTGTCGTCCACGTCGGTGATGTTGACGACCCAGGTGACTTCGTAGCCTTTGTAAATGAGGTATCGCTTGATGGCGTCGAAGATGACCGGCCCGACGGCGTGGCCGATGTGGCTGGGCTTGTAGACGGTTGGCCCGCAAAGGTAGATGCCGACCTTGCCGGGGGTGATCGGCTCAAACGGTTCTTTTTTCCGGGTGACGGTGTTGTAAATAGTCAAACTCATCGAAACTTTTCCTTACTGGTCCAGCGAATACTCATTCAGACGGGCCATTGTTACAGGCGGTGAAAAAGATGCAAGTTGTGGGGGAATAGATTGGTTTTCTGGATCATGGCGGGGGGATGGAAAGTGTTTGGTTCGTCCCCCGTCCTTGGCTAATAGGCAAAGGGTGGTGCTTCGTGAGTCGTGGGTTGATGGTTAGAATTATCATGAGTCAGTTGCCTTTCAGTTCGTTCGAATGATGGCTAATGTTCGTCCTCTATATAAAGAACAAGCCGGGTGATCGCTCGGCTGGTTCTTGGGGATAGATCATGGGATCGGAAAGTAGGTTGGCTTGGTCGGAAATTGTGGATCGTATGACGCTGGCGGGGGCATGTTCGGTTTTTTGCGATTTTTCAGACAAGAAGAAGGTTTGAAGGTTTTGGGGATTCGATCATCGACTCCCCCAAGTCCAAAAGGAAGGACATAGGCCATCTGGCCGAACAAATTTACCATGAAAGCGGTGGAGCGGATTTCGATATAGATTTTCTTAATTAATATTTCTGAAGGCTCTTTTTCAATCATTTTTCGATGCTGTGGATTACTCGGATCAAGTCCGAAATCTTTTGCATGTCGACCTATTTTAATGGACTTGGATAGAGGATGGTATCATCGCCAAACATAAAAGTATATTTGTCACCCAAACGCGCGAAAGGATGCCACATATCATTGCCTGGAATGTCGAAATAGCATTCCTCAAGCTCTGCATTTAATTCTACAGGCTTTCTTAGCTGTCCAATGACAGGGGCCTGTGGATCAGATGAAATCCAATCAAGGAGTGAAGTTAGGACGATAACAGCATCTGGTGTGTCCATCGTGCTAGATGCTAGCAACTGACTTTCAATACAATCTATCGCGCCTTCCATTGACCTAAGTCCCATTTTTTTTGGTGCTTCTGAAATCCAAGCTATCCCCAACTGCTTACGAGTTGTCTGGGGAATGTTGGCTGCTTGTGGCAATTTTTTGCATGTCGATTGCCAAATATTCCAAACTTGTGTTGGTATTAAAATTGTGACAATTTCAGGATATTTCGGTCCGGTCCCCTCAAACATATTCAATAAATGCTGGCCTTCTTGTCCATCTATTTCATCAATTTTGAATTTGCCATCATTACAATTCACCTCGGGCATTGTCCACAATACATGCTCACCCAACCTTGAAATGTCAGCTTGTATGCCTGTAGGGCAATGTCCGCATTCAATGCAGTGGATAACTTGTATTGGATTTAGACTCCAATCAGTCCACTCTATGCTATTACATATTTCCACCGACCCCAAACTAATCCGAGTCCAAATAGCTGAGTCTGTAGAATCTAAGGATTCGAGTTTAGGCTGCCATTTTTCAAGCACAGCGTTTGTGGCATCGATCATATTGTTTCCCTATTACACATAAGCATCATTAGCATATCATGTCTGTGATAATAATCTCTTGTACCGAGAAAATCAATTCTTTTGGCCGGGTGGCCCATCTCGTTTCGAGGTAGGGGAGTCGATGACCGAGTGAAAAATACAGCAACAAATTATCGATCACTTTCACCATCATCATTTTGAAATTTGCAATTGACATTTTTGTGTCGTTAATATGGCACTAAAGATATCATCGACTCCCCCACGTCGAAAAGGAAGGACATGGGCCACCCGGTCTGCCCTAGCGCAGAAATCAGGTTGATCTTTGGGCTTGCTCGGTTGGCGAGAACTTTCGCATGAAGGTGCAGCATGTTATGCCGAATTACACGGCGAATTTTTTATATCCGGTGCTACCCGTTCTGGCAGCACTTCTTGTACTTCTTGCCACTGCCACAGGGACAAGGATCGTTTCGTTTGAGTCGGCTCCCAGGACGGACGATGGGTTTGGGTTTGCCGGAAGCGGCGTCTTGGAAGGCGTCGCTCAGCGCTCGGGTGTACGCACCCAGTAAATTCCCATCGCTCAGACGGCCCTCGGCCTCCATATGACTTAGTAGCTTGCCGCAAAGCGCGGGCACTTTGCTCTTGATGCCCTCCGGAAGATTCAACTTGGCGATCGGCCCGAGCAAAGCTGCCTTCAAGTCTGCCTCTTCGATGTCAGCTGGCTCGATGTCGCGTACTTCGCAGGTAGCGATCATGAATTTAACGAGGATCGCGGGGGCGTATTCACGTACATCACTGGGAAACGCAAGCATGGCGTCGGAGGAACAGAAGTCGCCGACCCAATTTTCGATTTGTTGATGGGAATAGTGTCCTTGCATTGTAACCCTCGCACTGAAACGCACACCAGGCCAACAGCTTTTGAATATGGCCGTGCCGCGGTACGTCCACATTCGCCCGGTAATTTCCCAGACGACAGCCTTCCCCAAGTATATCCACTGGAGTCCTGCTTACGGCCTAACCACGATAACGACGGCGTCGAATCCGTCAATCCGTAACTTCGTTGGTTCGAGATGAAGGAGTAATAGTAATTGGGAGTAATTGTGGACAGTTACCTAATTTGTGGGGAATTAATAGGTGACTGTCCCCCCTTCCCCCGTCCCCCTTTCCCCCCTTTCCCCCTTTCCCTTTTTTCCCTTCCCCCTTTTTTCACATTGAGCCGATCTGCTTGAAATATAGATCGAAAAACAGTATTGTAAACTTTGAAAAACAGGGAGATTCCACGACGGCCACCCTGCGGCAATGTCTATAGGAGAGAAAAATATGATGAAGCACAGAAGTGTTGCAGCGGGGTTGCATACGCGAGTATTTCGACCCGTTGTAGGTATCGTCGCGATCCTTACAGGTGTGCTACCCGCTTGGGGTGGAGATGTGCAGTTCACCGAGCGAATAATCTCGAACACCGGCGGCGGCGTTTCCGTTTTTGCGATAGACATGGACGGAGATGGGGACACTGATGTCCTCTCCGCATCACAGTTTGACGACAGGATTGCGTGGTACGAAAACAACGGTGGGTCACCCGCAACTTTTACAGAACGCGTAATCTCCACAACTGTCGCTACTGCTGTTTCCGTGTTTGCCGCGGACCTGGATGGCGACGGGGACATAGACGTTCTCTCCGCCTCATATGATGACAACAAGATCGCGTGGCACGAAAACGACGGCGGTTCTCCGCCGACCTTCACCGAGCGGGTGATCTCGACCACCGCCGACCAAGCCCGTTCCGTTTTCGCGGCTGATCTGGACGGCGACGGGAACATCGATATTCTCTCCGCGTCACAAATTGACGACAAGATCGCGTGGTACGAAAGCGATGGCGGTTCTCCACCGACCTTCACCGAGCGTGTAATATCAACCAGCGCCGCCAAGGCCTGGTCCGTTTTTGCAACGGACGTGGATGGCGACGGAGACATCGACGTTCTTTCGGCTTCTGATACTGACAATAAGATCGCATGGTACGAAAATGTCCCCGGCAAAACGGGACCTCCGACATTCACCGAACGAGTGATTTCAACTTCCGCCATGCGTGGCATTTCAGTTTTCGCGAAGGATATCGATGGTGACGGGGACACGGACGTTCTCTCCGCATCATTCGATGACAACAAGATCGCGTGGTACGAAAGTGACGGCGGTTCTCCGCCGGCCTTCATCGAACGAGTAATTTCGACCCAAGCAATCGGTGCAGCATCCGTTTTCGCGGCGGACGTGAACGGCGACGGATACACCGACATCCTCTCCGCATCAGAAAACGACTACAAGATCGCGTGGTACAAGAGCGATGGCGGTTCGCCCCCTACCTTCACCGAACAGGTGATTTCGACCTCCGCACTCTTTGCTCTTTCCGTGTTCGCGATAGACCTAGACGGCGACGGAGACATCGACGTTCTCTCAGCATCAACCCGTGGTGGCAACCAGATCGTGTGGTATGAGAACACGACATGTGGCGATGGCTTGGTCGAGGGATCCGAGCAATGCGATGACGGCATGACAACGAATGACAACGAATGGCGACGGTTGCTCGGGATTATGTGTCGTGGAAAACGGGTTTTCCTGCACCGGTATACCGAGCATTTGCTTCTTGGACTGTAATAACAATGGCGTTTCCGATGAGCAGGACATCATGAGCGGAACCAGCAACGATTTCAATACCAACGGCCTCCCCGACGAATGTGAGCCGGATTGTCAGCCAAACGATACCCCCGATTTTCTCGATATATCCCTCGGTCTGAGCGAGGACTGTAATCTGGATGATATTCCAGACGATTGTCAACTCGACAATAACGACTGTAATTCGAACGACGTCCCCGATGATTGCGAGAGCAATGACGGTGATGGTGATGGATCCATCGATGTGTGCGACAACTGCGTGTTTGATTCGAACGACGATCAAGCCGACTTCGATGATGACGGTATGGGCGACGCTTGTGACCAGGATATAGACAACGACGGCGTGGCGAACGCGACCGATGTATGCCCGTTTACAGCAGCGAACGTCGCCGTGGATTCGGAGGGCAGATCATTGGGCGACATCGACAGAGATTGCGATACCGATTTGGAAGATTACGGGCTGTTCCAGCAAGGATTCATGGGGCCGACACCGTGATCCTGCCTAGGCCGCGAATGCATCGTTGCGCATATTGAGTCGAGTTTCGGAACGGCCAATCGTCACCTGTGATCTACGTCGCGGCTGAAGAACGTGAGCGGAGTAATACGGGACAGTCACCTATTTGTGATCTCGTTTCTAGGTGGGGCAGTCGATGGCCGAGTGAAAAATGCCGCAGCAAATCATCGAGTACTATCACCATCATCATTTTGATAATTGCAACTGACATTGCTGTGTCGATGATGTGGCACTGAAGACATCATCGACTCCCCCATGTCCAAAAGGAAGGACATGGGCCACCCAGCCACCCAGTCAAGCCGCGCGATCGACTGTGCGGTCGAGTTGGCAATCGCCTACGCTCGGATCACCATCACGACAGCTCGTTGGATACAATTTTGTATGTTGGATCTTCGATAATGTTCACATCGATGATGTCCGATGAATGGTGCAGCAGCTTTCTGCAGTCGGCGCTCAGGTGCTTCAAGTGAAGAACCTTGCCGATTCTCAGATACCGCTCAGTCAACTTGTCCAAGGCTTCGATCGCAGAATGGTCTACAACTCTACTCTCGGCGAAATCTATAATCACTTCGCTAGGATCGTCATGCGGGCTGAACTTCTTACTGAACCCCGCCACGGATCCGAAGAACAACAGGCCGGAGATTTCATAGTGTTTGACCCCGTCATCATCAATTCTTACTTGAGCCCGAATTCTCTTCGAGTTTTCCCAAGCGAAGACCAGTGCAGAAATGATCACTCCGACAAGAACGGCCAGCGCCAGGTTATGATAGAAAACAGTGATGAGTGTCACCACGAACATCACAAGAACATCGGGGAACGGGACTTTCCCAATGACTTTCAAGCTCGCCCACTCAAATGTCCCGATCGCCACAATAAACATCACGCCCACGAGAGCCGCAATCGGTAACTTTTCAATAATGGGACCACCAAACAAGATGAACGCCAGCAAACTCATCGCTGCGATTACGCCCGAAATTCGGTTTCTCCCGCCCGAACTCATGTTGATCAAACTTTGGCCAATCATCGCGCAACCGCCCATGCCTCCGAAGACGCCGGTGATCACGTTCGCGGTGCCTTGGGCTACGCATTCCTTATTGCCTCTACCTCGGGTTTCGGTAATTTCGTCGATCAAACTCAGGGTCAAGAGACTCTCGATCAAACCGACTCCAGCCATGACAAGAGAATAGGGCAGTATGATCTGTAGTGTTTCTAAACTAAGCGGAACATGCGGAAGATGAAACAACGGCAGCCCACCTGAAATTGAAGCGATGTCTCCAACAGTCTTGGTGTCAATGTTGAACCCGAGAACAATGCCGGAGACGGCGACAATCCCCACCAGGGAAGCGGGAATAGCTTTGGTCAACTTAGGGAATAGCCAAATAATGCCGACCGTTAGCGAAACTAGAAACAGCATGGTGTACAGTGCAGGACCAACAAGCCAGTCCGCGGTGCCGTTTATTGATTCAGCCTTAAACTGCGACAATTGAGCCATGAAGATCACAATTGCCAGCCCATTAACAAATCCAAACATCACGGGGTGGGGAACGAGCCGAATGAACTTGCCAAGACGGAAAAAGCCCGCAACCAGCTGAATCACACCCATTAAGATCACGGCTGCGAGTAGGTATTCAAGGCCGTGCGTCATAACTAACGGCGCAACGACAACTGCGATGGCTCCGGTAGCGCCCGAGATCATCCCCGGTCGACCGCCAAGTATGGAAGCAACGAGTCCGATAGTAAAAGCAGCGTACAGCCCGGACAAGGGCGGAACACCGGCGATGATAGAAAAACCTATAGCCTCGGGAATTAGCGCTAAGGCTACGGTCAGGCCAGATAACAGCTCGTTCTTAAGGTTGTAGTTTCCACGGCGGAATAGATTAAAAATGGACATCTGTCTCTTTTATTGGTTAGCTAAATAACTTGTCATAAAGGCATCCCCGATAGAGAGTTTCACGCGCCAAACGAACAGCGCAAGACACCCTCAGCATGCGATTGGCATGTCCGGTGTTACCTAAACAAATCCCTTGTCAGAGCAAGCTCCGAGTAGGGAAGGCAATCAAATTTGAATTTGGGAGGGGAAAATTGGAGAGGGTCTCAGTTGCCACCACTTCGGGCACGCCGAAGCTAGCAACATAGTTCTCGGACCGTCCTTCGCTCTTCACTTACATCCTTGGCTCAAACCACAACACTTCAGAAGACGTGCTTCTAACATGAAGTCGATTCCCGCACAATAGACCCGGGCATAGAAGAGGCAAAAAAGCGTTGCTCCATGTAAAGAACAACGCCGGTGATCTATCGAAGCTGTTTGCTAGAGAGATCAGGGGGCGTGAAATGCCGGCTGGCTACGTCAGGAATGAGGATTAAATTATTCGTTATTGCGTGCGGAGAATGGTACTGTGGGTTAATCTTCGACTCCCCCAGGCCCAAAAAGAAGGGCCGGGTGCCCTGGCAACATGCTTTCGAGGCCTTGAAATATTGAACGGGCATTTGTACAATGGGTTGTTGACTGAATGGGTGCAATCGTTCCAGCAATGTCGGCTCACCTAAATTGGGATTCCTATCAAGCCGAAATTACTGCGCATATGAAATCTGTCTTGGCATCGCTTGGTTAATTGATATGTTTTTTTGTTCTGTAATCGAAGGTGATAATAATGACAGAAAACGAACGATGGCAGGATAAGCAGCATGCAGACAATCGACCTTATCTCAAATACACGGGGCCACAGCGCCTCGACTTAGCACTACAAACTCTCGCCGGCCTGCTAACTGGAATAGCAGCAGATGGAGAAATTACGATTAAAGAGGCTCGTGGAATACAGGCATGGCTAGATGAAAATTCGGAATTCAAGAATCGCAATCCGTTTGATGAAGTAACAGAACTTTTTGATTCTGCCCTTGAGGATGGCGAATTAGACACCGAAGAAGTGCAAGATATTTTATGGATGTGTGAGAAATTCCAGCCTAAGAATACATTCTTTAACCGCGTCACGGCAGACATGCAGAAATTACATGGCATACTCGGAGGTGTGTCCATAGATAGCGTAATCAATGTGAAAGAGTTAAATGCGCTGGATGCTTGGATAACTGAACATGACCATCTCAAGGGTTTCTGGCCGTTCGACGAATTAGATAGCCTCATCACTGATGTTCTAGCTGATGGAAAGATTGACTTAAAAGAACATCGGCGTCTAATGAGCTACTTTTCGGATTTTGCAGACCATGGAAGCCATGCGCTTGAAATGCCATTGAACGATACCGAAGGTGAGTTGTCCGGTGTGTGTGCGATGCAACCTGCGATTAATTTTGATGACAGCGTTTTTTGTTTTACCGGTCGCTCCGAAAAGGCAACACGCAGACAGCTCGAAGTAAAAATAACGGCGCTTGGAGCTGAATTCTCAAACAGAATAACGCATAGTACTGATTACCTGATCATCGGAGCTAAGGGTAACATTGCCTGGTGCTATAGTTGCTATGGACGAAAAGTGGAGCAAGCAGTTACGCTGCGAAAACAAGGTCACCAGATTCTCTTAGTGCATGAGAACGATTTCTGGGACGCAGTAGAAGATTTGGATTGCTTGTAAGAATTTAGCTTCTAATAGATTTTGTTCACCGGGTGGCCCTGGTCCTTCTTTTTGGACCTGGGGGGAGTCGATGATGGATGTTCAATCCTATGTCCTGCGCAGTTTGGCTCAAGGTGTGAACCGAGTTAATCAATACGCATGGTGTACCGGATCGTGCCTCGAAGCATTTTGGAAGTAAGAATGTCAGGCAATAGCCTGACCTACATGCTGGATACCCGCCTTCGCGGGGATGACGAATGGTGAAGGGTATGACGGATCGTGGCTACTGCGGGTCGCGGGTATGGCGGATCGTTGCGGGCATGACGGATCATTATGCGTATGACGGATCATTACCGCTATCGCTATTGTTGATTTGTGGTTTGTATCATGGCTACGGCTGTGCAGGCGATGGCTTGGGCTTGGCCTACTGGTCCTACGCCTTCGTTGGTTTTGGCTTTTACGGAGACGTGGGTTGCCTGGAGGTTTGTTAGCTTAGCTATGGAGGCTGCGATGTTTTTTTTGTGGGGTGACATTTTGGGAGATTCAGCGTGGATGATGATGTCGAGGTTGGACGGTGCGTAACCTGCGGCGGTTAGTTTTTCCATGACTTTGGTGAGTAGGATTTTGCTGTCGATGTCTTTGTAAGCCGGGTCTGTGTCGGGGAATAAATCGCCAATGTCGCCCAGGCCTGAAGCTCCGAGTAGGGCGTCGGTGACGGCGTGGAGGACGACGTCTGCGTCACTATGGCCTAGTAGGCCTTTGTCGTGTGGGATTTGAATGCCGCCGATGATGAGTGGTCGATTTTCGACGAGTCGGTGGATGTCATAGCCTATGCCAGTCCGATAGCTGAGTGTCATATCTCATCATCTTTGCGTTCAGTGTTTCCGGACGATAGCCTTATTGCCTACCAGATCAACCGTATAGTGGAGATTAGGGCGATGGGCGAGGTTCCGCAAGGCAGCTTAGCTAGTATCTTGTCCCGATAATTTTTCTGCGAATGTACAAGAGGTTGCTTTTACACTTGGTTTGGCCATAAAGTTAGCAGACGCGGACCCGTCCGCGCGCTCAGTATTCCATGCGTGTGTCATGGCTGAAGCTCGCGCAGATGACGGTAGGAGAGTGGTATGCAATTGGTATGGGATAAGAAGCAAGTCTGTTCATTGGCCCTGGTTTGTGCATTGGTAATGATAGCGGGGGGCATTGCATGTACGCCGATGACCGTGCCTGACCCGACGCCGGGGCAGACGTTGGACGCTGATGGCGATGGTGTGACTGACGCTAGTGACCAATGCGCGAATACGCCAGCTGGTACGACAGTGGACGCCACGGGTTGTCCAGTCGCTGCTGATGATGCGGATGGCGACGGGGTAATGGATGCCGACGACGCTTGTGCAAATACGCCAGCGAATACTACGGTTGATGCGACGGGTTGTCCTATAGGCGGCCCGGATGCTGATGGTGACGGCGTTTCTGATGCTGCTGATACTTGTGATAACACGGCGGCTGGAGCGGCTGTTGATTCGTCTGGTTGTGCGGCGAGTCAGCGGGATAGCGACGGCGACGGATTAAATGATGACGTTGACGAGTGTGCCAATACTGCGGACGACGTAGCTATCGACGAGGTCGGGTGTCCAGTTAGTGCGGGCGGGCCTGATACGGACGGTGATGGTGTCAATGACGATATCGATCAGTGCGAAGGTTCTCCGGAAGGGGCGGCTGTTGATGCTAATGGCTGTGCATCTAATGAACGCGATACCGATATGGATGGCGTACTTGATAATGTTGATAACTGCATGAACACACCCAGAGGTACTAGTGTTGACGCGTTCGGCTGTCCTAACACGACGTCGGGCGGTGGCGGTGGCGGCGGCGGCGGCGGTGGTGGAGGCGGCGGTGACGGAGACCCTCCAGGTTCGGTGTGTGGCAATAGCATGGTGGAGTCTGGCGAACAGTGCGATCCTCCGAATGGTACGACTTGTGACGCTAATTGTCAGACGACCACTGGCGGAGGACTTACGAACGATTCCTGTTTGACTCCGATTGCAGTTGGTGAGGGAGACCGATCATTTTCTACTACGGATGCTACGACTGACGGGCCTGACGAGACGGATGCGCCTTCGTCGTGCAGCTTGGGTAATTATACGCATGTTGAAGCCGATGTTTGGTACTTGTATACCTCTTCGTGCCCCAATCTTGTTATTGTGAGCCTCTGTGGAAGTTTGTATGACACGAAGATGATGATATATGAAGGAAGCGGATGTCCTATCGCCGCCGACGTGCCATTTGCATGTAGCGACGACGATTGCGGACCAGGCGCTAATGCCCGTGCGATATTTACGGCAGAGACAGGTAAGGATTATTTAATTCGTATTGGTGGCTTCCAGGGAGATAAGGGAGACGGCACACTGACGATTTATTGCGGAAATGATCCTGATCGAGGTCCGGCAGCTTGTGGGGCTGGGGCGGGTGATTGTTTTGACGCCTCCAACAATAATTCGCCAGGCTGCGACGATGTAACTGCTTGCAACAAAACGTGCCAGGTTGATCCATTCTGCTGTGACACCGCATGGGACCAGACATGCGCCAGCAAGGCCAATGGCATCGTAAATGGCTTTGCGGCTTGTACCGGAAGCACGAACGCTTGCAATGTTGAAGCTACTAGCGGCATGGGTTGTAGCGATCAAACCTGTTGCCAATCTGTATGCGAGGAAGATGCGTTTTGTTGCACAACACGATGGGACGATGTTTGTGCAGAGAGAGCCGCGACGCTTTGTCCGTGATGCTTTAGTTACTAGAGGCAACAAGCGTACTATAAATTTCAATTGAAATAGTGCTGATATTCTCGACGAGTGTGTCGTGCGAGGGTAGGATGAGCCTAGGTTTGGAGCGTGGGTTTTGCGCGTTTTGAATGTTTCTTTGAGTTAATGGACGTTTATATAATTTGTCTCTGAGTTCAATATGCAAGATCAGCCCTCGATACTTTTTTTGTGTACCGGAAATTCCTGTCGGTCGCAGATGGCGGAGTCTATTCTTAGACAGCTTGGCGGGGATAAGGTTCAATCTTTTAGCGCGGGTTCTCATCCTGCGGGTTTTATTCACGCCCTAGCTGTTGATGCCATGAAGCAGCTTGGTTTTTCAATGGCTGACCAGCGGTCCAAGAGCTGGGACGAATTCAACAATATACCTATCGATATTGTCATTACGCTTTGCGATGCCGCCGCGGCCCAGGTCTGTCCGACCTGGATTGGTGCGCCGGTGTGTGTGCATTGGCCAATGCCGGACCCGACCTATTGCATTGGCATGGATGCGCAGCGATTGAGCGCCGCGGTAGACGTGGCTAACGAATTGCGAGACCGCCTTGAGCGGTTGTTGAAGGTTGACCTGGGTGGTTGTAGCGATGACTTGTTAGACGCGCTTTCTGCCTTGGCTAAGTCGTAGCAGTAGTCGAGCGAACCCTCCCCTATACATCGAGAATTAACCGTGCTTGAAGATGAAGAAAAATTTATGCAATCAGCTATCCGTGAGGCGATGGCTGCGATGGATGAAGACGAAGTCCCAGTAGGGGCGGTCGTTGTACATCAGGGCCGTATCATCGGGCGGGGTTATAATCAGCGGGAAACACTGCAAGACCCTACCGCTCATGCGGAAATGATTGCGCTAACGGCGGCGTCTAGTGCGATTGGTAGTTGGCGTCTGGAAAATTGTACGATGTATGTGACGTTAGAGCCTTGCCCTATGTGCGCAGGAGCGATTGTTCAATCACGTTTGCCAAGGCTGGTCTTTGGCGCTCGTGATCCTAAAGCTGGGGCATGTGTTTCGCTTTATTCTATCACGCAGGATGAGCGTCTTAATCACTATGTCGAAGTCGTAGGGGACGTCATGGCTAGGGATTGTGCGGCGCTGCTCACCGATTTTTTTGCCGCTCAACGAGCGCTCGGCAAAAAGTAAACGATGCCCACGGCGGCTAGATTTTCTATGGCAGATCAATCAGGTATTCAATCGTCTCGCGTTGGAGTTAGTGCGACTGGAGGCGATGAAGCTGCGCGGGCTAAGGCGCAGCAATTAGCTCAAAACATACCCGTTCCTTTAGTTGACGAAGGCGAAGATGTTTCCGGTTACGATTTTCTGTTGGTCGTTGATTCTGACGGCGTGAGCTTGCGCGATTTATCAACGCCAGACGTTCGTCCGGTGCGCGTTGATTTCGCGGGAGGGGCGACGGGCTATCGCAGGTTGTCCGGCGGTGGGCGACGTCAGTTAATTGGCCGGGCGTTGGGATTGCAAGGTGGCGGCTTGCACATTGTAGACGCGACGGCTGGCTTGGGACGAGATGCTTTTCTGATGGCTTGCCTGGGTTGTCAGGTTACGATGATTGAGCGAAATCCTGTGATCGGTGCGATTCTCCAAGATGGTTTGATGCGTGGTGCTGTCGATGATGACGCAACTTTGCGGGAGATTGTTTCGCGCATGTCGCTAGTGGTGGGGGACGCGCGAGAAAAGTTAAAAGATATTTTAGAATCAGATCAGCCTGAAGTTGTTTATGTTGATCCGATGCACCCGCCTCGCCAGAAATCCGCAGCGGTTAAGAAAGAGCTTCGGATTTGTCGGGGAATTGTTGGTGATGATGCCGACGCATTCGAGCTTCTTGCGGCTGCGCGACGTGTCGCGTTAAAGCGGGTGGTGGTTAAACGTGCGAAATTAGCTGAGCCAATTTCGCCCGACGTCAGCACAACCTACATGGGGCGATCTATTCGTTATGATGTGTACATGGCTAATTTGAATACTTGAAACCACGCTTCGCCCTACATTTTATCGTGTGGGTGTCGCTTACTTGCGTGTATTACGGCCTGCATTTACGATTCTGTAAGGCGTGTGTGGAATAGTTTTTCACTCGTTGCATCTCAGTTATAGGTGAGTCGAAAAAATGAAGGATGATTGGCGCGTTGAAACGGTTTCTTCTGGAAGTATGACCGGTCACGCGCGCGTTTCTGCGCGGAAGGATAATGGCCGACAAAGAGTTATTACCAATTATCATTTTCGAGCCTGCTCTTACTCATTGACTAAAGCAATCACATTACTCGCTATGATTTGTGTCACTTTTACTACTTCCGCTTGCGGTGGGACGCGCCAAGATATCAACATATCGAACGCCCATCGGGATCGTTGGCCGGACAAGCTGTTGAATCGACAGCGTCGCCATGCTGACAATGGGATTTTGGTCTACGCTCAAGACTGGTGGATCGCGAGAAAACTTGCCCGCTGGACCAGAACTGAGATAAGTGCCCTTGAGGATGAATATGGCACTAAATTGACGTCCGAAATCGTAGTATTCGCTATTGAGCCGGGTGACGAACCTGTCACCGCGATAGAAGCTTGGCAGGCAAAGCACATTCATCGAGAACGTAAAATTGTATCGAGTATACATGAGCGCTATGAAGGCCGTCGTTACTGTACTTCGACAAGAGAGGATCCCGGTTTTCGAGAAAGTTTTTTTATGCCGTCTAGCGAGCTGCAACGATTGGGCTTAATCACATCTAATGCCAAAGGGCCTGCGTTAGTATTCTTCTTCACGAGTAACCGGCACAAGAACGAGAGTTTCGACAATCGCCTTAAAGAGGCGAGCAAGACCGCTGTATTTGTAAGTGATCATTGGCTCATGGCTTTAGTTCGAGCTATGACTTTCCGTGACTATAAGCAAAGAGACATAAAGCTCATGCGCCTGCAACGTCGAGAAACTCTGTGGACGGGAATAGTCCAAATGTCGGGTGATGACATAGATGAGACGGAGCGGATTACTCGGATAACTAAACGGATCAACGACGAATTTCAAAGGATTCTTAAAGGCCGCCCTATAGATTAATGGCGTCCCTTCCGTGAATGTCGTCGAGCAACTGCGTAGATCGGGTCATCGACCCGGCATTTGGTTAAGCAAATTCAGGAAATGTTGGGTCGATGACCCGACCTCTATGAAAGCCCATTGTAAGTCAAGTGCATTTTTTGCTCTTTCCAGGCGACCGTTGTAATCCCAATCTTCTATCCGAGCGTCACCAAGAATACAGCTGATTAACAGCTTAGCCCTGGCTAGCCCAAGTGG
>JAJRPG010000007.1 GCA_024280855.1 Planctomycetota bacterium | reverse complement strand
CGCCGTTGCCAGGGCAATAGGTGTCCACGAAGGCGGCGTCCAGGCTCGTCCAGTCAATTTTATTAGCCAACAAGATCAGTTCGTGACGGGGATTTAGCAATTGATCAAAATGGGCTTGAAAAAGTTCAAACGAATCGCGAGACTGAGGTTTGGGCTTCATACGGCCTCCATGCCGGGCAACTATTGCAAGGTTTTAGATCGTTATCCATAACAACCTTGCAAAGTATACCACAACCAAATGAACACTTCACGCTTTAATTGGAGGGTATATAGGGATTTTCAGGGACGACGACTTAACAACTGTGCCTATTGCAGGCGGCTTCTGGACGCCATGGTTGCCGTTTTCATTGCCTCAATGCTGGCCATTCTGCTGGTGGTGTACTATTTCATCGCGCAAATGTCGCTGGACCAACACACCGCATAAAAAGGCGGGGCAGGTCATAAAAACCTGCCCCGCGCAATAGTATTTATATTGGCTCGATCAAATCCTAAGACCTGATCTTATTAACAACAAACGCAGGCGATAACCGCCGCGTATTTGTACCATTATTATGGAACGCACACATTATTGGCTTCGTCACACGTTTGGCCCGGGCATGGGTCGATGGCTCCGCCTGCTGGTATGGCCGTATCGAACACGGCTGTTCCCGCACCAAAGCCGCCATCCGCAGTATGGACACCAAAGCCTATCGTGTGAGGGCCGGCGTTTCCTGCTAATGTGTCAATGTTCACAATGTAATGAATCGACACTGTGACTTGGCCTGCGTTGTCTACCGTGCCGCCGTTTCCATTTCCGCCTGTCGTCGTAGCACCGAGTGTACCGTTTGAATTCAGGCCATAGTAGGTTCCGTTAAGATGGAAGACTGGATAGTCCCAGCCGCCCGTGTCGCCACTTGAATAACTCAACAGGTCAAACTCCAAATTAGCGCCGGTAACAGTGACACCGCTTTGGCTCGCCATAGTGAAGCTCGCAGAGCCTGCGTCCGCGCCGACTACATTAAGGTTGCCAGGGAATGTAATGGCCCCGCCACCTGATAGAGAAGTCCAGGAAGCGCTGCTATCGAATGTGCCGTTAGCTACGCCCGGACTGGTAACTGGTGTGCAAGTTCCGCTTTGGCAAACGTCTGCGCCATTACAGAATAATCCATCGTTACATGCGATGCTGTTGTTAGTATTTTGACAAACATTAGCAATACATGCGTCGTCGGTGCATACATTCCCATCATCACACTGAGCATCTAACGTGCAGTTAGCTGCGGCTACCATCGTGACGTCGATGTCATCGATAGCTATGTCACCTTGCCAACTGCTACCTCGCGTGCCTATGAAACGTACCTTGACCGATGATGCACCAACATATGGCGTAAGATCAATCGTGGCCTGGAACCATGTGTTGCCTTGGTTGCCAGACAATGTGAATGCGTTCGTCCAGGTTACGCAGTCGGACGATACTTCAGCGTCCAGAGTGCCCATTGAAGCACCATTCATATTGTACCAGAACGTCATGGTAGAACTGCTCGCACCACTGAGGTCCATACATGGTCCTTCAAATATAGCTGTGTCACCTGCCGCACGCGGCGAAGATGTTTCGGTATACATATAGAAGCCACTACCAGATGTATGATCACCAGATGGGCCTGTGTTCGACGATGGCGTCGTGCCGCTTCGTCTGGTCCAATCAAAGACGTCGCCAGCCGTATTGGTCCACAATCCTAATCCTGCATCGAAATTCTCAGAATATGGGAGTGCCGATACCGCTGTGGCACAGTCGTTACTGCACACACTAGCCGTGCATGTATCAACCGTGCAGGCATTACCGTCGTCACAATCTGCATCAATTACGCAACCAGTTGTCGTGCAGGTTTGTGTTCCCTCGTCACACGTTTGGCCACCCGTACATGGCGACGTGCCTGCTTGACAATCAAGCGTGGCATCACAGGTTTCGCTACCATTGCAGAATAAGCCGTCATTGCAGGCTGCGTTGCTGGCGACATTATCGCAATTGTTGGTCGCCTCATTGCACGAGTCAGTCGTGCAACCCACGCCGTCATTACAATTGATGGCTGTGCCAGCTTGGCAATCCAACACGGCGTCACAAGTTTCAACGCCGTTGCAGAACAGGCCATCACTACAAGCCGCGTCGCTGGCGATATTGTCACAACTGTTCGTCGCTTCGTTGCACGAATCAGAAGTACATCCAACACCATCGTTACAGTTCACTGCAGTGCCCGCAACACATGCGTTAGCTACGCAAGTTTCAGAGCCGTTACAGAACAGGCCATCATCGCAATCGCCATCTATATTACAAGCCACACACGAAGTCGTAGCCTCGTCGCAAACTTGGCCAGGACAAGGGTCGCCACCAGCTAGACAATCTAGCGCTGCGTCGCAGGTCTCACTGCCGTTGCAGAACACGCCGTCGTCGCAGGCTGCATTGCTTGTAATGTTATCGCAACTGTTGGTCGCTTCATTGCACGAATCTGTCGTGCAGCCAACGCCGTCGTTACAATTGACAGAAGCCCCGGCTTGGCAATCGAGAGCAGCATCGCAAGTCTCACTACCGTTGCAGAACAAGCCGTCATCACACGCCGCATTGCTAGCGATATTGTCGCAGGACGAAGTGCCTTCGTTGCAGGAATCCGTCGTACAGCCAACGCCATCGTTACAATTGACCGCGGCCCCAACTTGGCAATCATTTATCGCGTCACACGTCTCGGCGCCGTCGCAGAAGATGCCATTACCACAATTGGCATCATTCGCGGTGTTGTCACAAGAGTTCGTTGCTTCGTTGCAAGCGTCGTTTGTGCAACCCACGCCGTCATTACAGTCAATGGAAATCCCCGCTTGACAGTCAAGTGCTGCATCGCATGTTTCCACGCCATCACAGAACAATCCGTTGTCACAAGCGGCGTTGTTAGCCACGCTGTCACACGAGTTAGTCGCCTCGTTGCAAGTATCCGTCGTACATCCGACGCCATCGTTACAATCAACACTGACGCCAGCCTGGCAGTCTAGAGCGGCATCACAAGTCTCGACGCCGTCGCAGAATAGCCCGTTATTACACGCGGCATCATTCGTGACATTATCGCAAGAAGCGGTACCTTCGTTGCAGGAGTCGGTAGTGCAACCTACGCCGTCGTTACAATCGACAGCGTTTCCACCGACGCATGTATTAGACACGCAAGCCTCGATACCGTTACAGAACAATCCGTCATCACAATCCCCGTCGATAACACAAGCGACACAGGTGTTAGTCCCCTCGTCGCACGCTTGGCCAAAGCACGGATTACTACCGGCTTGGCAGTCGCTAACGGCGTTACAGGTTTCGCTGCCGTCGCAGAACAAGCCATTATCGCAGTTCGCGTCATTGACTACGTTATCGCAACTGTTGGTCGCTTCGTTGCAGGAATCGTCTGTGCAACCTACGCCGTCATTGCAGTTCACAGCCGTGCCTGCTTGGCAATCGAGCGCGGCGTCGCATGTTTCCACACCGTCGCAGAATAAGCCGTTATCGCAATTTGCGTTATTGACGATGTTATCGCAACTGTTGGTCGTTTCGTTGCAGGAGTCGTCCGTACATCCCACGCCATCATTGCAATTTACTGCTGAACCAGATTGGCAATCTAATGCTGCGTCGCAGGTTTCTGCGCCGTTACAGAAAATGCCATCGTCGCAGGCAAGGTCGTTCGTCGTATTGTCGCAAGAATTCGTGGTTTCATTGCACGCAACCATCGTGCAACCCACGCCGTCATTACAATTCACAGCCGTTCCTGCTTGGCAGTCGAGTGCGGCGTCGCAAGTTTCGCTACCGTCGCAGAATAGGCCATTGTCACAATTCGCGTTGTTGACAATGTTGTCGCAGCTCGTCGTTGCTTCGTTGCAGGAATCGTCCGTGCAGCCCACGCCATCGTTGCAATTTACGACCGTGCCAGGCACGCAAACAGTAGACACGCAGGTTTCTGCACCGTTGCAGAACACGCCGTCATCGCACTGGGCATTGTTCGTGCAACCGCCAACACAAGGATTTGATCCTTGAGCGTCGATGTGCAAGGACCAACTATTGAGGGTACCAGAGTCGGCTGACACGCTGTCATATACAGTGATCGTCCAAATGCCAGCTGCGTCCATGCCGTCGAAAGCTGACAAAGAATTGTTAGGGGTATAATTAGGCGGAGATGTCAGGTTCGCGGCACACTGCGCTTCCATTGTGCCACCAGTACCTTCGTCGTCCAGGAGGATGCCGCTGAAGTTGTCTAAGCTACAACCATAAGTAGAACCTGGGACACCAGGTCGATCGACTATCGATACAGTTGTGCCCAAGTGAGATATAGTTACTGTCACGTCGCCAACCCATGTATGACTGATAGTCACATCAACGTTTAAGTCGCCAATAGTGAATGTGTCTGGGACGTTGATGGTGTCCGTAGCTGCGTTGCCAGCGCCACCGCCATCAGGTATAGCTACACCCGGAGCAGCAGAATAGATCGTTGGATTACCAGCCGTACCGCTGCCACAAACAGAGCCATCTCCTAAGTATGACCCGCCTGCTGTAGCGCAGTTGCTCGGACTGTCTATGGCGCAAGCTGTACCCGTACAACAGGCACCTTGACCTTCGCAAACTCCGCCATTGCATGTTTGTCCAGTTGGGCATGAGATCGGCGTGTTAGAGCATGTACCCGTATTACATACGTCCGTCGTGCAAGCATCACCATCATTACAGTCAGTATTATTGATACACGGTGTCACGAGTGACAAAGTATTTATTGCGTCGATTCGACCATAGCCATAAGCGCGATCAAACCCTGGTGCGCCCATGTCGGTAGCTCCGTCCCGAAGTATCTGACGAACCTCAGCCGGCGTTAGTGTTGGGTCAGCATCGAGAATTAAAGCCGAAAGACCTGCAACCATTGGGGAGGCCATGCTGGTTCCGCTTTTGTTGCTCAGGGACATTCCACCGGCAGCGTTGCTAGCCGAAAGAATCACAGAACCAGGGGCAGACACATCCAGCAAATCGCTTTGATTGCTAAAGCAAACAATACTGTCGATTCCTGGGCTGTTATTCGTGCAGCAACCCCAGTTAAAGTTTGATGTCGCGTCTTCGCAGTTTGGATACGCCGCTTTATACGTCGCACCGACGGCAATGACGCTTGAGCCACACGCCGGGGAACCCATTGAGTTTGAGTTGCACTCGTTACCTGAAGCAGCCACAACCACGACACCCGCAGCTACTGCATTATTAGAAGCTACTGCCCAACTATGCGAGTCGCATGTACCCGTAAAGTTGCCCGTACCAATACTAAGGTTAATTACATCAGCCCGACCGCCAGTGGCGCTTTGGTCTGCACAGTGATTGATGCCCGCGATGATGTTACTATCAGTACCACCACCAGCGGAATTCAATACCTTAGCCCCGATGAGCGTGGCATTTGGAGCCATACCTTGTAGAGGTTCGACGCCGTCGCATCCTAAGTTTACCGTGATACCCGTGCCCCCAACAGAGATACCAGCCACATGAGAACCATGGCCATTATCATCGTCAGGGTTCGAGTCGTTGTTGTTAAAGTCGAAACTCGCCGCCGCATCGATGCGCGAAGCGTACATCACATTGTCCATGTCGATACCGGTATCAACGATGCAAACGCGAATGCCCGTGCCATCGTATGGCAGATTGGCTGCCGTCAGTTGACTTTGCAGTCCGCGAACAAGCGGCGTGGCTTCGTCTAACCTAATTACATTAGGATGGTATTCGTCCAGCTCAACTTTGGAGACTCCAGCCATTTTGCGCAAAGCGTCAATCTGCGATTCAGGATAATCCCGAATGTTGAGTACATTGGGCATAACGGCCCCGTACTCATATTTTACCGTGCCTTTCATGGTCGCGGTAAAAGTGCGTACACCCTTACGTTGCACAGATTGCTTGGTGAGTGTTGGGTTCATATAAACCAGTACACTGACGCGCTTTAGGCCAGCGTTGTCAAAATAGACAAGCGGATGCTTCGTCATTGGCACTGCAATGGCCGCCGCTGGTGACGCGCCCGGAATACGAACAGCGTCCGCTGCCCAGGCATCATTAGATGAGCCAAGCTGTAATTGAATCGCTGTGACATTAAGAATTTCTCCGCTACCTGCGCTGGCAGACCCCTCGCCTGCCAAGGTAGCTATACCTACTATCGCGGTAGCCACGACAAGGTAACGGAACCAGGGCCCAAACAATCGTTCGCATTTTCTGTGCATAATTTCGTTCGTTCCTTTAAAAATAAAAAATTAATAAATCGACGCTTCGCCACGAATAGATAAGTATACCTTTCGGCGTCCTACGCACTAAAACAAACTATTCCTTGCCGGCAATAATTTGCACGCAAGTAACAGATGTCTTGGCTGTTAAGTGTTGACGCACGAAACTAACAACTGACGTTTGTGTTCGTTGCATAGCCCCACAGACGCCATTTTTCCAAACTAGCGTTACAGATAATGAGAGTCAAGAAAAATTAGTGGAGTTTTTTTGCCAAGCAAAATAGAGTTGGGGAAATCAACGGGAATTTGGTTGGGCTTTTAATTCTTATCGCACAGGCGTTCTTGTGATTCGCAAGAACATTACCCGTTTAGTGTACGATTCTGGAAAATTATTTTAAAAAAGACATCCTGAGCGTCGAGAAGGTTATAATGATCGAAAAGCCACTGTGAAGGACAAAAACGGCTATTGTCGAGCCGGTGCATAATGGCATGAGTGAGCTGTGACAGAATCTTGGCTCACCTTTTCAAAAATTTGACGTGGTTTTATCCCAGAAAAAATTTAAGCCTACGGCATTAGGCTACTTCGGATTACCCTTTTGAGACCTCATACACTTTACGCGAGAGTCTACGATCCTTCCCTGTGCATACCTGCGTGAGCGATGTCAATAAATTAGCTCCATGGCCAAATTAGTGAGGTTCGAAGTTTCAGATAGTTCATTTTTTTGCAAGTAATTTCCGGATCGGATTCAGTGCTGGAATGTCAGCAATTCTCAGTTATTTTGATGTATTTGTTACTCACAAAGCAGAGTTAAGTTCTTGAACTCCGCGAACGAGGTAACCGTTGCCATAATATATGGGAAGGGTACATTACGGATTTTGAATAATTTAGGCAACGGAATCCGAGCAGCGTGAGCTATTGTCTAAAACTTTGAATCGTGTTCTTCATCGACGATTCATCAATTCACCCCATGAATTCCCGGCCTTTAATTATTTCGAATTCAATTTGGTGTTCACTGTACGTCAGCTTTCGTGCTAATCGAAGGTTGGACAATTGTTATCCTGCACGACTTTAATGTTTCCGGATGACGTTTAGACTTTAGCTTCGCATTTTTGAACGGAAAATATATTTTTCTTTCTTTTTTCAAATCGTAGTGATACAATCGCCAAAATATAAGGGGATGCGTCTATGACTCGAAGTAATTGTCGGTTCTATGTTTTTATAGCTATTTCGCTGACATTTGTTGGGCATGGCAGCATGTCTCGCGGCGAAATGCTTCTCGGAAAGACTCCGTCGCGGGAAGGCTCTCAGCTTCTAGCTAGCCCTGACCTGAGCAATGTGGGGACAGGTGCATGCTGTTTACCCACTTCATGCAGCGAAGCTTTAACTCAGATTGATTGCGAAAGCCAAAATGGAACATGGTTTCCAGGCGACATTTGCACTCTCAATGCGGCGACCGATTGCAATTCGAACGGTATCGTTGACATCTGCGAATTTTTGGATGACTGCAATAATAATGGTACACCGGACGAATGCGAACTTGATTCTAATTGCTCGCTAAATTTCGCGCTAGATTGCAATTTCGATGGTGTGTTGAACGAATGCGACCCGGATTGCCAATCCAATGGCGCATCTGATGTATGCGATTTAATCAATCAGGTTGTGGTCGATTGCGGCGGTGGGGGCGTTAATGTTGGCAGCATGTTCTTTGGCCAGTTGATTCACAATGCAAACTGCGCGCTTTGTCATGGCTTTGGTGGTTTTGGTGGGACCGCGCCGAATCATCGCGGTCGTAGTCGCTATACCTATCAATGGAAAACCAGCGGATGCGTGTTTCATACTGGCGGCACGTTCAACTTGACGCCCGATAATTATACCGATTTGCAGGCGTACCTATCTGACCTGGGTGGCGGCGGCAATGGAATTCCTGATGAATGTGAGTCGCTGGCCGATTGCGACAATGACGGTATCGTTGACGAATGCGAATTGGCTGGAGCCATCGAGCTGGATTGCGACGGTAACGGCATCCCAGACAATTGTGACATCATTGGTGGGGCGGCTGACTGCAATTTGAATACGATCCCGGATTCTTGCGAAGGATTGCCGGATTGTAATAACAACACTATTCCCGATGAATGCGAGTCATTGCCTGATTGCGATAACGACGGCGTTTTTGACGAGTGCGATCCAGATTGCAATACCAATGGTACCTCTGACGTTTGCGATGTTCTCGGCGGCGCGTCTGATTGCGATGGAGACAATGTGCCAGATGAGTGTCAGCCAGATTGCAATACGAATGGCATAGCTGACCCTTGCGACATCTTAACGATGCAGAGTCCCGATCTAAATTCAAATGGTATTCCCGATGAATGCGAGTTAGATTGTAATACAAACCTGATTCCTGACGATCTTGATTTAGTTCCCGGCGATCAAGGCAAAACAGCTACGGTGAACTTCGGTTCTCCTGGCGTTACGATTCCAGATTGTGCTGCTGGCGGATCAACTTTTACATCTCAAACGATTCCTGTAGATTTTGCAGGGCAATGTGGCACGGTCGAAAATTTGACGGTTAGCCTGCAAGCGACCCATAGCTGGGTTGGCGACATGGTCGCTGTGTTGGTTAGTCCCAGCGGCAGCGAGGTGACATTGTTTAGTCGGATTGGTTATGCTGAGTTAGACCCTTTCTGTAGTGGCGGCGAATGTTGCGGGCTAAGCGATTCATCTTTGGACTTAGAACTAGATGATCGATTTGCCGTTAGCATTGAAGATGCGAATTCGGGTATAGGGCAATATCATCCGGACGCTGGCGCAACGGCTTGGCCTGGGACTTTATCTACTTTTGCGGGTGAATCTGAATGCGGCGATTGGACCATTCGCGTGTACGACGGTTCGGAGTTTGATGAAGGCACGCTGGATTCGATTACATTGGAATTCAAGTCGTTCCAGGTTAGTCAGGATTGCAATGCAAACGCCATTCCAGACGAGTGCGATCTGAGTAGTGGCACAAGCAGCGATTGCAATACCAATTCCATTCCTGATGACTGCGAAGATTGTAATGGAAATGGTTTAGCTGATTCCTGCGACATCGCTAACGCGACAAGTCCGGATTGTAATTTGAATGCCATCCCCGACGAATGTGAGGGGTTCAGAGATTGTAATAGCAACGGCATTTTGGATGCGTGCGATATTTCTGGCGGATTAGAGACTGATTGCAATGGGGATGGCGCGCCCGACCAATGCAACTTAGCTGGGACCAGCGGTTTATTTGTGACGGGTTTTACGTCTCGAAACGTATTGCAATATGATCCAGTGTCTGGTTCTTTGCTGGGCGAATTTATATCGGCGACGACTGGCGGCCTCTTATCGCCAGCGGGCATTGTCTTCTCGCCAAGGGGCGATCTCTTGGTCAGTGATTTTACTTCTCAGTCAATTTTAAGGTTTGATGGCTCTACGGGGGCTGCGATCAGCGATTTTACCGGCGTTGTTATTCCACGAATCATCGATTTGAAAATTGGCCCGGATGAAGACCTTTATGCCCTCAATACAAATGGGCAGGTTGTCAAATTTGATGGTATAACAGGCACACCCATTGGAGAATTTTCTGAGCTTAATCCAGCGGCTCCTCCCGCTACGTTTTCTCTAGAGTTTAACTCGGCGGGCAATATCTTCGTCGCTGATTTTACCAATGGTGAGATCGTGCAGATAGATGGCGTGACCGGAACTGTCATCGGCAACTTTGTAAGCGGCGGAACGCTGGTCAATCCTGTCGGTTTAACATTTGGGCCTGGCGGCGATTTGTATGTGACAGATACGGGTTCTAATAATATACAGGTCTACAACGGTACGACGGGTGTGTTCGATCGAATCTTGCTGGCAGACCTTGGCGGTAACGGTAGCTTTTTTCTGGCGCCTTTGGAGTTCGGGCCCAATGGCAATTTGTATCTTGGCCATTCGTTGCTAAATGCAGTTGTGGAATTGGATAGCGTTACAGGTGCAGTTATTAAGATTTTGCCTCAGTCTACGTCATTGGTGACGGCATTCGATATCACGTTCAGACCCGCATCGAGTGACTGTAATACCAATATGATTCCAGACGAATGCGAAGACTGTAATGGTAATGGCCTAGCAGATAGTTGCGACATTACCAGCGGGTTCAGTCTTGATGTGGACACCAACGGTATTCCCGATGAGTGCGAAGGTGTTGATGTAGAATTAGCGATTGTCGTACGTAATGTCGCCGGGCCTGGTGACGCCGCAATGGCACCTCCAGTTTCTGATAGCGTGTTCCCATTGGGGGATCCGTTTGTGATTGAAATCTGGGCTACCGATAGCGGGGCGGTCAACACCGGCTTAGCTGAGGTTTTTGTCGATGTGACTTTTGACAGTACGGCCTTCCAGGCTTCGACTATTGACCACCGTCCACCTTTTACATCAAACGTCGATGGAACTGTTGATAACACTGCGGGTACAATTACTAATCTTGGCGGCGTAGATTTAACTGCGTCCGGCGTGGGTATTGCGCCAGAATGGCGGCGGATTGCCGTTGTTGATTTACAGTCTAAGGATTGCCCAGCTAGTACTACGATCACGGTTGATGTTGGTCCGTCAGGCGTTTCAACAGTCGGTAATGGCTTGGTCAATCCCGCAGATGTTTCTGGGGATGCTGAAACCTTCGGCGTTGAATCCAGTTGTGTTTACGACCTGGATGGCGATTTGTTTATCAACGCCGGGGATTCCGGGATTTTCGCAGGGTGTTGGCTAACTGCCTTGGGGGATGCCGGGTTTGATCGTGCATGTGATTTCGATTGTAGCGCTTTTGTTGACGCGGGTGATGTAGGCTGGTTTGCCGCAGGATGGTTGCAATCGTGCGCATCTGTTAGCCAGGCGGACATACCAGCGTGTCGTAAGTGTGACACTGGTATGCCCCTTATTGGAGACGGAACAAGAGACAAAATAGCCGCTGTGTCGCCTCCTGAAAGCAGTGGCGGAATTAGCCGATTATCTAACTCAATTCTCGCGTCGCCTGCTTTGAGTATTTCCTGGGAGACTGATAAGCCATTTGTGGCTGCGGGCGAAGAATTTGAAGTCTCATTGTTTATCCGCGATGAATCGGCTGGGGCACTAGGTGTATCTGGCGTTTTTGTGGATGTCATGTTCGATACGACTCAGGTTGCGGTCATTAACGCGGCGACGGACGCAGCCTTCCCGCTGTTTGCTTCGGGCACTGTGCGGGCGAAGGCTGTGCAATGGTTTGGCGGTGCAACATTGGACGCTGGTTTGGGTGTGGGCGAACGGGCTACGTTTGGGACGATTCGCTTCAAGGCGATAAAGGATATGTTGATTGGCCATTCGTTGACAATTATTCCGCGCGAGCATGGTATGGCTGGCGTTGGCGTGGGATCGATTGATCCTGCGTTGGTGAAAGTCTTACATCCGTATTTGTCTACCAAGAGTATTGAGCGGATAGATCGTTAAATTTAAGAAGTTGAATCGTTTGTAGCAAAGTGGCTAGGATATGAATGTTGGGAAATCAAAGACAATGCAACCATTGACGAGCGACAATAATGGATCAGGTGATGCATCTTCGCGCCGACAGTTTCTCGGGGTTTCTGCCCTTAGCGGCGCAGCGGGATTCCTGTCGGAAGCAGTCTCAGCTAAGGCTGCGACATCTGCGTCTTCGAATGTTGCTGGCGCTGGTTTTGATCCAGACTTGGTGTTGCTGATTGACCGAATCACGGGCGGATTCAGTTTAGCTGATTACCAGTATGCCGAGAGCTTAGGCTATGACGCTTATTTAGCAGAGCAGTTGAATTATGAGACTCTCATTGGCGCGAATGATCCGGCGCTGCAAGCGAAACTTGTCGATTATGACATTCAAAATATGTCATCTCTAGAGATTTTGATCGCTTACAACCCCATGAATATGTCCTTTAATCCGCTGCGACAAGCTACGACCATTCAAATCATGTGGCAGGTATATGGTCGAGCACAATTGTACTACCGCATGTTTCAGTTTTGGAACCAGCATCTCAATATTGACATCAATAGCTCTACGACTCAGCGTTTTATCCTGTGGGCCTTCTTAAGAGATAAGGTGCTTGCCAACGCCATGACTTCGGTGCCCGAACTAATTCAGGCGTCGTCTCAGGGCGCAGCTATGTTATTTTACTTGAACAATAATACCAATGTAGCCTCTGCTCCGAATGAAAATTACGCGCGTGAGGTGATGGAGCTTCATACGCTTGGCGTAGATAATGGATACACACAAACGGACATTGAAGAGTTAGCCAGGATTCTCACTGGTTGGTCGGTTTGTTTGAGCGCTGGCGGCTGCAGCGGTGGCACTTATGAGTATGGCGATTTCCGCTTTATCACCGGCACACATGACACCGGCGATAAAATGCTGCTGGGGAATTTGATTCAAGGGCAAAGTGGCGCAGCCGGGATGAACGAAGGCATTGAAGCGATTACGATATTAACCGAGCATCCTAACACGGCGGACTATATTTCCAGGAAGCTTTGCAGGCATTTTCTGGGCGGCATCAATTATTCTTATGACCCGCCTGAAGATGTTGTTCAGATGGTGAAGTGGACTTATTTAAACAGTAATCCGATTGGCGACATTCGTTCTATGCTTTCGGTCATGTTGCAGAAAGATGTGTTGACGAATGCTTCGACGCCAAAGTTCCGGCGCCCACTTGATTTGACAACTTCATCGCTAAGAGCTGTTGGTGCAGATTTGTCTGTATCCAGCCCTGGTTTTTTATCGCTGCTTAGTTTCTATATGGACAGCATGGGAATGCACCCGAACTTCTGGGGGCCTCCTAACGGGCCTTTTGATAGCAAGACCTGGTCGGAAGGAGGGGCTATTCCCAGATGGTCTTATCTAGACGCCTTATCCCGCGGCAGCCTTACTGATGTCGTGATTTTTAGCGTGACTAACTTGTTGATTTCAGTCAATGCCTCGGCGCCAGGCACGCAAGCCCAGGGGTTGAATGAGTTGTTGACTGGCGGGCGAATGACGCAAAAAGAAGTTGAAGCCATCCAAGATTTTATTGGCTTTGGCACCGCTTCTGAATCAAGACTAAAGGAAGCGCTTGGGTTGGCTATGAGTTTGCCGACGTATCAGTTCATCTAATCATAGATGCGGATTATGGGTTGCAGAGATTGATGGTTGATGAACATTTGGAGTTGTTAAGATTATGGATAAGCCGCGACATATAGAACCGCTCGATCGCAACGACGAATATCGTGACGATCGGAAGGCTTGTAACGAATACCGCGAGATTACGCGCCGCGCATTCATGGGGCAATCTGCCGCGGCTGCGGCTGGCGTAGTGGCTGCGTCTCATGTCCTTCCGGGGATATCGCTATCAAAGGCTTCTGCCCAGGGAGGCGCTCAACCTGACATTCTCGTATCATGTTTTTGGCGTGGAGGCCCTGATCTACTTTCTCAAATTATTCCTTATAGCGATCCCTGGCTTTACATGGCCCCTTATAATTCTGGGGCGGAGTTATTTCCGAACGGACTGAGGCCTACTATCGGGATCAATCCGCCGGATGCCAATGATCCTGACCTCGGCGCTAATAGATGTCTGGATTTAGGGACTGTGGGGAGTGATGCGTTTGGTATCAACAAAGCATACGGCGATCGGGAATATCTGGGTGTTGAAGATCGAAATACTATCTACGAATTTTTTCAGGCGGGGGAGGTCGCATTTATTCCAGCGGCTGGCTCACCGGATACCAATCGTTCGCACTTTTCTGCAGAGGCTTTGATAGAATTTGGTACTCCGAATCAGCCCCAGACCGATATCACGGGATGGCTGGCGAGATATTTAAGCATCGCCCCAAGCTTGGGCAGTCCACTTCGCGGTGCGGCTTTTTCTTCTAATCGCTTAGTACCTAAAATGCTTGCTTTTGCCGAAAAGACGCTGGCGTTTCAGGCGCTTGGCGAAGTGGTCTTGCCGGGGAGTTCAGCCACCGCTCAGCAACGCACGGACATATTGTCGGCTAGGTACGCAGCCCAGACTCAAGACCCACTAAAGAGTGGCGTGTTAAATACGTTTGAAATTATCGATTTGCTTCAGCAGGTGTCTATCGCTCCTCACCCGGACGCGCGATATACAAACTCATCATTTGGGCAGCGATTATTAAATGCTGCGGCTTTGATTCGCGGCGGTGTGAATGTTGAAGTCGTATATACCGACCGCACCGGCTGGGATAATCATGCTGACATTGGAACTTTCAAAGATGGGAACATGTACGTCCGTTTGAAAGATATTAGTCAAAACCTCGCGGCGTTTCGTGTTGATCTTCAAGACGACTGGCATCGAATCACGTTGGTCTGTCAGGGAGAGTTTGGCCGGCAGATAAACGAAAATGCAGACGCGGGCACGGATCATGGCAATGGCGGGTTGATGATGCTCATGGGCGGAAATATCAACGGCGGCGTCTACGCGAAAAAGACACTAGGCGGCGTCGATGGCTGGGCTGGGCTTGATCCTGCTTTGACTATTGATTCAGATGCCATTCGCACCACCATTGACTATCGAGCGGTATATAGCGAGGTGCTTAGAAAACGATTGTTAATCGATCAGTCGGTCATTGATAACGTCATTTTCAAGACCTCGGCTGAGCAGCCACCGCCCGTGTTGGGTGAGTTAGGCGTTATCAGTAATTCCGCCGCACGTACGTCCGGGCGGATAAGTAAACAGCAACGGCTACAACGTTAAAGCTGAAAGTGATATTTAGGGTTATGGGAAGCAAGAACAAACATAATACAAACGCTTGGCTAACGATGCTATTGGTCGTCATGTCGATGGGGCATGTGACGCAAGCGGCTGCTCCAGACGGTGCGAGAGAAAGTTTTCAGACTTTTCAGTTTGGCACTGCTGGCGGCGCCGATATTGCTATCGTCGCTTCTGCTGCGGCCAATGTCACAGATGCTTTGTTTACCGACGTCAGTGGTAAGCTCCTAGCTACTGGTCTATTCAGCAGTGTAGACATCATTCATGCCGGGTTGATGACACCTACGCTGCCAACTTTACAATTGTATGACGCTGTACTTGTTTGGAGCAATTTGGATTTTCTGGATGCCGTTACCCTGGGGGACAATCTAGCGGACTACGTTGACAGTGGTGGCGGTGTTGTCATGGCTGTGTTTGCTAACACGAGTAGCATTTCGGGAAGATATGTAGCAGGCCGTTGGGAGACCGATGGCTACGATGTCATCGTTCCTAAATTAGAAAATGTGGCAGGTCCAGCTAGCTTAGGTGGCATTAGCATGCCTTCTCACGCTCTTATGAATGGCGTTTTAGCATTTGACGGTGGATTGTTAAGCGCTCGCCCGTCAACATTGTTATTGGCTAGCGGGAGTGTGATCGTCGCCCAGTGGGATGATGGCGCGCCGCTTATCGCCTATCGAGAAGACCTTGCCGGTCTGCGCGTTGATCTGGGTTTTTACCCGCCGTCCAGCGATGTTAGTAGTTTATATTGGGATGCGACTTCTGACGGCGATCAGATGTTAACCAACGCGATGGCATGGGCTGCCGGTCAAAGCTTTACGGACGTTGCTTTGCAATTGATCCCTTTCGTATCTCCTAGCGCCGTCGATGTAAGCAATCAGCCTGGCATGTTGCCTGGTCGTATTTGTGAATCAAGCAGTATACCAGGGACATTCGTTGTAGAGTTGTGGGTTAGTGATGTTGGTGTTGTCAACACTGGCGTCACGGGCATGTATGTAGATTTATCCTTTAACCCCACTGTTTTTCAAGCTACATCGCTTGTTCATTCTGCAGGTTTTCCAGAACTAAACGAGGGCGGCATTGATAACAGCAATGGCATTATCGCAAATTTTGGTGGGTCTAATTTCACGCCGCAAGGCATAGACCCATCCTGGTCGCGCATTGGTTATGTAGAAATGTCTACGCTAGCGGCTTCGCCATCTTCCATCACGAGTTCGATGGGGCTTGGCGGTGTCGGCGTATTTTCTCGTCCACCACCGACGCCTGCAGAGTTATCGTTAGGAAGCACATCGTTCAACTGTAACGATATTTTAGTACCGCCACTATCTCCGCCTGCGCCTCACGATATTACTAAGGATCGGTATCTGTCCATTGACCCAAGCTCGAATCCTGGCCAGGCTATTGCGTTACGAGTGACCCGTGTGGGGTCAAGTACGCCTTGGTATGTTAGCTGTGCGCTGCAAGACGCTGGTGTAGATGGCAAATTAAGCGAGTTAGTACAGGTTGCGGAGTTTTGCGTGTGGACCGATTCGGTCATTCACATCCGTGGCTGCGAAGTCGTGCCGGGGAATGAATACATAATCGACGCCTCAGCGGACGATTCTACTTTCTCGCCGTCGCTATCGATATTTACGACCCCGCCTCAGTTTACGGCTGGTCGACAATTTGGCGATCTTGTGGGATCGTTTGCTGGCGGAGCGTGGTCAGCTCCGGAAGGGTTTGTAACAGCTAGCGATATTGTCGCGGTAGTGCAGAAATTCCAATTGATCGTTTCCGCACCTCATATTTCTCGCGTAGACACTGACGCTAAAATTCCAAATGGCCTCATCGCAAGTAACGATATCTTGAGGGAAGTCATAGCATTTGCCAGTGGCGATTTTGGGTTTGGTGCTACAAGCTGCTTGACCGGTACCTGCGTACCAAGCTGTCCATAAAAAGCCTTGTGCAGTGTACGATTAGTCTTTCGTAGCGTGAGACACTGATATTCGTTTCATGGGATGAATGTGTGGTCGTGTTATTTTTTTGACATCACAGCATCGACTTTGGTGACGCGGACGATTTCTTCGATGGTCGTAATCCCTTTACGCACTTTGGCCCAGCCGTCTTCTCGCATTAGCTCCAGGCCGCTTTCTCTTGCGACGACTAATAATTCGCCAGCAGATTTTCGCTCTACGATCATCTCACGCAATTTGTCATTGATAATAAGCAGTTCATAAATACCAAGTCGACCTCGATAGCCTGAGTGTCTGCATTCTCTGCATCCTGCGCCGCGAAAGATTTTTTCTCCGCGTTCCAGCTTAAAATCAGGTGGGACATCAACCGGGTCGGGTGTGAACTCTTCTCGACAGCCTTTGCAAATACAACGTACCAGACGCTGTGCCAAAATTCCGCTGACCGCACTGGAAACTAGAAACGGCTCAACACCCATATCGAGCAGACGCGTCGAAGCCGTTACCGCGTCATTCGTATGTAACGTGCTGAACACAAGGTGACCAGTAAGCGAAGCGTTGATGGCTACCTCGGCAGTCTCGTGATCTCGAATTTCACCGACGAGAATCACGTCCGGGTCATGACGCAAAAAGCTACGCAGGCCTGATGCAAACGTTAGGCCAATGTGTGGTTTGACCTGCACCTGCTGAATGCCGCCGAGGTTATACTCCACAGGGTCTTCGATGGTGAGAATTTTTATTTTGTCGCTGACGATAGTACTCAGCGAGGCGTACAGCGTGGTGGTTTTTCCTGAACCGGTAGGCCCGGTGACTAGAATGATGCCGTAAGGTTGTTTAATAAGCGTTTGAATGCCTTCAAGCGCTTGACCCATGAGGCCTAGTTGTTCAAGAGAAAGTAGCGACGATTCTTTGTCAAGAATACGCATGACAACCGCATTGCCGTATGATGTAGGGATAATGCTGACACGCAAATCGATGTCACGGTTTTGGGCTTTGATTTTGAACGCGCCGTCTTGGGGCAATCGCTTTTCAGCGATGTTGAGATTAGCAAGGATTTTTATTCGGCTAACGATAGCTGCTTGAAAGCGACGAATTTCCGGAGGTACGTTGGTGGCGTGTAGCACACCGTCGATACGGTAGCGAATTTTTAAGTCGTCATCAAAAGGTTCGATATGAATATCGCTGGCCCGGTCGCGGATGGCTTCAAGCAAAATTTCGTTGACCAATTTGACGACGGTAGCCTCTTGGGCTTGTTCGATCAGGTCGGCATTTTCGGCATCGCTACCAGTGACAACTTCGACGCCGCCGCCAGAGTCGATCATATCGGTGACGGTTTGGCCTCCGACTCCAAAGTGTTGTTTGATGATGCGGGAAATTTCTTCGCCGGTGGCTAAGACTGTTTCGATCTTAGCGCCCATCAGCATGCGGAGTTCGTCGAAGGCGTAAAGATTGAACGGGTTGTTGGTAGCTACGCGGATGGAACCATTGTGGCGGTCGATGGGGATAACGCGGTCGCGGTGAACGACTTTGGATGGCGCGGTTTGTAATAATTCTAGATCAATTTCGATCGCAGAGAGGTCGACCAGGGGAATAGAAAGTTGTTCGCCGTAGATTTCAAGATAATCCCGCTCGGAAATAAACCCTAGCCGAGAAAGGCATTGTTCGATGCGCTCGGAGGATTTCCGCAGCTCTTGCCCTTGCTCAAGCTGCTGATTCGTGATCTTGCCACGCTCTAATAATACTTTTCCTAGGCTCATATAGTATTTTCTCGACCGAAAGCACCTGCTTTCAGTGGCTTATTTTTTCGAGGTCTGGGCGAAGGTCGATCGTAGGGAGATTCCTGCGTATTTCGCCGCGTACACATCATTCTTATACCGTTCATCGAACGCTGGGATTCGATTTCTGCTGAAAATCGTAACCTTTTTAAGGCCAACGATTTGCGTGAACTCCCCACGTCCGATATCGTTCGCATGTTCTCCCTAAAGCTTAGACGGAGCTAATATCCCGTCAATCTGTGAATTCCTGGACTATGCTAGTGGAAGTCTCAGGGCTAGGATTTGACCTCGTTGCGTGACTAGACGATTGAATGAAGGTGGATACACAAATTTCTGGCTGAGGACCGCCGGTTATTACGATAGTCCGAAATAACAGACCGGCGTAGGAGAGTGGCGAATTGGAATCAACACAGTCAATAGATAGCAGGTTTTCATCGTGCCAGGAGCAGTTGTCTTCGCGTGGGCAGGCGCATGTGCTGCGCTTTTGGGATGGTCTGACAATTGACGAGAAGGCTAGTCTGCTGGGCGAACTGGAAGCTGTGCCTTGGGATGTGTTGGATGATCTGATTCTCACGCATATCGTGAACCAGCCTGTGGTAGCTGCGCCGGGTGATTTGGAACCTGCGAAGGTTTTTCCGTGTCACCCGCCGGAGGAGCGAAAAGCGGAATACGAACGAGCGATCGAAGTGGGGGAGCAAAAACTTCGGGCGGGGCAGGTGGCTGCGATGACGGTGGCGGGGGGGCAAGGTTCTCGCCTGGGCTTTGATGGACCTAAGGGGATGTTGCCTGTGACGCCTGTGGGTTCGTACACCTTATTCGAGCTATTCGCACAGATGGTCGCAGCGGCGCAACAAAAATATGAAACGAGCATTCCCTGGTGCGTGATGACCAGCGAGGCGAATCACGCGCAGACGCTGGCTTATTTTGAATCCAAAAATTGGTTCGGTTTGTCGCCCGACGATGTGTACATGTTTAGTCAGCAGATGCTGCCAGCGTTTGACTTAGCGGGCAAGCTTATTATGTCCAGCCGGTCAGGGCTTGCGCTCGCGCCTAACGGGCATGGCGGGTCAATCAAAGCCTTGGTCGATAGTGGAACGTTAGCTAAGCTTAAAGCGCGCAGTGTGACTGTCATTAGTTATTTCCAGGTTGATAATCCTCTGGTGAAACCGTTCGAGCCTCTGGGCATTGGTTTGCATGTATCAACCGGCTCAGAAATGGCTATCAAAGTGATTCCCAAGGCTGATGACCTTGAGCGGGTGGGTAATGTTTGCAGCGAGCAAGGGCGTGTGCGAGTGGTGGAATATTCCGATTTCCCAGAGGCATTAGCTAAGAGTCGCGATGCGAATGGGAAGCGTCGCTTCGATTCTGGCAACGCCGCTATCCATTTTTTCGATGTAGATTTTGTAGAGCGTGTAGCGGGGCGTTCGTTTCAGATGCCCTATCGTCGAGCGGTCAAAGCTGTGTCTTATGTCAATGAGTCGGGTGAAGTTATCGTGCCGAGCGAGCCGAACGCGGTTAAACTTGAGACGTTTGTTTTTGATGTTTTACCATTGGCGAATAATCCGTTGGTCCTGGAGATTGACCGAGGCGAGGAATTTTCGCCGGTCAAAAATGCTTCGGGAAGTGATTCGTTGGATACGGCTCATCGTGACCTTATCGCTCGGAGCTATCGTTGGTTGACGGCGGCTGGGGTGTCATTGCCACGCTCAGCCGACAAGAAGCCAGGCGCCGAAGTGGTGATAATGCCCTCTTTCGCGCTTGATGCCAGCGATGTGTCTCGCGGCACGTCGGAAGTCCCGGCTATTGGTGCTGGTGAGCAGGTTTTATTGCAGTAGCCGTTATCTGAATTCAGCACCGCAGAATCTAAGAATCATTCTGATTCAAGGAAAATATTCAATTTTCAATTACGAATCCCCTAACGGGCGCGCGGTTAGCCGTGTCTATCCCCACATGATCGCTGTGATTGTTGTGCGCGAATGAGTCGCGCCGACTTCGCAATATATAGGCTTACCAAATGGGAGAATCAGCTATGTGGATGCAGGTTATCAAAGTCAAGATTTTAGTCTTGTTACTCGTCGGGGCGGTTTCCTTCGTGCCAACGGTGCATGCGGGGCAGAAGAAAAATGCGTTTTATCGTGCGTATTATATGGAGCAAGTGGATAACGATTTCGCGGGGGCAGCGAAACTGTATGAAGTTGTCGTAGCTGATAAGCGCGTGGATTCAGCAACGAGAGCCAAGGCGAAGGCAAGGCTTTTGGCCTGCCAGGAAGAGCAGATGAGTACGGACTTCGCGTCGCTCGTGCCGGAGACCACCATCGCATTCATCGAGTTGCATCAGCCCGGTGAACAAGTGAAGAAGTTGTTAAATCAGCTAGGCGTGTTGGGTGATGAAGACGGTTTGGAAGCTGGTTTAGCTGGCGGGCGAAAAGTTTCCATTAGTCCGAAGTTGGTGAATGAATTGTTAGGGCTTCGTGGCGCGGCAGTGGCGATAACAGGCATCAACATGGCTAAGGGTGAGCCTAGTGGTGTAGCAATTTTTCACCCTGGCAATATAGACGTCATTCGCGGGCTGCTGGAGACGGGGCTTCCTATTGCAGGAAAAACAGTTAAGCCCATCGGTGGCTATCCTACGTTTGAAGTTGAAGGCGAATCGTTCGTGACACTCACTTCACGTTTGGTCGTGGCTAGTAATTCACGCGGTCAAATTGAATCGGTGATTCGAAGACTCAGTGGCAAGGAACGTGATTCGCTAGCGACTAATCCTGACATGGCTGAGGTGCTGCGCGACCGAGGAGATGCGTTACTTCATTTTTGTATTAATGCTCGACCAGTGATGCCAATGATTAACGGCCTGCTTGCGACCGGCGCGATGGGTAATCCAGAGATGGCTATGGCTCAGGCGATGCTTGATCCAAATAGCTTACAATCAATCTCAGGGCAATTAGGTGTTTCGGACAAGGGCATTTCGCTTGATGTATCGCTAAGACTCGCGGACGGTCATCGTAATCTGGCTTACAATTTGTTCCGAACGCCAGCCGTTAGCCAAGATACTTTGCGTCATGTGCCTAAAGGGGTTGCGGCGTTTCTTGTGGGCGCATTCAATGAATCGACCTCACGATATTCTGGGGCAGCATCAGACCCAGCAACCCAGTATGTGTCGGTGCTAGATGTCGGTCGAGAAATATTCGCAAACATCACCAGCTTTTCAGTCTATGTCATGCCTCCTGAAGAGGGCGCATCCGCAGGCCCTACGCCGAATGTTGTGGCTTCTATTGCTGTAAATGATTCTGGCAAGTCGGATGCGTTGTGGTCGCAGTTTCTAGGGATTGCGAGCTTAGCTTCGGGTTCTGGTACAATGCAAGGTAATGCCATCACAGTGTCAGGCGTGAAGGCTCGACGATTTAGCTTGCCAGAAGGCATGTCGCTATACTTCGCAACTCTCGATAATCGCGTGGTGCTAGCCACTTCCAAGACTGCGATGGCTAGTGCGGTTGGTACGCGGCGATCAGGAGATTCGGTTGTAGAAGACCCCGCGTTTTCAAGCATTTTATCTAATCTAAGTGACGGTACGACGGCTGGTGTGTTTGCCCATCCGGGTCGAATGATGAAAGTGGCTAAGCCGTTCATGTCTGAAGACGAGGCCAAGGAAATGGCACAAGTCGCGCCGCTGCTGGAAAACACCGTAGCTTCGTTAGCTATTGAGCATTCTAATGAGGTGCTTCACTTTTCTATCAATGTGACAGGAATTCCGAATGTAAGCGGCATGTTGACGCAATTGATCGAAGCTGAAATGCAGCAAGAGCAGCAATTGGCTGGCATTAAGCGTGCTATAAACGAGGGGAATTATGAATCTGCGATAGTGCAAATTGATGAAGCGATCCAGAAAAAGCCCGACGATTGTCGCTTGTTGAGAAGAAAGTTTAACGTGCTAGCGGTGAAGGCTAAAGATGCTGATGCCGCGAATCAGTGTGGGCTGGAAGTTTATGCCTGTGTTTCAAATAATGCCAATACGCTGAATACGATTGCCTGGGGCTTGCTGACGGAGGACCGGTACGATGGGAAGTATAATGATCTGGCGTTGAAAATGTCGCAGCGTTCAAATGAGTTATCACATGAAAAGAATTGGATGTATGTAGACACGTTAGCTGTAGCGATGTTTGAAACGGGTGACACCGATGCGGCAGTCCAACTCGAAAAGAAGGCTATTGAACTGGCTAATGGAAAAGGTTCGCCAGATTTACAAGAGTCGCTCGCACGATTTGAGGCCCAGCAGGTTGACCGACCGAAGTTAGTGACGAATAATGATTGAAATACGACCTTCAATTTGTAACTGAATCAAGGAAGTTGGATCGGTATCATGGTCCGTTGTTCGTTCGGTCACGGGCCATCCTGGAAATGTCGGCTCAACAGCCTGCATTCGTTGGTAAGTCTCGGCATAGGTGGTTATTTCACGAAAGGCGCAAGATGATTCCAAGCAACGCGTTAAGCGACTCGCATTCTCAAAACCAATCACCTTCTGAGTCCCCACGGGGATCTAAACGGGGCAAGTTTCATCGGTTTTGGCAATGCTTTTGGTTGACATCCCTTGTGGTGTCTCTTCCTTATGCTTGGTACAGTTTCTATGTGCCTTCCAATAGCATCGCATGGGCCAACGACTACGCCACGGCGCAGCGACAGGCTGTCCAATCTGACAAACAGATCATCCTCTTCTTCACTGGAGAATGGTGCGTTCCCTGCCGGATCATGAAACGTAACGTCTGGGCGGATGATCTGGTCGCGGCTACGGTGCATGCCAAGTTCGTCCCCGTGATGATAGACGTGGATGATCCCGACGCGGCTGACGCATTGAGACGATACAATGTTGGCAGTACGCCAAAGACGATAATTACTGATCCAGATGGGAATGTTCTACGACAGAAAGAGGGAGGCATGAGCAAAGCGGAATTCCTAGGGCTACTTCAACCTGTGAATCGCTCTGACTCAAACGATATGTGACACAAGAGCGATTCTGGCCGTTGGAACACAACCATGTCGACGAACCTTGCGATGTGGGTAAACAGGCGACTGTCCCCTATTCCTATTGTTGAGAGCCATCTTCGTGAAATAGTAGAACTCGCAAATCGCAGAGTAATTTATTTCTGTGAGCAGAAATAGATCTACATGGAATGTTGATCGATAGCGTTTTCGATCGCGCGGCGTATCTGGCGATGGACTTCGTTGGGCTGAGCGATTGTTCGCCAGTTGCGTGTTTTGCGATCTGGTTTATCAGAGACGAAGCGGATGCTGCCTAATTGCGTCATTCGCTCTACAAGGTCTGATTCTAAATAGGTGTTGCGAATATCCAGTAACGGACAGGATGTTATGCGCGGTTTGCGAACGCCCTCGATAGTAAGTACGCGGCGGTTAGTTAGCACATACCAGGATGGCGCCCAGCGCACGACAGCTAGGATGAATCTCGCAACGCCGATAAGTAGGACAAGTTGAACGCTCACGGCTGATGATAGTGTCCCGAAGGTGGCACCTGTCCAAGCCATTGCACTGGCAATCACAGTGGTGACAACAATCCAAGGAAACGAGTCGATGAGTGGCCGGAGCATCGCAGGCTTGATAGCTAGAATGACAATTTCGCTATCGTTGACAACGCCGCCCGGTAATTGTAGCCATGCTGCAGCGACTTCTCCCGCAACTTCGCTGGCCCGTGATGGGGCTTCGGACATCGCCGCACTGTGACTGACGCCGAGTCGAGTTTTTACCAATGTCGAATTCATTTGAATATCAAACTTTCATGCGCTTTGGCGGCATGACGGTTACCGCTGGCTAATATATTACAATATAGCCAATGACCTTGCACGCCAATTACCGTTCGCCGATGGCGGCTATTCTTTTGTCCACAGGTCAAGACCGCGCTGCGTGGCATCGGATACACCATTGGCTACGCTCCCTAGCCTTATTACCGGTCATTACGTGTTATCGGCTCAATAGACAAGTATGTTGCGTAGACAATAAAAAATGCTGTATCAATGCTGGTAAGGTTTTGATTATCCCGGCAACGTCCGAAAACAGACGTCACCGGGAACGGCTGGTTTATTTACTAGAAAACAGGGGCAGGGGAAACATTGGCTAACATGCGTTCGAGCGCGATGACCGCCAACCGTTTTGTATCTGGCGTAACAGAAATTTGATTGACGATGCGACCCTCGGCTAGGTTATCCAGCGTCCAGGCGAGATGCTTGAGGTCGATGCGGTACATGGTGGTGCAGAGGCATTGAATGCTCGCGACAGAGCGCACGGTTTTGTCAGGATGCTCTTGTATTAAGCGTTCGACCAGATGAATTTCAGTGCCAATAGCCCATTTGCTACCCGCGGGTGATTCGCGCACGGTTTTAATGATAAACTCCGTACTGCCTGCGAGGTCGGCTTGTTGGACGACTTCCCAACTGCATTCCGGGTGCACGAGGATTTTGTATTCAGGGTCAAGTTGACGAACCTCCTCGCATTGAGCAGTCGTGAATAATGCGTGGACGCTGCAATGGCCTTTCCAAAGCAATACCTTGGCATGTTCAACTTGAGATTTGGTTAAACCGCCATCGGGGAGTTTCGGGTCGTAGACCAGCATTTCGTCGAGCTTTATACCCATATCAAATGCGGTGTTACGGCCTAGATGCTGGTCCGGCAGAAACAATACTTTTTCGCCCTGCGCAAATGCCCATTCTAAAACGGCGCGAGCGTTGCTACTGGTGCAACAAGCGCCTTGATGACCGCCGCAGAAGGATTTGATGGATGCCGCGGAGTTGACATAAGTAATGGGGATGACACAGGCTTGGCAATCTTTCTCTAAGAAATCCCATGCGTCTTCTAATTGCTCAAGGTTAGCCATGTCTGCCATGCTGCAACCTGCGGAGAGGTCTGGCAGGATAACCTTGACGCGATCGTCGCTAAGAATGTCAGCAGACTCAGCCATGAAATGCACGCCGCAGAAAACGATGAACTCAGCCTCTTTTTGGTCCGCGCCGATTTGAGAAAGTTTTAAGCTGTCACCAAAGTAATCCGCGAACTGGATGACCTCGTCTTGTTGATAGTGATGTCCCAGGATGACCAGTCGAGAGCCAAGCTCCGTTTTGCGCATCGTGATGCGTTTGGCTAGTTGGGCCTGGGTCAGGTCGTTGTAATGCGGCGGAATAGGAGGCTGAAAAAGCACGGTCGGCGAACTCCAGTAACAATGAATAAACCCTTGAACTTTTTAAGACACGGGTAAGCTGTCGCATACCCATGCCACCCAATTCGTTTGGCAATAACACCCATCTGAGTATAGTCCACCTGCAATGCTTGTGCCAAGCTGCGGATGCTTTCGCCGAGTGGGGTGCGTATGCCCCATTCTTCGGGTGCTCGCGAAGCGCGGGGGAAGGAGAACCGGCTAGTCCGCGTCAGAGATAAGCCCCGATAGTTGCAAGTCGTTATGATTATCCTCGTCTCGCGCATAGAAATCGTTGATTTTCTGACGGTGGAACTTGCGATAGCCTTGCTTGGAAAGATAAGGCTCAATTTCGCTTCCGGCTGAACGGTCGTTTTCCATGATTAGAATGCGGGGCTTGAATCGGTTCAAATCAAAACCAGCTAAGACGTCCATTTCGCCGCCTTCTACGTCTATAGAAACCAGATCAATTTGCCAGCCATGATTATCTACCCAGGCATTGCCGTGCGGAAACGGTGTGCGTCTGGTGTCGAGCAGAATGTCGTCCAGCGTTGCAACGGGTACTTCTATCTCGACCAATTCCGCGCCTTCGCGCACGCATCGTTCGATATGCTCCTTGTCCGCTTGGAGAAACGACAGGACGGGCACATTTTTTGTCACCGTAAAGTTAGCTTTGGGAGGTGAACCGGGCTTGCTGCACGCCGCATTGATTATCATGCTGCGCGGACGAACCATAGCTGCGCGGTTGCATAGTTCGGGAATGGGTTCAACGAGTAGCCCAGCCCAGCCCATCTGCTCTAAGAAGTATGTGTTGCTAAGCGTGATGCCGTCGAAAGCGCCGACTTCGATGAAAAAGCCATGATGGCGCCGTTTGAAAATCTGCCAAAGTATGCGGTCTTCACCAAATTGAGCGCGATACAAATGGTCCAGGTTAATAGGCGTCAATGTGGACGGGGTTACAGGTTGGGTCGTTGTCGTACTCATTTAGTATTACACTTCTTGTACGGGCAGTCTGGTTGGTGATGGCAATGGGATTTCAGCGGTTGATGTGTTGACAGCGGGTGACACTTGTTTGGCAGGGTTTCCTTCTCCGCCGCGTAGCATGCCGGCCTTTTGAAGTAGTCCAACCAGCGTCTTGAAACGATGGCTATATAAATGCTCTTTGAGTGTGCGTCGTTGACCAGCCGCTGCGATTTCACGCCGCTCATCATCGTGGGCGATGTAATATCTTATTTTTTCTAAAAGTTCTTGCTCATCGTGAAAGACTGCGCACTCTTTGCCAATCTCAAAATTCGCGGCTAATTCCGGCGTTTCATAAGTGAGCATGAACCCGCCATGAGAGGTGATTTCAAAATGCCGAATGTTCAGCCCGCTTTCTAAACAGCCCTTCATAAGATTCAGGCAAATCGGAACACGCCTCATGCGCTCGTGAAGTTGTTTCATATCCCAAACACGAGGCGTATGCTTTAGTCCGTGCGTCTCGCCCCAATGGTCGCCCACCAATTCAAAGGCGTCGCCTAGTTTCATTTTTAGAAACTTTGCAAATCGATCGCGCTGTTTGATCGCTAAGTATGCATTGTAGAAAAACTTGTCATTGAAATATTGGCCTGACTTTTGGGCACGAATCGCGCGATCGTCGCTTGGCAACGGTGGTTCTGCAAAGTTGTATAAATCGTAATATATATTGTGAAAGGCTAAGTCTGGCATGTCTGCGTGAACCGCAGCCGCAGTAAGCCCAGGTACGATAGAATCGGAGGTGACTGTTTGACCCGATTTGAACCAGGACGAAGCCGGATGTCCCATGAACGCAATGACCGGCCCAGGGTCAGGTTCGGGTAGTGGGTCAGTATTAAAATCCTCATTCGTCGCAGCCATGGGCATCGTTAAAATGTTAGGCAGGCCAAGGCGCTTGAGTTCGTCGCTATGAGCCGTCTCCCAAATCCATTTGACCCAGTCGTGACTCTCCAAAAGATGCCAATGGTCTGCCCACGGCACATTAGCCATGGTCGATGTTACGGGGTCTAAGTAGCACGCCACATAGGGAATACGCAAAGCAGCCGTAGCTAACATCAGTTCAGTTGGTTTATCAGGCGATTGCACAAGTGTTAAAGCTTCGGTGTTAAAGTCTACGACGAGTTCGATTTGATTTTCTTCGAGAAATTTTTTCATCGCCGGCCCATCGTTGCGCCGCTGTGCTAAGTCACGATTAAAATCAAAGCTCGGAAGTTCCGGCAGGCAGAAAGCATCAAACCCTGCTTCACTGGCAGAGCGATGCAATTGTTTCGTAGTTGCGATGCGTAATGGTGAATCCATGAGTTGTAATTCCTCTATTTTTTAACGTACAAAGCGTCGCCCCAGTTGTGGGGCTGGTCTGAGGGATAAATGGCATGTCGGCGAAAACCGCAGCTATTCATGAACCCGTCAATGTCGCTTAGTAATGGTGACTCTTTGTAAATCGGAACGAATGATACTTCGGTATAGACCACCTTGGCACTTTTCAAGATCTTACGCGCGCCATGAAGGGCTTTAAGTTCTGCCCCTTGGATATCGAGCTTTAACAAATCAATGCGGGCCGGGTCGATGTTAGATTCTTCGCACCAATGGTCTAGCGTACACACATCGACCTCCTGTTGGCCAACGATACGTGTCCACTGAGCGCAGGGGTTCCCTTCTTGAAAACCAAGAATCGAATGACACTCCGAGCTTGCGGTTAAGTTAATCGTCATCGTGCCATCGCTATCAGCCACTGCTTTTTGAACCGGGTAGGCACTAATTTCTTCGCAGGTTTTTTGTAATTTCTCAAAAGCTTCTGGTACCGGCTCAAAACTGTGAATCTCTGCGGATGGATACAGCCTGCGAAGCCCTTTGGTCATGTGCCCTACGTTGGCGCCGATGTCGAGGACGATGTCGGCTTCGGGTAATAGTTGCTTACAATCATCCGTCCAATTGGTCAGCGAAAACTCGACCGGCGGTTTCGCCGGAGCTAACGCGTGAAGCAAAGTGTCAAGCCGATGGCTGTAAAGATGGTTCGCCAGTGTGCGCCGTTGACCAGCAGCAGCTATCTCTGCACGCTCCTGCGGATGTTGCAGATAGTAGTCTATTTTTTCGATAAGATCAGTTTCGCTCGTAAAGGCTACGCATTCTTTACCAATCTCGAAGCACTCGGCTAACTCCGGCTGTTGATAACAGAGCATAAACCCTCCCGCAGCCGTGATCTCAAAATGACGCATGTTCAATCCGCCTTCAGCGTTGCCGTTGACCAGATTGATATTGATCGCCGTATCACGAAAATGCTGAAAATAGGCATCGCCGGAAGGCAACTGCTGACGCGCGGGAATCCCATAAGCCGTATCCCATCCGTTACCATGAAGATGAAAATTTTCGCCGAGCTTGCGTACTAGAAAAATTACGAATCTGTCTCGGTTACGCATGCAAAGCGACGCATTATAAAAAAGCTTGGCGTTAAAATAATTAGTCGTCTTTTGCAGCCGAGTATTCGCGTCGTCGCTTTCCATAATGGGATTAGCTAAGCCGAACACCTCGTGATACAAATCCCAAAAAGCTGCGTTGGGCATATCCGCATGAGTCGCATTCGCCAACACACCAGGAAGCAAAGAGGCTGTCCCCACGGCTTGGTTGCTGGTGAAAAAGTTTGAGTTCTGTCCGCCGACAAATGAAACCACCCGCCGCTGCTTGTCTGGGGCAATTGGCGTCGTATCATAATCCCGCAAAGGGGCAGCCATGGGGAGATGCAATACGTTTGGAACCCCGAAGCGTTGCAACTCATAGGCCTGAGCGCGATCCCAAATAGCCTTGACCCACTGCGAACTTTGAAGGCATTGCCAAGCGGTTTGCCAACCAATCCCCTGAAAAGCCGTAATCAGAGGATCGATAAAATGCGAGCAAAGTACCAGCCCAGCTGATTCGTGCATCATCGTGACATCAGCGGGCGAGCCATCTTGCCCAGGCAAAAATCCAAGACCGGTACCGCTGTTATCTAAAAGAAAATCAATCTCTTGATTACGAATTAACGCAAAGTTTTTTTGGCTAACCGCGAGCCGGGAACCCATGTCCGAGGCGTAGGCATTGCCCGATGGGTGAGTCGCCACCGGTAGCGCCACGACATCGTGCCCGCGCGGCTTACACGCCTCTGTCCACCAACCCTGCTGGAACACACCAATTCGCACAAGAATCTCCAAAAGGTAGTGCCGCAAGCTGTGACATTTTTGAATGAACGCCGGGCGCACCACTACTTATTGGGGTATATCGGCCCGACCCTCGATTTTCGGTGAGGCTACAAGCCCGGTTTTTGATCGCCACTGATAGGCAACGAAATGTCTGTTGAGGGTGGCGTAGGAACCACGAGGGGAATCATGGGCGACCGGGCGGTTGACTCATTATTCGCAACGTATGGCTCCATGTACACTTCAGCTAGGTCAACTTTGTCAATTTCTCGACGGAGCAGGAAGTATAGGGTCGTACAAGCGCAATAGTAAAACGAAGCAAGAAACGAAAACATCAAACCCACGACCAGAAGCACGCAAATGCCGACCAGGAACGCTGAAATATATTCGTGCCATGATAAGGAGGACCACACAGGCCAGGTGTAAAGGTGGCTAGGGCCATTCATCGACCAGAGAGCCTGGAGCTTTCCAATGGGGTCGCCTTCACCCCCTGAGCGAGGCCAAAGGCCAAACCAGTTTGCCCCCGCACCAACAAACAGACGGGTAATGGAAAGTGCCGCGAAGGTGAACCAGTTTACAAATAGCCAGCATACGGAAGCAAAAATCGTCGCAGTGATAGAATAAATGAAAGTTTTCCAGGGCCTGGTAAACGCATAACTTAGCCCACGAGAAAATGCGTCGTAGGCATCCTGGCCCTCCGCCGCGACGGCAGGCCACATGAAATGTCCACCAACAAGCAAGCCAAATAGTAGGGCTGCGATGATGAATCCGCCGAGAATGCTTAACACGAAAGTCACGCCGCCTAGCAGGTCTCCCAGAAGTGGGATGCGCAGCAGCAGGCCCGACGCCATGAGCAACAAAGCCACGAGAAGCGCAAATACTAATGGAATACACGGAGCTAAAGCGAATCCGCCCAAAAGATGGGTTCGCGCATAGGTGAGTCCTTGCATAAAAGTAAATTTCTCATCTCGTGCGAATTCCACCGCGGCTAATCGACAAATCGCGCCGCCGCCTAACCCCCACAGCAGCAACGTGCCTGCTCCAAAAAAGACGAAGAAAAAAGGATGTTGAGAGATTAACCACCAAATGCCATAAGCAAAATTCGTCAGGTTACGAAGCGGCTTGGTTCTTGAATACGTCTCTAGGTATGCACCCAGCGGTGTACCCTGAGCTACTTCCGCGCCAGGCACGGACGAACCCATTAAGCCAAAGACGCAACGTTCACCATGTTCGCGCCACGCCTCAAAAATCCCATAATCGCCCGTTAATTTTTCGTATGGCTGGTCTATTTCGTTGGCGATGATGAAGCGGTCGATAGCGGCGGCATCCACACCGCTGCCCGCTGTCCAGATAATGTCCAACGCGCTGCCGAACAGGAACGTGCAGATAATGGTTATCAACGCCAAGCCAATTTTGGACGGCTGCAGTGATAGCTTCAGGATACGAAAAATGTGCAACAAGCCCAGTGCTTCGAGCCAGTGCGGCGCATGTGTATCTGTCTGAGGTGTGGACATGAAAACTTCCCTTACCAATGACGGGGCGCAACCCATGCACAACCTACGTCGCCTAGCATTATAGTTGTTATACCCTCTTTATCAATGCGTGCTTCATTGGGAGGTATAGTGATGGTGCCCCATTCTTCGGGTACTCCCGAGGGGTGGGGGAAGGCTAATCTCGTCAGTCCGAACCGCATACCAAAGATTTTACAAAGGATGTCACCTCCGCAACAAGTTCATCTTGCGGCATTGACTTTTCCACACATGCCGCGATACGCCGAACAATCGCGCTTCCCACAATCGCGCCATCAGAAAAATCACAGACTTCACGAACCTGGGCTGGGCTGGAAACGCCAAAGCCAACGCACACCGGTAAGCCATGTGATTGCTTGAGTTTCCTAACTTGCTCAGCGATGGATTCGCCAATGTCCTGTCTTTCTCCGGTCGTGCCAGAGACAGCTATCTGATAAATAAAACCAGACGTATAGCTAGCGATTTCTTCCGCACGTTTCACTGAGGTTGTCGGCGCGATGAGTCCTACGAAATGCAGGCCAGCCTCTCGACATTTCTCGCTAAAAGTTATGGCTAAGTCCGATGGCATATCAGGTACAATGAGACCATCAAATCCAGACGCGGCTGCGCGTTGAAGAAAATTTTCCTGACCAAGTCGTTCAATAATCGAACACGAAACCATGGCTACTAATCCGCACTTGATTTCGGCACGAACTTGTGATGCAATATCGAACACGCCCGCCACAGATTGGCCACCTTCGATAGCATGATGAAAAGAGTTTTGTATTACAGGCCCGTCAGCGATGGAATCTGAAAAGGGAAATCCTAATTCAATCACGCGTGCGCCTGCGTTATCAAACGCACGAATTAATTTGATGGTCGTGAATGCATCGGGATAGCCCGCAGTCAAAAAGGGTAGCACCGTAGAGCGCTCAAGCTCAGATGTTTTAGCCAGTGATTCATCGATACGATTGTTTAACGAAGTTTTCATAACAGCTAAATACTATACCCAACTAAGATATTCACCATCTTCGATAGATCAAATGTTGTCTACTCTGTCAAGAAAAAAATTATCTTTCCAAACGCAGGAAACCGCATTGCGGCGTCTTATTCGCGCATTAAAAAAATCTTTTTTTCTGTATAAAAGTTTAATACAAAACCTTTGAAAGTGTCGATCTAATGTGGTATAATAGTAGTGGACAGACAGTGTTGTCTGATCGGTGCGGCTTGATTGCCGGGAATAAGGGGCATACATGGCCTGAACCGATATGCGAAACCAGAGGAGGTTTGACGCGGAGCTAAACGACGTACTGGCCCCATATGAGGTTGGCGGTCCGAGTTCCGGCGAATCACCCACGTACAAGCTGCGGGTTTCGACCATAATGCCCCACCGGCAGTACCGATGGCCGCATCGCTCAGACAACACTCAACTGCTTCTTTAGGCTTACGTTTAATCATTAACGTAAGCCTTTTTTTCTAGTTTTCTCGTTTTGATCGCGCGTGCCTAATGGGGTTTGTCCCATAACACATGCAATTCGCGCCGTCTGTGTTATAATGTTGCTCATGAAATCGCTTGTACTTTTTGAAGATGACAAATGCTCAGATTTTTATCCGCTTACTTTATGGCGGAGTATCTTCGAGCTTCGTGTTGGCCGAAAGCTTCAGATTGACCGCTTAGCCCAACATCTTGCCATGCCCGTCGCGGGCGTTTGGACGCGCGATGATATATCATCCGTCGCATCGCAGCGCTGTGGCGCGCCAGCCAATCGTCCAGCCGCCGCTGAAACAATTTTAGTCAACGGACGCTGGCTAACTTCAGGCCCCGTCGAAATTCCCAATGAGCCATGTTTGGGCATGTTGGACGGCGAGGTTGCCTATATCGTTTGTGACGAATCGCTAGCCAACCGTTTCAACCCGCAAACATTACAGCAAGCGGACCAATGGCCAGAGGCTATAAAAGGTGTCGCGCAGATGGCAGCACCGGGAAGACTGGTCCGATACCCCTGGGAGGTCATCGCGGACTTGCCAGATTTAATTTGCCAGGATTGGAGCGATGACGACGCCGAGTTGGAATCCGAAGTTTCCTCAAACAGTTTGATCGGCGATAAGCTAAAAATTCGCGTCGGCGAAAGGACCGCCGTCCACCCTACAGCCATAATCGACGCCACCAATGGCCCGATATTTATTAGCCACGATGTGACCATCGGTGCATACGCCGTAATCGAAGGCCCATCCTACATTGGCCCCGGCTCAATCGTGAACGCACACACTTGGCTACACGGTGCCAACGCCATTGGTCCGGTCTGCAAAGTTGGCGGAGAGATTGATGGCTGCGTTTTTCAAGGATACAGCAACAAGCAGCACACAGGATTCCTAGGCCATAGTTTCGTCGGCAATTGGGTCAACATCGGCGCGGGTGCGTGCAACTCCGACCTAAAAAACACCTACGGTAACGTCAGCGTTTCGATCAATGGCCAGGCCCGCGACACCGGACAAATGTTTTTCGGAGCCGTGATTGGTGACCATGCAAAAATTGGCATCAACGCATCAATCCCAACCGGCGCAATCATCGGGATGGCTGCAGTAGTCGCCACGACAAGCATCCTCCCCAAATGGGTAGATTCCTTTGCCTGGCTAACCGAAGCATCAGCTACTAACGGAGACCCCAACCGTTTACTAGACGTAGCCACAAAAGTCATGGCCCGGCGCGACATTGACATGACCGATGAAGAAATAGAACTATTTTTAGAGCTAGGCGAAAAGTTCACCAACGAAGCAAATTAGCACAACGAGCCGCGTGCTTCAGCCCGCGCGGACGCGAAATGTATAAATCGCGCCGGTGGTGTTGCCGGGTGGCCCATACCTGAAAGAGTTTTTCTTTCAAGTGTTTTCCTGACAGAATTTTCCTGCACATTTTCTGATCCGCTCACGTCGTCGCGAGAGGTTTGTCTAATACCTTGATTCGTAGCTCTCTGCTATCATGTCTG
>JAJRPG010000006.1 GCA_024280855.1 Planctomycetota bacterium | reverse complement strand
TATAACCTTGGCGTTATGTACGCGAACGGTCAGGGCGTACTCGAGGACGATAAGCAGGCGGTCGCGTGGTATCGCAAGGCCGCCGCGCAAGGGTATGCGGAGGCGCAGTATAGCCTTGGCATCATGTACGACAACGGTTATGGCGTGCCCAAGGACGACAAGCAGGCGGTGGCGTGGTATCGCAAAGCGGCCGACCAATTGTACGCGAGGGCACAGTTTAACCTTGGCGTTATGTACGAAAGCGGTAAAGGCGTGCCTAAGGACGACAAGCAGGCGGTCGCGTGGTATCGCAAGGCCGCTGATCAAGGGGTAGCGAGGGCACAGTATAATCTTGGCATCATGTACAACAACGGTAAGGGCGTGTCCAAGGACGACAAGCAAGCGGTCGCGTGGTATCGCAAAGCGGCCGACCGAGGGGTAGCGGAGGCACAGTTTAACCTTGGCGTTATGCACGAAAGCGGTGAAGGCGTACCCAAGGACGACAAGCAGGCGGTCGCGTGGTACCGCAAGGCCGCCGACCAAGGGTACGCGGAGGCGCAGTATAACCTTGGCGTTATGTACGGAAGCGGTGAAGGCGTGCCTAAGGACGACGTTCTCGCCTACATGTGGATAAATGTAGCGGCCGCATCAGGAAATGAAGTTGCCCCACAATCGCGTGGAATACTCGAAAAGCGGATGACACGCGACCAAATTACAACGGGGCAGCGACTCTCCCGAGACTGGGTGAACCATCATGCCAAATGAGGTCCACGGTGAGTAGGCGAAACGGTTGTTGCCGTGACTCGGTTATGGCGAAGGGTGCTGCTCTGATTCACCGCAATAGATAGCGCTTGTTTTTGGGGTCGCCTATACCAGCTTTACCGATGACGGGAAGGTTGAGTTCCTTGGCTAAGTCGTCATTGATGACGAAACCCAGCGCGCTCATATCTAAGACAAAAAGGAACAGACTTTTTTCATTGATCTTGGCTTTAATGGTCGGTCGCGGTGCTTGGACGTTTAATTGAAGCGTCGCACGCTCAGTACGCAGAATAGATCGCTCAGGTGTCGGAGGTGGATTTTTATCCATTTTTGCGAACGTAATTGAAGTACGCAGATTAATTCACGCTAATGTGAAAACGTGTGTGCTGTGACACGCGGGAGAGGCATTGCGAATGATTATGTTGCTTAGTTTAGGGCCGGTAAAGCACCAATTTATTTGTTTTTTTTGTGTATTGTTTTCAAATTTTTTCCTTGGAGATGAAGTCGAATTTCGCTATATTCGCAGGTTCAATGCGTCATCGATTGTTATTGCAGTCGATTAAGTACAGTTTCATATTTTTGGAGGAGCCGAGCAATGAAGTTTAGATTATCTGTAAGTGCGATAGGGGCGTGTCTCATGTTTTCCGGGGCAGCCATTGCAGCGCTGCCGGGCGAAGGACCGCGTCTTGGTAATGATCGAATCACTCAGGATGATGTCGAATTCGGAGGTATGTCATTATTTGAATTGCGTCAGCAGGGATTGCGCATATTCTCGACGCCTTTCAATAAGAAAGATGGTTATGGCGACGGGCCTATCAACCCGGCTGATACGACCACGCCGGGTGGTCGGCCTACCTTGCAAAATAATGGCACGTTTCTTCGGGTGAATGGCATTGATGCGCAGACTTGCCTGGAATGCCACTCCATTGTCAGTAACGCATCCGTCCCAGCTAAGCTGGGTATTGGCGGCGTAGGTGGTTCAGTGACCAATGCTTTGGGTGGCGCGAAAAATATCGATGTAGACGATGAAGCCGGAGTAGGGTTCGCATCTTATGATGGCCGATTTATCAACCCACCGTTTCTATTCGGATCAGGCGGTGTTGAACTGCTCAGCAAGGAAATGACTACAGAACTTCAAGCGCTCAAAGCGCATGCCGAAGATAATCCTGGTGTTGATGTTGCACTGATCACCAAGGGTGTAGACTTTGGCGTCATTCGCTATGTTGGCGGTTCGCTGGATACTTCGGATGTCATGGGTGTGGATGATGATCTCGTCGTTAAGCCATTCGGTCGAAAAGGTGAGTTCATAACTGTCAGGGCGTTTGACGTAGGTGCGATGGCCTTTCACTTCGGTATGCAATCCACAGAAACTGTCGGCGTTGATGTCGATGATGATGGTGACGGTGTGTCAAATGAAATCATGGTGGGTGAGTTGTCAGCGTTGGTGATTTTTAATACCAACCTGGAACGTCCATTTAAGGATCACTTGACCGACAAGGCCAAAAAGGGAAGAACACTGTTCAGATCAATCGGCTGTGCTGATTGTCATATTCCAACGCTGAAAACCGATAGCCATATTTTAACGTATAGCTTCCCGGAAGAACCTGCTGACCCGGCTGCTAACGTCTACTACGATGTAGACTTAGCTGAAATGCCAGTTCAATTCAAAGAAACATCCAATGGTGGACTCAAAATTAATCTGTTCGCAGACTTAAAGCGTCATGATATGGGTCTTGCATTAGCTGAGACGGCAGGCAGCCCACTCGATTTGGTTTTCACCACGGCTCGCCTGTGGGGCGTCGCGGATACGGCTCCCTATATGCACGATGGTCGCGCACTGACGATCGGTGAAGCTATCGACATGCACGCCGGTGAAGCGCTAAACGCGAGAAATAACTTCGCCGCGCTTTCCCGCAATAAGAAGGCGCAGTTGTTGTCGTTCTTGCTCTCCCTTAGAACGCCAAATAATCCCGCGGCAGGTTTGGTAGAATAATCACCAACGGATTGTCTGAGTTAACCGATTAGTGAAACATAACTAATCGGCTGAGTTGGACATTGCAAATAAAAAATGACACCGCGACTATAATAAGTCGCGGTGTCATTTTGTTTATAGGCTTCGTGAAAAATGGTTACATTTGGTACATACCAAAACCGATACGCTTAACCTGTTTGATTTGCGGCAGTGCATTGCTAACCGCTTTGGTCAAGTCGTCTGATTTTGTAGAATACCCAGCCTTGATTGTCGCAGTTGATATATCACGCGGTCTCATGGGCTTTTTGGACTTTTTCAAAACGTCGATAATATAACTCTTCAACGACCCGGACCGTGAGCTGCTGCCGCGAGGCCGACCTACAGACCGTTTCGTGGAGGCGCTGCTACCGAACGCGCGCAGCGCAGTGGTAATTCCTTCCAGAGCAAGATCAATTTGTTGCCGTTGATTTTCAAGGTCTCTGCGATAATTTTCCATTTGCAGCACGATGCCCTCATGTCCCGCAGGTGTGAAGTTTGTTCCCAGCGTAATCGAAGTTTTATTCTTCGATCCTTTCGGGCGACCGGGACCTCGACCCGAAGCCTTAGCCACGCTTCGACCAGATTTATTATGGCTAGCCATATGCCGGGCAAGATGGGCTGCCATGGAAAATTTGCGATCACATTTTGTACACTTAAACTTTGCTCGGGCCATTTTCTTCTCTCTCTCTATGATGTTACTCTTAGTCGCCCAGCCGCTTTAGGCGTTACTTCCCCCGTGACTTGTTTCGATTCGTTAGGTTTTGGATGTAAGAGTCAAACCGAAGTCTGGCAAGTCAACAGGCCTCTACCGGGACGCATGGCGGGCACGAAACAAGTCGGGGAATGATAGCACGATGAGGCCAGTGTGCAATGTTGGGAGACAATAATCTGGGAATGGATGATTAAGTAGGTTAAATGTGAGTCGACGTGTGATGGGCTAGTGCAATTCCCCTGGCATTATCGCAGGTCAGGTGTAGGGCGTAGGGGGTTCCCTAGCCTTATTCAGGCAGCAAAAGAGAACGCACCCACCGTAATGCTGCTCCAGGCTGACTACCCGTCCTGATTAAGGCAGTCAGCCTGGCATGCAACATATTGTGATAGGTGCACGGACCCACTTTTTCTAATGTTTCTCATGGTCTCGTTTACGCAGCAGGTTTTAGTTGTTCTTGGATAACCCTTTTTGGCTTGTGTTTGTGGTTGCGTGGCAAACGCCTGCCCCCATTACGATGCGGCTCTCGAATCCTCACAACCCTGGTTGTCGGTTCCCGCTTTTCTATAATCGGCCTGGCTATTCGTCCAGTATCCGTCTCCGCCGTACTCCTTACGATCCGTGTGTTACTGGCGACTTGATCTTGTGTCTCGACAGTGTCATTGGAAAAACAGAAAACCGCAGCGACGCAAACAATCAGCCCGCCGAGTGATCCACCAATAATTTTAGTGTGTTTTGAGTCTAGCATGAAAATCTCCCTTCATTGAGCAATCTAAATGGACTGAGCGATGCACGTTGCATCGTTCTATTGTATTCACGATTCGCGTAGAACGGTTCCACTGGCCGTAGGTATGACCGCGGCTACGCTTGTCGTTATGTTTTGTCTAACGTGTTTTCGTCGCTAGTTATGTGGTACTCACGGGAACAAGACATGTAAAAGCACATGGCTGTCATCCTGCGATGTCCATAAGGTTAGACGCTGGTGGAGCTTGCAAAGTTCCCCGAATTGTCATTTTTTCATTACAAGCAAGGCTTGGCCGCGATACGATAGCGTATCAGCCGAACGCAATAGTTGATATAGTGTCTGAGGCCGCCTATAATTTCGGCCCTATCAACTAACTTCAGAATAAAATACTACTGACCGCATGAAGCACATTCACCAATACCGTACTTGTTTAGTTTGCGATATAATGCTTGGCTATGGATATGAAAGCTCATTGTGATCATCGCGGTCAACCGCAAGGGAAACAATCATCACTGGGAGTCCGGGAATGGCTAGCTGTCATGGTGCCGGTTCTCGTCTTGCTGGCATTCACAGTTCCTCGCTTGCCTCAAGGGATTTGTTTTGGTGATTCCGGTGGGATTCAACTAGCAGCCGCTACCCGTGGAATTACTCACCCGCCAGGCTACGTCCTATACACATCCATACTGCACGTCCTTACCTGGGTGCTTCCCTTCGACGCGGCGTATGATGTTTCGCTGTCATGCCTGGCGAGCGGCTTAGGGGTTGTGGCGATATGCACACTCATTCAAATAAGACTCGGCGTAGACGCATGGCTGGCTGCGGCGGTTTCACTTTTGTTTACCATTCACCCTCGTGTGTGGTCGAATTTTCTTACACCCGAAGTTTACATGCCGACGCTTTTTTTTGAAGCGTTATCCGTATATTGGCTCATCCAATTTGCCGAGACAAAGCGACGTCGATGGTTATGGTTAGGTGCACTAAGCATTGGGATTGCCCTGGCTAATCGTCCGCCGGTCGTGTTTTTTCTGGCGTTTGTTGTCGTTGCAGTCACCATCTTTTTTATAAGCAGATGGCGTTCCATGCGCTCACCTCGCCGTGATGTTGCGATAGCAATATTTGTCTTGGTTATTCCTATTATATATACAGGAACGTGCATCTTTGTACGGGATAGACCTGGTACTGTTTATAATTATATCGAACAATACAATGCCGAAGCTCATTGCGTACCATCGAGTGATCTTGGCTTTGGCGCTAAGTGTGAGCGTATGTTTTGGTTGGTTAGCGGCGCTCAATTTCGATCGCAGATGGGCAATACCTGGTCTGGCTTGAAAAGCAAAATGCGATGGCTTGGATATGATTTACGGCAATGGCTTGGTGTTGCCCAGTGGGGTTCAGAAGGACTCATATTCCCTACTTGGCTGATCGTTGTACTCGCCGGTGTTAGCTTTGTGTGGTCGAAAAACTGGTTAGCAGCTGTCATCCTGATTGGCTTAGCTGTTAAGAGTATCTTGTTCGTCTGCCTGTACCGTATCCACGGGGGCGCGGCTAATACGCTACCACTACTTTTTACTTGCAGTGTATTAGTTGGCATATCAATATCAAGAGTGTTGCAATTACTTGGCGAGAAGCCTAGCCGTATAACCTCTGCGGTTATCCTGGGTATAACCATAATTTTTACTATTTGGCACGTCCCCACACGCCGCGAGTATGGTCGTGAGGTAGATGCCACAACATTCCAACGGGAGTTTGATCTAAATTCTCTCCCTCCCAATACGGTGATTTGTACCATATGGGAAACGTCCGGGGCACTTTATTATGCCAAGCATGTGACACACAATAGACCGGATATCACAATAATTAACGCTTCCTATTCAACCTGGCCGCGTATGTTATTGCCCTTTCGCAATCGTCCAATTATAGCGGTGGAAAGCTCAAAAGTGTGGTATGAAATGGATTGATAACTTCAACTTGTCATGTGCGTTCGTATGCACAGCTAAGAAAAAGTTTCGTAGGTCAGGCTATTGCCTGACGTCTTCGGCTAAACAAAAGTGCTTAAATGTTCGAGCGCTTGGGGTACAACCTTTTCAATGGCTTCGTTGATGCCGCAATCGAGAATCGCCCCCGCCGCTTGGGAGTGTCCGCCGCCTTTGAATATCGCCGCTAATTCTGAAATGGTGACCTGCCCGGAGCCTCTAAAGTTGATGCGCGTTTTACCTTGAACACCCTCCGTAAACAACATGGCTAAGACCACGCCATCCAACGAGCGAGGCACGTTGATCTGGTCGTCAATGTCCGCAGCGGTGCATCCAGCGTTTTCAATGTCGTCGAAACTGGCTGAACTATAGGCTAATCTGCCGTCGGCTAAGACCTTGGTGTTGTCATAAATAACCCGTAATAAATCGAACTCGCTTTGGGTTTGACTTCGGCCAAGCCTTTCGCCGATTTGGCCAATGTCCGCGCCCAGTTCTACAGCATCCGCCGTCGCCCGTAATGCAGAAGCCGAGGTGGTCGGCAGCGAATAGCCTATGGTGTCAGTTTGTATACCGGAATATATGAGTGACGCACTTGCGGCACTAATCGGACGGTCAGCTGCGCGTAGCAAGTAGTAAACAAGCTCGCAGGTGCTACTGGCTCCGCCCACAACCCAGTTGATGCCCCCAAATTGAGTGCTCGTGGCGTGGTGGTCGATATTGATAATGGGGCGACCGGCTGACCAATCGGTATCTTTAAGATTTGGCCCGACATTGCAACGGAGCTTTTTCGCGGTGTCGATGACCACAAAGCCGTCTGCCTGGGCGAAGTCTTCAATGGTTGCGACGGGCGCATCTGCAAGGTCTACAAGAAATTGAAGCCGCTGCGAGATGGACCCCTCAGGCAGGGACACCTTTGGCTGTCGCTGGTCATCGCGCCAAGCCAGAGCCATGGATATCATAGAGCCAAGGGCATCGGCGTCAGGCACGACGTGCGAAATCATAATCGGGCGACGCATCGCAGTGATAGCTTGAACCACCTCAGCTGGTACATCCTTGACAGTGATATTTGGTGCATTGTTCAACGGATTATTTCCTTACGGTCAGTAGGCATGTTACCACCTAGCTAAACTTCATCTCTACTAACATTTTCACAGAAGTAAATCACTCTGACAACACCGGTCTGGGTACTCCATTCTTCGGGTACTCCCGAAGGGTGGGGGAAGGTCGGTCGTTTATTTAACCATCAAACTTTCAGTAGATGATTAATAGCCGTAACCAAATTAAGTGCCGGTATGGCTTTCTCAACTTCTCATCAGTGCTGTCCGTCCCCCACTCTTTGCCAGTAGGCAAACAATGGAACACCCGCTGTACTGAACAAAAAACAAAGGCAGGCCATCACTGACCTGCCTTCGTAGCGTTGCTTATTCAAAACGTTGAACGCTAGGCGTTTTTCATCGAATTAATCAGAATGTCCGCCACCTCAGGTCGCGTGAATTCGATCGGAGGGCGCTCGCCTTTGACCAGCATTTCTCGAACCTTGGTTCCCGAAAGGAAAATCTGATCGCCTTCGATTTTTGGGAATGTTTTCCCGCTGACCATGCCACCAGCCGTCTTGGACCAAGCTGCATGCTCGAATTTTAATGGCGTGATTTTCAATGCGCCTTCCGGTAATTTATCAAACAAATGCTGTGCATCAAAGGTGCCATAGTATTTACCCACGCCTGCATGGTCTCGGCCAATGATGATATGCGAACAGCCATAGTTCTGACGAAGAATCGCATGAAACAATGCCTCGCGAGGGCCTGCATATCGCATAGCTGCGGGCAAGACTGATAGCATCGTGTGGTCTGGGTGATAATATTTTTCGATAATCACTTCGTAACACTGCATACGAATGTCAGCAGGAATATCACCGTCTTTGGTTGCACCCATGAGCGGATGAATCAATAGGCCATCGGTAATTTCCTGGGCGCACTTGGTGAGATATTCATGAGCGCGGTGAATCGGATTACGCGTCTGAAAAGCTGCGATGGTTTTCCAGCCTTTTTTCGCAAACGTCTCACGAGTTTGAACAGGTGTGAGTCGGTGAGCCGTGAACATTGGGTCGTGTCGTGGAGTGACGACCTCAATCTTACCAGCCAGGCAGGTGTCGCCTTCTTCCATCATCACCTTAACGCCGGGATGAGCCTCGTCATCAGTGCCATAAGCTTTAAGGGCCTGCTTCTTTTTGTCCTGGGTGTATTTTTCAGAAACGTTCAAATAGCCAAGCAGTCGACCCTGGTCATCGTTTAGTTGAACTTTGTCGCCAACGGAGACTTTGTCTGCGGTGGCATGGTCTACTGCGCAGGTGATTGGCATAGGCCAAACCACGCCGTTGGCGAGGGTCATGTTGTCGCAGATGCTGTTGTAATCTGCCTCGCCCACGAACCCATCTAGTGGACTCATTGCGCCGACCGCAATCATCTCCAAATCGCACTGCTGGCGAGGTGTCAGCGAAATCGCTACGGCTGGCGGGGTGGACATCTCAGCTGCGCCGCAGCAATCCACCAATTTTCCCCCATGTGGTTCAATCAAGTCAGTATGCACGATATCAGTCCTCTCTTTGTTTTATCCTCAAACATGAAACTTACAATTCTTCCCCATTTTGTCTGCACATGCAGACTAGGGTCTTTGCTCAGACGTGGCAAGGGCACAGCGAAACTCGACCTGACAGGCTAATCAGTGCCTGCCATGAACATCGATTACGGCCAACCACGGCTGCACGGCCAATTATTATGGTCATACTATTTGCAGGGGCGTGTCACGCGCTATTTCTTAGCTTTCTTGACCGGTGAGACGAGCAGGGTCATTCGGCGACCTTCCATAGATGCTGGTCTTTCAATCTTAATAGTTTCGCCGAGTTCAGCCAGAATACCTTTGAAGATATTAGCCGCGAATTCTCGGTTAAACCGTTCGCGACCACGAAAAAGCATGGTGAACTGCAACTTGTGGCCTAGCTCCAAAAACTTCTTCGCCCGATCGAGCTTAATTTTTAAGTCGTGCGGATCTGTTTTAGGGCGAAGACGTACTTCCTTGAGCGTAACCGTATGCGAGCCTTGCGATGCTTTGATACGCTTTTTACGGTCGTACAACTGCTTGCCGTAGTTGACAATTCGACAAACCGGTGGTGTTTCAGTGGGAGATACTTCGACCAAATCCAAGCCGGCTTCCCTGGCTAAATTGAGGGCCTCGATGGTGGGGATGACACCAAGCTGATTATCATCCTGATCGATCACACGTATTGGAGAAATCCGAATACGTTCATTCCTGCGAACTTCCTTTGCGATGACAGTAACCTTTCAAAAAAAGCAATGCGGCTGGCGACTAAAACCATTTTAGTCTTACTCCTTAAGAGTAACCGCTATGTTATCATTATCTATTGAGCCACAGTAACTTTACTGCTGCCTTTAGAATCAATTTCTTCCTGGCACGACCGGATGAATTCATCCACCGACAAGTTGCCAAGCACCTGTCCATCGCGATCGTTTACGTTGACCGTGTGGCTCTGGGATTCCTGCTCGCCGACAACAAGAATGTAGTTTACCTTCGCCTGGCGAAAACGGTGCTTTTTAGGACCGATTTTTTCGCTGGTCATATCCAGCCCCACACGCAATCCTGCCTTTTGCAAAGTCGCGTATACTTCCTTAGCGAAATCCTTGCTCTTGTCGCTAACCGTTGTAATGCCAACTTGTACCGGCGACAACCAAAGCGGAAATGCCCCGGCATAATGTTCAATCAAAATTCCGACGAACCGCTCCATGCTACCAAAAGGGGCACGATGGACCATCACCGGACGATGCTGGGCATTATCTGAACCGACATACGAAAGCTTAAATCGCTCCGGTAAGTTATAATCGGCTTGTACGGTTCCCAACTGCCACTTTCGGCCGATGCAATCTTTGACTACAAAGTCGATTTTCGGCCCGTAAAACGCGGCTTCGCCTTGTTCTTCGACGTAATCAACCCCGCTAGCCTTGACCGCTTGGCGGATGGCTGCCTCTGCTTTGTCCCAATTTTCGTCAGAACCGACGTATTTGTCGCTATCCGGGTCGCGAAGGCCCAATCGAACGCTGTAATCAGTTAGGCCGAGTACCTCAAGGACTTTTCTGGTCAAATTGACCGTGGCTACCAACTCATCAGCCAATTGGTCGGGCGTGCAGAATAGATGGGCGTCGTCCTGAGTAAACCCGCGAACCCGCGTCATACCACTTATTTCACCGCTTTGCTCAAAGCGATACACCGTGCCATATTCCGCGATTCGGAACGGTAAGTCCCTATAGCTACGCAACTTAGAGGCGTAAATGAGAATATGGTGCGGGCAGTTCATCGGCCTGAGCAAGTAGCCTGGCTCATCAGCTAGTGCGTTGTATAGGCATTCAATTGTCTTATCTATAGCTGAGTTGGGGTCGATGCCTTCGATTTGGCCCCATATTTTTGTGATGGATTCGGTGGCTGTGATTACGTTTGATAATCCCTGGTCGAGGTCTTTGCCCGACATTTTTTGCACGCGCCTGGCTAACTGAAGCGCGCTTTGGATGGCTTTGCCCCGCTCGGTCTCGAACATGGCTGGGTATTGGGAGTCTTCATAGTACGGGTAGTGGCCGCTGGTGCGATACAAATCAAGATGGCCTACGTGCGGGGTGTAGACCATGTGATAGCCCATCTTTTTCATTTCGCCGGTGAGGTAGTTTTGAAGTTCAGTGCGCACAACCGAGCCGTTAGGCTGCCATAGCACCAAGCCGCCGCCGACTTGTTCGCTAATGGTGAACAGGTCTAGCTCTTTGCCGAGTACGCGATGGTCGCGCTTCTTAGCTTCCTCCATACGCTCCATATATTCAGTCAGTGAAGCTTTTTTGAAAAAGGCCGTGCCATAGATGCGTTGCAAAGGTTGGTCGTTAATATCGCCGCGATAGTGTGAACGAGAAACCTGCTGAATCTTAAACGCCTTCACGAGTTTCGTAGTTGGAATGTGTGGGCCTCGACAGAGGTCTTCGAAGTGGCCATCGCTCTTGTTGCCTGTGACGTAGAAGCTGAGCGAATCGCCCTCAGCTCGTTCTGCGTTGTCGATTTTGTAACGATTGCCCTCGTCATGAAGTTTGGTCATAGCCTCTTCGCGCGGCATGTCGTAACGGGAAAAAGTCCTTTTTTCTTTGATAATGCGGGTCATTTCCGCTTCGATACGCGGGAAATCGTCCGGGGTGATGGATTGGTCCAGGTCGATGTCGTAGTAAAAACCGTCATCAAGGGGCGGGCCATAAACGAGTTTAGCTGCGGGGAATAGCTTGCAAATCGCCTCAGCCATAATGTGGGCGGCGCTGTGACGCAATACGAATAAACTCGCTGGTGATTCGTCTGTAGCCGTGAAAATTTCGAGATGGCAATCGCCGGGTAATGCTCGATCAAGATCGAACACTTCGCCTTCGCCGCTATCTTGTTGAGTCACGAGACCAGCGATAGCCATGCGGGCCAGGCCCGGGCCAATAGATGCGGCGACGTCGGCAGTGGTTGACGCTTCTGGAAGTTCCAGGACAGTGCCATCAGGGAGTGTGACGTTCAGGACAATCTCCGAAAATAAACTTAATAACTAACGATATACAAAAAAAACGGTCCCCAGCTTGATAATGCGCCTAGTCACGGGCCACCGGAACAGCCAGGGGCTGCCAGCAAACTCAGACTACTTGTCATTATGCGTTATCAAGCCTCGAACCGTTTACCATTTAAGTATCATTGCGGCGTCTGTCCGAGCAGGACGTTGGCCGTTCAATCCAAAATCGCGTGTCAACAATAACACGACGGGGCAGTATACTACATGTCGAGCATGAGGGTCAACACGGGCTGTGAAGTGTGAGCGGATTTCCCCTGTCCTGGCCCCCTTGTGCCCCTATCAGTTGCGGATGCCGAGGGTTGGGCCTACATCCCGCCGAATAGGCCTAGTAGAAGGTCGCCAAAAAACGTATTCAGCACCGCAGTGATGATAGAAGCAAGTTGTGCGAAGAATTCCGTTGAAGATAAGAAACCGCCAATATCAAACATCGCTAGTATTCCTTTTGGAAAAACCTGAGCCTATTATGCCGTCCACCTATCTGCTGGGCGGAAAGCTGTCTGGAAAAGATTATATGCGATCGAAGTATCTGAGCAAGAAAGTGTTCATCGCTCCTGGCGCAGGCTTGGTGAGGGTCTGGAGGTAACGTGCCAGGTTCGCGTAGCTGGTTACGCATGCCCGCAGGCTTGCGCCGTGCGGCTCTGATAGTGTCCCATCGTTCGTGATGTGGCTCATTGTGGCGGGTGGGGGAGCGTTTATTCTAAGTTGTCGGTGTCTTGCTCGAGCTTGAATCCTTCGAGCAGGTCTTCCGGCTTGCATCGCTCCGATCGCAATACTTTGGTGCGATCAGTTTTCAGGTAGGTAGCTACCAGTTCGGTCACGTTTTTGATTTTCTTTTTTTCGATGCGCACAGGGCCTTTCATTTCTTCATTGATGGATGTTGCGCGATCTCCGATGCGTATCGTAACTTTCGGGAAGATGCGTTCAGAGACTTCCACGAAAGATGGTTCGGTGATGTTGATGTTTTCTACTAACTCTGCACGCAGTTTTTTGTCACTTTGAAGTAGCTCTTGCGACGATTGTACTTTTATTTCGAGTTCACGGGCCATGTTCGTTTGCTGAATGCTTGTTTGGTTGCCATTGGCTGAGACGGCGTCGATAGCTTGGCGAATCCGTTTGATGATCTCTCGTATTTTAATTGCTTTTCGATCAATCTCTGCAATTTGGCGAATATCGCATGCTATGACGCCCGCTACAATTTTGGTGGGTATATTCGCGCTGTTGCCTATCGTGGCCGCACGAACGCCTATACGGGAAAAGGTCGCGCCGCCGATGATGCTTGCGTAAGTGGCGATGACACAGCCATCCACGCACACATATGAGTTCATTAACTGCGCAGATACAGTCATGTTGCAAGAACACACAATGTTGGCTTCCGACATGAACTTCGCCGTAACGGACTTCTCGGTTTGAATGAGTCCTGTCTTGCGGCCTATGATTCCCTTGCGAACGAATACATCGCCGCTGGCATGAACCCGAGCTGCTTCTATGGCGCCGCCGACTGTTATTGAGCCTTTTGCTGTGCAGGCCATGCCGTCATTAATGCGGTCTTCGATAAAAATATGCCCGCCAATTTTGATGTTGCCAGTTTCGAGGTTGATGCTGTCATCAATACGTTTACGCGGTTCAACTGTCAGCGCGTCGCCTTGCATCACGACTATGCCTGATACACTTGCTGTCACTTCGTTGGTTTCTGCGTTTCGTTCCAGAGTTTGATCGAGCGTAATGGAATTCGGCGTTCCTTTTCCTGTAGTCTCTTCGCCAGTGATATCCGTTCCAGTTGTAGCCTTAACTGCTGGTGAAATCGTACCAATGACTTCGCCTTTTTGTATGGTGACGACTACGTTGGTGGGGTACGGGTTGACTTCTGCGTCGTCTTTCCATTCCTCGGCTTGGTCCTGGAATTGTTGTGTCCAAACCAGGGCTTCGTGCTGGGCGTTTTGCGTGGGCACACCCTCTGCGATGAGGTGAGGCGATTCGCAATTTCCAGTTTTATTGATTTCAGCTATAAATGCCTTGATTCGTTCATCAGCTTGGTCGTCTATGATAATAGACTCTTCTTCCAAAGCTGCGACTACGTCCGCGCGTTTGATAGAATTTTTTCGGACACGTTCGCGCACTGATAGCGTAGCTGACAAGCGATCATCAGATAGCGTGATGACGAGGGCGGATTTTGTCTCTGTTGCGGCCACTTGTATTTGCAATCCTTAGCGACGTAAGTCATAGATGATTTCCAGCTTACGAATTTTCCTACGACACGATGTTCTAACCAGTTACGAGTGCGGTCTCTGCTTGTCGCGCGGTGTACTTAGATCGCACTTCATTAAACTTTGCCTGGCATTCTAAGAAAGAGTCCACAATGACAGGGTCAAAGTGTTGGCCTCGCTCCGAACGAACGATGTCCATGGCTTGTACATGAGACCGAGCTGCGGAGTATCGGCGCTCGCTGGTAATCGCATCGTAAGCATCGACCAAGGCTACAATGCGGGCGGCTAATGGCGATTCTTTTTCCTTTAAGCCTCTGGGGTACCCTTTACCGTTCCAGCGTTCGTGATGACAGTGGGCGATGTCGATGCACATTTGTAGCAATGGCGATTCGTGCGAAGCCAGCAATGCTTGTGATAGCACACGTCGTCCAATCTCTGTGTGCGTGCGCATAATCCGAAATTCATCATCGGTGAGCTTGCCCGGTTTTGTGAGTATGTCGTCGGGGATGCCAACTTTTCCAATGTCGTGCATGGGGGCTGCCTGCATCATGTAACGAAGGAAATCGTCTGTAATGTCAGCGGCGTATGATGAAGATTTTTGCAGTTGCTGAGCTAATATTTCAGCGAAAACGGCTACGCGTTCCAGATGCTCGGTCGTCTCTTCGTCCTTGTATTCCGCTAGATGAGCCACCGTGCGTACAAGGGTGCTGACGGAAAGCTCTAATTGTTCTTGTCGCGACAAGCCGTCGAGTGCGATAGCCGCGGCGTCGGCAATGGATCTAATGCCTTCGATTTCTTCTTCCTGAAAAGGAGCGTCTCCGTATTTGTTGGTCACATTGATGACGCCGAGTACAAGTTCATTATCTTGTTGTAGCGCGGAGATGAGCGGGGTACTGACGAACATGTCGCCCTGATATTGGTTAGCGTTCTTAGCCCCGTCCCCGTAAGCGCGGGCGGCTAAGGTGCGTCCTTGCTTGTACACTTGCCCGGAAATGCCCACGTTGTTTTCGATGGTCAATTTTTCCAGAACATCAGCGTCAATACCTATGGAAGCCGCGCACCGAAGCTGGTCTGTTGAGGTTTCTCGCACGAACAGCGATATGCGGTTTGCCCCCGTCATTCGCTGCACGCCTTTGATCGCGAGATCGTAAACTCGATTGCGCGTGGTAGCACTACTGAGATCGCGCATGTATTCATATAGTAGTTGTAGCCGCTTGGTTTTTACATCTACCTGTTCTTCAAGTTGGGTGTTTAGTCGATCGAGGTCTTCCCTGGCATGGGAAAGCTTTAGCACGGTATGCACCCGAGCCAATAGTTCTGCTAGTTCAAATGGTTTGCACAAATACTCCTGTGCACCTGCTTCCAAGCCATGAACGACATCTTCTGTGCGCGAGCGGCCTGTAAGCATAATGATGGGAATGTGTGCCAGTTTCGTGTCGCTCTTAATCGTGCGCGTAGCTTCAATACCATCTACGCCACCGGGGAGGCCGACATCCATGATAATCAGGCTGGGGATCGAATCACTAGCTATGGCATACGCTTGGGCGGCGTTGGTTGCTTCGAGAGTGCGAAAGCCAGCTGCCTGAAGATGTGCCATCAATATGAAGCGCAATTCCGCGTCGTCTTCTACAACCAAAATGTATTCAGGTGTGCTGCTATTCATACCTATCAACTATTCCTAATGCATTACCCAAAGCAGGGGCATTCGCTTGGCACTATCCAAGCCTTAACACTTCCATCGGAAACTTTCTGAGAGGGGGATACTTCTGAATTTCCTGTGACATTAAGTAATTTAACTATCGGACGGCTTACATGGAGGGTGGTCAGGACTAACGCTGTTTGGCGGGCTTACTGTCATAGATTGGGCCCAGTAAATGGAACTGTGACGTCTAACACAGACGGAAGGTTTTCGCGGTCTTGAATAGCAGAAATAAGAAATTGACTAGGCAAGTGCGTCTGATAACCTTAACGTGTTGTCGGCGATATTATGTTTTCACGGCTCAATTGGTTATCGCGTTGGTGGGGTAGCCTATGCTACGATGGAGCGGGGCATCCCGACGCGCATCGGGATTGCCGCCGTCTACGGAAAACAATCACTCACATGCCTGCCCTAGCGGATCTATTAGTTTTTTTGAAAGCCTAGTTGACGATGCAAATAAACGTTAAACGAATTTATGCGGCAGCCACTGAGGATGACGGCGTGAGGATTCTCGTCGATAGACTTTGGCCTCGCGGCATGTCTAAAGACAAGGCCGGGGTCGATCATTGGCTCCGTGATGTCGCGCCCTCCCGTGAACTGCGTCGATGGTTTAATCATGAGCCTGAGAAATGGGATGAATTCCAACAGCGTTACTTTGAAGAACTAACCGACAACGCGGATATTCAGTCCATTTTGGATGAAGCTTCTCGTTCGAAAGTAACACTGCTCTTCGCCGCCAAGGACGAGGAAAGGAATAATGCTATAGCGCTGAAGGAGTATCTGGCCGGGTAGGGCATTCCGATGTACATCGGGATTGCCTGCCGACTACGAATGTCTAAAATTACCGCATGTCTAAAATTTTGTTAGATGGCGAGCGGAAGGCGCGTCCTATTTTTTCACCGTTGTTTCATATCTACGACTGCCAATTTTTGCAGGCGCCAACGACAATAAAAATCGGATCAAAAAATGAGTCGTGTCGACGTACGCTCGGATGTGAAAGTCGATACCGCCATTCGGGACAGTCACGTGTCCCCTATTTGCCCATGTGCCTATTGTTCCGTCCCCCTTTATCCTTTTCGATAATTCGCAAAGTATGACAAGACCGCCCTAGCCCGTATAATGTCCGACCATATCGTGACCTGTTAAGCGAAATGTACGCAAACCTGGAGATACCGATGACACGAAGGGCCCTATGCGTAGTTCTATGTTTTCTCGGTGGCACTGCGTCGATGTATGCCGCGAAGGCTGGCGTCAGTGATAAAAAAGGAGATGCACAATTGAGGTTAGGAAAATTTTCCGTCAGTCTGACCGTCAAGGACATAGCCGTCTCCCGCGCGTTTTACGAGAAGCTCGGTTTCAAGGTGTCTGGCGGCGACCAGGCTCAGAAGTGGTTGGTCCTCCAGAACGAGACTACCACCATCGGCCTCTTCCAGGGGATGTTTGAGAAGAACATGTTGACCTTCAACCCCGGCTGGGATCGCTCCAATGAAACGCTCCCCGACTTCGACGACGTGCGCGAAATTCAGCGGACGCTGGTGAGCAAGGGGCTCACGCTCGCGACCAAAGCCGATGAGTCGAGTACCGGGCCTGCGAGCCTGATGCTGCTCGATCCCGACGGGAACCCGATCCTCATCGATCAGCATGTGCCTGCCCCGAAGAAGTGAGGGGGCGCCGAATGAACAGCCCCACAGTCACGAATGGCACTGCCCTCTATTGTCCCCCCGCGCCATCTGCAATAACTATTTAAGCTATCGCTGTCCGTTCTTACGATGGACACGGGGTCATCTGGTGACATGATGTACATGGCGCATTGCCGTGTCATCGGTTGTGAACTTTCTGATTATTTTTTCCAGTCAACACGGTAGTGGACCGGGCTTGTCAGTCCTTGTTTTTGGTTCGGCGATGGTTGGTAGGCGTCGGCGTCGGCTCTCCCCGTGCTTTGTATTAAGCGAGAGCGAACTGAAAAACCGGCAGGGCCACAGTCGCTGCAATCGGAACCTGGCGCACAGGCTCCCGATATGGCTCCCTGACGACCGTCGTCGCATTCGCTATCGAATGCAAATTGGCATGTATCGTCGCAACCCCCGTTGATGGTTCCGCCACCACCACCTTGGCCACCGCCTCCACTGCCGCCATCACCACCACCTCCGTCATTGCCTGCGGAAGCGGACCAATTACCAACGAACCCACCTTGCGTTTCGACTTGTCCGGATGCGCTACCTGCTGATACGGTTCCGCTGAAAACGAAAAAGTAATCGTATGAAACGAGTAATAGCTGACCATTGGCGTCAATGCCTCCGAAAAGGTCTACTTCAGTAGCAAATCCGAACTGCTGAATGCTTAGTGAACCGACAGCTTTTCCGTCGCTGAGAATTTCAAATGCCAGCGCGGAACCCTCACTGTCCTGGCCAGAGAATATACCTGCAATTCCGCCGCCTCCACCTCCGTCGAAATTTGGCGTAAGCGGGTCTGTGCCGGCGTTTACTTCGTCGCCATCATTCACGCCGTCACCGTCGGTATCGGGATTTAGCGGGTTTAATCCAAAGACTACTTCAAAGTCGGTAAGTCCATCGCCATCTGTGTCAGGGTTGTTGGGGTCGGTGCCAATAGCGAATAATTCCAACCCGTCTTCAAGGCCATCACCGTCGGAGTCGTTTGTACCGGGGTCGCCTGCGCCCGTTGGTACGTCGCCTGGGTTCGGAGCATCTGGTCTCGGCGGCGCTGCGGGCATAACGCCGCCATCTCCAGCCCCGTAGAGCTGTTGGATGCCGTTAATATCATCCTGTCCGAGTTGAATTTTAGTGAATGAAGTGTCGTAGCTTGGGAACATGATGGCGTTTGTGTCTTCGCTGTGTCCCAATCCCAAGCCATGGCCTATTTCGTGGATAGCGGTTTCGATTAACCGAATCTGGTTACTTCCGGCATCACTTTCTGCCCAAAGCTCGCCGTCGTCAAAATGGCAATCACCGGCGTTCGGTCCGCCACTACCTGGCGGGAAATAGCAATGAGCGAGCACGCCACTCGGACCATCGAATTCGCCTCCTTGTCCTTCTGCAGATGGGCATGACGTCCCCGTGATCTCATAAAGTTCGCAGTGGCCGCCTGTTCCAAATCCGATTAGCAAGTCTGCTTCGCCCGCAGAGCTTACTTCTGTAAAAGTTAGTGGCGTTACGGCTGCCCAGGTTGCGTAGGATTGTTCGACAATGCTTCGTTGGGCCTGCTCGCTGAGGTCATTTGTAAAGTTGGCGATAAAATACGTAAGGTTTTGCTTCTGCCATCTCGTTTTTAAGGAGAAATTTTCTACAAAACTGTTAGAGGCGCTGGCATCTGGCAGGCCGTCAAAACGAACGGAGTTCGCCCCACCGGGGGCATCCCTACCCTGCGGGTTCGTATTCATATTGCAGGAAGGAAGCGATACCATTAACCCCAATAACAATAGCTTACTACTCTTCAATTTTTCCGATGATCTCCGAAGTAAATTTCGATTTCTCTCATTCATTTGAAACTCCATTTCGCCTCAAGGCATACTGTTCACTATCATGTTCATAAAATCGCACGCATGTACGATGTGGTCCTCATTCAACCCTTGCATGAGTGCCTCGTTATTCTGAAAAGAAAAACGAATAGTTTTGTAAAATGCCGATAAAGGCATAATTTCCGGCCTGTTAGTCAAGTTTTTGGCGTTCCCGTTTGGTTCTTTCTGAATGCTGCTATAATGGATTGATGCCTCATCGGATAACAACACATGCTTCGCTGCTGGCTCGGGTATCTATGCCGGGGGATGCTGACGCCTGGCGCGAATTTTGTCTGCGTTATGGAGACCTGATCCGCGGTTTTGTGCGTCGTCGAGGTGCACATGGCTGCGACGCCGATGACATCATGCAGGACGTCCTCATGACATTGACCAAGTCGATGCCTGGTTTTCGCTACGATCCTGGCAAGGGCAAATTTCGAGGATATCTCAAAACTTTAGTGATACGGGCTATTTACAAAAAAACATTTCAGAAACGTCGCGATGTGCAACTAGAAGACATTGAGGCTGCGTCGGCTAATGCGGGCGTAGACGAAGAGGCCGAGATGATGTGGGAGGTCGAGTGGCGACAATACCATATTGCCCAAGCGATGGAGACGATCTTGGTGGAATTTAATCAAGCAGATCGTGACGCTTATCAGCGATATGCTATCGAAGCCTGCGGTGCGCAAGAAACGGCTGATGTCTTGGGCATGAATGTCGATCAGGTGTACAAGGCTAAGTCGCGCATACTCCGACGGCTTGGAGAGTTAATAGAGATTCAAACACGAGAAGAAGGTTAGCATCCAGCGGATTTAGCCATGACCGCAAACACACAATGGTACAGCGATCCAGAAAAGCTACTGGAAGAAGTGCAGCTTGGCGACCGCGAAAAAAAGCCGCCGCTTAATCTCGATGGGTACGATGATTTGAAAGAGATGTGTCGAGGTGGGCAAGGGATTGTCTATACTGGCATACAGCGGTCGACCAAGCGGGCGGTGGCTATCAAAGTGTTGATCGGCGGAGACTTTGCTTCCGCTAGCCGCCGGCGTCGATTTGAACGCGAGATTGACATTGTAGCTAGTCTTCGCCATCCCAACATCGTCAGTATTTACGACAGCGGGCTGACTGACAATGATTCACTTTATTTTGTCATGGAATTTGTGGATGGACTCGAACTGGACGAATACGTTCGTGAACACTGTAGGTTGGCTTCAGAAAAAGGCTCACAAAAGAAAATCCTCGAGTTATTCATTAAGGCGTGTGATGCGGTTCAATTCGCCCACCAGCACGGCGTCATTCATCGCGATCTTAAGCCCAGCAACATTCGAGTCGATGGAGCCGGTGAGCCGCGCGTGCTGGACTTCGGATTAGCCAAGGCGAATAACGATGCGCCTGCCAATGTTCACATGAGCCTGACAAAAGATGTGGAGGGGCAATTTATCGGTTCCTTGGCGTGGGCCAGCCCTGAACAAGCAGAGGGGGCCGTCGATCGTGTTAACATTCACTCTGATGTCTACTCGCTGGGCGTGATCCTGTTTGGCCTGCTTGCGGATGAATTTCCCTACGACGTTCATGGTACGATGCGAGAGGTTTTGGACGGGATTGTAAACACGGACCCTTGCAGACCCTCTTCGATAAATCCTGCGATTGACCTTGAGCTTGATACGGTCATTTTGAAATGTTTATCCAAAGAACCGGATCGGCGTTATCAGAGCGTTGGCGAGTTGGCCCGCGACATTCGGCGATACCTTGCCGGCGAGCCAATCGAGGCGCGGCGCGACAGCACATGGTATGTGGTCAGTAAACAGCTACGACGATATCGGTTGGTCGCATCGATTTCTGCTTTTTTTCTTGTTCTTACACTTATTCTCGCAGTCACACTTGGCGTGCTTTATAGCCGGGCTACGAGTGCCGAAACATTGGCACAACAACGCCTGCTGGACACTCAAATCGAGACGGAAAAAACGGTGGCTATCAATGATTTTCTTCATGATATGCTTCGTTCAGTTGACGTAGAACGGGATGGTTACCAAGTCACCGTAGCTGATGTGCTGAGTCGTGCCCATCGTGAGTTGGGGGCACGGTTCGACGACCATCCGGAGATCAAGGCCTCACTATTGGACACGGTGGGTACGAGTTTTTATGGGTTAGGTCGGTTCAAAGAATCCGTTCAGGAGCTTACACAATGTTATGAGCTACGGCGTACGTCGCTTGGGCTATCGCATCGTGATACGATCGACACGATGGCTCGTTTAGCGATGGCCCACCTCAATGCTGGTGACATTTCAGAGGCGAATCGCGTCATCGAACAAGCTGCGACTGCGGCCAAGGGATCGTTAGAACCCGATGATATTACGTCCATGCTCATTCGTCATAACATGGCGTTAATTCGTTACGATCAAGGCTCTCTGGCCGACGCGATTGAAATCGCACGAGAAGTGCTGGAATCTCAACGACGAGTTCTGGGGGATAATCATAGTGAAACGCTTTCGACCCTGCGCATGTTGGGCGGTTTTCTGCAGGCGGATGCTCAATTCGTCGAGGCGGAGGTACTTCTTCGTGAAGCCCAACAGCGTTGTCAGGAAACGCTTGGCGACGAACACCCTGACACATTGACAGCCACAAACAACTTAGCCTTGCTGCTGGAGCAAATTGGACAATGGCAAGAGGCGGAGCGATTGCTACGCAGGCTGGTGCGCATTCAGACCAATCTTCGTGGCGCGACACACCCTGAAGTCCTCACCGCCAAGAACAACTTAGCCGTTGTTTTGCAAAGCCAGTCACAACTTACTGAAGCGGCTACGATTTATGGTGAAGTGCTTGACGCCCGGCGGCAGATATTTGGGACGAGGCACGAAATGACGCTGGTTTCTATGAATAACCTAGCCCGTGTGTTGCATGACCAGGGCAAGTTGCAGGATGCGATGCCGCTGTTGCGGGAGGCCTATGAGACCATGCGAAGCCTTCTCGGCGAGTCCCATCCGAAGTCTATTATAGTGCTGGGCGCTTACGCGGGGATACTTTCCGATTTAGGCGAAATGGAACAGGCCGGTCGTCTTTTCAAAAAGTCGTTGCAATTATGCCGCGATGCCTTGGGCGAAGATCACCCTTCGACTCTTATAGCCATGAACAATCTCGCAGGTATATGGCGCGATCAGGGACGATTTCAAGAGGCATTAACAATGTACGAACAATGTCTGGAACGAGCCGTGAAGGTGTTTCCGGAGGATCACTACTTCATACATATTTGTCGTAATGCGTCTGGTGCTTGTTTGACCGGACTGGCGAGATACGAAGAAGCCGAGCCTTTATTGGTACGATCTCACAAAGCCCTGCGCCGACTTTTTGGTGCCGACCACGCGCGAACCAACATCGCAGCAGACAGGTTGACAGAACTTTATAAATCGTGGAATCGCGAAGATAAAAAATAGAACAATAGGGGAATGGCACTGTCGCTTGTGTCGTATGGACTTACCTTGGCTTCCCCATTAGTGGTTCGGCTCGCAATTGGTTGTGGAGTTTGGTGTATACTTTGGGTCCACAGGGCACGAGTAGCGTGCAGGCGAATTAAACAATAGGCCTTAACAATTACTTTTTTGATGTACTAAAAAAACACCCCGCCAGTTTCCTGACGGGGCGTTTCTCTATGCTTATCCGACTGACCGAGGCATAGCCTTCGCCAGTCGGTTTATTTTGATCGGTGTAAACCGATGCGGGCGAAGCTTACATCATGCCGCCCATACCACCCATGCCGCCCATTCCTGGAGGCATGCCGCCACCTGGCATTCCGCCGCCAGCGCCTTTGCCGTCCTTGCTTGGCATTTCGCCAATGATGCAATCGGTCGTCAAAAGAACTGATGACACTGACGCGGCATTTTGCAACGCTACGCGCTCCACCTTAGCCGGTACTAGCACGCCCATTTTAATCAGGTTGCCATACTCGTGCGTCAAAGCGTTAAAGCCAAAGTTGTTGTCTTTGCTCTCGCTGATTTTTTGCAACACGATAGCTCCGTCCAGCCCACCATTTTCAGCAATCTGCTTGAGTGGTGCTGATATGGCGCGACGAACGATGTCCACGCCCGTCTTTTGGTCGCCGCGAACTTTCTTCGTGACCGCGTCAAGCACGTTGTTAGCCGCTCGAACGATAGCTACGCCGCCACCAGGAAGCACGCCTTCTTCGACAGCTGCCCGACATGCGTGTAGGGCGTCTTCGACCAAAGCCTTCTTCTCTTTCATTTCGATTTCAGTCGCAGCGCCAACATTAATTTGAGCCACGCCGCCAGAAAGCTTAGCCAATCGCTCGTTAAGCTTTTCAACATCGTAGTCACTAGTTGTGTTTTCGATTTCACTACGAATTGCTTCGATACGGCCCTTAATGTCAGACGTCTTGCCTGCACCTTCGATAATCGTGGTAGCATCTTTGTCGATGCGAACTTTCTTGGCTGAGCCAAGGTCAGCTAGGGTAACACCTTCCATCGTTCGACCTAAATCTTCGAAGATCGCTGTGCCACCGGTGAGAACCGCGATGTCTTCAAGCATAGCCTTGCGACGATCACCAAAGCCTGGAGCTTTCACTGCACAAATTTGCAGCGTGCCACGAAGCTTGTTGACGACCAAGGTCGCTAGTGCTTCGCCTTCTAGGTCTTCGGCGATGATAAGCAACGGCCTACCTGACTGGGAAATTTTCTCTAGAATCGGAATCATGTCCTTCACGGATGAGATTTTCTTCTCGTGGATAAGGATATATGGCTTATCCAATTCGCAGGAAAGATTCTCGAATTTATTGATGAAATGTGGCGAGAGATAACCCTTGTCGAACTGCATACCTTCAACGAGTTCAACGGTTGTTTCGATGGTCTTGCCTTCTTCGACGGTAATCACGCCGTCTTTGCCGACTTTTTCCATAGCCTTGGCAATTTGCTTGCCGATTTCAGCATTTTGATTCGCGGCGCATGTACCAACCTGAGCGATTTGGTCGGTTCCCTTAACGGGTACGCTCATGTTTTCGATTTCGGCGACCATAGCTGTGACTGCCGCTTCGATGCCGCGCTTGAGTTCCATTGGCTCCGCACCAGCTGCGATGTTTTTTAGGCCTTCATCGTAAATGGCTTCGGCGTAAACGGTCGCTGTGGTCGTACCATCACCCGCGACGTTGGACGTCTTGGAGGCGACTTCTTTGACCATCTGAGCGCCCATGTTCTCGTAGGTGTTCTCTAGTTCGATTTCCTTGGCTACGGTGACACCATCTTTAGTAACGGTGGGTGAACCGAAAGATTTTTCGATGACTACGTTTCGGCCACAAGGACCAAGGGTAGACTTAACCGCCTTGGCTAATTGTTTCACGCCACGGCGAATGGCCTCGCGGGCCTCCATATCGTATGCAATCTGCTTAGCTGCCATGCTGGCAATCTCCTGTATGAAAGTTAGGCCTGTCGCCTAAAATGTTTATGACTAACGGCGCGGGCTACAACCCGGCGCCTATGGACAATTAAGAATGCTTAGTTCACAACGCCGAGAATGTCCGACTCGTCCATAATCATGTACTCACTACCGTCAACTTTGATTTCGGTACCGGCATAGCTGGTGAAAAGTACTTCGTCGTTTTTCTTGACCTGCATCTCACTTCGCGTGCCGTCATCGAGCAGTCGGCCATTACCCACCGCGAGGATGATGCCGCGCTTTGGTTTTTCCTTAGCGCTATCGGGAAGAAGGATGCCACCGGCCGTCGTTTGGTCGGCTTCGACGCGCTGGACGATGACTTTGTCGCCTAGTGGTTTGATGTTTAACTTTGCCATAATTTACCAGTCTCCTTTGTTGTCACACCTGTGCGGTCACACTTGTGTGTGGTCATACTTGAATGCAAAGCTACTGTCAGCCTTGCTCATTATTTTATTTATCCAGAACCCGGGGTAATCAATCGCTGTAAAACGAGCGTCATTTCGTCCACCGAAGCGGCGTGCGTCACGACACTCATCGCGTTAAGTAAAAAAGCACTTTGCAACATGGTCTTGGTCGCTTCCGTCGTGACCAGGCAACAGGGCAAAGCCGTATCTATAGAACGAATAATGCGCAGTAGCGACAACGGGTCGATGAACTCATCATCAGCTACGAGCAACGCAGCCGCTAAACCGCCCTGCGACACCCGACTTATGGTGTCCGGAGCCGAGTACGCCGGGCAAACATCCAGAGAACCAGGGTGCAACACCGCGTCGAGCGCGGCGAACCAGCGAGGCCGAACCGAACTACGGCCCTTAGCGAGCAACAGCTCGCGACGTTCGTTAAAAGCAAATTTTGGATTATTCGTCACTTCAAAAATCCGTATACACAACTCTCTCCGTAGCTACAGATTGCATGATAGATGCCACATAATCACGATTTTTAGCCGTCCTCATTGTTTTCTGTAAGTGCTTTACTCCTAATGGTTTATAGGCATTGCCAAGACCAGGGTGCGACCGTTGGCGGGTAGAACGATGCCGTCAAGGCTGACAAATCAGGTGCGGCGGGATTCGGCGTCTGCCAGATTGGCAGCATATTTGAGCATGGCTATGCAGTCGCCACCCACATCAATTGGCCTATTCGGGTGTCGGCAGAACGCGGAGTACATCGCGTTGTTCGACCACCCCGATGACGTGCTTGTCTCCCTCCACCTCGACCACTGGAAGCAGGCTGGTGTTCTCTCGATGAAAAACGTCGAACAGCTCGGAAATCGGCATATCCGCCGGTACGACCGTCGTAGCCGCGTCAGCGAGATCGATAGCTGTAATCAGATTTCGCACGGCTGGGTCGTAAATAACATCGCGCACATCCACAAAATGAATCACGCCTGCGAAAGTGCCATCTGCATGTAATACGGGAAAATGAGCGTCGATAGATTTTTCAATAAAATGCAACACATCATCAAACGTATCGCTATCTTGTATGAACTGCACGTTCGAACGCATGATATGTTTCACCTGCCATTGCGAAACCGCCTCCGCCCCTTTTATCCGAGGCTTGATTCCGAACGCTCGACCCAACGCTTGTAGGGTGATTCGCACGACGGAATCATTTCGCCCACCTTCTTTAGCGCGAGATAGCAAGGTAATCGCTTTGACCTCACCACCGCGAACGACGCATCGCTTAACCATAAATGGGCCGAGCATTTCCGATACGACAACGCTGCCCAACACCACGGTTGAAAATTGCTTGGCTAAAGGACTTTGCCAATACTGCTCGACAAACGCGGCTAATCCAATAACGACAGCCGCTTGGCACAATAGCGCCGGGCCTAGCGTGGTGGCTGCGCCATCGGGGGCGTTCGCCCAGCGAATCCCCATGTAAGCGCCGAGGCTTTTTCCAATAGTCCGGCATAACCAAAACGTCATACCAAACACGCCCATATGAGCCAGGTCTTTAAGATGTAAATTAAAACCTGCCATAGCAAAAAAGCCGACCATGATGGGCGTCGCTGCCGTCCAGAGCGCCGCTTGAAGCTTTTGCGAATCGATGGCTATATTGGTAAATACGATGCCTGCTATCAGGGCTGCGAGAAGTTTGTTGTATGAAAAATGCGCTCGAACCAGCATCCAATCTTCCGCCGCACTGAGTAAAATGAAACTTGCGAAAAATATCAGCAGCGTGTCACCGATAGACAATTTGGCGTGGGCGATGCTCAGAACCGTGCCAATGATAACGCCCAATGCAAAGCTGCCTAAAATCATCGCACCAATACCAACCAGCGGATGCGCGGACATGGTCTGCGTAGTCGTAATCAAACCGGCTGAGACCAACACGATAAAACAAGTATGAAAGCCAATAATGCACACCACATTATTGACGCCCGTGACGCCAAGTATGGTATTTGTGATCGAACCTTTAGCCTCGTATTCTTGCAGTACAAAAAGCGTAGCCGCCGGGGCAGTGGCTATGGCGGCGATGGCTAGTAGGGCAGCGAGGACGATGTAATCTTGCCCCGTTTCGGTGAATGTTGATTTGCCAACGAAATAACAGGCCACAAATACCAGCGTAGCTGTCAGGCACATCTCCACCAGGCTAATGCGCCAGACGCGCGCGCCAGATTCGAGCAGCTTTCTTTTCTCGCAGACACTACCAATAGAAAAAAGGATGACGCCTAAAGACAGATCACGAATGGCTTGCAAAGGAACCATCGCTGCCATATTTAGATTTCCTGGAAAGGCGTCTATGATTTGGCGAAGGATTACGCCGGCAAAAAGATAGCCTACCACGCGCGGAATATGAAAGCGCCGAGCCAGCATGCCGCCCAAAATAGCTGCGGTCAACATAAGCCCGAACAACATCGCGGGGCTAGCTGAGGAAGCCAGGATCATAGAAGTCGGTGTTTCATACATCCGCCGGCTCACATCCTAAAATACCATACGATTGCACGATCCACGAACGTGCCAAGGCCTAGTGCGGGTATTGGAAGTGCAACGCAGGATTTTTGCAAGTTAAAATGCGAGGCTAGGGATATGATTGGCTACACAGCAGATGCCTTATTCTTCGGGTACTCATGAAGGGTGGGGAATGGCACTCACAAAGGAGTCGGCATCTGCATCTTATTCTGGCTGTCCGTTACCCACTTTTTCGATATCGAGTCGAAGTCGCAGGACGCGCCGGTCGTCGGCTGCGATGACCTGAATCTTGACTTCCTCATGAGCACACTCATCGCCAACCTTAGGGATTCGCCCCAGTGTGCTGAAAACAAACCCGCCAATGGTTTCGTAGTCTTCATCGTCAGGCAGTTCGACATCCAATTCGTCATTAAGATCGTGGATGCGAAGGCGGGCGTCTACTTCTACGGTGGTTTCATCAATGCGTTGAATTTCCGCAGGGGCTTCTGTTTCGTATTCGTCTACGATTTCGCCCACCAATTCTTCGAGAATATCTTCAATCGTTACCAGCCCTGCCGTGCCGCCGTATTCATCTAGCACGATGGCGATATGCACTTTTTTCGATTGGAATTCTCGCAATAGCTCGCGCACCGACTTGGATTCCGGAATGAATATCGCGTCGCGCATCATGCTCGTGATGCTGAAAGGCTGACCGCTTGGCAGCAGGAGCAAATCTTTCACATACAAAACGCCGAGAATGGTGTCGATAGTGTCGTCGTAAACAGGAATGCGAGAATGGCCTTCGGTGCCAACGATTTTTAGCACGCTGTTTCGATCACCTTCTTTGGACAATGCGACGATGTCAGTACGCGGCATCATAATCGCATCGACCGTCAGATCACCCAATTCAATGACCGATTCGATCATCTCCTTTTCTTCTTCATCCACGGCTCCGACTTTTTCACCTTCGCTTACGACGTTGAGAATCTCCTGCTCTAGTTCGTCGGCGTAGAACTGTGCGTCACGAACCGGCACGCCGCATAATCGCCTCACCAAAGGATCGAATTGTTCCAGGAACCACACCAGCGGGCGAACCAACCAAAGAAAAATAATCAACCAAGGCCAGGACCGGGCAATGAGTAACTCGCCCGTGTACTTCGACCAAGCCTGGGGAATCGCAATGCCAAATACAAGAAGGATACTCCAGACGACACATCCCGCGACTAATAATGAGGGGGTCGAAGGGCTATTTCCAGGGATATCAAGATGCCATACTACAGCTACGAATAGCAGCAGCAGCGCGATCGATCGTAGTACAGATGCCGCAAATAGAAAACGCGACCGCAGCGCGAAAAATTTGTCTATTGAGTCGAGTCTTCCACTGGCTTCAAATTGCTCGGCTAAGCGTACGCGCGAGGGGGCACGCAACACGGCTTTAAGTGTTGAAGAAAAAAGTAGCGTAGCTGTCGCTGCAACGCCTATCCAAAATTCCCAAGATAACACGGACAGTTATCCGCGCAGAACACTCACATCACCCGAACATCGTCACTCAGTCTGCTTGGTAACGATGCTTGCACATTATAACGTATCCAAATCCCCATGAACCAACACATGTTATGTAATTCAATATCACGTTTTGGTCTTCCCGTATACAGGGCCTATGCCTAATGTAGAAAGTATGACATTTTCCATCGCGTGCATCCGCTCAGACTCTTCTTCAGTCTGGTCGTCATATCCCAACAAATGTAGCGTGCCATGCACGGCATAAAGGGCGACCTCCGCCTCCAAACTATGGCCTCGCTGCCCGGACTCGCGTAACGCGGTTTCTACGGATATGACGATTTCGCCATCCATATCGCCATGCGAAGGTGCGTTTTTGTCCGACGAATTAGAGGCCTCGTCTGATTGCGCAGGCGTTTCGTCCCGCAGATCAAAAGTAATGACGTCCGTCGGGCCTTCATGATGTAAAAAAGATTCGTTGATCGATGCGATTCGAGCGTCGTCAACCAATGCGAAACTTATCTGCGCCCGGTTCACTTTATGTCGAGTCAGGGTAGCTGCAATAGCCTTCTCTAACAGCGAGGAAGAAATGTCCTTCGCAATTTCGCTTTCGCAAGTAAAGGATAATTGATAGTCGGGGTCGTCGTCCATATCGGTTTTTATTCTAATCAGTTAGCTACCCGTTTTCACTGCCCGCGGCATTTGTGCGGAACTATCATCATCCTTACTCTTCGCCTTAGGATACGCTACCCTGCCATGATAAATACTACATAAACTTTTAACCAGGGACTCTTCCACAATGCGAACTTCTTTCAACGTAATGTCGCAGTCGCTTAACTGTCCGTCGCTCAGACGATCGTTCACGATATAATGCACCACCGATTCAATACGCCCGACCGTAGGATCAGACAGCGCTCGGACGGCTCCCTCTACGCCGTCGCATAGCATAATCACCGCGGACTCTTTCGTCTGAGGCCTTGGACCCGCATAACGAAACTCTGCTTCGGATACTTCTCGGTCATGCTTCCCGCTGGCGATTTTCGGTTGCTTTTCACTGGCGACGTGATGGAAATATCGCACCACGGTCGTGCCATGATGCTCTTCAATAAAATGTTGCATCACGCGAGGGAGCTTATACTCGCGGGCCATCTCAATCCCATCCTTCACATGGCCAAGAATAATCAACAGGCTCATGGTCGGGGCTAAGTTGTCGTGACGATTGATCGAACCTGTCTGGTTTTCTGCGAAGTATTCCGCTTTGGGAATTTTCCCAACGTCGTGATAAAGCGCTCCCACCTGAGCCAGCAAACCATTCGCACCAATGCGCTCGCAAGCCGCTTCAGCTAGCGTGCCCAATACGAGACTATGGTTATACGTCCCTGGCGCTTCGCGGGCTAAAAGCTGGAGCAAAGGCTTGGTTGGGTCACGCCATTCCAACAACGTAAGCGAAGTCGCTACGCCGAAAATGCGTTCAATAAAAGGCAATACACCAGACACAATAAAAGCAGCTAACAGAGCGCAGCCGCCAGCTCGCAGGGCGTGTCCAATTACAAAAGATGGTGCGTGTGTTTCGAGCAAGCCGCCTGATGCCGCAGTCACCATCACGCATAGCGCCGTCATCATACCAGCCGTGATGAGCTTGGTGCGTGACCTGATTTCATCTAACTGGTAAACGCCCACGGTCACGCCGGTAAACAGCGTAGCTAACATCGTCAAATTAGATTCAATGGAAACCGCAACGAGAACCATGGCGATGCAAATTGCACCCAGCGCGAAACGTGGCGGATACACAATAGCTAGCACGCTGCCCGCAAACACGCAGGGAATCAGTATGAGCGACGGCATGTGAGACCAATGCAAATCGACCAAACGTGTACATACCAACATAGCTAAGATAAGCCCAAAAAACGAGATTGTCGTCGCGCGAAACATGAACACGCGTGGATAATTCACGGAAGCATAAACCAGCAGGCCAATGGACACCGCGATGACCAACATAGCCAATCCGACCTGCTTTTGTAGCCGCTGCTGCCTCAAACTCGTCTGCAATAGCCTGCGCGATTCCTGCGCCTCAGACATGTCAATATCTTCAGCCAGAAATGCCAGGTAGGCGTCATGCTCCGCTTGAAGTAGTTGATGCTGCTCTGATCCAATCACCGCCGGTATGACACATGGCTGACCCTGCTTATAAGCAGTCATCGCAGTGGGCGTCGCTTCCTCCGCGGCTAACATTTCCACCAGCGTCCCGCCACGATCATAAACAATCGTAGGCTGATCGTGCATCGTAATCAGGATGAGAGATTCGACGGTTGATCGAAGTGCGAAAGGAAACAGCCGACTCAACCCAGAGGCTGAACCCTGCAAGGCTCTTTCGTTATCCTGCGGAACCAACAACGAAAGCGGAATTTTCTTGACTGTCGAAGGCTTATCTTCCGAACTTGATACCAATACAATATAGTCAGTCGTACTCGCGGGGTCGCGCGGCTCACGAAGCAGGTCACGAGCGACGTACTCATCCTCCAACGCCATCGCGTCCACCCAAGGCTTGAAACGCTGTTGGCCTTTCTGGTCAGGCAGGCTTACCAACTCGCGGAGTTTGTTATACGCGGCTTCGTCAGCCAACCATTTTTGTTCGGTGAGCGAGGTTTTATATTCTTCAAAAGATTCAGAATCCGCTGCGGTTCGGTACAAACGCATCAAATCGGCACGGATACGATCTATGGTTACGCCGGGTGCGTTGAGAGTGTAATGACTAGGCGTCGAAGCACGGGCAGCGCTGCGATTAGCCCGGGTCTGCTGAGGGTCTGGCACCTGAAAATCTGCCCGTACATAAACGGGATGCTCGACCCGTTGACCGACAGAATACTTTAGCGTTCGGCTGCCATACAACGAGACAACCACAGCCAGGGATACAAACGTCGCACTACTAAAAAACTTCCAGGTAAACGCACGACGCAATAACCGCAGCTTGGAACCGCCAGACTCTTGAAGCCTGCGACCCCGAACCTGCTTACGGCGCGAGCTGTGTTTTGTGAACCATCCAAACATAAAGTCATCGCACAGACGTCCAAACGACCCCAAGATCAGACCAAGACGCCTACACTTCCAAACACCATCACAAGTCTACGCCAGAGCCAGCACTTATTACCTGGCAAGCTCAATATCTTAGCCGCAGCCTGTGGACTTTTAACTTCGCCCCAAACACTTTTCGTGGAATCAGTCAGCCACTAAAAGCGAATTCGTCTTAGGCCAATTATCGTCAAAGCAGGAAAAATGACACGCGATATCAAGGAATTTTATAGTCGAATTGCTTAAATGGCAGATATTATCGGACTCAAGCCCTGTCACGCCCGTAAGCTTCGACAACCTTCTGGACTAATGGGTGTCGGACAATATCGATTTGCGACAGGCGAACCATGCCTATGCCAGGAACCTTAGCCAATCTTTGCATGGCATCCACAAAGCCGCTCGGCTCTTTATCGCCCAGGTCGCTTTGACTTTCATCGCCAGTTACGATCATTCTACTGCGCTGACCAAGTCGGGTCAGGAACATCAACATCTGAGAAACCGTGGCATTTTGCGCCTCATCCAAAATGATAGCGGCCTTGTTGAGCGTTCGGCCACGCATAAACGCCAGCGGCACGACTTCGATGACGTCGTTTTGCATAAATCGTCTCAACTGATCGTATGACATCATATCGTTCATCGCGTCGAACAAAGGCCGAAGATATGGGTTTACTTTCGCTTGCAAATCGCCGGGAAGATAGCCAAGTTTTTCACCAGCTTCGACGGCGGGTCGAACCAGGACGATGCGTTTCACTTTTTGCTTTCTAAGCAGCGATACCGCAGCTGCGACAGCCAGGAAAGTTTTTCCTGTCCCCGCAGGGCCAGTGCAAAAGGTTAGGTCGTTACTGAAAATAGAATTAACATATCCCTGCTGACCATCGCCCTTGGGAATGATCGTTGCAGAAGCCAGGAAAACTTCGATCGTCCGTGAGCGCAGCGATTGACTATTTTGATGTTGAGATTGCTCAATAAAATCATGAACCAACTCGTCCGAAAGGTCAGGCCGAGTTCGCAAAGCTTTTTGCAGTTCGTGAATCACAAACGCAGCACGCTGTACAGCCTCCGCTTCACCGGACAGATGCACGATGCTATCGCGGGCACTAATCCGAACATCAAATGCAGATCGGATAAGCCGCAGGTTACAATCGGAACTTCCGTAAAGCTCCCCCCTACGCGACGCATCCTCTATGGGAATCGATAATTCCAATTGATCTTGCCCTTTCATGCGATTCGTTCAGGCACACCGACAGAAACACCAGACTCACAACTATCAATATCGGCCAACTATTCGCACCAGTCGAACAGCCTCGCCATCGCACTAGAGCATTGGCCACACGACCGTGAGAATTATCCAGGCAACCGGCATCGCGGCTAACGGGCTGTCCAACAAATCGAGTATACCGCCAAATCGCGGGATAAGCTGCCCCGAATCCTTTACATTGGCGTCTCGCTTAAAGCAAGACTCAACAAGATCGCCCATCTGCCCGGCTATCGCTAAGACAACGCCTAGCAGACCCACCGCAATCATCGGAGACAGGTGCGAAGTCTGACTGAGAAATCTGACCATGGTTCGGATACCATTGTCCAACAAGTACGTCTGACACACATATAAAAGCAGCGAAGCTACGCCAGCGCTAAAAAGTATACCTCCGATAGCCCCCTCGATCGTCTTGCCCGGGCTAACCCCAGGCCAAAGTTTATGTTTTCCAAGCAAGCTGCCGGCAAAAAAAGCGCCAATGTCAGACGCTTTCGTAATCAGCAATATATACAGCATCAGCCAAGCGCCTGCCGCGGAGGGGATATCTCGACCACACCGAATTTGCAGCCCGAACGAACTTAAAAAACCAAGGTAAAATATAATCTGCAACGTCGCGCTACTATTGCGCAAACAGTCAGCTGTATCCTTTTTGATAACAGCGGTCACCCACACGCTGCCCATAGCGATGAGCATGACCAGGAGCATCGTCTGCGCTCCTTCCACCTGCGCGACGCCATCACCAAGCCACCCCGCAGCCGACAACCAGGGTGTTAAAAAAACAGCCAAAACCATCACATACGCACAGCCTGCATAAGGCTTTACGCCGCGCAGCACATAAAAATTATTTAGTTCACGAGCGCCCTGCAAAAAGACCAAAGCCGTGAGCAGCGGGACGACGCTACCGCGCTGAAACAGCGAAGCCAGCATACCGTCTATGCCCGTAAGGCGATTGCCAACTTCCGCATCAACCGCAAAAAGCGTGATGAGTAGTGTCAACGCTAACGCGCCGTAGGAAACTCGTTGTATAAGAACTTGTGCTGTCAATACTTCTTTCTCACTAGGATAACGACACCGCACCATAATCGTGAGCCAGCCGTATGTCCATCACACGAGCCTACCACAACTCACTTTCGCTCGTTATTGGCTTCACACAGTCAGGGTCATCGCAAGATGGCGAATTCACTCTGGTTGAAACAGCCAACGCTTGCATAGCGTCTGCGGGGTACGGAGTGAGAAGCGTTTCCAAAGCTGTTGGGTCTGTCCGCTCCGGTTCTAGCCAAAGGCCAAAGTCCTGGGGCGACAAAATAACCGGCATCCTATCGTGAATAGGTTTCATCAACTCGTTCGGATTCGTGGTCAACACGGTACAAGATTGAACGACTTGCTCATCATCTCCTTTCCACCGCGCCCACAACCCAGCCATCGCAAAAAGCGAACCCGACTGCATCCGAATATAGTAAGGCTGTTTGCGCTGACCTTTAGACTTCGGGGCTTGCCATTCGTAAAATCCGTCCGTCACAATCAGGCATCGCTGACGTTTCATCGCATCTCGGAAGGATGGTTTTTCAGCAGCGGTTTCAGCGCGGGCGTTAATCAACTTCGCGGCGAATTTATCATCACGCGACCAGGAAGGAATCAGCCCCCACTTACGACATTCGAAAACACGTCGTTGACTGGAAGCATCAAACCGAACAGTCGGCACGGCTTGTGTGGGCGCGATGTTGTATCTTGGTTGCCATTCAGGTAAATCGTGCAGCTCAAAATAATCTGCAATCTCATCGGCTGGTTTAGTAAGGGTAAATCGGCCACACACAATAATTGACTACGCTTCGAGTGTGGTGACGCGCAGTGCTTCTTCCAGCGTCGTCACCCCTTCGCGTACCTTAGCTAGGGCGTCGTCTCGAAGGGAGATCGCGCCATGCTCACCCGCAAATTTTTGCAATTCCTCTGTTGTCGCTTTTTCCATAACCAGCCGCGATACGCCAGATTCAAAGGGTACATATTCGTAAACGCCAACGCGGTCATAATAGCCACTGCGTAAACATCGTGTACAACCCATGCCACGATACAACACTACGCCGGTACGTTCTCTCGGAATGCCCATGATGTCCCGCTCAGTTGGATTAGGCTCATAAGGCTTTTTGCAATGCACGCAAATTTTACGAACGAGACGTTGAGCCATGACTCCGATTAAGGCACTAGCTACAAGGTACGACTCGCACCCCATATCCAGCAATCGCGTAACCGCTCCCACCGCTGAGTTGGTATGCAGCGTCGAAAAAACAAGGTGACCAGTCAACGAAGCTTCCAGCGCCAGATGCGCAGTCTCCTCGTCTCGAATCTCACCCACCATAATCACGTCCGGGTCATGACGAAGGATGCTGCGCAACGAAGCCGCAAAACTCACGCCGAACTCCGCATCAACCGCCACCTGATTCACCCCGCCAATATCATATTCCACCGGGTCTTCCGTCGTGATAATGTGCTTGTCGACGGTATTAATAGTCTCCAGCGCGGCATAAAGCGTCGTGGATTTACCGCTACCCGTAGGCCCAGTCAGCAAAATAATGCCGTGCGACCGATGAATAAGTCGCCCGAACGCCTGCCGGATTTCACTCCCCATGCCCAAATGTTCCAGTGTCAGGCGAGAGCGATCCTGTGCAAGCAAACGCAACGTCACACGCTCGCCACGCGAAGTAGGAATGACTGCGACACGAACATCAATTTGCTGGTCGAAACTGTGATGAGAAAATCGCCCGTCCTGAGGCTTCCGTCGTTCGGTAATATCCAAGCGTGCCAGTACCTTGACACGGGATATCATCGCAGAAGTTACGTCGAGCGGGAACGCCCTCACCTCCATCATTCGGCCATCAATTCTCAGCCTAATGCGCAGGCGATCGGTCTCAGGCTCTATATGAATATCACTAGCACGACGATCGACGGCTTCGTCTACAATACTATCGAACTGTTAAATGATATTGATGTCCGCGCCAGTCGTGGTCGAAACGGACGAGGCAATGGGGGCAATAGGCTGAAGCATCGCACCTTCCGCGCGAGCTTCACCATACATATGATCGATTGCTTCGAGAATTTGATATCGCGGACTAACCACATATTGCACAGGGCGCTGAAATCGTTCTGAAATAGCGATACGAACTGAAGCATCGAAAGGATCAACCACAGCCACAACTAACTGACCAGAAACTTCGCCGAAGATAATGCATTCTTTGCAACGGGCAACGTTCTCAGCCAGCGTCAACACCCAGCCTCGACTCGGCAATCGCCGCGTTAAATCCAAAAAGCGAAGACCATTTTGCTCTGCATAAGAAGCCGCGATGTCAGCGTCACTGACAAGATCATGCTGCGCAAGCGTTTCCACCAAAGGAACCCCGCTCACTTCTGACTCGCGGCGCAGCGCGTCCAATCCCCCAGGTGTCAATGATTTGTCACCTAAAAGCTTGACAATAATGCTTTGTTCTGCCGCTTCAGCCGCTATCATAATGGCTTACTCAATACACCATGAAACTTTTTATAAATCAAACCGGGCGACCGATGAACCAGCCCACGTTTTTAGGATCGGCTAATCACCAAAACTGAGGCATCATCGTCAGGATGTGCGCCGCTCATGTGTGCCGTAAAGAATTGCCCCACCCTTTCCGCGAGACCATCCGCCGCAATAAACGAATCAGGGTCCAGCAGCAATTCATGCAATTTTCCCTGTCCCACAGCCTCGCCCGCCACACTGGTAGATTCTACAAAGCCGTCCGTGTGGCATACAATCCGAAACGACTCAGGCAAATCGACGCGCGTTTCTTTGTACTCATACGTCGGATCAACACCCAGCACCAACGAAGGCTGATCCAATGTCACCAGCCGCCCCGTCGCCACCATGAGCAGCGGCGGCATACATCCCGCATTGATATAAGTCACCTTCCCCGCAGCCGTATCCAGTCCAATGTAACACACGGGAATAACCTGCCGGACGGAAGCGGCGATGGACCTGTTCAACGCAGTGAAAAGTGGTGCGGGATCGTCGAAAACATCTTCGTTGGCCTCAGCTGCAGACCTAAGTGCCATTTTTATGGCATTGGCCTGCATAAGCCCTGTCATGCCATGGCCGCCCCCGTCTACGACAATCGCACAGCAGCGATGCTCGTCCAGGTGGACCACTTCTATAAAATCGCCGCAACGCGCGCGACCTTGAAATTGCTTCAACGCAACACCGAAAGTTTCACTGGGCACAACCGGTACGCGCACCGCCTGTTGGGCCTGCCTTAAAGATGTCACCCACGCGGCACCCTCTCTAGCCGCAACACGGGTAAGCTTACGCGAAGTCTCTCCGATTAACGTGCCAATATGAGCCGCCGCTGCCATGCAGTATTGCAAAGACTGTGTGGGAAAAGGTTTTTTACTGGCAGGCCTGTCGATGTACACCAAGCCGATCACTTCGCCGCTAAACGTCAGCGGCGCAACAACCGCCGCAGTCGCACACCCCAACTTAGTATTTATTTGCGAGGGGGTTTTCGGATATCTGCCAGCCACAGATTGCAACAGGGGGGCAAACACAAAAGATTGGCTAGCCGGTGTTAAGGAGCCCCCCGGCGTTTTTTTCAAAGCACGACTAGCCAATGGAATGAGGTCCATGCGCCCCTCGCCGCTCAACGCGATAAAACCACGGTCGGCCTGTAATTCTAAAATGAGTTGCCCCAGCGCAGCTTCTGCAATGTCCTCAGGCCTGGCCAATAATGGTTGGTCAATAGACAAGCGCACAAGCTGCCCGGCTTGAGCGAGCGAAAGCGAAAGTGGCGCTTTCAACTTGATCCACTCACAGTTCGGTGGCTCCGCCTTATCCGGCGTAAGAAACTCCAGACTAAAATCCTGCCCTAGCAACGCATCGTCGCGATACTCAAGCACGCGATCACCGATGCGTAAAATATCGCCCGGCGAAAGCAGCGTTTCCGTCACCAGCTCACCATTTACGAGTGTGCGATTACGACTGCCCAAATCCCTGATACGAAAGCGGCCATCGCTTTCCACATCAATCCGTGCATGCTCGCGTGAAATGGTGTCAGTATCAAAGATAATCTCGCAAGTCGAAGCCCGACCAATCACAATCTGCTCTGAGTCAAGCGACCGAGACTGAAGCGTACCTGAATCATCTATAAATCGTAGAAAAGCCATAGTGTACTATACTATATGCCCACTCAGGCGCATGACAAGTAATGCAGGACATCTCGATGCACATTGGGATTGCCTGCCGATAACGAACGTCATAATAGTTCGCATGATTTAACCATGTAAGTGGCGAAATGTATGTACCAACCGTTTTGTCCCCATTAAAATGATGGGCGTGCTGGGAAAGTGATTGGTTATCGAAGACGGCAGGCAATCCCGATTTACATCGGGATGCCCTACCCTGCGGCCCTACGCGCCTTTTGCTATATTTTCTTGACTTATAAAGGCCAAATCTGGTAGTTTATAGGCTCTTGTTTAGTGACGATCACATAGCACGAATCTCGTTTGGAAGGGGTAGGTTATTAGGATAATCAGAAAAGGCTTAGCGGTGCGCGTGATGGCTGTTGCGGTAGCTATCGTCGTATCTCAGAGTCCATCTTTCGCCAAGGCTCCCTTTAGTTGCGATGCCTTTGATAGTACCAGCATGAGCGTCAGTGCGGCCGGTGCAAATGACACGCTAACCGAATCCAAAAAGAACGAGGACGCCGTCCCCGAAGGATTAGCCGGTTCAGACTGGAATAGCATCCGCCAGGTGTACGAGCAGAATCGCCATGCAGCCGTAGCCGTGGATGCTGGATTCCGCGCTCGCAATCCTGGCCAACAATGGCTAACCCATTTCGACGGGCGTGGCTTTTTCGTTAAGCCAGACGGTGCGAGTTGGCAATGGGGATTAGAACTGCAAAGCTACGGCTTCCCCGGTCACCAACGCAGCATTAATGGCCAAGCAAGCATGACTGCGGATAACGATCGAGTGACATATGACTGGCACGACGGATTGCAGGAGTGGTTCGTCAACGATCGTAGCGGATTGGAACACGGCTTCACGCTGACAAGTCGGCCAACAGGAGCGGGCGACCCCCAATTGGGGGCGAGTAATCATTTAGAATTCAGGTTAGCGGTGCGTGGCGGTTTGCTTGCTAACGAACAGGCTGACGGACTCGGCGTGAGCTTTGTGAATGGGCAAGGTAGCGTTGTCGTAAACTACGCCGGGCTAAAAGTTTGGGACGCGGATAAGCGGGAGCTTCCCGCGCGTATTATTGCAGACGCTACGGGGTTGCGACTGACCGTGGACGAGCGCGGTGCGCGCTACCCGCTGACCATCGACCCCGTCGCTCAGCAGGCCTACCTCAAGGCGTCCAACACTGATGAATATGACTTATTTGGCGTATCTGTGGCTATGTCCGGTGACACGGTGGTGGTCGGGGCGCCCTGGGAAGACAGTAACGCTACGGGCGTCAACGGGAACCAGGCCGACAACAGCCGCCGCGATTCAGGCGCGGCGTACGTTTTCGTCCGTGACGGCGACGGCGACTGGAGCCAGCAGGCCTACCTCAAGGCGTCCTACGCTGGTAGTTTTGACCAGTTTGGCCGTAAGGTAGCCATGTCCGGCGACACGGTAGTAGTCGGGGTGGCTTCAGAGGACAGTTTCGCCGTCGATTCTGGCGCGGTATACGTCTTCGTCCGCGATGGCGGCGTCTGGAGCCAGCAGGCCTTCCTCAAGGCGTCCAACATAGATCTAAAAGATCGGTTTGGCGAGTCGGTGGCGGTGTCCGGCGATACGGTGGTAGTCGGGGTGGCTTACGAGGACAGTAACGACGTGGGCGTTAACGGGAACCAGACGGACAACAGCGCCGTCGATTCCGGCGCGGCGTACATCTTCGTCCGTGATAGCTTCGATGTCTGGAGCCAGCAGGCCTACCTCAAGGCCTCCAACACTGGTAGTTTTGACCAGTTTGGCCGTTCGGTGGCCATATCCGACGATACGGTGGTGGTCGGGGTGGCTTACGAGGACAGTAACGCCGTGGGCGTTAACGGGAACCAGGCTGACAACACCGCCTTTGGATCCGGCGCGGCGTACGTCTTCGTCCGCGATCGCTTCGGTGTCTGGAGCCAGCAGGCCTACCTCAAGGCCTCCAACACCGATGCAAGTGATTTTTTGGGCTGGTCGGTGAGCGTGTCCGGCGACACGGTGGTGGTGGGGGCAGCTCACGAGGACAGTAACGCTGTGGGCGTTAACGGGAACCAGGCTGACAACACCGTCGACGGTTCCGGCGCGGTGTATGTTTTCGTCCGTGACGGCGGTGTCTGGAGTCAACAGGCCTACCTCAAGGCCTCCAACACTGATGCACGTGACTATTTTGGCCGCTCGGTGGACGTGTGCGACGACACGGTGGTGATCGGAGCGTGGTTCGAGGACAGCAACGCCACAGGCGTCAACAGAAACGATGCCGACAATAGCGCGGTCAATTCCGGCGCGGCGTACGTCTTCGTCCGCGACGATGCCAACGTCTGGAGCCAGCGGGCCTACCTCAAGGCGTCCAATACTGATGCAGGTGAACGATTTGGCAACTCGGCGGCGGTGTCCGGCGACACGGTGGTGATCGGAGCGTATGGCGAACGCAGCAACGCCATGGGTGTCAATGGCAACCAGACCGATAGCAGTGCCTTTCAATCCGGCGCGGCGTACGTCTTCCATATTACCCCGATCGTCTGCGGCGATGGTGTCATGGAAGGCGCTGAGCAGTGCGACGACGGTGACACCGTCGACGACGACAGATGCTCGGCTACATGCCTGGTTGAGTCGGGGTTCGCATGTTTAGGTGAGCCAAGTGTGTGTGTCCCCAGCGATGGTCTATGCGGTGATTTGGACGATGATTTAATGGTGGACGGCGACGACTTAGCCGTGCTGCTAGCCGCCTTTGGACGTAGCTTGGGCAATCCACGATACAACGCAATAGCCGATCTTGACGACGATGGAACCGTTACGCTTTTGGACTATCAAATATGGTTGACCTGTTACCGTGTCAACATCGCAGCCCCCTTCGCAGCTGCGCCCCAGCCAGGCATCCCCGGCGATCTCGACGCGGACTGGGACGTAGACCTAGCTGATCTTGCCGATTTTGAATTCTGCCAAAGCGAACCACCCGGATTCGAGTTTTCGTGTCTGATGAAGTTCGACTTCGACGGCAACAACCAGATCGACCTCAATGACTACGCAGAGTTTCAGGGGCTAATGTTAGGCCCGTGAACAGTGCCGCCGCGTGTCACCTGCGAAACCTAAATCTTTTCGGGTGGCATGGGTAAGCGATTCAGCTTACCCGTGGTCTTAAAATGTTATCCACCACTATGTAGGGCACGGTCGTTCTTTCGTTTACTGACGAAAGGTTGACCTGCCTGAACTATTTGAATGCACAAAGACCGTCAAATGTCAATGGATGTCGAAAGCCATGGTAAAGGCAGGTCTACGACGCTGCCCTACAATAGAAATCGCTAGCTCTTGGTTTCAACTGTAAGTTCTAATTCAACAGCTACATTAAGCGGCAACTCCGCGACACCTACAGCTGCGCGAACATGCTTGCCAGCTTCGCCGAAAATGCTGGCGTAAAAATCGCTCGCGCCATTAGCCACTTTGGGTTGATCGGTGAATCCGGGGGCGCTATTCACGAACACCGCAACGCGCACGATGCGCGAAATGTTATCAACCCCCCCAGCTACATCCGCAGCCGCAGCTAACCCGTTCATCGCGGTAAGCTTCGCGGCTTCCGCTGCTTCTTCCAGCGTTACATCAGCCCCAACTTTTCCGCTGCAAGTAACCTTGCCGTCGCAAATTGGAATCTGCCCACTGGTTAAAATAAGGTTTCCCGTGCGAATGGCTGGCACATAACTGCCCACAGGCTTAGTCACGGCTGGAAGCGTAATCGACAGGCTGGCTAATTGTTCACTTGGTTTCATGCTTTTTCCTCAGTTGGATTGTCATCGCTGTCCGGTTTAACAACTTCAGACTTATGCGTTTGTGGCGTTGAGGTTAGTTCATCATCATGTGGTGTGTTATCGAGTTCAATAAAATCTCGATCAACGGTTTTCTCCGCGACTAGACTAGCTGATGCGTCTTGTCGTTCAGGATCTTCAGCGTCAGAGACAGGTCCTGCAATTGGTTCTTCATCACTCCCCAATTCACTTTCGGTATCATACTTCGCGGCGTAGTTGTTATATTCGGCATCGAGATCATCAATTTCATCTAGCGGCGTAGCGTCCAACAGATGAATAACAATCTCAGAGGTATTGGTTGCTTGTTTGACGACAATACGTTTTTGTCGAATAAGTTCCAGCATCGCCAGAAACAAGCCGATCATCTCAGGCCGAGTTCTGCCCGCAAATATGCGACTAAACTCATAAGTGCCACCAGCCCGCTGCAACACATCTACTACGTCATCGGCATGTAGTGCAATGGGTGTGTCATCAATCGGAACTTGATGAACCGCTTCGCTCTTACCCGTTTGTTCCAATATATGATTGAAAGCATCGAAAACATCCCAGATTTCCAAGCTATCCAATTCGACATCATCAGGGTCGCGCGGCGGCAGGACCGGGCTTCGCGCGTGTTTCAAGGCTTGCTCAAGCGCAGAATCTTCCAGCGACCGGGCGGCTTCCTTATACTTTTTGTATTCCAGGAGTTGATGAACAAGTTCGAGACGAGGGTCAATCATCTCATCGTCAACTTCTTCCGGCGGCGGAACCGGCAGCAATAATCTCGACTTTATCTCCATGAGCGTCGCAGCGAGGATGAGAAACTCGCCCACGATTTCAGGATCAATTTTCTCCATCACCTCGACATATTCGATATACTCTTTGGTGATTTTCGCGATGGGAATATCATAGATATCGACCTCTTCACGCTGAATCAAAAACAGCATGAGATCGAGAGGCCCGTGATAGGCATCGAGCGTAACTTTATAATTAGCCACGATGCGTACCCTTTCCGACCATCAGCCCGCACACCTCACGCACCTCAGCCATGACCTCCCCCGCTACCGCTCGCGCACGACCCGCAGCTGTGTTCAATACATCCTCAACGTAATCCGTATCCGCTTCTAATTCCCCGCGCCGCTCACGGGCTGGACCTAGCACGCGTTCCGCGACTTCAAATAACTGCTGCTTCGCCTCGCCATATCCCATGCCCCCGCCACGATATTTTTCATCGAGTGCAGCCACTTCATCCGCATTAGCTAACAATTTGTAAATGGCAAAAACGTTGCAAGTCTCAGGGTTTTTTGGGTCTTCCACCGGTGTCGAGTCGGTTTTGATGCCCATAATCTGTTTCCGCACTTTTTTGGGCGGGTCGAACAGGTTAATGGTATTGCCATAGCTTTTGGACATCTTTTGGCCATCCAGCCCGGGCACGACGTGGGCTTCGTTGAGCCGAAGCTTCGGAAGCTTCAAAATTTCACACCCAAAGGCATGATTGAAATGCCCAGCCATGTCGGCGGCCATCTCTACATGCTGCGTCTGATCCTTCCCGACGGGGACCATATCGCTCTTATAAATCAAAATATCCGCAGCCATGAGTACAGGATAGCAGAATAAGCCCATTGACGGTGCAATTTCTTTGGCGATTTTGTCTTTGTAAGAGGTCGCTCGTTCAAGCAGCCCTTTTCCTGTGACAGTGGAAAGAATCCATGCGAGTTCGGTCACTTCGGGGATGTCGCTCTGCCGAAAGAGGTTAGCCTTGTTCGGGTCAAGTCCAAAAGCGAGGTAGTCCAAAGCTACGTCTACGGTAAGCTGGCGTAACAACTTGGCGTCTTGAACCGTCGTAAGCGAGTGATAGTTCGCGATAAAGTAAAAACACTCATTTTCACGTTGCAACTCGATATGCTGCTTCATGGCTCCCAGGTAATTTCCCAGATGCAATTTCCCGTTAGATTGGACACCAGACAGCACGCGCATATTCATCTACCTCCCGTGCGAGAAAGGTCGGCGTTTGTCGGCCCGTTGTCAAGACTCCCCATCCTGATAAGCCGTCAGAAATGAGGGCCAAACGAACGCTTGACCGTGGCTTATGGGGGCGGGATACTGTACTTTTCCCCGGGGGAATGAGACGATTTATGGATTTCAACGCCATTGAACTGCTGATACTCGATGTGGACGGTGTACTCACCAATGGCCAAATCGTCACAACCGCCGATGGTGAGCTGGAAAAAGTTTTTTATGTGCAAGACGGTTTAGCCATCAAACGCTGGCAGGCCGCCGGTCATAAAGTCGCCTTACTTACGGGGCGAAATTCGCCAGCGGTCGCGTACCGTGCGAAAGAGCTGGGCATCGAACAGGTGCGTCAAGGTGTGAAAAATAAAATCGGCGTCTACCAAAGTTGGCTGACTGAGCTTGGCCTGTCCGATAACCAGGTCGCTTATATAGGCGACGATTGGCCCGACCTCGAAGTCATGCAGCACGTCGGACTTCCTATCGCGGTAGCCAATGCGGTTCCTGCGGTTAAGCGAGTCGCGGGCTACATCACGCGCCGACAAGGGGGCAGCGGAGCCGTGGCGGAAACGATCGAACTTCTTCTGCAAAAGCAGACACGATGATAAAAGTGAACGCAACAAATTCTCAATCTCGCAACAGTCGCTTAGCCAAGCGTTCGCGCCGAAGGGCTAGCGGGCTGCTTCGTGGCATCGTTGTTGGCTTAGCGACGCTGGCGATTTTGCTGGTTTGTTTTTCCATTTATCAATTTAGTCAGATTGATCCGCGAGCAGCGAATTCCAAACAAACGACTCGCCTACCCGAATTGCCGTTAAAAATTCCGGGGCAAACGCAAGCTACGGAAGATGATGGCGTCCCCGTATCCGGTGGCCGAGTAGGAACTGCGCTGCGTAGTAAGCTGTCTCTGTTTCGTCCCGATAGTGATCGAGCATGGGGCGAAGTTGAAGTCGGTCGTTTAACGCCTGTAGCAGGAGAGGGCAACGAGATTGCGCTTGAGAACCCTGTCATCCGACTTCGTACGCAGGATGGCCACGGTGTTCGCATCACCGCGAAAGAAGCCATCGTCGAAGGACAAATTAGTCATGGCTTAACGCCGATGCGGGGGAAGCTATTTGGCGGCGTGGTCATAGAATATGATCGTTTGTCCGAACAGCAACGCGATAGTTTACCCGAAGATACGCGACACATATTAGAGCCATCGCAAGTCGTTCGCATCGAAGCCAACGAAATCATCTTTGACGTTGAGTATTCTAAAGTTATCTTCCCTTCAGACGTCGCCATCCTAGCTTCAGACATCACCTTTAGATCAGCTAACATGGAAATCCGTTTCGACGAATCCGCCGGTCGTGTTGATTATTTACGCATCGAAAGCGGTGGCACGATTGAGTTGAAAGGTCAAGCTTCAAGCCTGGGCATCGCCGCCGGCCAGGAAGCTCAGCCAGGAAATTCCGTCGTTGATTGGATCCGTCAGACCATCGCATCGAACATACTCGCTGCGCAGCAACAAGTCGCAAATGGGGGGATACAAGAAGAGATCAAAGAAAGCCCGACAGAAGAAACCGTTCCCTTATTTTCAGCTACGGATAACCCCGCTGAAGTTGAAGTCTCAAAACCTACGCTAAAATATATCGCTCGTTTTGCAGGCGGTGTCGATGCCCGGCAAGTCGCTGGCGGCAAGACACTCGCGCGGCTTGAAGCTGGCACGCTCGATATTTTGCGTAGCGTATCAGCTAATGATCGCAAACAAGTACAATCACAGACTAACATGGAGCAAACCGCCGCTCAAAAAGTCGCGGGAGCGACAGAAGAAAAAATTTCACTGTCATGGGAAGGGCACTTTTCACTCGAAGCCTGCGGGAAAAATGATGAGCGATGTCTCCCCAAAGTCAGGTCTCTACTGACGGCCAAGGGTTCCCCGGTTCGTCTTTCCAACGACGAAGGCGAAGCGACCTGTGGCCAATTGGTTTACAACCCAGACGATGGCAGCGTCACGCTTAGCGAATCCAAAAACACGAACGTGGTAGTACGCTCCCTGGCTGATGGCGAAATTAGTGGCACAAGCATTGATCTCAAACCCGGTGAGGACGACATAGCAATCCTCGTCAAAGGGCCTGGCAAACTAATGCGCATCGATCATTCGCAGTCCGCCTCAGTCACTGGCCAAAGCAAGACGCCTGGTCGCACACCTCTATCAGTTGCCTTTAGCGATAGTCTTGAAGTCTTAGGCCATTATGAAAAACGCACTAAGCTAAGTTTCTCAGGAGGACTACGACAGACGCGGGTCCGCGTTCTCGACAAAGCGATATTCCTCGGTAACGTCGCCCTCATCGAGCAAGACGCCTCGCTCGCCGCCGACCAACTCGCGCTGTATTTTGGTAAGGAAACAGTCGGGCGTCAGCAAGCACAAACCATTCAGCGCGTAGAAACTAGAGGCCATGTGCGCCTCGACCGTCTCAACGATAGTTTAGCTTGCAGCGAATTAGACGTCATTGTCACCACCAACGCCGACGGCCGCTTAATGCCCTTGGTGGCCACCGCCCGAAGAGATGTCGTCGCGATGCAGGAAGATCGAACGATTCGTGCCCGCGACCGTCTTATCCTCGACTTCCAAACTGTCACACGGCCAGCGTCTCCATTTGACCCTGCAAAGGCCTATCAAGCGGCGCTCGACGCGGGTGTTAATCCTCAAGAAGTTGACTGGGAGGCAAAGCGACGAGAACACGAAATGAAAGTACGCACGGAGATTGGCGCAAAACGATTGCGGGCCTATGGCGACGTCATGGTTACAGACGAATCTCAATCTTTAGAATTAACCGCCCAGGAATTAGACTGCACAATTGTCAACGGTAGTGACATCGACAAGACACTAATCATCGGCACACAAACTCAGCCAGCGTCAGTCACCACTGGCGAATTCACCGTGACTGGCGAGCAGGTAAATGTGAACGTACTGGATGAATGGGCACAGGTTCCTGGCGCGGGACGCATGACCTTTCAGTCACACAAAGATTTAGACGGCAGACAGCTAGACCAGCCCATTCCGGTATCCATCACCTGGGAAGAATGGATGAAATTTCAGGGACGGGAAAATCGTTCCGTTTTTTCAGGAGATGTCCACGCCACCAGTGCTGGCGGCACGACGTTTGATTGCAACCAATTGGTCGTAGAGTTTGATGACGTCGCCATCGCCAAGACTCAGCCTCAGCGCCGCAACTGGTGGATTTTTGATAAATTCGTTCAACGATTCGAGCAAAATAATAACGGCGAGATGAGCGCCAATCGCGGCATCTTAGCCAAGGAGCCTGCATACATTTTGGCCACCGGCCGGGCGGTGGTGCAGACGACATCTCTTGATGAAATAACTGGAGAGCCGCGAACCAGAGCGCGACTCGCAGGACCACAACTGTCTGTAAACCTTCGACGGGGCATGTCAAAAATGCTCATCGAAGGCGCAGGAGATTTATTGATAGAAGATTTCTCGCCCGCCCGGCAGAGTAGTTCGCAGCAAGCAGAGACTACGCCGCGCGGCTTTTTGGGGGCGGACGAAAATTCCGGACCTTCCAAAACATTCATCACATGGTCCCAAGCTATGTGGTATGACTTTTCGATCGATCAAACAAGATTTGAAGGCGACATCAACCTGAAACATTTCAGCGGCGAACATTTGACTCGCTTATTTCCTGACGCAAAGAAAACTACAACGGAAACAGGTTCGGGGCGAGCGACATTTTTGTTATGCGATGTGCTTACTATCGATTTTCTAGGCGAACAATCAGCTAGCACGCGCCCACAACAACAAATGGGAAGACTAAGCACGACCCAATTGCGACAATTCCACGCCTCGGGCCAGGTCCGGTTACAAGACCAAACGGAAGGGCTTTCGCTCACGGCCAGCGACCTGACATTCGAGCGAGAACGCGAACTGCTCATCATACAAGGTCAGCCCGCACGGATTATTCAGCAACGTCCAGGACAATTACCAGTAGACGCTACCGTGAAGCGAGCATTCTATAACTTACGCACCAAAAGACTCGAATCAGAGCAAGCCATTATCCGTGGACGATAAGCCGCCTAGCTATTAAAAATAAACACGAGTTTAATTGCCGGGAATCCCGTTTCAATTTATTTTTCACACATTTTTTTACATTTCACTTGCCTCCGATAACCTGCGAGGCATAGAATTTTAATAGTTAGCAGGCAGCAGCTAACTGCCTGTAAGCGCGAGTCGATGACTGACTTGCGTATGATTAGCCTTCTATTTAAGGCGTAAAAGACTGCGAACACGCAGCGACCAACCTACACGACGGCCATTGACACGACGTTGCTTAATTTTTTGACAACCAAAAAATGTTTTGACTAAACGATTGCGTCTAAGCGAATCATTCGTTTTTTCCCATGCAAGAAGTATCGAATGGCTAGCTGACAGATGGCCCCCATTGGGGATAGTTGGTGGTGGAAAGAGACAGTGTCGTGTCGTAAATCGTGCTTTCCGTGCGGGGAAAGAGGAGGACGCGACAGTAGCGATGGATGCTTGGGTGACAGAACCGTGGAGCGCGAGCCTTCACCCAAGTATCCGTCCGTTCTACCAATGCCACGAATACAATCAACACGCATCGCGCATCAGCAGGCCTACTTCGGTAGAATCTCTACTAAGCCATCAACAATACGAATGCGGTTCTCGCAAAACAATCTCACGGCTTCGGGATAAGCGACACATTCCTGCTCAAAAACTTTCGCGGCGAGTGTCTCGGGCGTGTCATTGTTTTTCACCACTACTTTGCGCTGTAAAACTATCGGCCCATGATCGTACAGATTATCGCAAAAATGAACTGTGCATCCGCTTTCCTTGTTACCCGCAGCAATCACCGCTTTATGCACATGATGGCCAAACATCCCCCGACCGCCAAATTCGGGGAGCAGCGCAGGATGAATGTTCATAACCCGCCCCAAAAATTCTTCCGGAATATGCCACAACGATAAGAAACCGGCCATGCACACAAGGTCAACTGATTTGACGGCCTCGGTTAGCTCCGCTTGAAACGCGTCGCTACTAAGTTTTTTCCGCTCGATAATGACGACGGGCAACCCGCATTGCTTAGCCCGCTCGATGCCTGCGACGTCAGCCCGTGAACTTACCACGACGTCAATCCGCGCGTCGATATGTTGGTCTCGCAGTTGTTCGTGCAAATTCTCCATCGTTCGACCGCCGCCGGACAATAACACAGCTAATCGTAATCGTTTATCACTCATCGGTATGGAGTCGCTTCGTCAATCTTGTCATCAATACGCCACGAAAATGTATTTATCGTCTAACGAACTCGTTTCTTTTTCTTAGTCGTCGAAGACTTCCCGGCAGAACGCTTAGCCTTGGTTTTTGACTTCGATTTTGCTTTTGGCGCAGACTTCTTCTTAGCCGTGGTTTTAGCTTTGCGTGGTTTCGACTTAGTTTTTTTAGCGGCTGGCCCACCAAACTCTATCGTCGCCTGAGCCGCAGCCAATCGCGCGACCGGAACCCGATAAGGACTACACGATACATAGTCAAGGTCGGCTTGATAACAAAAACTTATCGAAGCCGGGTCTCCGCCATGCTCACCACAAATACCAAGCTTCAGCCCAGGCCTTGCTTCTCTTCCCGTTTCGCACGCAAGTTGAACCAAAAGCCCCACGCCATGAACATCCAATGACTGAAACGGGTCATGCTCAAAAATCCCGGATTTGTCTTCGTCAACATAGTCCGGCAAAAATCGTCCGGCATCGTCACGCGACAAGCCCATCGTCATTTGCGTCAGGTCGTTTGTGCCAAAGCTGAAAAACTCAGAAACCTCAGCCATTCGATCAGCCACGAGCGCTGCACGCGGTGTTTCGATCATCGTACCCACAAGATAATTGAGCTTCACCTTTTTCTCTTTGAGAACAGCCTCCGCAACGCCTCTCGTCTGGTCCACGAGAATGCCTAACTCTTTCGCATCGATGCTAAGCGGAATCATGATTTCGGGTAACACTTTGATGCTACGACGTTTGCAAGCCACAGCCGCTTCCATGATCGCTCGCACCTGCATATCCAAAATTTCTGGATAAGTAATGCACAAACGACATCCGCGGTGGCCCAGCATCGGATTAGACTCGTGCAACTTTTCGATGCGGTCTAACACATCCTGCATCGTAAACTTGACGAACTCAGCCGCCTGCACACCTTTTGTTTCGTCTCGCAGCGCAACATTGAGATCATCCACCGCAGCCTCTAGCGCAACTTCGTTATCAGGCTGAGGTAAAAATTCATGCAGCGGCGGATCGAGCAGGCGAATCGTAACGGGCAAGCCGTCCATCGCTTCAAAAATACCTTCAAAATCGCGCCGCTGAAAAGGAAGCAGTTTCGCTAACGCCGATTTACGATGCTCAAGCGTGTTAGCCAAGATCATTTCACGCATCGCTCGGATGCGCTGAGGCTCCGCTGGATCAAAGAACATGTGTTCCGTGCGACACAGGCCAATACCCTCAGCCCCAAAAACAACGGCCTTCGCGGCATCCGCTGGCGTGTCGGCATTGGCACGCACTTTGAGGTCGCGCCGCTGATCACACCACTTCATCAGCGTGTCATACTCGGCTGGCGCTTGAGGCCTAGCTAGGTCTATCGTGCCGTCGTAAATTTCGCCTGCGCTACCATCCAGTGTGATTGCATCACCCTCACGAATCACTCTGCCATCAAAAGAAATTTGCCCCAATTCGTAATCAACCACCAAGTCGCTACTGCCAACGATACAACACTTACCCCACCCGCGAGCGACCACCGCTGCGTGAGATGTCTTTCCGCCGGTCGAAGTTAAAATGCCAGATGCGACGTGCATCCCGCCGACATCTTCCGGCGACGTTTCTTTGCGTACAAGAATGACTGACTTCCCTTCGCCCGCCCGCTGCTCCGCTCTCTCCGCAGACAAAGCAACTTCGCCACACGCCGCGCCAGGAACCGCGCCTATACCCGTGCCAAGTCGCCGCTGAGCAAGTTCACCGGCTGAGACATTGGCATCTAAAACCGGATAAAACAATCGTTCAATATCAGCCTCTCGAATACGCAATATCGCTTCATCTTTAGTAATGATGGCTTTACTAGCTAGCGATAGATATTTCTTGGGTAGGTATTTCTTCTTAACCAAACTTTTCGCAGCCGCGGGAGTCGTCAATCCTTTCGTCGCCTGATCGACGGCTATCTTAAAAGCTGCCTGTGGCGATCTTTTTCCGATTCGACATTGCAACATATAAAGTTTGTTACGCTCAATCGTAAACTCAAGGTCTTGCATATCCTTATAATGAAGCTCAAGGATCACGCGCACGGCTTCAAGTTGTCCATAAGCCGCTGGCATTTTTCGTTTTAATTCAATCAAAGGAATCGGCGTGCGTACGCCGGCGACCACATCTTCGCCTTGCGCGTTAATCAGCAAATCACCGTAAAAACAAGCCTCGCCGGTGCTGGGGTCGCGTGTGAAGCATACGCCCGTCCCGCAATCGTCGCCCATATTGCCGAAGACCATCTGGCAAATATTGACCGCTGTCCCTTGCAGGCCGGTGATGTTTTCTACCCGGCGATAGGTCTGGGCCTTCTCGGAATCCCAACTACCAAACACAGCGTTGATCGCGCCCTTTAGTTGTTCAAATGGAGACTGAGGAAACTTTTCACCGCATTGATCGGTGTAGATATCTTTGAACGTCTCAACAAGCTCAGCAAGTTCTTCCGCACTCGCATCGGTATCTTCAATTGGCTCATCCGCAGACTTTTCTAATCGAGCACGCGTCTTACCATTTTTCAACTCATCAAAGGTATCCTCGAACAGCAGACGATCAACGCCTTTAGCCGTGGCACCATACATCATAATCAGTCGTCGATAAGCATCGAAGGCGAAGCGGCGGTTCCCAGAAACCTTCGCGAGTCCTTCTACCGATTGGTCGTTCAATCCAAGATTAAGAATCGTCTCCATCATGCCCGGCATAGACTTAGCCGCGCCGGACCTCACGGAAACGAGCAAGGGGTTTTTCTTATCGCCCAGCTTTTTCTTGCACGCCCGCTCCAGCTTAGACAGCATCGCCCGCACCTGCTTTTCCAAACCGCCAGGCCACTTACCACCAGACTTATTGTACGCAGCGCAAACATCCGTTGAGATCGTAAAACCTGCGGGCACGGGCAGACCAATGTTGGTCATTTCCGCTAGCCCTGCGCCTTTACCGCCGAGTAATTCTTTTTGATCGCCACGACCGTCAGCTTTACCGTTACCAAAGAAAAAGACTTGTTTGCGAGCCGCTTGCGTCCTTGCCATTGAGATCGTCCTGAAAAGTATGACCAATATTTATTCGCTGAGTCGATCATAGTCAGACAAGATAGACCGTCAATCGAACATGCGAACAGGTTGGTAGGGGTGCGTGACAGTTTTGGCGGTTTGATCGATGCCATCATAAAAGCGGTAAGCGAGGTCAGAGCTTTGGGCGCAAGCCCACGGACACGATGAGTACAAACACCGCAATTTCGCGACACCAGCCTGGTCACAGGGCTCGCGCCCCGTGCTCTGAAAGATGCCCACCAAAAACTGTCATGCAGGCGGTGAGAGAATTCACGTCGAACTATTGCTGCAACGCCCAGTCCAGCGTTACCCGCTCGAAGCAGGTCAGCGCGGTATCTGGGCTACAGTTGTAAACCTTAATATCTGTATCAGCTAACACCTCCGCCGCATGACCCATCATGCGAATCATTTTGGGAATTTCAGTGTTTTCATGATTGGCTGAAACCTGGTCCCGCCCGAAGAAGTGCGTCTGCCCTTTATCGTGCTTCAGGTCCAGGCCAAGATAAAAGATTTTCTTAAAGCCCATATAAATCGCCAACTGCATTGCCAAATACGAAACCGTATACCCGCTATAAACCCCCTCTTCCAGGTCAAAGCTAAACCCTTCTGAGCCTAACAAATGAATGGGGATGCCAAATGGCCTGTCTTCGAGCGTGAACAAATATCGGCTCTTACGGAGCAGCGTCTCAAACTCGTTGAACATGCGAAGGTCCATCGTGCAGTGGTAATGTGTTTCTGGGAAGGTAATACTCGAGCGGTTCAAACCAATCACGATGCGACGGCTTAACAGCGACAAATCCATCTGCGCAAGCGATGGGCCTGACGCAAGAATAAAAGCATTCTTACCCCTGTGCAGATTTTTGAAGTCGGCTATTTTCTCATACGCCATGATTTTTCCACCAGCTTGTATCAAACGCCACATACTGAATAGCCGTTCGACCAAACGTATAGACGCCGTGGGCAACACCATTCTTATCAACGGTGAACGCAGGGTACGAAAGCTCATGCTCCGTTGCATCAAGATGTATCGGCTCGGACCATGACGTTCCCTGATTCGTTGAACTGGAAAAACTGATGGGATACCGACGATGTTCAGTCGTATGGTTGTATACCACACAAAGCGTACCATCCATTGAAAATGCAGCCGCACCGGACAACGGGTTGGGCAGCGTCGTGCGCATCACCGGCATCCAAGTCTTGCCATCATCGCTGGACATACATCGCATACAACATCGTTCCTGTCCATAAGGCCGAAGAATCATCGTGAGGTTTTTTTCGTCCCGCCTTACGATATTTCCCTGGATAGCTTGCAGACCATCAAAATGGTCAACCTCATACCATCCCTCACCATCAGGGCCACCCATCAGCATGACCGTCTGGTTGGTTTTTTCGTTATAAGCGGGCAACAACATATAGGTATTGGTTCGGACGATGGGCGGATATCTCAACATAACGCCATCAGATAATTGCAGCACATGTGGCGTAGACCAGGTCTGCCCCAAATTCTCACTATTAGTCGCATACAGCTTGGCGCTATCCCAATAATGGCCATGAAGCGAGACGAACAGCAAATGCAACGTGCCAAATTGATCAAAAAAGATGACCGGATTCCCTAGCGATTTTGTCAACTGCTCCATGATTCGAATAGGTTTATCAAAGAGCCTCGCGCCAGGCCTGCGTCGCGCGAGCATCAAAACCGCATCACGTGTTTCATCCTCCGGGTAAGCGTACCAAGTGACAAAGATATCATCAGTAGGCGCAATCGCGATAGACGCCGCGTGCGAATGGGGATAGGTGGACGAAGGGTTGCGCAGCAATTCTGAGTTATACATAAAATTATCGCCGCATGGTTCTTCTAGCCAACAGGTACACTATGCGTGTTATCGACTGGTAATGACGGGTAGGCGACAGCAGAAATACCCTGGCATCGTCCGAATACTCAGACCTAAGTAACTAGGCCCAGATATGATGAAAGCAGCCATCCTATAAGTCTTGCGTGTATAGCTACATCAACAAAATTAGGTAATAAACACTAAAAAATGCGGGCCACCTGTTTTTATTTGTGCGGGGGGGTAGACCTTACTATTCCCACTCAATCGTAGAAGGCGGCTTAGATGAAATGTCATAAACCACGCGATTGACCCCTTCGACTTCGTTGATAATCCGCGTCGAAATCCGGCCTAGCACTTCATAATCAACCCGCACCCAATCAGCTGTCATGAAGTCGGCACTCTCCACAAAGCGAACCGCAATCACATGCTGACCAGCGTAAGACCGATCATCACCCATCACCCCAACGGTACTAATTGGCAGCAACACACCAAACGCCTGCGCAATTATATTATACCAACCAGCTGAGCGAATCTCCTCAAGAATTACGTCGTCAGCATCTCGCAGAATGCTCAATCGCTCAGGCGTAATATCACCCATAATACGCACCGCTAAGCCCGGACCAGGGAAAGGGTGTCGCCAGACAATCTCCTCCGGTAAGCCCAGATGCTCACCCACCCGGCGAACCTCGTCCTTAAAAAGATCGCGCAAAGGCTCGACCAATTCAAAGCCAAGCTCCTTGGGCAACCCGCCCACATTATGATGAAGCTTGATATTAGCCGTCGCCCCCGACGCGCTATGACCAGATTCAATCACGTCTGGATAGAGTGTGCCTTGGGCAAGAAAACGCGCGCCATCAATTTTTTCCGCCTCAGCCTTAAACACCTCTATGAACTCATGGCCAATGATCTTCCGCTTCTCTTGCGGATCAGTCACGCCTTTCAATTTAGTCAAAAAACTTTCCGACGCATCGACGCATCGCAGGTTCATATTGAAATGTTGCTTAAAAGTCGCCTCCACGAGATCGGTCTCGCGGTTTCGCATCAAACCGTTATCGACATAAATACAAATCAGCCGATCGCCAATCGCCTCGTGAATCAACGCCGCGACTACGCTGCTGTCCACCCCGCCAGACAAACCGCAAATGACCCGATCGGTCTCGCCGACCTTCTCACGAATGGTCTTAATCGCATCATCAGCTACATGGTCCACCTGCCAATCGCCGGTGCAATGACAGATGTCATAAAGAAAGTTGCGAATAATCTGATTACCGCACGGCGTATGAAAAACCTCCGGATGAAACTGCACCCCGTACATCGGCCTGCTTTTATGTCTCATCGCCGCGTAAGGGCAAGTGTCCGTCTTAGCTAATGCCACGAAATCATCGGAGAGTGTTTTGACAATGTCGCCATGACTCATCCACACCGTAGCTTGGGTGGGTACATGGTTTAGTAGTGCATCCTCCGCCACAATCTCAACCTGCGTGCGGCCATACTCCCGCGAATTTCCTGCGCCGACGTCGCTGCCCAATAAATCGCAGGCCAGTTGCATGCCATAACAAATGCCCAGCACGGGAAGCCCCATGTCCATAATCTCCGGCGCGCACTTCGGCGCATCGTCCGCGTACACGCTAGCAGGCCCGCCTGAAAAAATGATGCCAACTGCGTTATGATCGCGTATCTCTTGCAGCGTGATGCTTGGCGAAACGATAATGCTATGCACCCGATTTTCGCGCACTCGCCGAGCGATTAGTTGTACAAATTGACTACCGAAATCGATGATGACTATGGTTGCTGGTTTCATGTTTGCCTCATCACACCCTTAAAAATCTATACGCATCATCTTAAATAACAAATTTTGCACGCCGCACACACCGTACCACCACGCAAAAGCCAATCCCGTAACAATAGCCGGGGGGCCAATCGCCATGAACGCCACCACCCGTTGCCGCGTATCCTGCGGTGCGGTTGCGCCTAATCTTAAAAGCCAAAACCACCACAAAATCAGGCCTATCGCCGCGACGATGCTCGCCGATATCTCTAGCACATCCGGCGCAGATACGCCAAGCCAACCGACAATATACCCGGCTTGTATCAACGGTAAAAATAACATAACCGCGCACGTCACGCCAAGTGGGACTAGCCAAGCCATGCTATAATGAATCGCAGCCGACATGCGCAGCTCATGTCTATAAGCTAGGCGATGCGACTTCGCTAAACCCGCCCGCATCAACCACAGGAAAAACCATAGCGATATTCCTCCGCTTAACAAACCCAACACGAACCCGGTCGCAGACTGAGCAGGATTCCACCAAAAATCTACCGCCGTCTGCGGGGCAAGGCCTGCAGGCAGCGGACGAGCGCGAGAAGCCACATGTCGCCAAAGCTGCCCAGCCGGGGTTATCGAACCCGTCTCCTCTACAGCTGCCAATGACGTCACGCCGCGCCAACCTACAATTGATAGCTGAAAAACGCCAAGGGCGAGAGCCGTCATCGTCATCATCAGCCAAGCGAATCTTCGAGAAGCAGCCGAGCTGCGCATCAGTGCCAAATGTTTCAGACGATGGCTGCCCGCGAAGTAAACCCAATGGCACATAGGCCACAAACCTCTCTGCCTGCTGGCGAATTGCTTGGCATAAGGCGAAACATCCGCGCCCGTCACTCGATCATCGCCGAACTGAAAACCACACAAAGTGCATTGCGCTTCACGCTCAGGCCCTACCAGTTGGCCACAGGCCGAGCAACGCAAAACTGTAGTTGAAGTTGGATGATCTATAAGTGTCAAGCCTTTTCGTCTTATCTCTCTATGAACGCCAAAAGCAGATCGACTGCCTAATTGAGTGTTAGCTGAGCGTCTTGGCGTGAGCCACTAACAAGTATCCGAGCCGATGACGAGGCGCGTTCGAAAATGCCGCAGCGATGTCACTCAATTTCTTTAATCGCACCGACGGATTCTTCTTGTGGCTCAGCGACGCCAGCGTCAGCTACCGTAACCGGTATCCAAGGGGGATTCACGACCGCACTAACAGGCATAAACGCCAGGTTAACGCCATAGCGAACCGGGCCGAGCAAGAAGTGGAAAGGCTCTTCGAACGTCCAGGCAAATTGGCCGTCGTCGCTACCGTTAAGCACATAGGGATCTTCAAAAAACAAAGGGCCATGAGTCAAGCCGCTGGTATGTGCCGCACATGACACCACACCAAAAGACCGAACCTGCTGACTAGCGACCATCACATCAGCCCGGCGAACCCCACACTCTGAGGGCGTCATGACCATCGGCTGACTCGCCAGCTCATCGTAATTCGGATTCGCTATCAACGAGCAGCCTGTCTGCACAAACAAACAAGCTAACGATACAAAGCTCAATGCCATTCGGTTAGTTGACTTAATCATTATGGCTCTCCATAGCGAAGTTCGGTGATTCTTTCGTAACGGTCACATCGTGTGGCCGAGATTCCGTAACGCCCGCAGCGGTTACCCGCGTAAACGTCGCTAATGTTCTAAGATCGTCAATCGTCGCCGTTCCACAATACCCCATACCCGAACGAATGCCACCAACCAGTTGATATACAAATTCCGACAAAGGCCCACGATAAGGTACGCGACCTTCCACCCCTTCAGGAACCAGCTTTCGAGACGGCGCGCTGGCATCTTGGCCATATCGCTCCGCCGAGCCTTTCACCATCGCCCCCAGCGAACCCATCCCGCGATATTCCTTAAACCGACGCCCGCGCCACGTCACCGTTTCGCCAGGCGCTTCTTCCAAACCCGCAAACAACGAGCCAAGCATCACCGTGTGCGCCCCGGCAGCCAAGGCCTTGCTAATATCGCCTGACTGACGAACACCGCCATCAGCAATCACCGGAACACCAGCCGCATTCGCTACGGAACAAACATTCAACACCGCACTAAGTTGCGGAACGCCAACACCAGACACAATGCGCGTCGTGCAAATGCTGCCAGGTCCAATGCCAACCTTCAACGCATCAGCCCCAGCTTCAATCAAATCCTTAGCCGCCTCAGCCGTCGCAATGTTACCAGCTACGATATTGATGTTATGACGTTTCTTAATCTCTTTGATCGTATCAATCACGTTGTCGCTATGGCCGTGAGCCGTGTCCACCACAACCACGTCAACATCGCTGGCAATGAGCGCTTCTACGCGATCATAGTCATGCACGCCGACCGCCGCCCCGACCCGAAGTCGGCCTCGATCATCCTTACAACTAACCGGGAAATGGCGACTACGCTCAATATCGCGCATGGTAATCAGCCCGGTGAGCTTGTTGTCATTATCTATAAGTAGAAGTTTTTCGACTTTCTTGCGTTTCAGAATTTCCCACGCCTCAGCCAAGCTCGTCCCCGGAGGGCCGGTGACTAAGTGTTGAGCAGTCATCACATCGCGTATTTTGAGATGCTCGCTTTCGAGATATTTCATATCACGGCGCGTGATAATCCCCACGAGTCCGCGGCCTGGATCAATAATGGGCACGCCGGAGATATTCTGCAGCGTCATCACTTCCTTAGCCCGCGTGACAGGCTCATCCGGAGCCAACGTCACCGGATCAATAATGACACCGCTTTCCGAACGCTTCACGATATTGACCTGTCGACACTGGGCCTCGATGGTCAAATTCTTATGAATAATCCCAATCCCACCCTCTTGGGCAAGACTGATAGCCAATCGAGATTCCGTCACGGTATCCATAGCTGCGGATACCAACGGGATGTTCAGCGTAATATCACGCGTCAATCGAGTTTGTAGATCGATATTGTCGGGGAGAACTGAAGAACGGCGCGGAAGCAGCAGGACATCGTCAAAAGTCAAAGACTCAGATTGAATTCGCTGCATCGCCCCATCAGGAGCGACTTTATCCTTAGCCATCATCGGGTACCTTTCGATCCAGCACCTAAGAGAGAGACGGTATGCTAGGCACAGCCAATCGTCAAGTTTTCAACCCCAGAAAGCTAACAGCAGGGCTATACCAAGGCTATGTCGCCCTGGTGGAATTATGGCCTAGTCCGCGCGCATTGCAACAAGCACATCCTAGCTATGGAGATAGTGATATCGTTTGATCTAAAATGACTATCCTGACGATTACCGACGGAGTAAGCCGCGAGAGTCACCGCGCTTGGGTCTGAATTTCTGGTCGATTGATGTGCTTCTTCGATTTCCGAAAGTCATCAGCTCTGAGGCATCAACCTTACCGTCTGCATTCGTGTCAGCAGCTTCCAACTCAGGCCACCCATGCTGTCGCAGCTCTTTCATAGTAAGCGACGTAACCAACTCGTTGGAGTTTGAAACGGAACTTGGCGCAACTAGTGGACAACAAGTAGTCAGTGCAAATTGCTGGTACGATTCCAAAATAAATGCCTCGTCCAATGCATCAACAACGCCGTCCCCATTGATGTCAGCATGAGGGCCAACCGTCCCGCACGGCGTGTTCGGATCCACAACACTATTCATTTCAGCAATCAACGTGGCCAAATCGACGAGATCTATCGTCGCATTACCGTCCAAATTGCCACCGATCAGCCAATTACCATTCAATAACGGATCACCAACACACTTAGCTTGATATACATCCCCGGAAATGGTCACCCGACTCGAAGAGGGCAACGTGTGTTTGGTATCTCTCGCTGTAACACAAGAATAAATGCCACGAGGAAGATCTATAGTTAGCCGTGCAAAAGCTGTGTCGCGAACCCTCTCGAAGGTCACGTCCTGATCAATGACTAACGGGTCGCCGAAACAGTCGCTATAAAATGTTAATTCGATACATCGATCCAGCTCATCCGCCAAAATAGACGGTGACAACTCGACTTCAATTTCCATCGTGTGCATGTTAGCTACATCCACCGTCCATTGACATTCAGCCGAGGCGCCACAACTGTCTACAGCAATGCACTGAAATTCATAATGACCAGGCAGGAAGATGCCCCCGCCAGTAATTAAATTATTAGGATCGATCAGACTATTGTCACCAGTAGCAGAGCAATCAACGACGAGTGGGCCATCGCAGCCCCCTGTAGCTAGGGGGACATCCCAAACAACTGTTGCGGTCGTCGCTTTAGCATCCAAATTCGTGGTCACACTCGCTGGACAAACGATTTCCGGGGCCGCGCCAGTAGTTCGCAAATTATCCATGCATTGCGCACGATATGTGACAGATGACCCCTTCGTGTCTGTCAGCAAGGTATTCTTAGGTCCGTCGTTAATAAAACATATATCCGTGCTGTCACAAGAAGTCAGCGCCTCAAACGTCACCATAGCCATCGGCACCCCCCCGTTAGAGCCAGGATGCAAAAACGGTGTACCAATCGCATAAAAAATACTGCCCCCAACCTCGTCAATGATTTTGGCGACTTGCGAATTAAACGGCGAAGCAATATCAGCTACGCTACCCGGCAACACTGAAATATACTTGAGCTTACTCGGATCATATTGAATATTGAATTGGCCGCCAAAAATGCCCGCAGAGCTGACACCAAGATAAACATTTATATTGAATATATCACCTTGATTATAACACATGATCGAAGAGTCAGCCTGCTCAAGAATCAGGTCAGGCTCCAACACGCAAGAACATACCCCACTAGGCAGATCGCATACGGAGAACAAACAATCGTCATCAGTGACACAAGTGATAGAATCAATAGGTGTCCCCGAACAAATTCCCGCTTCATCGCAAGCATCGTTGACCGTGCAATGTTCCAAGTCATTACAAGGGTCAACGCAGAACTGCTGAATAATCTCAAACAGAACACCCGCCAAATCAGTACCGGGGTCTTGTGTTTGCTTCGTCACTCCACCAGTACCACCAGCCAAATCAGCAGCCAAATCCAAAACACATTGGTCTGCGCCCGTACCAATAATCGGAGCAACGATCACATCATTAGCCCGAGCTACCACCATCGCGTTAGCAATGGCGTCCCTATCCGCGCCTGGATCGCTACATCCATCTGGAAAACTACCATCACAAGAACCTTCATCGCTGATAGGAATGATGATGCGCCTGGAGCCTGGGGTCCAGGAAAACTCAGCCGCGACAATCGCCGTCGCAGGCCCCCATGATTCACGAGATGAAAAAGTGTCAGGAAACTGGCACGTCCCGTTATTGCCAGGAACGTCAGAACCAAACATCGTAACGACGTCGTCAGTCAAACAAGAAAGGTGTCGCCCCGGCGTCTCTGTGATTCCGAGAAATATCGGATTAACCACTACGCCATCCATAGCCAAATCCGCGACTACGTCGTTCATCTGCGAACACAAAGCCGAAGCCTCATCAGCCATTGACCCGGAAGTATCCATAATGAACACAACATCAATAGGTGGGCACGCAGGATCAAAAATACAAGGCACGCAACCAGCCACTGCCGTGAACGTGCATTCATTAGTTACGCATTCGTCGAGTGTACATGCGTTAAAATCATCACATTGAGAATCTAAAGAACAAGCCCCGACTTGAATCACAGAGCCTGTACCTTCGCCTATCGCAACATCCGCGCAGACCATCATAGCCAGCGCCATCACGCAAACATGAATGGGTCGCGTCACAAAAGTAGCTAATGCCCTATGGGACAAAAATTGCAAAACACACCTCTCCCCAAATACCGAATCCGAATCACCGTGCCCCTCCACTGGATTTGGTGAAATCAACGAATCGCCAACAAGTGAACTACACCTAATAGGTTACAGCCGTTCAACGATACAAGTCAACAACTATTTTTTCTCGGACCCTCAATAGTCTACAGATAAATCCTCTCTAATGCTGAATATCAAGGCCCTTGAAGTCCCTCTTGAAAAGCTGAAAAATCGGCCTGTTCCACAGTGCCGTCATTATCAACATCGAACACACGCAAGCACTCCGCCGAAGGTGTCGCAAATCCAGTGACACTGCTATGCCCCGAAAAACACGTCATAAGCCCAGCTATATCCCTCAAATCACGCACGCCATTGTCATCTATGTCCCCAAGCAAACATCCATCGCGACATTCCGCAGCGAGCTGACATACTGGCTCAAAGCCAATACTTAGGCAGAGCGAGATAGATTGAACGCCAATACAGGTGCTATTTGGATCACCAAAAAGGCAGCAAAGGTCAGGGTCAGGGCACACGCACGAACCGCCAGGATTTGTCATCGGGCACAAATCTTCGCAGTCCGATAAACCGTCGCCATCTGTATCTTCATTGTCCACGCAAGAAGAGTTCGCATCGCACTGCGAATCATTAAAGCAAGCTTGGCCAAAGTCTACGGTGCCATTACAGATTCGATCGCAAGCACTAGGTAATCCGTCACCATCACAATCCTGCTCACATTCGTCTGGAAAATCATTGCTATTGCAGTCGCCACTCACTTGGCCATCGCCATCAGGGTCTGACGGGTCGGTGTCACAATTGTCCGGGACGCCATTGCCATTGCAGTCAATAAAAGCGACTTCGCATTCATCCGGTATCCCATGCCCCTCCACACCCAACGGCTGACAATCAGATTTTAGCCCGCACATGGGAACGCCAGAACATCCCGGCGCGTTACAATCCACGTCGCATTCATCTGGAATACTATTACCGTTGCAATCCGCAGGGCCCACCGAAGGACCGACAGAAGATGCCGTAATCCTGTCACTGCTTCCGGGTTTGAATAACCCAAGCGTAACCGTCGTCGTAGCTGGCTGAGCTGGCGAAATGAATCCGAAACTGTACATCGTACTAAATCGAAGTGCGTTACTATTAACACTTGCACCATAACTCGGAAACAACAGCGTACAGCTACCCACGCCACCATTCACACAATCGCCGTCATTAAAACATGACACGCCAATGTTATTGCCCATCGTGCATTGCCTTGCCTGCGGACCACTACATTGACCTGACACCGCGCCAGCACAATCACTATGGTCCGTGCATGACGCACCATCCAAATCACCGCCTACACAGGTGTCCAGTTGATAGGGCTGACATAGCCCACCATTAGGGCAATCGACATCACCCACGCAAGACGATCCGTCTGCATCGCCCCCCACACAAACATGGGCCGACCATGTAATCGTGTCGCCCGCTTCCACAGCCGCCCAGTCAGTCAGATCAAAAACTTCGCCACTGTGATAGTCAACGTCGCGAAAAAACAAATCGCGGTTCTGTTGATTCATAGGCACAGGTACACGGAAAAACGCGCCCGACCGATCAGAATTCATATTAAATACAGCGTAATCATAGCGCCACTCAGCCGTGCGCAACGGACTCGCTTTTGCCGCTAAAATAAATCGCCCCTCGCCCGGAAGCTGGATAACCGTTTCAATCACACCCACGCAGGCATCCCCCACAGCACAATCCGCCGAGGTGATACAAGGCGTCGAATCGCCTTGGCAATATCGGTTCGGAAGACACATTTCACCAACGCCCGGACAATCCACATCCAGCACACAAGGTGTCAAAGCCACGTCACAAAGACCTTGCGGGTCATTTTTTCCCCACGCGTAAATTGCGGGTTCACCAGGCACGGTAACGTCTTGTGCATCAAAGCGGAACTTCCCGTTCAATATACTAATGTCAGTTGGTCGGTGCGAAGCGTTATTCATCGCATTCCCAAAAGACGCATCATCCTGAGCGATGTACTGCGATTCTAAATAATACAAAGCCCCCACATTCATAGCCGGGTCAAGGTCATCATCTTTCACTTGCAAGCGTCCACCGAGGAGCGGATAAGCACAGACCAAACTATCACAATCTTCGATGACGCCGCATGAGTTACCATCATCAACGCCACCCACGCAAAACTTGTCGGGCCGAGTTGGACTAGGCGGGAACTCGCCGGTAAACGCATCCACCTCCGAATGCGGACCAAGATTGTCTCGATTACCATTTAACGAACTTGAGTAAACATCTCCACAGTTCACGCCAAGCATATTTGAAAGCCCGGTAGGCTGACAACTAGTGCAACAAAAATCGCACGAAACATCGCACAAGGTGCAATTGTCTTCCACTGTAGAAAAACCATGTTTTACCCAGGAAAGTCCAATATGTTCAAATCGACCGGATTTCAATCGATAAACATTCTGCGTGATGATTGGATGGAACGCCGAAGCGGTGTCCCAGCTCGCAGGCTGGTCGCCAATGTTACATGCAGTAGTATCAAAAGAATTGGCTGAGATGCCACCCTCACGTCCCCAGCTTGATTGACCACCATTCAGAAAAGCAATTTTAGAAACAACTATATCAGGACCAGTCGCCATAGACGTTGCGACAACCTGATTACTAGAAAAACGCAGCCCGTCTGCAGCAGACATAATGACGCCTGCTAAGACAATGACACCCAGCGCGATGCAAGACTTTAACCTCATGCTCCCCCCTCAGGTAAGCGTTTACGAACAAGCCAAACAGGGTTCCCCAATTAGATAGCGTCACGGATATCCACCATTCCGCCATCCAGAACTTAACCCAGCCACTTATTTTAGCACACCAAAACCGCTGATTCAACGGCCAAGCCTACTAGGATAGTGTTTTTCGCCATGTTCCGAAAAAATACGCCTCAATTTCAACGAGCCGCATGCTTCAGCTTGCGCAGTGCTACGACTTTGATGGACATACAAATGGTAAAAAACGTCACAGCAACCGTGGAATCGCCTTATAAGCTAGGCAACATCACCCCATAGGCCAAGCCAGCCGTAGCTAAGTGGATGGCCAACGGAACCAAAAAACTGTTAGTCCGATAAGCAACCAAGGCTAAAATCATCCCGCCCGGTAGCGAAAGAATTAATTCTCTGGGGTCTTTGCTCACATGAACCAGGCTGAAATGAACCCCGGACACACAGACCGCGATCACGCATCCATCAGGCAATCCCATCCATCGCGTCAAAGCTGTTAGCCCCGTTGCACCGCCCGTCGGCTGCGCGAACCCCAGCCATTGCAGACATTTCTTCGCGTCCTGCGTAGTCGAGACACAATCTACCGGCGCATCAGGCCAGCACAAATTCCGTCTTGCCAACGCCAACACAACACCGTGGAATAAGAAATGCTCTGCGAACATATTCGCCACGTTAAAACCAACAAACGCCGCATGGCCAGCTCTAGCAATATAAGGCTTATAATAAGGGGCAAACTGATCGCTTTGCGTCATCCAAACAATAAACGGCAACGACAAAACGACACTCACTGCCAAGAGCCTGACGCCAATCTTATTGGGCAAACGTAGCCCCAGGTCCGCCGGTTTACCGCGACCAATAATAGCCATCAGCAGATAAGGAATGATGGCTAGACATAGCCATATGTAGACATGGTTTCGCAATTCATGAGTCAACGGCCCGTCATAAACCACTCGAACAGCTGACGTCACCAACCGTAGAATTGGCCCATAAAAAAAAAGCTGGGCAGAGCGCAGCCCAGCCGGCCAATGGGAAGGAAAGAAATCCAGCAGCGCTAAGCTATAAGCAAACGAAACAAAGATGGCCAGAATGCGAGCAAGCGATAGCCCGAGCTTTTGATTCGTGGCCACATCAGATTCATTATTTGCGGGCTTTAGCATCATGAAAATTTACGCCTTATAATTAACTGTGCCTTTTAGACAGTCACACTTGAAACAGCTAAGAGCGCCAGCCATCCAAATGGATAGTTCACAAAACATTATCGGAATGTGCAAGTTTTTGGAAAGAATACGCATCTAGCGGCTGGTTGTATTGAAAGACGCTCGTGGCGTGAATATACTCGTTAGCCGTTGCTATTGAGCAAGCGCTATTCTTGGGTTATTGGCTGGGCGACCCCCAGCCAGGCTACAGCGCCACCGGCTGGCAGGGGGGAAGAGTAGCTCTTCCAAATATATAGCTTGAACAAACGTGAATCGGTTCGTGAGCGAATCGCCTTCTCTAGTGGTCAATGCTAATACTGAAAGATAAACTTTGGGGTTCCTAACATGGCAAGTAAAAAATCGTTTCTAGCATTGTCCCTTATCGCGTCGCTTATGTGCGCCGCGAATGCTCAAGGACAAGTCGTCAACGCCGATGATTGTGCGAATGCTAATTTTATTAACGGAACTGGCCTGTTTGGGTTCAACAATCTCGGTTCGACATCTGTAGGCCCAGACCATATAGCTTGCGAAGATGGCCTTATTGAACAAGGCATAGGCTCTGATGTATGGGCGAATTGGACAGCGCCTTGCACTGGCTTTGTTAAGCTTGACACTTGTGGACTCACGCTCGTTGACACGAGAATAGCTGTCTACTCCGGAAGCGTGTGCCCAACTGACGATAGTACTTTGTTGGACTGCAGCGATGACGACCCTGACTGCCTGCTGCAATCACGCGTGTGGTTTCAAGCCAGTGCGGGTTCGAGTTACCTGATTCGTTTAGGCACATACCCAGGAGCGCCGCCGGGCACAGGCCAGTTCAACATTGATATGGTTTGTGATACCCAGGCGTGCAGTGAACCTATCGAAAACTGCCAGGATTTTGATTTCACCGGCGCCTCAGCCAGCGACGGTGCAAACATTCGCATCGCAGAAAACTTCACCCCTAATTGCAGCGGCGACCTGTCCAGCATTTGCTGGTGGGGAGAGTACGACACGATCAATCCGCGAACGGATAATTTTACAATTCGTTATTACGACGACAACGCCGGCGTGCCTGGGAATTTGTTGGCGACATTTACGCAAGGAACTTCGCTAAGCGTTTCAGGGCCTTTACAGGCTGCTGACGAAATAGACGGCGGAGGTAATAGATTCGTCATCTATGGATATACCGCAAATCACGCCGCACTGTCTTTGTCCGCTGAACAACAATACTGGGTGGAAATCACCAATCCGGTAGGCCTGTCTGGCATCTGGTTTTGGGAATTCGCCAAATTTGGCGACGAGATTTCAATACGCGACACAAACCCTTTAGGTTACGACCAGACTGATTTAGGCGCACAAAACTATGCTTTTTGCACGAACGTCATTCAAACCGCGCCACCTGAACCTTTGTGCGTAGGTGCGGTCGGTGCTTGCGACACCGGCGGCAACGGTACAGCAGGATGCGATGATCTGTCCTGTTGCGAACGAGTATGCCTATGCGACCCCTGCTGCTGCGAGGAGGATCTTTCCATCCTAGGATGCACGGGCATCTGGGACGCGGCTTGCGCTGGATTAGGGTTTGGTGACAACGGCTGTGGCGCGGCAGCGATTTGCGGCGCTCCTTGTGGCGCATGCGTAAACATCGACGTAGCTGATCCCGTCAATTGCTCAATGGACATAGCTATCCCTCACGACCGAGGAAGTAGCACATCAACTTTCGCCCCATCGACCTTCACTCTAACGATGACAAATGGCGGAGATGCCGATTGTGATACATCAAACGTAGACGTAGCCAACTTCAGCATTCGCTTCGAGCCTGTGACGCCCATCGGCGCACCGAGCATCAGCGATGTTATCGTCATCAACAACGTCGCGACCGTCGAGCTTACTGGCCCATTGCCCGCAGGCGTCTGGACTTGTATCTCGCATAGCGCTGGTGAAGAAATTTGCAGCGGAAGCTTACCGGGCGACATTAACCGAAACGGTATCAGCGATGGATCTGATGTGGGTACGATGAAGGCGGCGCTGACGCTTGGCTCAGCCGAAGACATCGACCGAAGCGGTTCGCAAACCACGCTCGACCTAATCACAACGCTGGACCTCTTAGCCGGGGCGGATGCCTTTAGCGTGTGGCTTGATGAATTCGCTGGCCCTTGCCCAACGCCGTAATCTACCAAACCGTAGGGCTAGCCAACCGAAGCTCCAACTTCGATGTCGCTGTCCGTGGTAATAACAATGACCCGCTCATGCGCAGAGTCGCTGGCGGCAAGTAGCATGCCCTGGCTTTCCAGCCCGCGCATCATGCGCGTCGCCAAGTTTGTAACTATGATGATATTTTTGTTCACGAGCGATTCCGGCGTGTAATGCCCCCGCAGGCCCGCGCAAATTTGCCGTTTTTCATCACCCAGGTCTACTTGAAGTACAATCAGCTTGTCGGCGTTGGGATGCTCCATCGCTTCGATCACTCGTCCGACACGAAGATTCACCTTCACGAAATCGTCAAAGGAGATCGTATCATCAGCTGGCGGGGCCGGTTGTTCTGTTTGGTCAGTCATGGTTTCCTCGTTTCTGAGCATGAGCCGCATGCTTTAGCATGTGCGGTGTTAAATCGTTTATGTGCATTCCAGAAATGCCACTGCTTCGGAGTGTACTTGGTCAAGAAATCGTTCGCAACCAATCACAAATGATAGCCCGAAAGCACAATGTAGCCGCCAAAGTGCAGGGCCGTTTCGACGCCCTCAACTTTGATGCGTCCGAAAATTGATAGTTTAGAAAGCAGTACAGGGCAGAACGCGGGGGAGGGAACCCGCATCCTACCCTGTGTTTGGAGGTAAGGAATACTGTTTTATTCCAATCACTCTATTATACGTCTGCCGAAGCGGATGGTTGTTTCTGCTTTGTCACGAAATGGTTTGATGACCATTGAGCGATTTTTCAGGTCGTCGCGAAACCCGCAAAAAAGTGGGATTATTAGCGGTTAATTGGGCTTATCCAAATGCGCCGCTAGCTATCGCGTAGATTTTGTCCGATGGCGATCGTACATTTGCTGACAACATCATACGAAAACTCGCAGGCGTTTGCTTCATTCTAAAGGATTCATAGAGCATGACAGCCTCGGTGTTGGTTGCGGGCACGCCGACGGCAAATGTCGTGGCATCGTCAAAGCTTTGCGTTATTGCAGCTACAATCAAATTTGCGATGGTTTGATCTTTGGCCACGATTGGCCCTAGTCGCACGCTACTTTCCTGGGACCAACTAAGCCCATAGCCCGAAATGTTTTGTTCTTCTTTGATGACATAAGCTGCTGTTGCGTGTTGTAATAGTAGCGGCAGCATTCTCCGTCGGTCGTCGCCGAAGTGTTGGCTATCAAATTCGACGATGCCCGGAATGTCTTCCGTCTGAATTCTTTGTGGCCTATTGTCCAGTGAGCTAATGTGAACCTGGCCAGCGTATCGCAGCGAATCGGTCACATGCGAAAAGCCAAGACGCTTATATAGCTTGACGCCAGGCGGGTCTGCATCGAGCAGGATGTTTTCTATATTCTTGCTCTTTATGTGTTGAATGACATGGTCCATCAGGGCAGCGCCCAGACCTTGATATCGATGCTGAGGGACTACGATGAGGTGGCCTATCCAAGCAGTTTCTAAGTAGCAAGTAGCTGTGACCATGCCGATGGATTCTTGGCCACATTGCATAATAAATGCGCCGTCAGGGTCATGGGCAAGACACAACTCAAAACTTTCTCGCGGGACACCCCAGCCTTCGCGCGACGTTTGACTTATCGCGAAGTCGATGTCGTCGGGGTTCATGCGTCTGATGGTGTGGTTAGCCATGTGATGGTTATCGAGGCGACCGTTTTTAATGGGTCAAGCCTTCTGCAGTCCAGGTGACAAGTTCGCCTACGGGCATAGCGAGCAATTTATCTTTCAAATCGCTGCGAAGTGCCGCATGAAATTCGTCTGTAGATTGCGAGAGCATCGGAAACGTTTTGTAGTGACAGGGCACGATGGTTTTGGGGTTGAGCATATCCGCAGCTAGGGCTGCCCCTTTCGCGCCCATCGTGAAGTGGTCGCCGATGGGGAGTATGCAAATGTCTGGCGAAAAAAGTTGGGCGATTAGTTTCATGTCGCCGAATACATCGGTGTCGCCTGCGTGATAAATCGTAGCTAAGCCGTCCATCGCTACGATGATTCCGTTGGGCATGCCCGCATACATAGGCCCAAGTGGCGTGTCGATACTCGAAGCGTGGTGAGCCTGGGTGAGTGAAACGCGCAGGCCGTCAACGGTTTGTGTGCCGCCGGTTCCCATTTGGCTAAACCGCCCTCGACCGAGTGTTTGTTGCAGGGCGTTGCAGAGGTCAAAGTTGCCAATGATGAGCGGGTCGAACGATTCGATTAACGAATTTACATCACCAATATGGTCGCCGTGGCCATGAGTTAGCAGGATGATGTCGCAGCGGTCAACTTTTTTTAGCGATTCAGGACAAGCAGGATTGTCACTTAGCCAAGGGTCGATGAGTACGATGCGCTGGTCGGGTAGCGTGAGCCGAAATGTAGAGTGGCCTAGATAAGTAACCGTTGCGGACATGAGAATGCTCCCTTCGCGCTACTGGGCTTTGACCCCACTGGTGCTATGGCTTTTATAGCGCCTCGATTTTATCTAAAATTTCCTGATGTTCGGGGAATCGGCCAACCTGTTTTTTGTCCCAAATTTGTTGACCATCTACCTGAACGTCGAACACACCGCCCCGCCCTTCGATGAGCTGACAATCAATGTCGAATCGACCTTTAATAGCGTCCGCCAAACTGACGGCTGTGGGTGAATAATTTCACTGCATGCAGTATTCAATGCTGATTTTCATGGCGATTAAACTCCGGCTATTTTGTCATTCCCGTCCCGATGTCCTTCGGGAGCGGGAATGACGGCATATCAATAGCCAACTAATTACAGCTTGCAACTAAGCTAAGTTCATAGTCATCAGGAACTCGGCGTTGGAACGCACTTTGCCTAGCTGGGTGCGAAGCATTTCGATGGCTTCGACGACGTTCATATCAGCTAATACACGGCGCAGTTTGTAGACCAACTCCAGCTCTTTCGGATCAAGCAGCAATTCTTCTTTTCGAGTTCCAGAAGCCGCGACGTCGATAGCTGGGTACACGCGACGATCAACCAGACGACGGTCCAGGTGAAGCTCGCTGTTACCTGTTCCCTTGAACTCTTCAAAAATCACGTCGTCCATCTTAGAGCCTGTATCAACCAGGGCTGTGCCGATGATGGTGAGTGAGCCGCCTTCTTCCATGTTTCTAGCTGCCCCGAAGAAACGCTTGGGCTTTTGCAGGGCGTTGGCGTCGATACCACCGGAAAGAATTTTTCCTGAGTGAGGAATTTCGGTGTTATAGGCACGGGCTAGGCGGGTGATAGAGTCGAGTAGAATGACGACATCTTGGCCATATTCTACGAGGCGCTTGGCTTTTTCGACGACCATTTCCGCTACCTGAATATGGCGAGAAGCTGGTTCATCAAAGGTGGAGCTGACAACCTCCGCCGGCGTATTCCGCTGCATCTCGGTGACCTCTTCAGGTCGCTCGTCGATGAGCAAAATAAACACATGGGTATCTGGATGGTTGATAGAAATGGCTTGAGCCATCTTTTGGAGCAAAACGGTTTTACCTGTTCTCGGTGGCGCGACGATCAACATACGTTGGCCCTTACCGATAGGTGTTACCATATCGACAACGCGCATGTTCAATTCTTCAGACGTCGTTTCGAATAGTAACCTTTCTTCAGGGTGAAGCACCGTCAGGTCTTCGAAGTTCGTTTTTTCGGTAACGACATTCGGGTCTTGCAAGTTAATCGCCTCGACGCGGAGTAGTGCAAAGTAGCGTTCTGACTCTTTGGGAGGCCTGATTTGCCCGGCGACAATGTGCCCATTGCGCAATCCGAAACGCCGAATCTGTGACGGACTGATGTAAATGTCGTCGGGACATGGCAGGTAGTTATATTCCGGGCTTCGCAAAAATCCAAAGCCGTCGGGAAGAATCTCCAGCACGCCCTCGCCATACATCATGCCGCTATTGCTGATGCGGTTTTTTAATATCGAAAAGATAAGGTCTTGTTTTTTAAGCCCGGTATATTCTTCAAGACCTTCTTCCTTAGCTACGTCGTGAAGCTCTTGCACGGTCATGCGCTGAAGTTCGGTAATGTGCGTATTGCCACGTTTAACCTCTTCGTATTTTGCGTGCGTTTCACTGTCGATAGGCTCGTCATCAGAATGCGACTCGGACGAATCTTTGACTTCCTCCGTTTCGACATCCTCTGTCTCGACTTCGTCAATTTCGACCTCTGGTGTTTCTATGACTTCCTCGACTTCGACCTCTTTTACCGCGACAGCTTTGGTGGCTTTCTTGGTGGTCTTAGTCGTGGCTTTTTTCTTCGTGGTACGTTTTGTTGTGGTGGCTTTCGCCATTACGCAGTCCTCCTGATACTGAATGTTGATGTTACTATTGAAAGGTAGTTTGTTTTTTAATTCGATCGTTATCGTAAACGTTGTTTTGGAAATATATACTTAAAAGTCGCCGAAACCCCTGTTAGTCGGCGCTGTTGGAATAGCTGGTAAGTACCTTTGAGAAAATGCGTTTGACCTCACGCGCTACATCGGCTTTACCGGCATGATTGACCAGCACATAATCAGCTAAAGTCTTCTTCTTGTCCAGAGGGTCGAGAAGTTTTTCCCGTTTGCTTAATTCCTGACTGTCCCAGCCTCTAGTCTGGGAGGTACGCATCCGCCTAATGGACTCGTCGGTCTCTACAAAAATAATACAATCGCACTCTTTGTTCAGGCCCGCCTCGAATAATTTCGGCGAGTCCAACACGATGGCAGCAATCATTGAGTCCTTACGGTAGTCAGCCATCAATGACCGCCGCTTTTCTTCAATTTTGGGATACAACATCGCTTGCAATCGCGACAAGGCATTCGCATCGTTAAAAACGATCGCGGCGATAGCGGCTCGGTCTATCCTCTGGTCGGCTGATACAACCTTATCTCCCCACCATTGTCGCAAAGTTTCTACGACCTGTGGGTCAGCATATTGCTGATGAATAAGTTTATCAGAGTCGATAATCGCTGCACCTAATAATGCAAACATTTCGGCTACTGTTGACTTACCGGCACCGACGCCACCTGTAAGTCCGATGACCGGTTTCAAGTGGTCATCTTTTTGTTGCGCCCGGCTAATGCCCATAAGTTATGGTCCAACCGATGTCAGCTTGCGCCCAGGTAGTTAGCCATTATACCCGAATAATAACCTTTGGAATTACGCACGTTGGTGCTTAAAAAAAGATGCACGCACGCGCAGGCCAGCGAAAATCCTGTGCGAGTAAACCGTCACATGGGAAAAAACAATCTATGAAACGGAAAAAGTTTACTACAGACAAGGCTCGCACTAGCCCCAAGCGACCCGTGTACTATATACGAAACCTGTGCAAATGTCACCCTAAAAATAAACTCTTTTTTTTCTTCATTTTCTACACCAGGGCGAAGGGCCAAGATTGCTTGAAAATGACGCGATTACCGGAGGGGTCGAGCGTGGAAATTTCTCGCTCGGACATACTCAATCCTCGTGCGATGACAAATTCCTGTTGCCGCTGCTCTAGTATTTCGACGACGTTTTCAAGTGACTCGACTAAAATCGTGACGCGGACGGGCACGGAGTCTATGTTGGGTACGTCTTGGAAATGCAGCCAAAGCTTGATTCGCTCCGATTTGAAGCCTATCGACGCCCTATAATAACCCTCATTTTCGATTGATTCCAGATCAGCTAATTCTCCGTAAAACCATTGCGTAGGCTCTTCCAGGCCCGCGCGAGCATCCAGATGTACATGTTCAACGGCGACGATTCGGCTTTCTTTCATGTCGCAGATTCCGAGAAGACCTGCGAAGTGAAAGTGAAAATTTCGGTGTCAGGCTCTAACCAGGATTTGGGGGGCAAGTTGGCTTTCATCGTGCAAGCTTGGGTCAGAAAGGTCTCCATGTCCCAACCTTGCTCCACGGCGACCCTGGGCAGAAAACATCCCTGCTTTTTGCCTTTACGAACCATGATTCCATGCTCTCCAATCACGATCAAGCCGGGGTCAGCCACGCGGTTTAGTGGGGATAATACTGATATTTCGATGATAAGCTGGCCTAATTCATCGGCTAAGACAGGGCAATCTGCGAACCGTTTATCCTTTAGTGAACTTAGGGTCATGTCCCGAATGGTGGCTGCCAGGTCGTTCGTGGTGGCGAACGAGCCGACACAGCCTCTCAGTTTGCCAGCTACCCGCAAAGTGACGAATGCTCCGCCATATTGGCCTGGGATGGTTGATTGTGGCGAATCAGGTTGGGGAAGCTGGGCTATGGCTGTTTGGGCTGTAGGCCGGGCGATGGCGAGTAGTTGCTGCTGTTGTAGCTGGGTGATGGCACGCATCTTAAACATCCGAAGGTCTGGGCGAATAGTTATATATAGAGACATCCATTGACACGAGCGGCGGATTCAGTTGGACTACATCCTATTGATTATAAGGTACTTCCGCGTCTTAATCGACGAGGTGCGCTTGGGACGGCCTGAGCCTATACCAGTACCCGTTCGCTTGGCAAAACCCCCGCGCTGCCACGCCTTGGCAGTGAGTAATACATGGCTTTACCAATTGTCGCCATTGTTGGCCGACCTAACGTCGGTAAGAGCAGTCTTTTTAACGCCATCACGCGTACGCGCACCAGTATTGTGGAAGCCACGGCTGGGGTGACCCGTGATCGGGTTTCTGCGATTACAGATATTAACGACGAATACTTTGAACTTGTAGACACCGGCGGCTATGGCATTGTCGATCGTGACGATCTGACGAGTCACGTCGAGCAGCAGATTGAGTATGCCGTTCGGCAGGCGTCGATGATTCTTTTTGTCGTGGACGGTCGGGAAGGTGTTAATCCTTTAGATCGACGCACGGCTGACTTGCTTCGGGCGCATCAGGATCATGTTTATCTGCTTGCGAACAAAGTGGACGAGCTTCACATGGACACCCAGCTTGGCGATTTTGTCCGGCTTGGGTTTGGTGAGCCAATGCCCGTGAGCGCTAACTCAGGACTGGGGCGCAGGACGCTGCTCGAATTGATAGCTAAGCATGTGGGTAACGAAGCGAACATCCGACCGGAAGATGCGGCTATTAAAATTGCGCTAGTGGGAAAACGGAACGCGGGTAAGAGTACGTTTGTCAATTCTTTGGCTGGGGAAGATCGCGTGATTGTTAGCGAAGTTCCTGGCACGACGCGTGATAGTATTGATGTGCGATTTGAAAAAGATGGTCGGGTGCTCGTAGCAATCGACACAGCTGGGATTCGTAAGAAGGCTAAAATTGCGGATGATATAGAGTTTTATGCTTATTCGCGGGCGACGCTTTCGATTGAACGGGCTGACGTGGTGCTGTTTCTGATTGATGCGACAGAGCCTGTTAGTCAGGTTGATAAGAAACTTTCGCAATTTATTTCTCAGGCGTATAAGCCATGTATTTTGGTGGTTAATAAATGGGACTTAGCTAAGGGTAAGTCTGACACCGAGGCGTATGGCGAGTATCTCACGAAGACGCTGCGAGAATTAGATTATGCGCCGATTGCGTTCACCACGGCTGAGACTGGTCGAAATATCGATTCGACGATCGATTTAGCTACGGAAATGTATAAGCAGTCTTGTGAGCGTGTGGGAACTGGGGAATTGAATCGTGCGCTCGAAGTGGCGCTGGCGGCTAATGCCCCCAAGGCTAAGAAGGGTACGAAAAGGCCCAAGTTTTTCTACGCGACGCAGGTTTCGACTTCGCCGCCTACGATCATCATTTTTGTGAACAATCCTTCTGCGGTAAAAATGGATTATCAGCGTTTTTTAATTAATCGTTTTCGGGAAAGTTTACCCTTTGACGAAATCCCGATACGATTAGTATTCAAAGCGAGGCGGCAGACAGAACGGCTGTAAGCTTTGTCGCCGGGTTGATCGGGTTGATTTTTTTATTGACCTGCAACTATTGAGGATCGTATCATTGTTTGAGGAGGCCTAAGCTATGCCTATCGAACTTCATTGTACACAGTGTAATAAGCTCATTCGAGCGCCAGATAGTGCGGGCGGACGATACGGAAAATGTCCGCACTGTCAGAACAAAGTGTATGTGCCCTTGCCCGCGGACCAGATTGAAGAACTATCGCTAGCGCCGATTGATGAGGAAGATGAACGCCGTGATTTGGAAGCAAGGCGAGCGTCGGCGCGAATGGCTTCTGATCTTAGTCATGTGACGGAAAGTTCTTCCGGCTCATCAGGATCAGGCGGTGGAAGCGGTGCATCGGAAAGCGCAGCTACTGATTTTTCGGCTGAGGTCGTTAAATATATATTGGCCATGCGTGATTCTAAACTTGATAATGCGCAGGCGGTTGTCGAGCGGATGAAAAAGGCTGGCAAACCGGCGATGAGCTTTGTTGAAAAATTGGTGCAGCGCGATAAACCCGTGAAGATCGAAGATGTGCCTCCGCCCTTGGCTAAAGGGTTTATTAATAAGCTGCTGTCGGATATGGGTTGATCGTGTCTGGCGACTTCAAGCACACGGGTAAATTCCAATACCGATATGCATCGGGATGGGGATGTACCCATGCCACCCGGTTGTCATAATCGTTACATATAATTCGTTTTGTAGGGCACGGTCGTAGACCTGCCTCTACTATTGCACCTTGGATTGTAGATGTCGCGTCGATAGTACAGGCATGTCAACCTTCCGTCAGTAGCCGGAAGAACGACATGCCCTACCGGACGAAACCCGCGACTCGGGGTGGTTAGTAAGGGCTGGGGTTTGGGCCTTTTTTCCATTGCTCGAATAGTTCGCGACATTCTTCTCTCATGACAAATGGTACGACGCGGACCAGGCTGCTGCTTTGCTGGTAAAGGTCTTCGGCGGATAAGGATAGCTCGTTGAAGTGAGCCTGCTTGGCGTCGGCGATGGTGGCTCCGTAGGCTACTTCATAAAGGCGGGACCAGTGAATAGCTGCGGCGCACATGGGGCAAGGCTCGCAAGTTGTCACCATGAAGTGGCCGGCTAAGTCCGTAGTGCCAAGTAGACGGCAGGCTTCGCGGATGGCTGTGATTTCGGCGTGGGCGGTGGCGTCGCATTGTTGACGCACGCGGTTATGCTCTTCGGCGATAATGTCGCCCTGACGGTTGGCGATGACTGCGCCGAATGGACTTTGCTTATCTTCGATGCCCTGCCGCGCAACCTCGATAGCCCGCTGCATCAGCTTGGTATGTAGTTCCATATGTTTGACCACCTTTCAGTAAAACGTATCGGTCGTATTGGGATTGTGGCTGGAGCGAAGTGGGGATGGAAATGTTCAGAGCATTTGGCGCAAGCTTGGTGGCATGTCTTCACGATGCAATATCCACACAAGACATGCCCGCAGGCTTGCGCCGTGCGGCTCGTTGTGGCGTTTAGTTAGATAGCGCTTGACCTATATTGGCTACGTTTTGGAACATGTCTACGCCGGCTTTGACGATGAGGTCGGTTTCTTCCTGAGAAAACGTAGCGGCGTTCATGTTCTCTTTGAATTTTTTCCATTGCTCGCGCTGGCCTGAGCCGTAAGGATCTAAGTATGATGCTCCAGCGTCGCCTTCTATATCGTAAGCCTTGCGGATAGATTTCGCAGCGAAGCTGTTGCCATTGGTGCTACCTTCCAGCACATAATGTTGGCCGATTAGGGCCATCGGTGATGTCTTGGCCAGTTCTTCCAGTTGGTCCTGAATCTTGGCTGTGGCGGGTAGCGGGCTTTCTTTCCCTGGTGCTGAGTCGAAGTAAGTCAGGTCAGCTGTGAGCATCGGCACTTTGAATTGTCCTTCGTCTATGACGCTGGCAGCTACGGTGTTGTTGGCGATGAGTGTTTTTAAGCCTGCTTCGAGCGTGTGATGTAGGTGGTACATTTGCGATAGCCAATGGATGTAGTCTTCGCGGGAAAGTTCGCCCCGGCCTAGCGAGACTTGGAAGGTTTGTTGTTCGGTAGAGCCATGAAGTACGCTGGTGGCTTCTCGGAGGAGCGACATAATCCCATCTGTTGCTTGCGTCATCATGTTCACCTAAAAATGGATGTTCATTTCGTTGCGACTGGTAGTTCTATCGGGTGCTGGGCGTGGAGTCTAATGTTGCTTGTGGGGGGAGTTGGATCATCACCTTAGACTGCATGAGATGAGTCGTTATAGGCCTATTCTTGATTCCGCTGGCTAATGGTCGATGATGGGGGAAGATGATTCATCAATCTCAAACAATTTGGGCCTGCGTCTTTAAGCGGTGGTTTGACGTCGTTGGCTCGCTGATTTTACTGATCGTTGTTAGCCCATTGTTGTTGATAGCTGCGGCGCTTATCAAATTGACCAGTGCTGGGCCTGTTTTGTTTACGCAGGACCGGGCTGGGAGAGCGGGTCAGCCATTTCGGGTGTTGAAGTTGCGCACGATGCGTGGCAGTCGAAAACCTGATCCCAAAGAGTTGGTTCCTCTGGATCATCCGGAGATTACGGGCGTGGGCCGGGTGTTTCGGCGTTTGAAGATTGACGAGCTTCCGCAGTTAGTGAATGTGTTGAAGGGCGATATGTCGCTGGTTGGTCCTCGGCCTACGCTATTGGATCAGGCGGAGGCTTATGACGCATTTCGTCGAAACCGATTGTTGCTTAGGCCTGGGTGTACGGGGCTTGCGCAGGTTAATTGCAGTGCGCAGGTTTCCTGGGATGAGCGCATTCTTTATGACGTGGTTTATGTGTCTCGATGTAGTTTTTGGATGGATGTGTCGATATTTTTCCGCACGGTTTTTGTGCTTGTTCTAGGTGAGCAGCGCATGACGCGATCATTTTCTGATACGTCTTATGCCCGTCTGATAGAGATTCCGGAAGATTATTTCAACTCGGCTGACTAGCTTTTTGAAGTCATAGCTGCGATGACTTTTAGTTCAATAGCGATGGGTGTGGGGAGGCAGTTTACTTCGATAGTGGTGCGGGTGGGGTTAGGGTTGTTGGGGCCTGCGAAGTATTCGGCGTAGAGTTTGTTGAAGGTGGGGAAGTCTTTTTTCATATCCGTGAGGTAGACGGCTACGTCTACGATGTCAGTCCAATTAGCACCGGCGTCTTCTAATACGGTTCGCACATTATCAAAGACGCTGCGGCATTGGATTTCGATGTCGTAGTCTGTGATGTTGCCCTGGCTATCTAAGGTTACGCCGGGGATGTCTTGGCTGTCACGTTTTCTAGGCCCCATGCCGGACAGGAAGAGTAAATCGCCCACGCGCTTGGCGTGAGGGAATGCGCCGACGGCTTTGGGTGCCCGGTTGCTGGTGAATGTGTTTGCATCGTTTTGTGTCATGAGGGAAACCTTTTTCTCTTTGAGAAAGTAATCGCGTCGGATTGTATGTTCTTATGTTTTGGATGCCAACCGGGTGCTGATTTATGAGTGATTGGCGCATTCGTCTCGCATCGATGGTTCAGGCAGGTCAGCCTTCCGTCAGTAGACGGAAGAACGACCGTGCCCTACCGGGCGTAGACAATTGCAATCCCTACTCGCAATTGAATCCCCTATCCAATTGAAACTCCGTGCGGGCTGAACAATAAATGACATGAAGTCATGTATACACACACGTTCATAGGGTGAGGGACCGACCAGAGCACCTGGCGCAAGCCTGGTGGCAGAGCCTGGGTATCGTGAGCATGGCAAGGCCTCACTGTAAAATACCTGCCCGCAGGCTTGCGCCGTGCGGCTCTGATGGGATCACTTGTTGCAGATGACGCCTATGTCTATTTCACTTACGCCGCGCGAGGTGCTTGTTTCTAAGCCGTTGCCTGACCAGCCGCCTACGCGAATGGTGTAACATGCGCCGGTCGTTACGTTTTCTATGGTGACGCCGGATACGGTTGAGGATGCGCCGCAATAGTCATCGTTGCATTCCAAAAGTAATGAATCGTCCGTGGGGCAAGCGCAAGTCGCGTCGGAGGTGTTGTCACCGTACACGGCTAACATGGCGTCGTAGGTGATGGCGTCGCACATGCGGATGGTTAACGTGCCGTCGCAGGGGGCGACGAACTCGTACCACACGTCTGCTTGAAAAGCGTCTTCACCGGAGGCAGCGCACGCACCGCCTGCTTGTGGGCCATCGGTAGTAGCTAGGCGGTTGTCGGTTTCTACGGTGCAGCGGAAAGCCTCGCCCGTAACTGGTAAGCACGCTCTTCCATTGCTACAGTCTTGGAGAGATAGGCTGCATACCCCGCCGCCCCTCTGAGACTCGACGTCGCCATCGCATTGGCCTAGGGAAGTGCTAAGGGGTTGGCCCTCACAAATGGGCGTCGCCTGGGGGCATTTATCATTTTCTGGAACGGGGCATCCGCCAAACAGCTCGTTTACTTCGTCGCAGGTGACGCCTGAGATAAATACTGAGCTAGTCGGGCAGGTGACAAAAAGTGTGTCATCCAGGCAAACGGGTGGAGCGCCCGGCTGGCAACATGCGCCGGTTTCGGCTGGTGGGTCATCGGCTGGTTGGTCGTCAGGCGGGCAGATGAGGTCTTGGGTTTTGTCGTAGGCCTCAAGGCCGAGTTGTTGGACGGCTAGCCAATAGGTTAATGCGGTGTAGCGACAGGTTAGAAAGTTGGGGTCGTCGATGGCTACGCCCTGAACGCAAAGGTCGATCATATCGTTAAAAAAAGTTCGATCACAGGCGGTTTTGTCGGCGCCGCAGGTGGCGTAACAGTCGTTGTGTCCCTGACAGGCCGAGGTGAAGCATAGTCCTTCTACCGGGCAATCCGGGATGAGGGCGGCTATGGCGACAGGTCCGCAGGCGGTGTCGGCGTCGGCAAAGACGAGCTGTGCCCGGAAATTTTGTTCAAATTGGTTGTTGAACGATTCGCCGCAACTGCTGGCTAGGCAGAGGGTGGCGAGGCTGAGTGTCGAACTGATTGTGCGTAGCGACCGCGACATAAGCACTCCCAAGTGATTGCAAATAGTGTAAAGAAACCGCCATCTCCGGCAATCCAGAGGTTTATCGGATGATTATCGAGGTTTCGTTACTGGTAGCATAGGCCTGCCCAGGTGTCGTCAGTATGTCTATTACGCGACTGGTAGGAGCGTTTCAATCTCCCAAGTCCTTCCCCCGGCACGCTCGGAGGTATCCGATAGAACGGGGGACCCGGATTTCCAGGGTTGTTTTGTATGCGTATGTAGACACCTACCCGCCTGAGCCTGATTCGCTATAATCCCGGACCAGGTACAATGAGGTGAGGTGGTTGGTTGTTACAGGAATCTGTCAGTTATGCTCAAATATCAGCATGTGTGTCTTGAGTCCTTTGGATATGCCCTGCCCGAAAAGCGGGTTAGCTCTGAGTCATTGGAACGAGAGCTTGCGCCCATTTACGAACGTTTTGGTCTGCATGAGGGCCGGTTGGAGCTGATGACGGGGATTAAGGAGCGACGATTCTGGGAGGAAGGGTCGGTTCCAAGCGACGGCAGCGTTGAGGCCGGTCGTGATGCGCTTGAGAAATCCGGCGTGGACGCTCAGGATATAGAGGTGTTGTTGCACACTTCTGTTTCGAGAGATTTTTTGGAGCCTGCGACGGCGTCCGTGGTGCATGAGCAGCTTAACATTCCTGGCCAATCTATGTTGTATGATATTTCGAACGCCTGTTTGGGTTTTCTTAATGGCATGGTTTCATTGGCTAATATGATTGAGCTTGGTCAGGTGAAGCGCGGTTTGATTGTCGCGGGTGAGAGTAGTCGGCAGTTGGTTCAATCTACGATTAAACAATTGCTAGCTACGCCGGGGCTGACGAAGAAAGAATTCAAGGCGGCGTTTGCTTCGCTTACGATTGGTTCGGGGGCGGTGGCGCTGGTAATGTCGCATGATTCGGTGGCTAAGACGACTCACCGTTTGCTTGGCGGCGTGGTTCAATCTGCGACGCAGCATAATCATCTTTGTCGTGGCAGCGCCGATACGGGCTTTGCTTCGGATAATCCGATTACGATGTCTACGGATTCGGAATCGTTGTTGGACGGTGGATGCGCCTTGGCTAAGCGGACCTGGACTACGTTTAAGAAGGCTATGAACTGGACCCATGAGCATATTGACCGCACCTTCTGTCATCAGGTTGGCATTACCCATCGAGATCGTTTCTATGAGGCTATCGGAACAGATGCTGCCGGCGATTTTTCGACGTTTGAGTTTCTTGGGAATGTGGGTTCTGTTTCGCTACCACTTACCACAGCCCTTGGTTTAGAGCGTGACCCTCCGCAATCTGAAGAAAATATCGCGATGCTCGGGATTGGTAGTGGTCTTAGTTGTGTGATGCTCGGCTTGCATTGGTGATCGCTTCATATGTCATTACCGTGTCACGATTTAGGTGAGCTTTATCCGTTCCAGTCTCACTATCTCACGCTCGATCATGGGGTTCGTCTGCATTATCTGGATGAAGGTGAAGGGCCTGTGGTCGTGTTGTTGCACGGCAATCCTACCTGGTCTTTTTATTATCGTGAGCTTATTAAAACGCTGCGTGGCCAATATCGAGTGATCGTTCCAGATCATGTAGGCTGCGGATTTTCGGATAAGCCTCAGTCGTATGCGTACACACTTTCACAGCATATTGCCAATCTCGGCCAACTGCTCACCTCCCTAAAAGTTAAGGATATATCGCTTGGCGTGCATGACTGGGGTGGTGCGATTGGCTTTGGCTGGGCGGTGGATCATCCTGAGATGGTGAAGAAATTTGTGGTGTTTAATACGGCTGCGTTTGCTGGGCCTTGTCCTATTAGTATTCGTATCTGTCGCTGGCCTGTGATCGGCGAGTTTATTGTCCGTGGGGTAAACGGGTTTGCCTTGCCAGCTACGCGGATGGCGTTTGCTCATCCTAAGCGCATCTCTAGCGAGGTGAAGCGTGGGTATTTGTTGCCTTATGATAGTTACGCCAATCGCATCGCGGTTCATCAGTTTGTTAAGGATATTCCGCTGTCCAAGGGGGCCGTGAGCTACGCGACGATTAAGCATACGGAGGATTCGCTTTCTATTTTTAGAGATCACCCTATGTTGATTTGCTGGGGAGCGCACGACTTTTGTTTTAATGATTGGTATTTTGAGCAGTGGAAACGGCGGTTCCCGAAGGCAGAGACGCATTACTTTGCGGAGGCTGGTCATTATGTGGTTGAAGAAGCTATTGAAGAAATTCGGCCTTTGATGATGGGTTTCTTGGAGGAAGGTTCGTAAGTCGTTGGTAGTTATACTAAATTGAAAACACGGGTCGCTGGCACTCGCCGCTCGGATCGTTATGGCTAATTCTATAAACAATATACTTCAAGCATTCGCAGTGGAATTTGATCGTCGTTTTGATGCGCTGCTAACTGACGGTGCGGAGGATTCGCATTCTCCGTTATTTGAAGCTATGCGCTATTCGGCATTGGCTCCGGGGAAGCGCATTCGTCCGTTTTTGGTGGTGCGATGTTGCGAGTTGGCTGGGGGCGGGCGCGAGCAGGCTTGGACGGCAGCTGGGGCTTTGGAATGTGTTCATGCTTTTAGTTTGATTCATGACGACCTGCCTGCGATGGATGACGACGATCTTCGTCGTGGTAGACCCACATGTCATAAAAAGTTCGGGGAAGCGATAGCTATTCTCGCTGGCGATGCCTTGTCGGTGATTGCTTTTACGTTGTTGAGTGATCTCAAAGTTGAGGCTGGTTTGCGTGTAAAACTCGTGAGAGAATTAGCTCAGGCGACAGGATGGTCGGGGATGATTGGCGGTCAGGCGGCGGATGTGGTGGGTCAGGACCAGGCGAGTTCGCGTGAGTTATTGTCGTACATTCATGCCAGAAAGACGGCGAGGCTATTCGAGGCTGCTTGTCGGATGGGGGCGATGTGCGGAGGTGGCAGCGAAAATAAGGTGGATGATTTTGCCCGATTTGGTCTTATGCTGGGAAAATCTTTCCAAATCGCCGATGACTTATTGGACGTTACCTCGACGACTCATGAGCTTGGAAAGGCTGTGGGTAAGGACGAGCTTGCGGGTAAACAGACTTACCCCGCGTGTTTTGGCCTGGAAGAAAGCCAAAAAGTGGCCCATAGCGTGAGGGACGAAGCCCTGGCTTGTTTGGCGGGCATGGGCGAGGAGGCTGACGACTTGAGACAATTGGCGGAATTTGTGGTTGATAGAAAACATTAGAAATATGCAGAGAACTGCCAATGACGCCAACTTGCCACTATAATGTGGGGATGGCTAAGTTGGCTGGTTGAAGATTTAGCATGCATAAAATAAGCGTAGCGCGGGCCGGGAGAATCTATGAGCTTGTTAGATAATATACAGTCGCCTGCTGATCTGTCGCCATTGTCGATAGATCAGTTGGACCAATTGGCCGAGGAAATACGCGAGCGTATTTTGCAAGTTGTAGGCCAAAATGGCGGCCATCTTACCAGTAATCTTGGCGTTACCGAATTAACCATTGCCCTGCACCGTGTTTTTGATTTTTCAAAAGATCGCCTGCTGTGGGATGTGGGACATCAGTGTTATCCGCATAAGTTGTTGACGGGTCGCCATGAGCGTTTTGATACGCTGCGTCAGCCCGGCGGCGTTAGCGGCTTTCCCGATATTTACGAAAGTGAATACGATTTATTTAATGTCGGTCATGCGGGAACTGCCATAGCCACGGCAGTAGGTATGGCTAAGGCCGATCAGATACTCGGTAACGATCGGGCAACGGTCGCGTTGGTTGGTGATGCGAGCATTGTCAACGGCGTGGCATTCGAGGGTCTTAACCAGGCGGGATTGTTGAAGCGGCAATGTTTAATTGTGCTTAATGATAATGAATGGGGCATTGCTCCGTCTCAAGGGGCGATGGCTGAGTCTTTGGCTAAGTTTCGGGCGAGCAATTTTTATGAGGATATGAAATCTCGCACCAAGCGTATGTTGCCTAAGCTGCCTTTGTTGGGTAAGCCTGCGTTTGAAATGATTGCGCACTTGAAGGAAGGTATTAAGGCGACCGTTTCGCCGGGCCAAGTTTTTGAGTCGATGGGTTTGCAATATGTGGGGCCTGTGGATGGTCATGATATTGGTCATCTGGTTGAACTTCTTGAAATGTTGAAGCACGCGCACCACCCGGTATTGCTTCATGTGCATACGGTGAAAGGTAAGGGTTGCGACTGGGCGTCTGCGGAGCCTGGAAAATATCATAGCCCTAAGCCGTTCGCGGTTGAGAGCGGTAAAGTCGTTGTGAAGAAAAGTGGCGGCGTAAGCTGGACGCAGGCGTTTGCGGAAAGTTTGATTGAACTCGCGGAGCAGGAAGATCGCATTTTTGCGATGACAGCTGGAATGCCGGATGGGACGGGGCTTAATTTGTTTGCGGACAAATTCCCGGATCGGTGCCTTGATGTTGGCATCGCAGAAAGTTGTACAATCGACATGGCTGCGGGGATGTGCAAGGCGGGGATGAAGCCTGTCGTGGCTATTTACTCTACTTTTTTGCAACGCGCGTTTGACCAGATTTTTCAAGAGGTGGTTTTGCAGGGCTTGCCGGTGATGTTTTGTCTTGATCGGGCGGGTTTGGTGGGTAGCGATGGCGCGGTTCATCATGGCTTTCTTGATATTGCTTATCTGCGCAGTTTCCCCCGCATGGTTTTGATGGCTCCCATTGACGAGGTTGAATTAGCTGCGTCGATGAAGTTGGGGCTTACGCTGGATCAACCCTGCGCGATTCGTTATCCGAGAGATAATGTGCCTGCGCCGGTTCCTGATTGCCCGCCTTTTGTGCTTGGTAAATCGCGTACGCTCAGAGAAGGTGATGAGGCTACTCTGCTTTGTTATGGCGTAACGGCGAGTCATGCGTTAGCTGCTGCGGAGATGATGTCTGGCGAAGGCGTTGAAGTTGGCGTGGTAGCGGCTCGATTTGTGAAGCCGATGGTTGAAGATATGGTGCGGGATGCACTGGTTGGCGGTCGGCCTGTGGTTACACTGGAAGATCATTCGGTCTCTGGCGGGTTTGGGTCGGCGGTTTTGGAGACCGCGCAGAAATTGGGGCTTGATGCCTCGAAATTGGTGCGCCTTGGCTTGCCGGAAGATCGTTTTATCGCGCATGGTTCTCGTGGTGGGCAATTGGCTGAGTGCGGTCTGGATGCGACGGGCATAGCGGCGACGCTGATGCGACTGCTCGAAAAATCGGTGACGCGCTTGCCTGCGGATATTTCAACTACCAGCGATAAATCTGTGGTTTCGCGGTAGCGGCTTCTTCGTCGGACGGATGAATTTAGGTCAAACTCATGTCAAAGACCATTGCAGACAAACGCATATTTTTATTGAGCAACCCGGATAAGGTTGCTGCGGCTGAGGCGATGGATGAGTTGGCGTCTTTTGCTTCGCCTCAGTGCCAGGTTGTCGGCACGGACAAGGGCTTTGACTGTTTGCGCGATGGCGACGAAATTGATCGACTGATTGTCTTAGGTGGCGATGGCACTCTGATCAGCGTCGCCCGATCACTAGGTGAAAAGCAGGTGCCGCTGATCGGCGTTAATGTTGGTAAGCTCGGCTTTTTGGCTGAGTTTTCGTTGAGCGAGTTGCAAACCCATTTCGAGCGGGCGCTGAGCGACGAAACGTTGCTGCGTAAACGAATGATTCTTGACGTTGTGGTTTCAAGAGACGGGTGCATAATCATTTCGCACTTGGCAATTAATGATTGTGTGATTCAGGCTGGCGCTCCGTTTCGAATGATCTCGCTGGGCATTTCCATAGACGACCTGCCGTTGACTGAAGTAAGCGGCGACGGATTGATTATATGTACGCCTAACGGGTCTACGGCTCATAACTTGTCGGTGGGCGGCCCTATTATTCAGCATGGCGTAGATGCCATCGTTCTGACACCTATGGCTCCGCATTCTTTGACGCATAAGCCATTGGTGGTTGAGTGTGACAGCGTGGTTGATGTGGTGGCTACGAGCGTAAATAGCGGGACGACAGCTATTATTGATGGCCAAGTTTCGGTGCCGCTGGAAGAAGGTGATCGCGTGACGATTAAGCGATATGCCTGCGATATGCACATTGTCCGTAATCCCCTGTACCCCCGCTGGCACAAGCTGGTGACGAAACTTCATTGGGGTCAGCAGTTAAACTACGAGTGATTATCCGGTAATTTTATCGGCCCTTTCTTCGCGATTGATTTGTCAAGTATTTTCAACGTTTCATTTCATTAGACGTTTGTAGCTTGCGTCGATACGACTATCGAGACGCGCTTTTATTACGCTTGTCGCATCACAACGACTTAACTCCGCGCAGGCTGAAGCCTGCGGCTCGGTAGAGGTAACGCAGTTGCAAATTGTAAAATCTATAGCTGATGCTCGTGTGTGTGATCGCGCGGGGGTGCATGCGTTTGAATTGTGCGCGGGTGAGTCTTATGTATTGCACGATGAGGAGGCTGGGCTTGGGCTTCGTGATGGGGCTGTCGAATTGGTGGAAAGTTTGGACCGCCGACTTTCGCATTATTTAGGACAAGCACTGACGAATGAGCGATTGCTGCTTAGTTTCATTGGCCGAGGTGGGGATGCGCTGGTGACGGCTTCGTGTCTTGAGGCACTGCTCGAAGCGTATCCAAATATACGCGTAGACATATCCTGTCGGGCTGAAGCGGCTGCGGTTTTTTCACTGACGCCGCAAGTGGGCAGAGTCGTTGCTTATCCGCCGTTGGCTAATGATGTAGACCGGTATGACTACTACATGTGCTTTGAGGGCATTGAGTCGGTGTCCAATGGGAAGAGCCGTAGCTGTCGCACGGTGTTTAGTGCTTGCTTGCATACTCCGCTGCCGAAAAAGCCTGCGTCAATTGTAGTCCCGGATGGCTTTCAAAACTGCTGGCTATTGCCTGATAGTAGCCGTCCGCGTGTTGGTTTGGCGTTGGGGAATCCGGATTCGTTGCGGTCGTATCCCATGTCTGCATGTGGCGAGTTAGCGGAGCTTTTGGTTGATGCGGGGTATGATGTATATTTGCTTGGTGGCCGCGACATTAGTCGAGAAATGGTGCGTGCGTGCTTCCCCGATGCCGCTTATGTCTCACATGCAGATGGGCTGCGTGAGGTGTCGCCAGCAGATACAACGATCGATTTGGTGGGTAGCACGTCTACACCGGCTGACTTAGCTGCGGTGATGTCGCAGATGGATGTTGTGGTGACGAGCGATTCTTTTCCGATGCACTTATCGGGGAGCATAGGCAAGCCGACGGTCGCGGTGTTTACCGTGACCGACAGCGTCCTAGCTAGCGATTATGCCAGCGTGATCGGTGTTTCGTCGCAATTAGATTGTAGCCCATGCGGACAAGCGCAAGGCCCGTGTCCACTGGGGCATAGCCGATGCATCGCGCATGACGATGTCTCTGTGAGTCCGCAGATGCTAATTAGCTATATCAAAGCGACTAGAGCCGACTCTGTTTTCGCGTTGCCGATTGTCACCGGTTGAATCAGTCAAGCAGCTGAAAGTCCGCGAGGGCTAAAGCCCTCGGCTCGTTGTGCCATGACTGGGTATGCGCTAAAAAAGGCCCGTTGCAAGCAATAGCGCTAGTGCAAAAATAACGATGTTACCGAAAAGTGCGCTGATAAATGATGATAGATCCATCCGTGAGTCTCCTTATTTCATTTAGTCCCAAGCCGCCGACATTGGCTGCTCTTATTTCATCGTCTTTATACTACGCGATTTGCGAATGATTTTCATCAGGTACCAAACCACTGCGTAATGTGTTCTCTGTAATGCAGCGGGCATCCATAAAATGTAGCAAATAATCGGGTGATCCGGCTTTGACGCCGGTGCCACTCAACCGAAAGCCGCCGAAGGGTTGGGCGTCTACCTGGGAGCCTGTGATGTTGCGGTTGATGTACAGGTTGCCCACGGCGAATTCCTGCTTAGCCCGATTAATGTGGTCCGGGCTTCTGGAGAATAAGCCTCCAGTCAGGGCGTAGCGCGTGCAGTTAGCCATGTCTAACGCCTCGTCGAAGTCGGCTGCTTTTAGCAAGACCAGCATGGGGCCTAGGATTTCTTCCTGGGCGATGCGTGCGTCGCGTTTGACGTCTACGATAACCGTTGGGGCTGCGAAGTAGCCCTTGTCGACGCTCTGGGGTAGGGAGGCTTGTACAAGCACGGTTCCTTCCTGTTGGGCGACTTCGAGATATTCGTTGAAGCGGGCCACGGCGCGGGCGTTGATGACAGGCCCCACATTGGTAGCTGGTTGCTCTGCGCTGCCTAGTGTCAGGCTTTTGACAGCTTCGGTTAGCCGTTGAGTGAGTTGATCGAAAATGTCACCAAGCACAATCACCCGGCTACAACTGCTACACTTTTGACCCGCATAGCCAAAGGACGATTCGAGAATAGCTTGGACTGCTTCGTCGAGATTGGCATCGCTATCGACGATGATAGCGTTTTTGCCGCCCATTTCGACAATCATTTTTTTGATAAACGCCTGGGCTGGTCGCACGATTGACCCTGCTCGAATGACGCTGGTTCCTACGGTTTGTGATCCCGTGAAAGCTACGATGTTGACGCCGCTATGTTCCACAAGATGACAGCCCACCTGTTCGCCTTGGCCTGGGAGAAAGTTTATCACGCCGGCGGGGAAGCCTACTTCCATGAGTGATTCGAAGAGTTTCGCAGCTACGATGGATGCTTCGGTCGCGGGTTTGATAACCACGGTGTTACCCGCAGCTAAAGCCGCACTGGTCATGCCGGATAGAATAGCTAGGGGGAATGCCCAGGGAGAGATGACTGCGCAAACGCCTTTCGATGTATAGGTTAGCTGATTGTCCTCGCCGGGTAGATTTCTGAGTCGTGGATGAGTAGCTAGGTGTTGAATTTGGTCGGCGTAATATCGCCAATGGTCGATGGCTTCGGTGACGTCGGCGTCTGCTTCGCGCCAGGGTTTGCCGACTTCTAAAATCATCGTCGCAGCTAACTCGAAACGCCTGGCTTCCAGACGGTCCGCGACTTTTCGCAAGAGGTCCGCACGAATCTCGGCTGAGGTCTGTCGCCATGAATCGAATGCTCGCGTAGCTGCTGCCACTGCGCGATCCGCGTCGTTGGTTGTCGTCATAGTAACGTGGCCAATAGTTTCGTCGCTGTTCGACGGATTGCATGACGCAAACGTATCGCCGGTCGTGACAGGCTCTCCGTCGATGACTGCGGGATAATGTCGTGATGACTCGCCACGGACGTATTGAATCGCGCCGGTAAGTTTGTTGCGGTTTTCGGCGTTGGCGAAACTGGTGTGGGATGCGTTCTTAAACGTTGACATAGATTCCTCGGGAAAAGTATTTCGATAATATCGCTGAGGCAAAGGACTGCTTGGCGGCTGGGCGATAGCTGGGTCTTGCAAGAGTCTTTCGTGAGAGGTTCGGTCGGAAAACGATTGTTTCAAAAAACTGTCGTTAGAACTGTTTTCTAGCAAGCGGCGGATGAGGTAGCCCATGCCCGGCATAAGGTCTCCGTAAGGGCAATAGACCCGCAGGCAAACGCCGAGATCGAGCATAGCTGTTTTAAGTGGGTCGCCCATGCCGTAGAGCATTTGCGATTCAAAATGTCGCCGAGATAAGCCCAGCGACTCAGCTACGGCTAGCACATAGGCCTGGGTTCGCACGTTGTGTGAGGCGAACGCGGATCGAATGACGTCTGTGTTTTCCAGCATGATGCGGGTGAGTCGTTCGTAGCAGGCGTCGGACTCCCACTTTCGTGACCAGACGGGCGGTGTTTTATAGTTGCGCACCGCAGCGGCGGTTTCTGCATCCCAGTATGCCCCTTTAACCAAACGAATAGAGAAGCGATGTTCGCGCCGCTTACCCCAATCCAACAAGCTGCGAAGGTCTTGCTCGCTGGTGCGTAGGTAGGCTTGGACGACGATGCCGACGTCGGTCCAATCGCGGAACTCGTCTTCCATCAGAACGGTCTTGAAAAGTTCAAAAGTGATTTCACGATGCTTGGTGGATTCGAGATCGATGTTGATGAACACGCCAGCTTGTCGCGCTTGGCGTAATAATGGTCGGAGCCTCTCACTTACTACTCGTATGGACCGTTGTGGATCGATGGCGTCGAAGTGCGGGTCTAAGCCGGTTAGTTTTATGGACAAATTAACGCGCGGTACGGGGCCAAAATAGTCGTGGTCGATGTCTGGATTGCTGGACCAATGGCGAGCGCGTTGCGGAAGCTCGTGAATTAGATCGTGGTAGAGTTGGGCGTAGGCGTCTGCTCGGGCGTAGCTGGTGGTAGACTCGCCGAGTACGTCCATGGTGAAAGCCATACCGTTGTGGCGAAGCCGTTGGATGGTTTTCATAGCTGAGGGTATGTCATAGCCCGTGATAAATCGGTGGGCCATTTGGATGGCTCCGATGCCGGCTACTTTCCCAATGAACTCTTCACGCCAGCTTTGCCATCTTCCAGTACCCAAAACCGCAGCCGTGAATCTTGGCCAGGGGGTCTGGTTGGGGTCAACATATTCCCGCAGGTGGCGGGCGATGGCTCGGTTGGTCTGGATCGCGGGTAGGCAGTCTACGAACTGAAAAAGCCGGGTTTGCAAGGCCGGGTATGGGTCTAGGGCGGTCGTCATCTGCTCCAACCACCAAGACTTCTGCCAGACATGAGGCTGTGCCCCGGCTGCGGATTCGAATATCTCAAATCCGATCTCACGCGCTCGCTGGTTGATAGAATCTGCTTGACGGTTATTCATATTCCTGAGTCTGGCAAAAAGGTCTCGTCCACTATTATCTACTACCTAATTTTCCCACACGGTTCGTGCCACGACAAGAGGCGTAGGACAATTCACTTTCGAATGTCCTTCCCCCACCCTATGCCTGTAGGCAAAGAATGGGGCACTCGTATTTGCTCCGACGCTCCAGATTCATAGGCGATTGGGTCGGGGCGCGATTAGTTTTCGAAGATGGCAGGCAATAGCCGTGCCCTACGCATCGTGTCCTTTCCCCACCCTTCGGGAGTACCCGAAGAATGGGGCATCCGGCAAAACAGCCCTGCCCCCTGGGATGAGAGAATAACGACAGCCTGCTTGACCGGGTTACGATGGGGATTTAGAGTTTCAGGTTGATGATTCGCGGTTTGGTGAAAACATAGCTGAGGCGCGAACGTCATCATGGATGGTTGTGATGGGTCGAGATAGCGGGCGTCTGATTTGGTGCCTGTGCGACATGCAGGGGCGCCACGCTCTCAAGCCTCAAATCCCATCCGAGGTTGAAGGGTCGAGTCAAAAGGGAGTTTGCCATGCGCCCAGACGTTAAGCTTGGAATCGTTAGTTCAATGATGGTTATCCTGGTCGCGGGAGGATACTACTTCTACCGCGATGGCAGCGACTCAGCCATTCCTGTTTCAACGGATGTAATCGCTACGGGCAAGAAGGTTTCTCCCGGAAAGCGCGCAGCGAGTAAACCCGTAAAACCTAAAAGTAAACGCATCACACCTGTTAAAGGTCTAGCCACTAACGCCAAGCGAAAGACGAACGCGCGTGGCACGAAAAAGCTGGCAACCAGCCCGCGCGTGGCGAATAACAATACTCGTCGAAAATCCCCGGCTAGTAGACGCGTGCCAAGCAAGGTGACGATTCCAATCACCAGGAAAATCACGCCTACGACTAGACCCATCGCTAAAAAATCAGTCGCGACAAAGAAACGTCCGATAGCGAATCGCATCGCATCAAATGCAAAAAAGAACGTAAGGCCTCCGGTTAAAATTAAAAAGCCTGCAAAGCAAATTGATGAAGCTGTGGAACGTCATCGCGTACAGCCTGGCGATACGATGGCTACCTTAGCTGTCAATTATTACGGCGACGAAAAGTACACTCAATTTTTAATCAACAATAATTCTCAGCTAACTAATCCTCTTCAATTGCGTATTGGTACGATGGTGCTAATCCCATCCAGGCCTGCAGACCCGACGATGCTCGCTGCGACTCGGCGCCCCCAGCCAGCCGTTATCAAAACAAAGCCCAAAGCGGCAGCGGCGAAAAAACCGCAATCGCGGATTTACACCGTCAAAAGCGGCGACAGTTTTTATTCGATCGCACGGGACGAGTTGGGCGACGCCGCGAAATGGCAAAAACTTTTTGAACTCAACAAAGCCGTGGTCAAAGGTGACGCACGAAAATTGCAAATTGGCCAGGTGATTCAGCTTCCTGGATAATAAGACGTCCAAAGCTCTGATTTTGATCTTTGACTTTTAACCTTCGACATCGAACCCTGGACATCTCCATTATCAGACTCTATCGCTAGCCCCGCTGTGCTTGATTCCTGCGCTCTGCAGGCCTCGTCTATCGGTCGTTATAGCCATTCTCTTTCCGCCATAACGTAAACACCCGTTGGCCACAGTCGTGCATAAAACCTGCCGAGAATCGTGTAGGGGTAGTGGGCCTTGGGGCTTCGATTTTCAACGGTGTGAACGCTAATAGAGCGTGAGTGTCGCGAGGGTTTAGCAAAAGTATGCTTTCCAACAAGCAAGTATTGACGACTGGCGACGTCGCTAAAATCTGTAGCGTCGCCCCGCGAACGGTGTCCAAGTGGTTTGACTCAGGTCAATTGCAAGGCTATCGAATTCCCGGCAGCAAAGACCGCCGCATCCCGGTTGAAAAACTGATTCGCTTCATGCAGGCTCACGGTATTCCCTTCGATGGCCTGGACGCTGGCCTGACGCGCGTGCTAATCGTGGACGCAGACCTGACCCTCGCACAGGCAGTCCGCGACTCACTCACCGAAACAAAAAACTACGAAGTAACTATCGCAGACTCCGCCTTTGAAGGCGGCGCGATGACCATGGAACAGAAGCCTCATGTGATCGTCGTTGACATCACGCTTCCAGACGTCTCTCCGCGAGCGATTGCGCGCTTCATCCAATCCAACGCCATCGTATCAAGCACCGCAATCATCGGGACGGGCGAACACCTGTCACAAGCACGAGGCCAAGCCCTCATGCAGGATGGCTTCACGCATTTCCTGTCAAAACCATTCCGGACAAAAGATTTACGAGCCATGATAGAAACGCTAATCGGAGCAGAGACCACAACCACTTCGGTGTAGGTCTAAAGTCAAAAAGGTCGCGTTTAATTGTTAGACATTTGACCTTCGATCTTGAACTTTCGACTTATCTCCCAATTTTCCTTATAATTCGCCACGATGATTATCACAATCGACGGACCCGCTGGCTCTGGTAAATCCACGGCTGCCCGAAAGCTTGCAGCCAGGTTGGAATTACCTTATCTCGATACCGGAGCTATGTATCGCGCAATCGCCTACGCTGTCATCGCGTCCGGCATCGACATGAAAGACGAAGCCGCCCTTCTGAAAATAGCCCAACTAACTGAACTACAACTAGATTGCGGGCCAACGTTCACCCGCGTGCAAGTCGATGGCCACGACGTCAGCGAGGCGATTCGTTCGATGGATGTCAGCGCTGTGACACCCTACGTCGCGCGTTGCCAGGCTATACGCGATTTACTCGTCAAACGTCAGCAGCAGATAGGCCGGGAATTGGGATCATTTGTGACGGAAGGCCGAGACCAGGGCAGCGTTGTTTTCCCCAACGCTGATAAGCGATTCGTACTCGAAGCCGGATTAGAAGCCCGGGCACTGCGGCGATTTCAAGAGCTTACCGCTGACGCGGAAGATGTCACCATTGAACAGGTACGCGAAAATTTGCAAGCCAGGGATCATGTAGACTCAAAACAGTGGGAGCCATTGCTCAATTCAGGCAACGCGGAAGTCATCGACACCACGCACATGTCTATCCACAACGTCATAGACCACCTCGTCGCGGCAGTTAGTAAAACCCCTACGAAATAATTTAGCTGGTGTTCTATTCTTTGCCAGTAGGCAATATTTCCATCGTGCGAAGCTGCTCAATAATCGCCTCGGCAAAGGCCTGTGCCCCTCTTTCATTAGGATGGCCGATGGACGAGAAAATGCAGCCTACTAACTCCGTTTCAAATCCTTGTTCAAGGCAAAGGTCTAGCCGGCGTCTTAGCAAGGGGTCTTCCGGAAAGACAGCTAAGTCTCGAATCAAATCACCAAACAACGGGTCATCGTCGGTTAAGCCCCATAGCCAGGGCTCTTCGGTGAACGCTGCGTTGTCCGGGCTAAAATTAGCATCGACAAAAGCCACGCGCGCCGAACCGCCGAACGCTTCATTGGTGAGGTCCACCGCTTCCTGCAAACGCTGCTTGGTTAAATCGTGAAAAATAGCTGTTCGTGCCGTTAGAATCTCAACAAAACCAGCCTCAATGTCAGCCGGTACATTTTCAGAGCCAAGCCATTGCTCCACTTGCGACAAATCACTCTCCGCCCCAACCATCGGATAATAGCCCGTAACCACCACATCCGCATCGGGCACAAGTGTTCGCACCTTATCCAACAGCGTAGTCATTTCTTCACCGCAAAAGAGCGATGTCTTTTGCCCGAGTTCTTCCAGCGACACGTTCGCATCGATAATGGTATCAACGCCCACATCATTGATGCACCCGTCCATAAGTACCAACTGAACCAGGTCAGGCCTTTCAATCAACTCGGCCTGCAGTGTGATAGAAGTCGAGCTGGTCGGCGCTTCGCCGAAACAACTTAACAAACAAACGCTGTCGCCTATCGCAGGGACAATTCGCGCACCAGCATGAGCGTATCGCTGCTGAATAACTTTTACACCAAGCTCGCGTTCAATGGCTTTTGTTGTTAGCGCGGACATCTTGTCCTTCTCACGAAGACCATTCCCCCACTGCACCGAATCACCAATAATAGCCAGGTAGAAAAAATCTTTGGTGATTGTTACACGAGCAGCGTCCATCGGTTGGCCACTCAAATCCCTTGAGACATAGGCTTCAATCGTAACACCAAAATCGAGCCACGATGGCGGTAGCATCACACCAACCCGTCGATGCCTGTCAGAGGTAATCGTATGATCGTTAGCCACCCAAAAGATGCCGACGCCCGCGTCCAAATTAGTTTTAGCACGCTGACGAAACGCCACGTCATCAGGCACGTCGCCCAAGCCGTCGCCATTGGTGACCGCGATTTCAATTAGTGACGATGAGGTCAATGCAGGATTGAGAATACCAAGTAACTGCAGCGCCTGCGGGTTTCGTGTGGCAAACGTCAGGAATAATAGCGGAATCGTAGGCTCATCCTCTGCCCCTCCCGTCAAGCTACGAAGTGTGGCTGGTTTGAAAGAAGTCGCGATACCTATGGCTGGTGTGTCTACGTTTTCAGTGCGGACCAACGAGACCGGAGACGTGCCAACTGTGGCACTATTCACCGAAGGGTCGCCACTTAAGTCTATGTTGATGCAATTAAGGTTTACACTAGCGACTAGCGACAAAATAAGCCAGGGCAAAATAGCCCGTGCATAGCGTCGGGGCCTGCGATGTTTATTCGCAGATGAGCAGTGAGGGGGATTCAATGTCAAGGCAAATTACTCCGCAACGGTCAGCCGAATCTAGCTGACGCCACGCAGTCTGGCGCATGTCAGCCTTCTATTTCCAGTACATCTCGAACTTCTACAACGTCACCCACCTGACACACCACGTCCAGGTCCGTCCGCGTGACAATTTCCAGACGCGAGGTCGTGCCAGGCTCGCTCACCTGATCGAACAAGTCGTTATCAAGTCGGGCATCCTGGAATAAATGATACGTTATGCCGTTCTCCCCAAGCCAAACTAAACAGGGTCCGTCGTTATCAATCAACGCAGCTGTGCCCGATAACACAAATGGCGTCCCCACAGCCAATAAATCAAGCTCTTCAGGCAAATCTATCGTGATACATGCTACGTTAGACAGCAAACATGCCATAAGGATAGTCACTATTTTCCGCCATCGGCGCCATGATTGTAATATTATAGGTCGCATCATTTAGTTTCTCCATAAACCTTATCGGCAAGAATGAGAACAAGGCGAATTTTCTTAAGCCACCTACGACTTGTCCAACCAGGCCACCGCTTGATCGCTTTCCCCGTCCATCGCAATACTCAGCGTCTCCCCGCCGGTGATGCGTTTTACATCAATAACATGCAGCAAATCTTCAAACTCGCCATCGTCGGGCGCAATCTCTGTTAAGCAGTTGGGCGAGCGAAGTAAAAAGTCTTCGTTAAAACGATTGGACGCATTATCGGGATATAAAGGCAGGTAGTGAATGTCTGCCTCGACCAGGTCTTGAAAAAAGTGTGTGCCAAAGGATACCTCCGGGACGAATCCGTTACGATCTCGCGCGACCTCGATTAACATGCGACAGTGATTGATGTCGGCGTAGCGGACGGGAACGCCGAGTCGAATGTCGTTGCTTCCCCATCTTCCTGGTCCTATCAAAATAAACGACCGCCGCTTCAGCTTATGATTGATACGGCCAATGAGCCTCGCCAGCGATACTCGACGTTGCCGCGTAGGAATCGCATCATACGCAGACGGGTCAACATAAACGATATGAGCAATGTTACGCACCAGGCCTGTGCGCACATATCGCCTGGCATCGAAAATTATTTTTTCCTCCGGAATATCCTCAGGGATTTCAACTGGCCCACGGTCCAGCGCCTGCGATTGGGTACGACATTGCAGCACATAAAAATTCTGGCCATCACAGGCGAATTCCATGTCCACCGGTACGCCATAGGCATCTTCAAGTGTCGAGAGCATGTCACGAACCCGCTGGGCAAATGGTGTGGCTCTAAGTAATTTGTCAAAGGTGATGTATAAGTTTGCCGGGTCAGCATCGATATAATGGCCCGCTGGTGCATACAATTCGCCATCACGCTGCACGGACATAATTCGATCAAGCATCGCAACATCCATCGACTGTTCAAGAACGTCGTGACAGCGCACCGGGCGAAGCCGATTCTTTTTCAAGTCGATCACATCAAGGGTCTGCTGCGCGTAGCGTTTAATTTCCTGCACCGTTGATTCTGTGCGAAGCGTCGGCGCCCCCAATGCGACCATGCGCGGATACTCAGGCCCACTACGATCAACCGCTCGCGTTCCCAAGCCCATCACCAACCGAACCAGCCCATCATCTCTTTTAATACGCGGCGACCATCGATACTCATTACGAGAAAATGCGACGCCCGCGAACGAGGGCATGAAATAATCGCCCACCTGCACCCCAACGACTTTTTGGATAAGCACAGCCATCTCTTCGACATAGTCGAGCAAATTATGCTCACGACGATATACCAGAGGGTCCGGTGACAGGACGCTGGCATAAACCTCGGCGATAGCCCCCAGCAACGCCCGCAGTCGATGCTCTAAACTCCCCTGATTCGCAAGGAAAAAGCTCGCATATTTACCTGAAAAAGCCGTCCCGAACCGATCTTCCAGCAGGCTCGACGATCGCACAATGAGCGGATGCAAGCCAATATTCTCAAGTATTTTTCTCAGCCCGTGAATGATTTTCAGGGGGAAATCGCCATTACGAAAAACGCCGCGGATTAGTGGATATTCACGCGTTAAATCTTCGATGTCTTTATATTTTTGACTCTGATATTCATCCAGCCGGTTTAGCCGAAGAAAATCCAGCACCACATCGCTACGCAAATAATAAGATTCTGGCATAGCCACCGGAAGGAATGGGTCTTTACCTTCTTCTGCATTAGCCAGGATGCGATGGGCCAGGATCATCCCCCCAGCCTTGCCGCCGATGCGCCCCATGGCGTCGTCGCTACCCACAATGCGCCGCGTGATATCATCAAAATCTCTAATCTTCAGATGATTTTTAGCGATACCAATAACCTCCAGTTGGTCGCTTAACAAATGTCTCGTCAGCGCGACCCGCGTCCCCAACACCTCCGCAGGCGGGAGCAACATTTCTCCCAACGGCAATTCGCAAAACCGCTGCACCTGGTCAGCTAACTCTCGAAAGGTTAGGTTGGGACGATTCGTCACATTGTCGAGGCTTTGCACTTCTTCGCGTTTGATAATGAGATTGATTAGATCATCAATGTCTGCGAGCGATAGATGCTCGCGCGCATATTCCCGCGTCACCGATTCCACCAACTGACGCTCAGCTTCGTCCCACCGATCGCGCTCTGTTAAGTTAGGATCAGTAGAAACCTCGAATGATTCATGCCCTAAGCGCGCTCGCGCTTCGTCCTGAATCTTGTCAATACTAGCGATCCCCCGACGATGCAGCAGGATCAATAGCTCACGATATATATGCTCGATCAAGTGCGGACGTTCGCGCACATGATGTGCAAGCCTTGCCGCCACTTCATCATTTCGCTCAGAATTATTCTCTTCAGTCATCATCAATCCCACGACCTTTCACGTCCCGACATTGTCGCGTCCCCGCAAACCCCTAGCAAGGGCAGCCGTTCTGTCATCCCTCCCCCGCTATCGTTATCCCCCCGGCGTTCGTCATTCCCGCGCAGGCGGGAATCCAGTCTCCATTTGGGTGCCCCATTCTTCGGTTATTACCAAAGGGTGGGGGAAGGATACGCTAGCTAATTGGCTACCAGTTTTAACTAAAGGCCATTTGAGATCATTACAGAACCGCGCCCGTCAGGAAGCGGCCTCCTATGACGCTTGCAGGCCGCTTCCTCACAGGCGCGGTTCTGTTAGAGCACTCATTAAATCCCCTCCCAATACTTCTTTAACACAAACTCTACCTCCCAGACCAATTTGCTCGATATACTATCAGTAACGCCAGTACGCGATTTTATTGAAAGACGAAATGACCGCCACCAATCAACCAGCCGCCGCAACCTCCACCTCCCTGCCGGTGATACCCTCACACCCAAACCAACCACGAGCATCGCGGATGAGCCGTAAACGCGCATTCGTCCTCATCGCCGTACACCTAGCTATGATTGCCCACATCGCCCATTGGTATTTCACCGGGCAATCCTTATCACCCGTCGAACCCTCCGAAGCTATGTACACCCTCAACGATGGCCATCTGAACGCCGGCTTCATTTTCTTCGCCCTCGCCATTATCGCCACGCTCATCAGTGGGCGGTTCGTCTGCGGCTGGGGATGTCACTTCATCGCCTACCAAGACCTCGCAGCCCTCTTCATGAAAAAATTGGGCGTTAAACCCAAGCCCTTTAGATCACGCTTATTAATTTTCGCACCGCTCGCACTATCCATCTACATGTTCGTTTGGCCAAGCATCTACCGCGCCTGGTTCGGCATCCCATTCCCAACCTGGACCAACCACCTCATCAAAACAAACTTCTGGGAAACTTTCCCAGGCCTAACCATCATCATCCTAACCGTCGCAAGCGTCGGCTTTGCCATCGTTTATTTTCTCGGCGCAAAAGGATTCTGCACATACGCCTGTCCTTATGGCGGATTCTTCAGCGTCGCAGAAAGATTCGCCCCTGCTCGCATCCGTGTCACCGACGCCTGCGAGCATTGTGGCCATTGCACCGCGACCTGTACTTCAAACGTTCGCGTCCACGAAGAAGTCGCCCTGTACGGCATGGTCGTAGACCCCGGCTGTATGAAGTGCATGGACTGCGTCAGCGTCTGCCCCAACGACGCACTCTACGTCGGCTTAGGTCTTCCATCATTACTAGCCAAACCAAAAGAAAAAAGATCAGCCACTCGCTACGACCTTTCGCTTCCCGAAGAATTATTCGCCGCAGGCATTGGCCTGGCTTCGTTAATGACTTTTCGAGGTCTATACGACCAAATCCCCCTACTCATGGCTATGGGTCTGGCAGGCATCACGGTCATCATCGCCATGAAGTGCCTACACATTGTCACTAATGCCAACGTCCGCTTGCAACAACTTTCACTAAAACGCGGACGTAACTTGACTCGCCAAGGAGCCATGTTCCTTTGCTTAGCTCTACCTTGGCTAACCTTCACATTGCACAGCGGAGTCATTCAGTTTTCCGCCAGCCAAGCCAGAGCGTCCATGGCTAAGTTAAACCTCGACGACGACATTTGGTTGCCGGGGAATTCCTGGTGGACCAACGCCTCACCCCAACAGCAAGACATGCTCGACCACGCGTTAGTCAACTTGCGACGCGCTGATAGCTGGGGCTTAATAGCTACCCCGTCCGTCCTTCAAGATTCAGTTTGGCTGCACCTCGCAAAAGGCAACTCCACCGCAGCTGAAACGGTCATTCGCCGCGTGATAAATAATGACCCAACGCGTCACGATGCCCACCGTGCATTAGCTTGTGCATTAAGAATACAAAGTCGAAATGAAGAGGCTGTCGAAAGTTATCAAAACGCATTAGCTCTTGACCCCACTTACAACTTAGCCCGTCGGGAACTAAGCCGATTTCTCCTCGCCCAGGAAAAACCCGACGAGGCTATCGACATTTTAGAACAAGGCCTAAGCGTCACCAATGAACCCCAGGCGATGAATAAAGCATTGGGCGAGATGCTGATTGAGTTAAAAAGATTTTCACAGTCAGAGCAGCATTGGTCAGCCTATACGCAGAAATATCCAAACGACGCCCACGGATTCATATCCTTAGCTATGACGGAGTCCGCACTAGGCAACACCGAACAAAGCCTCCTTAACCTGAAACGTGCCATCTCATTGGCACCCAAGTCCCCAGCCGCCCAATACAATTACGGATACGCCCTGCTAACCAGCGGAAAAACCCAAGAAGCTATCGAGCATTTAACCATAGCTGCCGAACTGTCCCCCGACATTTCGCTATATCAATACAACCTAGCCGTAGCCTTGCTAATGAACCAACAGCCAAAGAAGTCCCTACATCACATCGAGCGAGCCATAGAACTAGACCCAAAAGACCCCGACGCCCAAGGCTTCCTGGAAGTGGTAAAGCAACAAATGGGAACTTAATAGTCCGAGACTCGTCTAAAAATACGAGAATATCGTGGAAGGGATTATATAATGCATTGGATGATTTATGGTTTTATGCCTACGATTCTGTTCATAGCTTGTGTCGGGTGTGATCGAAACGGAGCTGACATCGATTCTCACTTGCTGAATATAACTGCAGAATCAACTTCTTACGATTCTGTATTTCCGCTACTGCGCGTCGAGTGCAATCTATCACTTGTTTGGTCGGAGCAGAAAATAGTTGCTAAACTCATCTTTAAAAACATATCGAAGATACCGATCGGAATCCCTCACTACAAAATTATTGCAGACGGCCGCATGACCAGAGGGTCGTTCGAAGTTTTGCGTGGAGATTATAAAATGCCGTATAGGTGCGTGATGGCCAAGCGATTCTCACCTACTGATGCAGATAGAATTTACATTGATTCGGGAGGCACCTATTCATCACAAACAACAATTTCTGAGTGTTATGATTTCTCAATACCCGGGCAGTATCTTGTGCAATACCGGGAGTCGATTCATGTCCCAAATTGTGATGAACTTCTCGAAATAGTATCAAATTCAGTCATGTTAACCGTTCAATAATGGATAAATGGTACGGTGTATCGTTCGTCTAAAACCATGCATTAACCCTACGATGATTACAAACTAGGGTTCCTCGGGGCATGGCCAACTATACTCCACTTACATCATCCTATTTAATAACCTCATCAATCCATTTCGCGAATTCACTCACGCGCGTATAAACTTCTGTCACACCATATCGTCCAGGCTCACCATCCATCGCTGCTGAACTGACGCCGGCTAGCAACGGTTGACCGTTTACGTCTATAAAAGCCGGGCCACCACTATCACCAGGCCCGCTGACACCTTCCAATTCAGTCCCACTTGGCGGTTTAGAAAAATCAAACAGGATTCGATTCTTACGCACTTTGTCGATAACATTAGTCGCCGCCCGCAGCTTTCCGTCTGACATGCGAGGCCGACTCGTGCCATCGCCAAGATCACCATAGCCCGCGATAATAATTTGTTTTCCCTTTTCGTTTTTCTTTCGATAGAGCGCCGCTGGCGTGACGCCAATGACGGGTTCTACAAGCTCCATCAACGCCAGGTCAGTTTTCGGCGGTTGATTGCCTCGCAGTTTGCAATCGGGGTGCATAACTACGCGCTTGATCTTATATTTTTTCTCGCCGAATTGAACCAAACTAACGCCTGGTGTGATAAGTGGTGCCACATGTCCAGCCGTAATAATCCACGTCGGAGCGATCAATGTACAAGACCCGTCAGGTTCGATTTTGCCGGTGGCTGGAAAGCGTTCACCCAAGGCCAAAAGCTCCTCATCCTGCCGGTCGTGCCTAACAACGATAGCACTAGCCGATGTAGGAATTGTGATAACCCACGCCAGCAGCAGTAGGCCGATCTTAGAAACTAATTTTCCACTGTATTGCCACATATTATTCGTTTCCCATTATTTCCAACGTGCATCCGATTATTCCCGCAAGGGTAGAGACGCAGCTGCCGGCCAATGCCTGTCAGTATTTAGGTGAAATATAGCTATAAAGTAGTGATAGCCTGGTTCGTCAGATCATGCGTTGTCGTATGCTTCACGCAGCCAGCTGATCAGTTCTTTATTAACTTCCTTCTTGTCAGCGATTCGCACGCGATGACTCACCATCGAATTGAAGCTACCTGAGGCTTCCAGTCGATCGGTAACTTTATGCCCTTTCAAATTGATGCCCACATCGACGCGCGTTTTCGTAGAAGGTTGAATGATGGCAAACTGTTTGCTGCGTCGCAAACTCACGTATGCTTTTTTAGGGGACAATTCCATGTCTTTACCAAACTTTTTCACTGCGGAAATAATCGCATCATAAATCGGGTGCAGATTAGCTTTGGGGCCTGCGTATTGACTCGAAACTAAGTCTTGGCCAGTGGCTGGCTTCTTTCCGCTTTCCAATGTTTTCGTAGCAACTAAATTGGCAAAGCCGTGAGTCATGCCATGTTCACTCTTGAGATATTTTGAAATTTCTCCATGCTTAACCAACTTGCTCCCTTTGGATATTTTTATCCACTGGGCAAGCGTTTTCCCAGTCTTCTCTGGGAAGTTCTTGATCATAGCCGCAACCATTTCTTCCGGTGATTTTGCCATTGGATTTCCTCCTGAATAAAAATCATACCGTAGACTAGCAGGGCATAGCCACTCCAAATTTTGAGACCAGAATGTAATCGCCCAATTATTTCCTAGCTTCACGAGACGGTGATGCACTGTTCGTCGAAGTCGTGTGATGTGGACAGAATCTGTATTCCATGGAGCATTTCCGTGCGTTCTCGCGACATTTTGCTTGCGCTCGCGACAAGCTGATTTAGGTGAAGGGTAACCAAATACTCCGTAAGATCGCCGGCCAGTTTGATTTCATCGGTTTGCGGCTTGCCTCTATACTTCGGGTCGTCTTGGTATGCCTGCTGCATATCTTCGATCCCTTTGATCTCGAATATACGAAAGTCCTCCGTTTCCCAGTCGGCAAGCCAGTCAAAGTTTTCAGTGCCAGGAAAATTTGGAAAGCCAAAAGCATCCACAAACCAAAGATCGGTGTTAATCGTAAAACCGTTCATCTCAAGGTAAATCGCCTTGAGTTCAATCTGCTTAACAGCGAAGGCCACGAATTCCTCGAGATATGACGCCATTGCCTCCGTCATGCCCAAAAGATTTCGTCCGATGATGGCGTGGTACGGACCCATCGATAACGTCGACATCTTTTTTTCGAGAAGATGTATCGCCTCGGAAAGTTGGCCACATGCAACTTGTTTATAGACCTTTTTTATCAAGCTTGCTGGAATCATTTCACTTACCTCTCTTGATGACGACCCCAAAGCCACTGTTCGAGCACGCAACTCAAGCAATTGAACATGTCGCCAACTTGGAATTATCCCATGGCCATACTTTACGAGCATCATACTACAGCAATGAATGTTTCGACTCAATCGAACATCGCAATCAATGGCTAGAGTGAGTCAGTTAATACTTAATATCACTCCGCCCAACCGTCTCACCGATATGACCAACGAGCTTTCCCATCGTATAAAACTCCCCACTCCCCGGCGTCATGCCAAAATAGTTAGCCGCAGCAACTTTTAATCGACCAGCTTCATCGCAAATGCCTTCCACCACACTCGTCGCTACTACTTCCGCAATAAACAGCGTACGCTTAGGCGGAAGTTCCACGGCTTTGATAACCTTACACTCCAGATGAATCGGACATTCCTCCACCGTCGGCGCATCAACCATGATAGCCTTACCGCGCGTCAGCCCGGACAGCTTGTACTTATCTCCCACGGTGTGCGTGTTCATATCGACATGATCAAACGGAATAATGATTTCAGCCACCGGCACGTTCAGCACAAATTGTCCATGCTCGGAAATGCCGCCATGCGCGACGTGCGTATGGTCCACGCTCACACCAACTTGAGGCGGCGAACCGTTTACCACAAAAGTCCAAACCACCGAAACCTCATCAGGCTGACCATCTTTTCCTTTGACGCTAAGAAGAATAGCCGGAACCGGAGGCAACATAGGCCCAGCCTCTTTAAGCGCGCTACGCTTCCGCGAGCCAACAGGCCCAGCCATCACATCTTCCGACACCCCCAACCCAGCCAGCGCCAACCCACTAGCCGACCCAGCTAGAAAAACTCTCCGAGATACCACCCGCTGTTCATCCTGCATAGCTCCACCTCTGTATGGTTCGATGACAATCCCCTATCATTATGCTCAACACGTTACCACGATAGAAAACAATCCGCACGCCTGCTGCCCATCCTTCGCTCGGTGTCACACAAACCACTTTTTTCAAAATGAGCCGAGGGCTTCAGCCCGCGCGGCCGCAAAATCTTAGACAACAACCGAACGATTGTACGCCATCAGAGCCGCACGGCGCGAGCCTGCGGACATGCCATACGAGGTTGTGAGACACGAACGTTGTTACCAGGCTTGCGACAGGCCGGGTGGCCCATGTCCTTCTTTCTGGACATGGGGGAGTCGATGATTGAATTCGCTTCGCAGATTAAATTTCGTCATACCCGCGAAGGCATTAATCCGGTAGAGCACGGTCGTTCTTTCGCTTACTAGCGAAAGGTTGACCTGCCTAAACCATAGACTCGCGCACCCACTTCGCTGAATAATTAGGTTTCGTAGGTGTCACGCGGCGGCACTATTCACTTACGGCCCTAACATTACACCCTGAAACTCCGCGTAGTCATTGAGGTCGATTTGGTCATTACCGTCGAAGTCGAACTTCATCAAACACGGAAGCTCAAACCCAGGTGGTTCGCTTTGGCAGAACTCAAAATCGGCAAGGTCAGCTAGGTCAACGTCCCAGTCCGCGTCGAGATCGCCGGGTATGCCCGGCTGAGGCGCAGCTGCAAAGGGGTCTGCGATGTATACGCGGTAACAGGTCAACCATAGTTGATAGTCTAACAGCGTAACGCTTCCATCGTCGTCAAGATCGGCTATCGCGTCGTATCGTGGATCGCCCAAACTACGTCCAAAGGCAGCTAGCAACACAGCTAAGTCGTCGCCGTCCACCATTAAGTCATCGTCCAGATCACCGCATAAACCATCGCTGGGTACACACACACTTGGCTCACCTAAACATGCGAACCCCGACTCAACCTGACATGTAGCCGAGCATCCGTCGCCGTCGATAGTGTCACCGTCGTCGCACTGCTCAGTTCCTTCCACGACGCCATCACCACAAACGATTGGGGTGATGACGAAGACGTATGTCGCGCCGGTTTCATCGGCACTGTTGTCAGCTTGGTCCCCGTTGACATCCGTGTCGTTACTATCCTCCTCCGGCGCCCCAACCACCACCGTGTCGCCGGACACGGACACCGAGTAGCCAAAAAAGTCATTTGCACCAGTGTTGGATGCCTTGAGGTAGGCCTGCTGACTCCAGACGCTAGCGCCATCGCGGACGAAAACATACGTCGCGCCGGAACGAAAGAAGTTATTGTCTGCCTGGTTCCCGTTGACGCCCGTGGCGCTGCTGCGCTCGCCATGTGCCCCGACTACCACCGTGTCGCCGGACACCGCCACCGAGATGCCAAAAATGTCACCTGCATCAGTATTGGACGCCTTGAGGTAGGCCTGTTGGCTCCAGACGCTACTTACGTCGCGCACGAAGACGTACGCCGCGCCGGATCCGGCGCCGCTGTTGCCTGCCTGGTTGCCGCCGACACCCGTGGCGTTGCTAGCCTCGGCAAACGCCCCGACCACCACCGTATCGCCGGACACGGACACCGAGACGCCAAACCCGTCACGTGCATCAGTGTTGGACGCCTTTAGGTAGGCCTGCTGACTCCAGACGCCTCCAGAGTCGCGAACGAAGATGTAGGCCGCGCCGGGTCCTATAGCACTGTTGTCGGTCTGGTTACCATTGACGCCCGTGGCGTTGCTTTCCTCCGCCGGTGCCCCGACCACCACCGTGTCGCCGGACACGGACACCGAGTAGCCAAAAAAATCAATTATATCGGTGTTGGACGCCTTGAGGTAGGCCTGCTGGCTCCACACGCCGCCAACGCGGACGAAAACGTACGCCGCGCCGGCCTTGACGGCGCTGTTGTCGGCCTGGTCCCCGTTAACGCCCGTAGTGTTGCTAGCCTCGCCAGTTGCCCCGACCACTACTACGTCGCCGGACAACGCCACTGTGGTGCTAAACCGGTCATTTGCTTCCGAGTTGGACGCCTTGAGGTAGGCCTGTTGGCTCCACACGCCGCCATCACGGACGAAAACGTACGCCGCGCCAGATTTCGAGGCACTGTTATCGAGTTGGTACCCGTTGATACCTGTGGTGTTGCTATCCTCCTGATAAGCCCCAACTACTATTGTGTCGCCGGACACGGACACAGACCAACCAAACCAGTCACCGTCACCGGTGTTCGACGCCTTCAGGTAGGCCTGCTGGCTCCAGACGCCGGCCCCATCGCGGACGAAGATGTACGCCGCTCCAGAATCAACGGCGCTGTTGTTGGCCTGGTTCCCGTCAACGCCAGTGGCGCTGCTGTCTTCGAGAAAAGCTCCGACCACCACCGTGTCGCCGGACACGGCCACCGAGGCGCCAAAATTGTCCCCTGCACCGGTGTTGGAAGCCTTGAGGTACGCTTGTTGGGCGATAGGGTCGATGGTAAGCGGGTAGCGCGCACCACGTTCGTCCACGGTCAGTCGCAGGCCTGTAGCATCTGCATCGAGCCGTGCGGAAAGCAGTCGCTTATCCGCGTCCCAAACTTTTAGCCCGGTGTAGTTTACGACTTCGCTACCTTGCCCATTCACGAAGCTTACGCCGAGTCCGTCAGCGTTTCCCTTGGCGAGTAATCCGCCACGCACCGCTAGTCGCAATTCTAATCGATCATTCTTCCCTAGTTGGGGGTCACCCGCTCCTGTTGGCCGGCTGCTCAGCGTGAAGCCGTGTTCCAATCCGCTACGATCGTTGACGAACCACTCCTGCAATCCTTCGTGCCAGTCATATGTCACTCGATCGTTATCCGCAGTCATGCTTGCTTGGCCATTAATGCTGCGCTGGTGACCGGGGAAGCCGTAGCTTTGTAATTCCAATCCCCATTGCCCACCCGCACCGTCTGACTTAACGACGAAGCCGCGCCCGTCGAAATGGGTTAGCCATTGTTGGCCAGGGTTGCGAGCGCGGAACGCACCATCCACTGCCGTAGGCACCGCTACGACTGCGTGGCGATTTTGTTCGTACACCTGGCGGATGCTATTCCAGTCTGAACCGGCTAATCCTTCGGGGACGACGCCCTCGCTCTTTTTGGCTTCGGTTAGCTTATTACTGACACCGGCCGAGCTTTCGTTCAAGCTGCTACTATCAACGGCGTCACAACTAAAGGGAGCCTTGGCGAAAGATGGACTCTGAGCTACGACGACGATGACAACCGCCATCGCGCGCACAGCTAAGCCTTTTCTGTTTACTGTAATTACCTACCCCTCCCAATCGAGAATTCGTGCTATGTGATCGTTACTAAACAAGAGCCTATAAGCTACCAGATTTGGCCTTCATAAGTCAAGAAAAATAACAAAAAGGCGTGTAGAACCGCAGGGTAGGGCATCCCGATGTACATCAGGATTGCCTGCCGTCTTCGATGACCAATCACTTTCCCAGCACGCCCATCATTTCGATGCCGGGTGGCCCATACCTGAAAGAGTTTTTCTTTCAAGTGTTTTCCTGACAGAATTTTCCTGCACATTTTCTGATCCGCTCACGTCGTCGCGAGAGGTTTGTCTAATACCTTGATTCGTAGCTCTCTGCTATCATGTCT